>CAMHKD010000027.1:0-26036 GCA_946185645.1 uncultured Bacteroidales bacterium
GCCGTCGCGTTCCATGCCGCGGAACCAGGTCATCTGGCGTTTGGCAAACTGATGGATGGCGTTGCCCAGGGCAATCTGCATGTCCTCGTAGGAGAGTTCTCCCAGGACGTACTGCGTTACAAACTTGTACTCAAGGCCGTAATAGATAAGGTCCTGCGCCGGGACCGTTTCCAGCAGCCCCCGAATCTCCTCCACCAGACCTTCCTGCAGGCGTTCCTCCAGGCGCCGGTCTATACGGGCCACCCGTTCCTCCCGGCTCACCAGTGTGCCGATATAATACACTTTGGACGGCAGCTGCTCCGCCGGCAGGCCATTCTCCTTTTCAAATTTGTAGGCCCTTGTAACCGCTTCAATATAAAGGCCGCTACCCCCGCAGAGGATGGGAATACAGCCCCGGGAGCGGACATCGGCATACGCTTTGGCAAATGCCGCCTGATACTGGTAAATGTTGAATTTGCTCCCCGCCGGAACAATGTCAATAAGGTGATAAGGTACGTCTCCGTATTCGCAAAGGTCCTTTCCAGTACCTATGTCCATGCCCGCATACACCTGCCGGGAATCGGCCGACAGGATTTCGGCTTTTATGGGGGAAGAGGTATTTCCCGAAGCATCGGCCTTCTTTTCAGCGGAGGGAAATACCTCTTCCCCCATACCGGCCAGGGCCTTTGCCAATTGAACGGCATAGCGGGTTTTTCCCGAAGCCGTAGGCCCCAGTACGCAGATGAGGTCTATATCGCCGGCGGCACAGGCACGCGCCAGGGCGGGGACATCTAGGGTCTCCGGCTCCGGCAACTGGGCCATGGGCGGAATGCCCGGCCGGTCTGGTAAAAGCTCCGTACGGTTCATAGTCTAATCCATCGATTGGCTGGTCCGGACGGACATATAGAGCATCTTGGCGTATTCGTCCGGTGTAACAGAGGCAAAGAGATAATTTACGGGGTCCAAAACCGTTCCGCGGTGGAGGACCTCGTAGTGTAAATGGGCGGTGGGAGAAGTTATGGAGATTCCTATTGTGCCAATCTTCTGGCCCCGCTTTACGGTGCGGCCTTTGGAAACCGAGATTTCTCCCAGCAGGCAGTAGCGGGTGGAATAGCCGTTCTTATGGCTGATTTCCACAATGTTCCCCAGGCCCTTGCGGGAATGGATTTCCTGGGTTACCACACCGTCGGCCGCAGCATAGACGGGTTCGCCCTGGGGCGCAATGAGGTCAATGCCCTCGTGCTGCATCTCCAGTTTGTGGATGGGGTTGTGCTTGAGACCCACCGAGGCGCCGGTCTGAACATAGGACATGCCCTGAAGCGGCAGGGAAAGCGGCGGGATGCTGTCCCGCTGTTCCAGCAGGCGGAAGATCTCCCGGAAATTGTCGTCCACGTTGCCGGCCATGAGCATGAGGCTCTCTGCCGTGGAGGCGGCCGATGAAAGATAGAAACTCTCTGAAAGTGAGTCGCTTCCGGGAATCATATCAACGGCGGAAACAGCGTCCATGGACGGAGCGTCCGTCTCAAACAGCTCTCTGTAAATAGCTTCGTCCTTTTCCATGAGCCCGTCCACCACATCGGCAATGAGCGCCTCTTTTTGGGTAAGGTTCCCGTAGAGCTGCCGATAAAGGCGGTTCTCCCGTTCCAGCCGGCGTTCCTCCTCCGTGGAGAAGAACAGGGCGAAGACAATGTAGAAGACGATGGACAGCGAAACCGTTGCCACCAGATAGCGGAGCAATCCGCCCAGGAACCTCCTTATGCGACTGCCCTTTTTCATTTGCCCTCAGGTTTACGGACCATTTCCATATAATCCTTGGACGGGATGTCCAGGTCCATGTAAAGGGCCGGATTCACGTAATCCTTGCGGTAGATGATCTCATAGTGCAGGTGGGGACCGGTGACGCGGCCGCTCCGGCCGGTGAGGCCGATGCAGTCTCCCCGCGAAACCTTCTGCCCCTCTTCCACATCTATCCGGGACATGTGCGCATAGCGGGACACATAGCCGAAGCCATGGTCGATCTCTATATGGTTGCCATAGCCCTTTCCTTCATGGGCGGCCTTGATAACCGTGCCGTCGCCAACCGCGTAGATGGGATTGCCCGGGTCGCAGGCGAAGTCCATGCCGGTGTGCCGTTTGCTGATGCCCAGGATGGGGTCTGCCCGGTAGCCGAAGGGGCTGGACATCCGGTAGGTGGTGGGGTCTGTGTTGATGGGGGAGATGGCGGGGATGTGGGCGGCCATATCGCCGGCCGTGCGCTGTACGGCGGCCACGTCGTCAAAGGACTTGGACTGGATATAGGCCCGTTTTTCCATCACATCCACCCGCTTTACAATGTAATGCAGGGCCGTTCCTTCCAGGTCTGCATAGCGGTTGGCTCCGCCAAGGCCCGCCTGGCGCACCGCCTGCGGAATCTCGTCCAGGCCATAGACGGAACGGTAAATGCGGTCGTCCCGGATTTCCAGCATGGCCAGCCTTTCATCCTGCTGGTCCAGCTGCTGGGAGAGGCGGTCTATGCGGGAGCTCCAATCGGCATTCTGTCGCTTTAGAATGGAAGTTTTGGGCAGGTCCAGCCCCAGCACATTCACGTAAAACCACATGTAGAACAGGAACAGCAGAATCCCGGAAACCACTACGGCCAGGATCTTCCAGCCCCAGTAGCGGGGCTCTTCCTTGAGCTCCGCCATAAGGGTTTCCGGATTGAGAATATATTGCCTGATCCTTGACATGGACTGCAAATATACGCAAAATTCCCGAACCGGGCTCTATTTCACCATTCCCCAAAAAATGCTTATCTTTGTAGGCTATAATGAATATTAGGATATTAACTATATGACAGCAAAAGAAATTCGCCAGAAGTATCTGGACTTCTTCGCATCCAAGGGACACACCGTGGTGCCTTCCGCGCCCATGGTCATCAAGAACGACCCTACGCTCATGTTCACCAACGCCGGCATGAACCAGTTCAAGGACATTTTCCTGGGCAACAGCGCTCCCAAGTTCCCCCGCGCGGCCGACAGCCAGAAGTGCCTGAGGGTGAGCGGTAAGCACAACGACCTGGAGGCGGTGGGCCACGACGGCCGTCACCACACCATGTTCGAGATGCTGGGCAACTGGAGCTTTGGCGACTACTTCAAGAAAGAAGCCATCGACTGGGCCTGGGAGCTGCTCACGGAGGTGTACAAGATTGACAAGACCAAGCTGTACGCCACGGTCTTTGAAGGCAGCGAGGAAGACGGGACCACCCTGGATACCGAAGCCCAGTCGGCCTGGCTCAAGCACCTTCCCGCAGACCACGTGCTCACCGGCAACAAGCACGACAATTTCTGGGAAATGGGCGATACCGGCCCCTGCGGCCCCTGCAGCGAGATCCATATTGACCTCCGCAGCGACGAGGAGATTGCCAAAATCCCCGGCCGGGAGCTGGTGAATACGGACAACGACGAGGTCATTGAAATCTGGAACCTGGTGTTCATGCAGTTCGAGCGCAAGGCCGACGGCCACCTGGAGCCGCTGCCCGCCAAGAACATTGACACCGGTATGGGCTTCGAACGTCTCTGCATGATCCTGCAGGGCAAAAAGTCCAATTATGAGACCGATGTCTTCAGCGGCCTCATCGGCAGGGTGGAGGAATTCTCCGGGCACAAGTATGCCGAGGGTGGCAACGTGGAAGTGGCCATGCGCGTTATTGCCGACCACGTCCGTGCCATTGCCTTCTCCATCGCCGACGGTCAGCTGCCCTCCAACGTGAAGGCCGGTTATGTGATCCGCCGCATCCTTCGCCGTGCCGTCCGTTACGGCTACACCTTCCTGGGCTTCACGGAGCCCTTCCTGTGCCGCCTGATCCCTCAGCTGGTGGCCGATATGGGAGATGCCTATCCGGAACTCAAGGCCCAGCAGCCGCTCATCCAGAACGTGATCAAGGAGGAAGAAAACGCTTTCTTGCGCACCCTGGACCGCGGTATCCGCATGCTGGAGGACAACATGAACAAGAATGCCGCCACCAAGATGGTCTCCGGTGTGGATGCCTTCGTACTGTACGACACCTACGGCTTCCCCATCGACCTTACAGAGCTTATAGCGGCCGAAAAAGGCTACAAGGTGGACCTGGAAAGCTTCAATGTGGAGCTCCAGAAGCAGAAGGAGCGCGCCCGCAGCGCCACCGCCAACGAATTCGGCGACTGGATGGTCTTCAGCGAGGCCGATGTGGTCTTTGAAGGCTATGACACCCTTCGAACGGAAGGTGCCCGTCTGCTCAAGCAGCGCACCGTAAAGCAGAAGAACAAGGAACTGTTCCAGCTGGTCTTCGACCACACGCCGTTCTATGCCGAAATGGGTGGCCAGGTGGGCGACACCGGCTATATTGAGGGCGAAAACGGTGAGCGGATCCAGATTCTGAACACGGTGAAGGAGAACAATCTCACCATTCACCTGGCCGAAAGGCTTCCTTCCCGAAGCACCCAGACCTTTACCCTGGTGGTGGACAATGTCCGCCGCCGTCACATCCAGAACAACCATACCGCCACGCACCTGCTGCATCAGGCCCTTCGCGTTGTCCTGGGCACCCATGTGGAGCAGAAAGGTTCCTTCGTGGGACCGGACTATTTCCGCTTTGACTTCTCCCACTTCCAGAAGATGAGCGACGAGGAGCTGCGCAACGTGGAAATCCGCGTGAACCAGCTCATCCGTTCGGACTTCCCGCTCTGCGAGAAGCGCGACGCCAGCATGGCCGAAGCCAAGGCCATGGGCGCCATGGCCCTCTTCGGCGAGAAATACGGTGATGTAGTAAGGGTGGTCCGCTTTGGTGACTCTGTGGAGCTCTGCGGCGGTACGCACACTTCCAGCACGGGTACCATCGGCCTGTTCAAGATTGTGTCGGAAAGCGCCGTGGCTGCCGGCGTACGCCGTATTGAGGCCGTTACGGGCGCTCAGGCCGTGGAAAGCGTCCATCACATGGAAGACCTCCTGCGGGGCCTTAAGAACCTCATGAACAACGCTCCGGACCTGCAGGGCGCCATTGAAAAGCTGGTGGCCGAGAATGCCGAGGCCCGCAAGCAGCTGGAGGCCGTGGCCAATGAGAAGGCTGCAGCCCTGGCCGAAAAGCTGGAGGCCCGTGCCGAAGAGATGAACGGTGTAAAGGTGGTCCGCTTCGATTCTTCCGTGGATCCGGCCATCGTCCGCAATGTGGCCCTGTTGTTGCAGAAGAAAACTACCAACCTGGTGCTGGCCGGTGCTTATGCCTATGACGGCAAGCCCAACCTGGTGCTCATGTATTCCAACGACCTGGTGGCCAAGGGCCGCAATGCCGGAAAGGATATCCGCGAGGCGGCCAAGTTCATCCAGGGCGGCGGTGGCGGCCAGCCCGGCCTGGCAACCGCCGGCGGACGCCTTCTGGAAGGCCTTCCCGCCGCCCTTGACAAATTGGTTGAAATTGCAATAGCATAAAAAAAGTGGGCGTTAGCCTTGTGTGGCGGCGTCAGCATGTGAGATAGATGAAACGTCTGGACAGGTTTATACTTAAATCGTTTGTGGGACCGTTCTTTGCGATCCTGCTCATTGTGGTATTTATCCTGGCCATGCAGTTTCTGTGGCTGTATATAGACGAGCTGGTGGGAAAGGGCCTGGAATTCCGGGTTATCATGGAATTCCTCATGTGGGGCAGTATCCAGACCTTGCCGCTTGCCTTGCCGCTTGCTACCCTGCTGTCTTCCATGATGACTTTGGGTGGCATGGGAGAGAACTTCGAGCTCACAGCCATCAAGGCTTCCGGCATTTCCCTGGCCCGTGTGCTGGCTCCCATGTTTGCGGTGGGCCTTCTGATAACGATTGGCGCCTACTTTGTGGGAGACCGCCTGGTCCCTTATTCCATCAACCAGATCTACACCATGCGGGACGACATAGGTCGTACCAAGAGTGAGATCAAAATCCCCACCGGAACATTCTACGACGGCATTGACGGGTATATCCTTCGGGTGGACAGGCGGGACAAGAAGACCGGGATGATGTACAACATCCAGGTGTACGACCATTCGGCCGAAAGGGGCAATACGCGGCTCTCGGTGGCCGACAGCGGCCTCCTGAAGATGTCCAAATCCAAGGATTATCTCACCTTCCAACTGTTCAACGGTACCAACTACCAGGAAGAGAATACCCGCCGGTATCAGGACACCACCCTGGCCATGCGACGCATTCATTTCCGTCGGCAGGAACTGGTGATTCCGCTGGAAAACTACTCCTATCATCAGTCCGATTCGGCCCGTTTCGGCGAGCAGGTGAGGTCCATGCAGCTCAAAGACTTGCGCCAAGGCAGGGACTCCCTGTCCCGCCTGAATGAAGAGGGTATTAGGAAGCGTGTCTATCAATTCCTCCATTCCACCGGACTGGATTACCGCCGTCAGCTGGATTCCACCTGGCGGGAAAAGGAAGAAAAAGGCGTTATGGAGCCGCTTGGAGACTCCCAATGGAAAACACCCCGGGAAAAGCGCACCGCTTTTGAGAATGCCCAGAGGGATGCCGCCTCATATGAGCAGATAGCCCGTAACCAGATGATGGAGTCACACGACTACATCCGTCTCATCTACCGGACCGATGTGGAAATCTGGAAGAAATTCGCCCAGGCGCTGGCCTGCCTGCTGCTGTTCTTTATCGGCGCGCCCATCGGCGCCATTATCAAAAAGGGCGGTTTGGGTACGCCGGCGGTTATTTCCATGCTGTTCTTCATCCTGTACTGGGTGGTGGATATCATGGGCGAGCGTCTGGCAAACAACGGTGCCACATCGGCCTTTATCGGCAAATTTGCATCGGCCTTTGTGCTGGCGCCCATCGGGACGTTCCTTACGATAAAGGCAATTCAGGACTCCAGCATCATTAATGTGGACCTGTTCAAGAGCGGTTTCCGCCGGGTCAAGAGTAAATTCTTCCGTATGTTCAGAAAAACCAGAATTGTCTATATGGGCACTCCGGAATTCTCCGTGGGTCCGCTGGATGCCCTCATCCGGAATGGCTACAAAGTGGTGGGCGTGGTTACCGTCCCCGACAAACCGTCAGGCCGCGGGCTCAAGATGAACGAGAGCGCTGTTAAGAAATACGCTGTGGAGAAAGGCCTGCCGTTGCTGCAGCCGGAGAAACTCAGGGACGAACAGTTCCTGATGGATCTGTCCTCCTGGAAGGCCGATCTGTTTGTGGTGGTGGGCTTCCGGATGCTGCCGGAGGCGGTGTGGGGCATGCCCAAACGCGGCACCTTCAACCTGCACGCCGCCCTGCTGCCGCAGTACCGCGGTGCCGCCCCCATCAACTGGGCCGTGATTAATGGGGAAAACATTACCGGTGTTACCACCTTCATGATTGACAAGAAGATTGATACGGGCGGAATTATCCTCCGTTCGGAATGTCGTGTAGAACCCACGGATACGGCCGGAACCCTGCACGACAAGCTCATGGAGCTGGGTTCGCAGCTGGTGCTGGAAACGGTGGAAGGCCTGGTGCAGGACAATGTGGAGCTGCGTGTGCAGAGAAGTTTCATCCAGGGTTCCGAGCTGCTCCATCCGGCCCCCAAGCTTACCCGAGAACTGCAACATATAGATTGGGACGATACCACCAAGCATGTCTACAACCTTATCCGTGGCCTGTCGCCGTATCCCTGCGCCTACACTGAACTGATTCCGGAAGGGAACTCGCTTCCCTCCGCGAATAATAATGCCGATGCTGCGGGAAGCGAGTCCCCTTCCGGAATGCAGCTTAAGGTTTACTTCGGTGAAATGCGCACAGACCTGCACGCCGCACCCGGAACCGTTCTTTCCGACGGCAAGACGTATTTTGCCATTGCAACGGCCGACGGTGCCATTGCCATTACAGACCTGCAGCTCGCCGGCAAGAAGCGTATGGACGTGAAGTCCTTCCTGCTGGGCTTCCGTAATCCGGAATCTTATAAGGCCACCCAGGGCACGTCCAAAGCCGAAATCGCCAAAGCCGCTCCCAAGGAAGATGAATAACATCGTCATTCTGTGTAACGGGGCTTTCCCCACGGAGCCGTATCCGCTGTTTTTGCTGGATTCGGCCGATGCGGTTGTGTGCTGCGACGGTGCGCTTGAGAAACTCCTTGCGCACAATCCATCGGCCCGGCCTGCGGTGGTAATCGGCGACATGGATTCCCTTCCGGTCTCTTTGCGAGAACAATATGCTTCGCTGGTGGTCAAAGTGGAAGAGCAGGAATTCAACGACCAGACCAAGGCCATGCGCTATGTGCTGGAGCATTACCCGGAAGCCACGGACATCACCATCCTGGGCGCCACCGGCCTTCGGGAAGACCATACCATCGGCAATCTGGGCCTTCTGATGGAGTATACGCGTCTCTTTAATCTGGGCGATCGGCGGGTATCGGCCGTGTCCGACTATGGAACCGCCTTTGCTATAACAGATTCCTGCGACCTCCATCTGGGAGAAGGCCGCAGGATATCCATTTTCACTGCTGATAATTCTTTACGTATTACTTCTCAGGGCCTTCAGTGGCCCTTGGACGATGTAGTCTTCGACGCCTGGTGGAAAGCCACCCTCAACCGTACCACGGAACCCATCGTCTCCCTCCATTTCTCCCATCCCTCTGCCGTTCTGGTGATGGTGGACTAGCCTGGCTTCGTCCCGGGTTTTATCCGTTGAATGGAAGCGATTGATTATCGGAAGATTATGCAAATCCGCCCGTATTATTCTCTTAGGCGGATTAACGTAAGTGATTAATTCTGAGCTTTTTCCGTTTTTCGGTAAAAGTAAACGTTTCTTCTTCTTTTTTTCGGATAAAAAAACCGACATTTGTAGCGGGCAACCCTATCGGCCCAAACTAATCATTTGCACGCAATGAAGAGTCGGGATTTCGCCAGAGACATACTCACCCACTGTTATCAAAGGACCGCTGATAACGGTGTCTTGTTCTATTCCTATAGTGATTATCTGGAGTACTTTACCCTGTATTGTATCCTGGCGAGGAAATATGGTATCCGGGTATGGGAAATATGCCTGATGCCGGATCATGTCCACGACGCCATATCATCCCGGACGAGGAATCAGCGAAAGGATTTCAAATGGGAATTCAACACCCGGTTCTCCCAGCAGTATAACAAACGTTGCGGGTTGAGCGGCCCTCTGCTGGAAAGCCCTTATGGCAGGGCAGTGAAAAGTGGGGCAAAGAAAGCGCGGTCTAACATCATCTACATCGCCAACAATCCGGTAGAGAGACAGTTGGTTGCCAAGGCCGAGGAGTACCGCTGGAATTTCCTGGCATATGCAGAAAGTGACCATCCGTTCTCAGAGAAACTGGTTCTCCGGAGAGCCCGCCTGCCTCTGCAAAGGGCCGTCAAAGAAGTGAAGTCGCAATATGAGAAGGGTAACCCTCTCAATTATGCCATGTTACAGAGAATGTTCAGCAAACTGAACAGAAAGGAAAGTCAGCAATTGACAGACTATATTGTAAGCACATACAATGTCATAGACTATTCCGGAGTATTGGAACTGTTTGATGGCAGCTACGGGGCGCTCCTTACGGCCGCACATTCTACAACCGGCAGTGAGTACGACATTAATGAATCCTTCCTGGGAAAAACCGACAAACCTTTTGCCACTATGAGCCGGATCCTGCTGGAAGAGGCGCATCTGGAAGATATTCACGACTTCCTTTCCTGGACTCCGTCGCGGCGGTATGAATTATTTCTCCTTCTCCGCAGGCATATGGATGTAATGGGAGAGCAAATAGCCAAATTCTTGCACCTTAAGATAAAAAAAGAGGTGGACAGGACGACCCCTCTATTTTGGCCGTCGAATGGAAACGATTGATTATCGGCCGATTATGCAAATCCGCCCGGCTTATAATTCCAGGCGGATTTGCGTAAGTGATTGATTTTTAGTCGATTCTGTTCAACGGTCTCAGGGAACAAGCGGGAGTCTGCCCCGGCAGCTACTGTTGGAAATTGCGGCTGGCGAAGGGAAGGGCCGTGTAAAGGGCCGTGTGCCAGTACTCCCAGGTGTGGGCACCGTCGCGGACGCGGAGCTCGCACGGGACGCCGGCCGAGCGCATCTTCTGCTGCAGTTCCACCGACAGGGGCATCAGGTTGTCGTCGTCTCCGCAGTCCAGGAACCATTTCACGGTTCTGAGCTCTCCGATGGTGGCCTCGTCGGCCTTGTCCACGAAGTCCAGGGCCGAATGCTCTCGCACCGACTGGTCCGTTATGGCCAGCTTGCTGCCGGGGATATCCGAACCGCGCACCTCCCGGTGTTTGTTGTCCAGCCAGGCGCTCATTCCGTAAGAGCTGGAGAAGAGGTCCGGATGGCGCTGAGCATAGACTATGCTGCCGCCGCCGCCCATGGAAAGGCCCATTACGGCCCGCCGGCCCTTGCTGCCGCCGCAGTTGTACTTGTGCTCCACCGCGGGCAGGAATTCCTGGAAGAAGAAGTCTTCGTACGGCCAGTCCGGCATATTGAAATATCCGTTCTGATAATGGTGTACGTCAAAGTCTCCGGCATTGGGCATTATAATGACCATCTGGCAGGCCTCCCCGTTGGCCATCAGGGGATCCACTACGGCTTTCATATTGCCCTGACGCATCCAGTCTGAATACCGGCCGTACAATCCGTGCAGCAGATACACCACCGGGTATTCCCTGGCGGCATCGTACCCGTCGGGCAGGTACACATTATACTTCTGGACGCAGTTCAGCTTGGCGCTGAACAGGCTGTCCGTAACGATCCGGCTCTGCGCACTGGCCACCAGCGCGGCTGCCAGGCACAGGCAAGTGAGGAGGATTTTCTTCATAACTGAATGCTTCTGATGGATTTACGGATGCACGAGCGTGCCCACTTTCTCGCCGGAAAGCAGCTTGGTGAGGTTGCCGCTCTGGTTCATGTCAAAGACGATGATGGGCATCTTTCCGTCGCTGCAGAGGGCATAGGCGGTCTGGTCCATCACCTTGAGGTGCTTGGAGATGGCTTCGTCAAAGGAAAGCTCGTCGTACTTTACGGCCGAGGGATCCTTTTCCGGATCGGCCGTATAAACGCCGTCCACGCGGGTACCTTTGAGGAGGGCATCGGCGCCGATTTCCAAAGCGCGCAGGGCTGCACCGGAGTCCGTAGTGAAGAAGGGGTTGCCGGTGCCGCCGGCGATGAGGGCCACGCCCCCGCGCTCCAGCAGCTTCACTGCATCGTCCCGCATGTAATACTTGGCAACAGGTTCCATGGGCGTAGCGGTAAACACCTGCGCTTCAACGCCTTCCTCCTTAATGAACATGGAAAGGGCCAGGGAGTTGATCACCGTGGCCAGCATGCCCATCTTATCTCCGTCCACCCGGTCGAAACCCTTGCTGGCACCCTGCAGGCCGCGGAAGATGTTACCGCCGCCATTGACGATGGCCACCTGAAGGCCAGCCTTCACGGCTGCTGCAATCTCTTTTGCATAGCGCTCCAGCCATGCCGTATCCAGTCCCTTTCCGGCAGGCCCGCCCAGGCTCTCGCCGCTTAATTTCAAAAGTACGCGTTTATACATAATGGATGTTTTATTCTGTAACAAAAGTATCGAAATATTGGGAAACTTCCAAGAAAGATTCCTATATTTGCATACTTAGACAATTAACTGAACAACAATAATGGCTAATTTCCTAACCTCCTCTATCGGCAAGAAGTTCATTCAGAGCATCACCGGTGCTTTCCTCGTTATCTTCCTGCTCCTTCACGGTACCATTAATTTCTTCTCCGTCCTGGACAGTTTCAGCGGTAAGTTCGGCGCAGTTGCTGCCGACGATGCGCTGTTCTCGGCAGGAGACGGCCTGTTCAAACTGGGCTGCGACTTCATGTCCACGGGTTTCATCAGCATCATGGTTCCCATCCTGGCCCTGGGCTTTATCCTCCACATCGTTTATGGTATCTGGCTCACCGTAGAGAACTACATCAAGCGTGGCGGTATCAAGCGTTATGAGGTGGCCTCCAAGGCAAAGAACGACAGCTGGAGCGCCAAGAACATGGCCATCCTGGGCATCCTGGTACTGGGTCTGCTGGCCTTCCACCTTACCCACTTCTGGGCCAAGATGCAGCTGCCGGAAATGTTCGGCATCGGCAATTATGAGGACAATCCGTACACCCTTCTCATGGCAACATTCAGCAAGTGGTGGATCCTGGCTCTGTATATTATCTGGTTCATCGCCCTGTTCCTGCACCTGGAGCACGGTTTCTGGAGCATGTTCCAAACCATCGGCTGGAGCAACAAGAAGTGGCTCAAGCGCACCAAGGTTATCGGCATCATTGTGGCTGCCATCATCGTCCTTCTGTTCGTGAGCACCGCAATCAATGCATACATCCAGGCCTGCTGCATTTAAAAAAAATTAAGAAACTTCTTGTTTTTTAAATTTCAATTCTCCATCTTTGCAAAAGAATGAGAAAGAACAACAATAACTGGTGGCGCACTTACAGCTCAATCCTGTAAGTCGCTTTGCCGTAGTTATAAGTATAGAAAAGGCCTGCTGACTTACAGCAGGCCTTTTTTTGCGCACCGGATAAGACAATAAACAATAATAGTATTAATAACAATTTAACAATTACAGTCATGAGACAGAAAAAGTACATGCTCCCGGAGAGCGAAATCCCCACCCATTTCTTCAACATCCAGGCAATCATGCCCAACAAACCCCTGCCGTTCCTGCATCCTGCCACCAAACAGCCTCTGAAACCGGAAGATCTGTATCCCATCTTCTGCAAGGCCTGCGCCGACCAGGAACTGAACCAAACCGATGAGTGGATCCCCATTCCGGAAGCCATCCGCGAGCAGTACGCTGCCTACCGTTGTACTCCGCTGGTGCGTGCCTATGAACTGGAAGAGGCACTGGGCACCCCTGCACATATCTATTTCAAGAACGAAAGCGTGAGCCCCGCAGGCAGCCATAAGCTGAATTCGGCCATAGCCCAAGCCTACTATGCCAAGGAGCAGGGTATCACCAACCTTACCACCGAGACCGGTGCCGGCCAGTGGGGTGGTGCCCTCAGCTATGCCACCAAGAAATTCGGCATTGATTGCGCTGTTTATATGGTAAAGGTGAGTTATGAGCAGAAACCCTATCGGCGTTCCATCATGCAGACCTTCGGCGCCGCCATTACCCCGTCCCCGTCCATGAGTACCCGTGCCGGTAAGGATATCATCACCCGGAATCCCAATGATCAGGGCTCTCTGGGATGTGCCATCTCGGAAGCTATCGAACTGGCCGTGAGCACTCCCAACTGCAAATATGCCCTGGGTTCCGTGCTCAACCATGTGTGTCTGCATCAGAGCATCATCGGCCTGGAGGCCGAAAAGCAGATGGCCATGACGGGCGAGTATCCGGACATTGTGATTGCCTGCTTCGGTGGTGGCTCCAACTTCTCCGGCATTGCCTATCCGTTCATGCGACACAACATCCAGGAAGGTAAGAAGACCCGTTTCATTGCGGCCGAGCCCTGCTCCTGCCCCAAGCTCACCAAGGGCAAGTTCGAATATGACTTTGGCGATGAAGCAGGCATGACCCCGCTTCTTCCCATGTACACCCTGGGCCATACCTTCAAGCCCGCTTCCATCCATGCCGGCGGTCTCCGTTACCACGGCGCCGGTGTTATCCTGAGCCAGCTCATGAAGGACGGATTTATGGAGGCTGTGGATATTGAGCAGAAAGACTCCTTCGCCGCAGGTGTGCTGTTTGCCCGCACGGAAGGCATCATCCCCGCTCCGGAAAGCTGCCACGCCATTGCCGCCACCATCAAGGAGGCCCTCAAGTGCAAGGAAACCGGCGAACAGAAGACCATCCTCTTCAACCTCTCCGGCCACGGCTTCGTGGACATGGGTGCCTACGACAGCTACTTCTCCGGAGAAATGCAGAATTATCACGTCTCCGAAGAGGAACTGGCCAAGTTCATTGCCAGCGCTGACGCACTGAATAAGTAGGTTTTACTTTTCCACCTGTTACACCGCCTGGGTCTTTTTTCGGAGCCAGGCGGTTATTTCTGCCGGGAGGCGGGGAGACAGCTCCCTGTAGACACGTTCGTTGTAGCTGTTGAGCCAGTCCCGCTCATCGGCCGTCAGGAGTGAGACGTCCAGGCAGGAAGTATCAAAGTGACAGAGCGTTAAGATTTCAAATCCCAGCCAGGAGCCAAACTCGTTATCCCCCACGCTGCGGCACAGGACCAGATTCTCGTGACGCACGCCGTGCATGCCTTCCCTGTAGAGGCCGGGCTCGTCGGAGCAGATCATGCCAGGCTCCAGGGGCTGGCGGTTGAAGTTCTGGCGGATGTCCTGCGGTCCTTCGTGCACGCCCAGGAAGAAGCCCACGCCGTGACCGGTCCCATGGCCGAAGTTGCGGCGGGCCCTCCAGAGCGGCTCCCGGGCCAGGGCGTCTATCTGACAGCCGGCGGTTCCGCGGGGGAAGATGGCCATGGCCAGGTCTATGTGTCCGCGAAGGACCAGCGTATAGTCTTCCACTTCCAGCGCAGTGCAGGGGCCCAGGGGTACGGTTCTGGTAATGTCAGTAGTACCAAAGAGGTACTGCCCGCCGGAATCTACCAGATACAGTCCGCGCGCTTCAAGCAGGGCGGAGCCTTCCCGGGGCGTAACATAGTGCGGCAGGGCGCCTGAAGGTCCGTAGGCCGATATGGTTTCAAAGCTGTCGCCCCGGTAGCCGGGAATCTGGGCACGCAATCGGCCCAGTTCGCAGGCGGCTTCCCATTCGTTCACCTCTCCTGCATGGCGCTCCAGCCAGTACAGGAACTGCTCCATGGCAAGCCCGTCTTCCAGGTGTGCTTCCCGCATTCCGTCAATCTCGGCGGCGTTTTTCACGGCTTTCCTGAGCGGAATGGGCGAGGGACCTTCCACTACGTCGTATCCGTTTTCATCCAGGGTTTCGCGAATCCGGATGTTAAGCGTGCCGGGGTCTATATAGATGTGGTCCACGTCATCCACCACAAAAGTGGAAAGGGCAAGGTCCACCTCTTCATAGTTGCAGATGGTAACCTCGTCCGACTGCAGCTCGCCAAAACTGTCCATCGTCTCTTCGTCCACATCGGCCGATGGGCTCTTTTGGACAAACCAGTACACCTGTTCCATGGTAACCAGCAGGTACGAAATCACCAGCGGATTGTATTCAATATCGGCCCCGCGGATGTTAAGCATCCAGGCAATCTCGTCCAGGGCGGAGAGCATGATGGCATCCACTTCCTTGAGGATCATCCATTTCCGGAGCCAGTGAAGCTTGGCCTCCCGGGATTCTCCCACCAGGTCCTCCCCCAAGGTGATGATGGGGGAAACGGGAATGGCGGGCCTGTCCTCCCAAAGCGGGGAAAGAATGTCCGGAACGGCCTTGATGGAGGCCGATGGAACCGCGTCCTGCAGGGCCCTCACCGCTTCTACGCTCTGGCACAGTCCGTCGATGGCGATCACCGGGGCGTCCATGCCCAGGGAGGCTATCCATTCCGGGATGGGAACCTGCTCCGGAACGCGCATCTTATGCAGCTGGATGCCGGTTCCGTCCAGTTGCCGGTTGGCCTGGATGAAATAACGGGTGTCCGTCCAAAGGCCGGCGTGGTTCTGGGTAATTACCAGGTCTCCCGCCTCTCCGGTGAAACCGGATACCCAGCGCACCTGCTGCCAGCGGGGAGCCGGATATTCACTGGCATGAGGATCACTCCCTGTGAGAATGAGGATATCCCAGCCGTTGCTTTGCATGAGGGAACGCACGGCTTCCACCCTGGCGGAAAAGATATTGTCCATAGCAAGCGTAATAGTACGATATTTGTACAAATATAGCTATATTTGCATTAATATTAAAACCACTTTGATTATGACAGAAGATCCCCTCGAGAGAATAGAACGCCAAGAGCGTGAAAGGAAAGAAAAAGGCGGTTTGCGCACCACTTTGATAGTGCTTTGCTGCGTTGCAGCGGCCCTGGCCTGCGGTCTGGGCTATATGCTGTACCAGCGCAACGGTCTGGTTAACCAGCTGGAAGGAGAGAAGCAGGAACTGGCCCAGCAGATGGTGGCCCTGCAGTCGGATTTCGAGAACCTCAGCTCGGATTACGAGTCCATCAACCACCAGCTGGACACTTCCCGGGAGCAGGTGGCCCTCCTCATAGAGAAGCTTAACAAGACGGAAGCCACCAACCGCGCCAAAATCCGTCAGTACGAGAAAGAGCTGGGCACCCTTCGCAGCATCATGAAGGGCTACATTGTCCAGATAGACTCGCTCAATACCCTTAACAAGCAACTTACGGCCGATGCCGCCGCTGCGCGCCGCGAAGCCGCGGAAAGCCGCCGGGCCAACGAGGAGCTCACCCAGCAGGTAACCAACCTGTCGGAGCAGGTGAACGCCGGCAAGGTTCTCAAGGCAAGAGGCATTTCCCTCACCGCCCATTACAGCAACGACAAGGCGGGAGACCGTCACAGCCGCGTAAAGTACATGATGGCCAACCTCTCCCTGCTGGAGAATTCCCTGGCCGAAAGAGGACCGGTGCGGGTGTATGTGCGCGTTAAGGATCCGGAAGGCATCCTCCTCATGAACAACGAGTCCGGAGAGTTTGTGGTTAACGGTGTGGCCATGCAGGCAACCGCTTCCCGCGAAGTGGACTACGAAGGTGCGGAAGTGGACCTCTCCATCTACATCAACGATACCGGAGAATTCACCAAGGGTATCTATACCCTGGAAGCCTATACGGAAAAGGGCCTGCTGGGCCGCGCGGAATGCCTGTTAAGGTAGTATGATTTACATCCACGTCCCTTTCTGCAAGAGTTTCTGCACGTACTGCGACTTCTATTCGGAAATCGCGGAGGAGGGTCTCTTCGGCCCTTATACGGATCAGGTCTGTGCGGAAATCCATCGCCGCTCCGGGGAAATGGACAACAGTCTAAGGACCCTGTATTTCGGCGGAGGAACCCCGTCCCTGCTGCCGCTTTCCTGTCTCACCCGCATTTTGCTGGCCCTGGAGGAATGTGGACAGGGCGGTCCGTACACGGAGTTCACCATGGAAGTGAATCCGGAGGACATTGTGGAAAAAGGTCTCCCGTACGTGCAAAGTCTTAAGGCGCTGGGGGTGAACCGTATTAGCATCGGCGTTCAGTCTTTTGACGACGAACTGCTCCGCTGGATGAACCGTCGGCACAATGCCCAAAGGGCCGAAGAGGCTTTCCGCCTGGTACGGGAGGCAGGCATGGAGAACGTGAGCCTGGACCTTATCTTCGGTCTTTCCAATCTGTCGGACAATGTGTGGGAGGCCACCATAGACAAGGCCGTTTCACTGGGGCCGGAGCATATTTCCTGCTACCAGCTCACCGTGGAGGGGGACAACGTGCTGGCGCACCGGCTGGAGGCAGGGGAGTACGAGGAGGCTTCGGACGAATGCTGCCGCCGTCAGTATAACATCCTTTGCCGCAAGCTTGCCGATGCGGGATACGTTCATTACGAAATTTCCAATTTTGCCAAGCCCGGCTTTGAGGCCGTCCACAATGGTGGCTATTGGGCCCGGAAACCCTATGTGGGCCTGGGGCCCGCCGCCCACTCCTTCACCGGCCGATGCAGAGGTTGGAACGAATCCACGCTTGTGGACTATAAGCACACGGAAGAGTCCCTTTCCGTGGAGGACGAAAAGGTGGAAACCCTCATGCTGGCCCTCCGTACGTCCCGTGGCGTGGATACGGATTTCCTGCACGGAAACTGCCGGGAAGAGGACATAGACCGCCTGGAAAAGGCCGGAGCCCTTCAGAAGGTAGGACGCCGGTACCGCATTCCGGAAGACCATTTCTTTGTTTCCGATGAGATCATAAGAGAACTGATATAATGAAATACCTTAGAAGAGCCCTTAAATATTTCCTCCAGATCTGCGTCCTGTTTGTGGTCATCATCGGCGCGCTTATGCTCACCGGCCTGGTGTCAAAGGACGTGGCGGTGGCTTTCCAGAAGGGCTGGACCTCAATAGGCTATATTGCCGTCATCTTTTTGGTGATGAGTTTCGCGTACCCTTTCTTTGGTTACGGAAAGCGTAAGATCAGGGCCAACGGGGAACCGGCCGAACATCGGAAATCCATCCTGGAAGCCATGGATACGCGGGGATATAAGCTGGTTTCGGAAAAGGACGGAGAGTACCGTTTCTGCCTCAAATCTCCGGTGGCCAGATTTTTCAGAATATTTGAAGACGCCGTTACCATCACGCCTGTGTTGGGCGGTTTTGAGGCCGAAGGCCTTATCCGGGACCTGGCCCGGGTGGTGGCGTCCATAGACCATAAAATCAACTACAATGACAACTGATACGCAAAAATTCAAGACGGTAGCCACCTTCAACGAAAGGGTGCAGGCCGAAATGTGTGTAACCATGCTGGGAGAAAACGGCATTCCCGCCGGCGTGTTCGGGGCCGATTCCTCCTATCCCTCCCTGGGCTATGCCAAGGGTATTGAAGTAAAGGTGAACGAGAACGACTACGAAGCGGCGATGAGCATCTTGGCCGCTGCCGACAAGGCCGAGTAAAATTCTTCTCCAAAAGCCTCAATAAGGGGTTCGCGTAAGAATTCATAGACGCGGATCCCTTCTTTTTTGCCCTTTTCAAAAGCGTCCTTGCAGATGTGCCAGCGGTGGAGGTTCAGGCCCAGCCGGCCTCCGCCCAGTTCCACCACGCGGATGGGGTAGAGGGAGCAGGAAATGGGCTTGCGGAAGGTGGAAAGCCCTTTGCAGAATTGCCGTTCAATGGCGCAGAAGCAGTTCCCTGCTTCGTCAAAATGGCAATAGGCACATTCCTCGCTGCCGGGCACCACGGGCGTTACCAGATCCCCGTCCCGGTCAATCTCAAAGAAGCCTTTCGCATCTACTGCGGCGCGACCCTGAGGGCGCATGAGCGGGGAATAGCTTTCATAATTGGCCTCCAGCGGTTCCAGCTCCTCTTCCTTGAGCGGCGCGCCGCTGTCTCCGATAATGCAGCAGCAGCCCTTGCAGACGGAATAATCACAGGCAAAGAACTCCAGGACTACGTCTTCCGAGACCAGGATGTCGCCAATTTCTATAAGGGTACCGTGATCGCTCATGGGACAATGTATTCTATGCGCCCGCCGCCGGAGAGGGCCTTGAGCATCTCGTTCACCCTTTCGGCCGTGACTCCGTTGACATTATCCTTGTAACGGGAGGTGAGGTCTTTCCCTGCGCCATATCGAGCCAGGAGTGTCTTAATGGTCCCTTCCGGGGTGGAGAGCTGATTCTGCAGCTGGTTGGTTATTAATTGCTTCCAGGCGCTCAGGTCTTTGGCGTTAACGGGATTGGATGCCATTTCCCGAAGGGCGGTCCTTACGGCGGGAAGGGCCGGGGTGGGGTCCTTCCGGTCCACAGGGCGGCATTGGACAAGGAGCCGGAGCCGTTCCTGGGGATAAGTGATGAAGCGGGGTTCCACCGTGACCGTGAGGCCTGCATCGGCCAGATGGGAAGCCAGCGAGCTGCGCACTGCTTCCGCGGCTATGAGCAGGGCGGGATAATTGAGGGAGGTGATGGGTGTATCCGCATCCATGAGCACGTACAGCCCCTGGTCCGGGCCGTCTTCGGCATAGGTTGAAACGCCGGAGAGGGTGCGGAAGTGGACTTGCCTGCGGGAGGCCGATGCATTCTTGGCGGTGGGGAAGCTGCCCATATAGCGAAGCAGCATTTTCTTTACGGCGTCGGGTTCCATGCCGCCGGAGAGCAGCAGGATGCCGTCATTTACCTGCGAGAACCGATCCTTGAAATATCGGTCGGCCTTAGTTAGCGTTTCGCTGGAAAGCGCATCCGGAAGCTTCCCGGACGTATATTGATAACGGGGAGAAAGGAGTGCTTCCATCCGGTCCGGGACGGTCTGACGGCCGATTCTTCCGTTGCGGACAAAGGCTTCTGCCTCGGCATTGTTCAAAAAGCGCTCGTTGGAAAGGGAGATGAGGGCCTTGAGCAGGAAAGTGAGCCTGTTGGACGGGGTGCTGCCCTGGATGTACAGGCTGTTAAGATCGGCACTGGCCTTCATTTCCACGCCGTTGGCAGCCAGGCAGTCCCGGAAGTCGGGCGCCTGCATACCGCCGGTATTGTAAAGGGAAAGCACTTCCGGAATATAGCCGCCTTCCCCTTCCCGGAGATCCGGAATCTGGGAGAGACCGCCGTTCAGCTGCAGGGCATAGTGGAAGGAATCCTCCCCTTTTATTTGCTTGTAGGCCACGCGGATACCGTTGGAAAAGGTCCACAGGGTGCCGCCCGTGACGGATTCTTTCTTTTCTTCGCTTACTCTTACCCGGGCGGTGAACGGCTCCAGACCGGATGTATCGGCCCCGTGCCAGGAATAGTCTTTTTCCTGGGGTGAAGCCCATCCGTAAAGCCAGCCCAGGTTGTACCGGAAAAGCGCTTCGGGGGCCTCCAGGGAATCCGGCGCTGCCGTGTAGGAAAGCGTGAGGTTGGAAAGCTGCTGTAGCAGGGCCGATGAAATGCTGTTGAAAAGCTGTGCCTCCGTTTCCCCTGCAATATTCTTGCGGGTGAACAGCCGGGCCTCTTCCGAGAAGGGAACCAGGGTGGATCCGTACAGGAAGTGAGCCATGCAGCGCTCCATATACTCCTCGTTGGAAGGTGTTTCCTTTGCTTTGGTCAGAATCTGGGGCTCCAGGGCCTGCTTGGCATCCAGGAACTCCTGTACCGGGACGCCAAAACGCTCCCATTCTCCCAGCGTGGAGGAGAGCACCCAGTTGGCTTGGAGCAGGTGCTCCGGCGCTGTGAGGATTTGTACGCTGTACTGTTCGTCCCCGGCGGTGGCATTGCTGTCCCTATGAATAAAACGGATGTCCGTCCAGGGCACGCCTTCCTCTTTCAGGTTTGTCTCCAGGCGGTGCCGGAGCACGGTCTCAAACTCCCGCCCGAACATATCCGTGACCAGAGCCTGCGCCGTGTTCATCTGTTCCTGCGGAATGCGGGCCGATGCATAGGAAACGCCGGTGGAAGCCGTTTTTCCTTTATTCAAGAGGATATCGGCTCCGCTTTGAGACCAGGTGTAAGGGCTTTGTGCGGGTGCTTTCTTGAGCCGGGGTACCAGCATGGAAAAGATATCCATCTTTTTCTTGAGATCCACCGGGTCAATGTCCCCGCTCACTACAATGGCCTGGGGCTCCTGCGTCAAGGCCATCTGGGCGAAGGTATGGAGCAGGGTGGAGTCCAGCACATTGGTCCGGAATGCAGGAATTCGGGGGAAGCGGTAATAGGTGTTACCTTCTTCCTGGGAGAGGAAGCCCTCTTTGCCGGGCAGGATGCCCATCCGGGCCAGGAGAGCCTGGTCCAGCTGCTCCCGTTTCCGGGAAGTGAGAGAATCCATCTGAACCACGGCCACATAGGTGTATCCCTTTTCGGCCGGATTCACAACCATATAATAGGCGGCCCCACACCCCAGCTGGCCCTGCCGGATGTTGGGATCGGCGGGAAGCTGAGGGAGCGTCTGTGCTGGCATACTTCTTGAGAGAAACAGGCAGGCAAGCGTAAATATAAGGTATTTTAGAGCCTTATGGGTCATTTTACCGGATCATTTATGCAAAATTAAAACATATTTTGCTATTTTTGCAAATTGAGTGCAAGAGATAGTGTAACTTAAAGATAAACTAGAAATGAAAAAATTATTAGTAGCTATTGTCGCTCTCGGCTTTGCCGCTCTGGCATCGGCCCAGGATTTCAATGCAGCCATCGATGTGTTCAACGCAGGTGCAACTGCCCTGGAAGGTGGCAACAAAGTGGAAGCTCTCGCCCAGTTCCGCAGCGCTCTCACCCAGTTTGAGGCTTGTGAAGGTGACGAGGCCGCCGAGATGATCGACAAGTGCAAGGACATCATCCCCAATACCCTCCTGTCCATTGCCAAGGAACAGATCAATGAGGCCGATTATGACAAGGCCATCGCTTCCCTGGCAGAGGTGCAGACCATAGCAAAGGACTTCGGCAAGGATGAGATTGTTGCCGATGCTGCCGCCCTGGTCCCCAACGTGTATCTGCGCAAGGGTTCCACCCTGCTCAAGGACAAGGACTTCGCCGGTGCCGCCGCTGCTTTCAAGGAAGTAGTGGCCCTTACTCCGGAAGATGGACAGGCCTTCCTCCTGCTGGGTCAGGCCCAGATGCAGAACAATGACCTCTCCGCCGCTACCGAGGCTCTGGAGAAGGCTGCCGAGCTGGGCAAGGCCGACCAGGCCAACAAGCTCCTGAGCACCGCTTACCTCAAGGAAGGACAGGCTGCCCTGAAGGCTAAGAAGTTTGCCGATGCCATTGCCGCCTTGGAGAAATCCAACGGCTATGTGGAGAGCGCCAATGCCTATAAGCTCTTGGCCAGCGCCCAAACCCAGGCCGGCAAGAGCAAGGATGCCATTGCTTCCTACAAGAAATATCTGGAGGTGAGCCCCAACGCCAAGGATGCGGCCGACATCATGTTCACCATTGCCGCTACCGCCCAGAAGGCCGGCGACAAGGCAACCGCCAAGGAATACTACAACAAGCTCACCGGTGACGCTAAGTACGGCGCCCAGGCTGCCGCCCAGCTCAAGGCTCTGTAGTTTTTCTGGATTCTTTAAAGGGCGCTCCTTCCTGGAGCGCTCTTTTTTTTGTCCTTCCGTGAAAGTTTTTTGCAACAAAAAACTTTCAAATTACTACCCGCAACATGCCTTCTACGGCTCTCTAAGGCCGATTATACTACTTATCCGTGTTATTTTTGATAACACGGATAAGTTTTTGGTACTTTGCAGCAAGGAGTCCGGCACTAGGACCGGAAAATACTTTTCAGTTGTAATAATTGGAAAATAATAGAAATTTGGTTACTTTTGCATGAGTAAAAAGGTTAAAGAGGTTATCCTCCTACTGGAAATCAATGGATGGAGATTGATTAGAACGAGGGGAGACCATCGTGTGTTTAGTAAAATAGGAGCACCCCGCCCAATTAGTGTACCCGGTAAAGACAGTAAAGATATGCCTGAAGGTCTGTACAGGGCTATTTTAAGGCAAGCAAATCTTAAATAAGAACAAGATGAGGACATTACATGCAGTTATTGAAAAAGCAGAATCCAACTATGGAGCTTACCTTGAAGAAATAGACGGAGTTGGCGGAATTGGCGATACATTGGATGAGGTTAAGAAAAGTCTGGAAGAAGGATTGATTATACTGAAAGAAGCTTGTAAGGATTTTGGAGATCCCATTCCAGAAGAAATACAAGGCGATTATCAAATTGTATTCCGGATGGACACCCGGTCCTTTCTCCAGATGTATTGCAAGATCTTCACTAAATCTGCCCTGGAACGGTTGACGGGTATTAACCAAAAACAACTCTGGCATTATGCAAACGGCCTTTCCAGTCCCCGCCCCGCCCAAGTTAAAAAACTGGAGCGGGCATTGCATAAGTTGGGAGAAGAGCTTATATCGTTGGAGTTGTAAACGTTACCCGCACGTAACCGTCATCTCACACTGGGCACAGTGGAAAGAAAGTTGGAGCCGCTCTTTTCCGTTCCGGAGATAGAGCGGTTCCGCTTTTTGTGCCTTGCCCTGTTTGGGGCAGAGACCCAATTCGTGCCGGATGCAGTATTTGGAGCGCATGAGTTCCGCTCCGCTCCGATGAGAGAGTTCGTAGGCCTCCTCCATCTGCCGGGCGCCGCGGGAGGAATAGATGGCCCGGTCTCTTGAATTAGCGATATTAGTCTTGTAATCAAGCGCTTCCGGAACTTTGGGAGAAACATCTTCTTTTCCGTCCATTAGCGGAAGGACCTTTACAGGAAGTTGGTCCAGCTGCTGGGCCAGATTGCGGCGAATGCCGTTGAGGAAGGCGGCAGGCATGAAAGAAATGGTGTCGCCTGCCTCCAGAGAACGGACGGAGAATGCATAATGGCCGCTACGCTTTTCCAGCTGGTTCTTAACGGTTTCCAGCATTCTTTGCGGATCACGGGCCGCCTCGAACGCTGTAGCCTCTTTTATGACTGCTTCTCTTCCGTCTTCGGAGGAGGCTACAACTTTAATGGCTCCATCCAATAATTGGACATCGGCCGAAACCGAAATAACCCGTTCCGGGCGCTGAGTGTCCAATTCTTTCTCGAAGGCTGCGCTTATATTCCGGTACAGGTCCATCCCTTCCCGGAGTCCTTCTACCCGTTTGCAACGGACGGTAAAACCTTCGCATATATCGGCACGGAAACCTGCTATGCATCCATCCTTTGCCACAAAAGCAAAGCCGTCCCCATTGGCCAGTTGAATTGCGTGGGAGGCCGGTTCTATCATCAACCCGTCCCGGGTTATTTGTTTCACGGTCCCAACGTATTCCCCCATTGATTTTGGGGCATCCATGGAGGACCACCGGCCACGCTTCCCGTCCAGAAACAGCTCCGTATAACCGCGGTTGAAGGTCTTATCCAGGTTGGGGATAAAGCCGCCACGGATTTGGCCGAAGGAAGCTCTTCTGTATTGCTCCGGATAGCGTTCCACCAGGGCGTCCAGCGCCTCTGAATAGGCCTTTACCACGTTTCGGACATAGGATTCACTCTTCAGGCGGCCTTCTATCTTGAAGGAGCAGACACCGGCATCGGCCAGGTCTTTTAGCCGATTGAGCAGGTTGAAATCTCTCAGGGAAAGAAGAGCCTTGTTCTTTACCAGTGTCCTTCCGGAGGCATCTTCCAAGTCATATAAGCTACGGCAGGCCTGGGCACATTCGCCCCGGTTGGCGCTCCGGCCTGTGAGGTATTCGGATAAGTAACACTGTCCGCTATAGCAGACGCATAAAGCTCCGTGCACAAAGCACTCCAGTTCGGCCGAAACGGCATTCCGGATGGCCTTGATCTGCTCCAGCGACAGCTCCCTTTCCAGCACCAGCCGGCCATATCCCATACTCTCCGTAAAACGGGCCTTTTCCGGTGTACGGATGGCACACTGGGTGGAGGCATGGGCTATAAGCCCGGCTTTACGGGCCATTTCCAGCACGGCCGGATCCTGGATAATGAGTGCATCCACGCCGGCTTTTGCCAGGTTATTTACCAAAGCCTCCGCTTCCGGCAGTTCTTCCTCATATACTATGGTATTCACCGTTGCGTAAATGCGGACGCCAAAGCGGTGGGCATATTCACACAGCCGGGCTATATCTTCCACAGGGTTTCCGGCGGCCTGCCGGGCCCCGAAGGCGGGTCCTGCAATATATACGGCATCGGCCCCGCAGTCTATGGCCGCGATGCCAATTTCCGCCGTCCGGGCGGGCGATAGCAGTTCCAATGCCGTCATACTGCAAAGATACTTATTATTCTGTTATCCAGTCTTCCGGTTTACAAATCTGTAATAACATTTAGGGCGGGAGCAGTCATCATATAAGCTCCAGGATCAGATCCACATCGCCAAAAGAGGCCGTTCGTCCGTTGAATTTCTCAATGTATGCATGGGTCAGGGATCCTCTCCAAACAATGTCGTCTCGGGAATTGAGCGGGATTTCCAAATCAAAACCGTACAGCTTGGAGTTGTATTTCCCCTGGGCGGTACACTTCCATGTGGTGCGTGTGCCACCGTCGTCTTCCACTATCATGAAAGCACAGCTGGTAAGTTGATCCGTCCATTCCGATACCAGGACGGTGTTAAGGTCAAGGTCTTTTCCGGCATCCTTCCGCCTCACCACAACCATGAAATCCGTAATACTGGGTTCGTATAGCCGAAGTTCCGCCTCCGTGGCGGCATGAAAGTCTTCCACTGAGCCCACCTTCACAAAATACTCGGCTCCACCGCAGAACCAACTGTCCAGCTGGCGTTTGGCCTTAAAGGAGCGCAGTATGAGAGTCTGGGGTTCTTCTCCGCTTTTGACCACCAGGCCTCCTCCGCCCTGCCCCCAGGACGGGTCTTCCCGCCGCATCATTTCCAGGGTTTTGTGCTGTGCATCGGCATTGCGGTTCACTACCCAGACGGGGCGTTCCCGGGCCATGGCCTCATCTACTTTTTTCACCTCTGTCATGCTTCCGTCCGCCTGCAACTGGTAGCCAATGTTTTCTTCGGCGGCATCACCGGGATCAAATGTGATTATGGGCAAGGTTTCCCCATCCCATTCTTC
>CAMHKD010000028.1:0-23831 GCA_946185645.1 uncultured Bacteroidales bacterium
ACGCGCAGGCCGCCCAGGGTCTCGTCCACCTGGCTCATGGTGTCGCTCCAGAGGGTCTGCGCCTCCAGGGAATTGCGCTTGAGCTGTTTGCCGATGATGCCCATCACCCATACGAAAGCCGGGGCGAAGACGATGGTGAAGGCCATCATTTCCGGGCTCAGGAAGGTGAGGAAGGCAAAATATAGGATTATGAGGATGGGATTCTTGATGAGCATGGAAAGGGAGGCCATGAGGGAATTCTCCACTTCCGACACGTCTCCGCTGATGCGGGCGATGATGTCTCCCTTGCGCTCCTGGGAGAAAAAGCCGATGGGAAGGGCCAGGATCTTGTTGTAGATGCGGTTCCGGATATCTTTAACCACCCCGGTGGAAATGGGAACCATGACCGCGTTGGACCCGAAGTAGCAGGCCGTCTTGAGGGCGGTGAACCCAATCATGATGGCGCCCAGCAGCAGGAGGGTGTTCATGGCGCCGTGCTGGGCAATGTGCTGGGACACGTAGAAGTAAAAATTGTTCATGAGCGTGTCCTTGAAACTGTATGCCTCGCTGCCCCAGGGAATGAACTGGTACTGGGTGGTATCTACTTTGAAAAGGATGTTGAGCAGCGGAACCAGGATGGCGAAGGAGAAGATGTTGAACACCACCGACAGGATGTTCAGCACCACCGCTCCTCCCATGTATCCCTTATAGGGGGAGACATACTGTCTCATCATCTTGAGAAAATCGCGCATGCGGTTCCAACTGTTAACTTACAAAGATACATATTTCCCTGCATCTTTGCAACGGAGGAACGCTATAATAGCCGATGGAGAAAATAATAGATAATGCGCACGCGACGGTACAGGAGGCTATAGTCCAGGGTCTCCGGCGTGTCGTGGGGCTTGTTGTTGTTGAGGGTGATGCCGGAGGTGAACATAACGGCGGGAATGTTGTGATCCAGGAACACGCGCTGCTCGCAGATGCGCCTGTAAAACAGCGTGGTGAAGTCCTTGCTGCCGTAATAGTCAAAGCCCAGGTCCAGACCCAGGCCCTGCTCCATGTTGGCGCGTTCCAGGGTTTGCCGGTAATCGGCATTATCGTTGAGCAGGATCAAATAGTCCGGCCGATTCTTATGGATGGGGGCCAGGGAAGAACCCAGCTGGTCCAGATTCACCACCAGGGAGGCCTGGAGGCCGTTTTTGGTGAGGAAGGAATAGAGGGCATCGGCCCCGGCCATACCCTGCTCCTTGGCGTCCAGCGCCACGAAGAGGAGGCTTAGGCTGTAGGTTTTCCCGCAGTCCCGCATCTGGGCGAACATCCGGGCCAGGCTCAGGAGGGCGGCCACGCCGGAGGCATTGCTGTCCGCTCCGGGATACAGGGTGCCGTTGAGGATGCCCAGATTGTCCCAATGGGCCATGACCACAATGAACTTTTCCGGAACGGAACTGCCTTTGATATAGCCCATTACGTTACGGCCGAAAGAACCTTTGGAGGTGCGGAAACCGTGGAGGAAGGTGCCGGAGAGGGGTTCCAGTTTGCACTCCCGGAACTGGTCTTCCAACCAGAGGGCCGTTTTCTGTGCCCCGGGCGTTCCCGTGGCGCGTCCGCCGGTCTCCGGATTGCAGAGGAATTCTACATGCTGGCGCAGAAGGGTGGAGTCCAGAACAGACTCTCCGTTAAGGGGACTAACGGTATAGCGGACCTGGGGGACGGGCCCGGCCATGGCGGAAAAGGCCATGCCCAGTAGCGCCATAAAAAAGACAAATATTTTTGTTATCTTTGTCATTTGGCGCGAAATTAGATATTTCAGCGCGGAAAAAGAAATTTTTTGATGAAAAAAGCCCTCATTTTACTGCTTTCCCTGCTGCTGGTTCCCCTGGCGGCCAGGGCGCAGTACGACAAGGACGTTTTCTCTTTCCGCGGCCGAAGTGCCCTGCAGGATGGCCGTCTGGCCGATGCGGTGGCCAATTTCAACATTCTTGCCCAGCTGGACAGCACAGACCACTGGACCTTCTTTTACCGCGGCATTGCCAAATACAACCTGGGCGATATCCGCGGTGCCCGGGCCGATTTCTCCACTTCCTTGCGCCTGAATCCCGTTTTCACCTCCGGCTATCATTACCGCGCCATTACGGAAAGCCGTACCGGGGACTACGATGCGGCGCTCCGGGACCTGGAGGAGGCCATCCGCCTGAGGCCCGGCTCCTCCGGCCTATACTTCACCCGCGGCGTCACTTATTTCCTGAGCCGCCAGTTCGAGCGGGCTATCAAGGATTTTGACAAATATGTGCGTCAGGAGCCCAAGGACCCGTCCACTTATCTGAACCGCGGGGCGTCCTACCTGTTCCTGGGAGATACCTTGAAGGCGCTGGAAGACTATGACAGGGCCATCAAGCTGGACCGCTTTGAACCGGAAGGCTATGTCCGCCGGGGCGCGCTGAAGGCTTCCCAGGGCTCTTTTGAGGAAGCCATGCAGGACTATAACCGGGCCCTGGACCTGGATTCCACCCTTACCCTGGCCTATTTCCAGCGGGCGCTGGTGCACTCGGAGCAGGGGCATCTGAACGAGGCCATGGCCGACCTTAACAAGGTGCTGGACTATGAGCCCGGCAATGCCCTCACCCTGTATAATAGGAGCCTCTTATCGGCCCAGGTGGGGGACTTCCAGGGCGCATTGTCGGACATGGACCGCGTGATTGCCATCAATCCCGGCAACGTGCTGGCATACTTCAACCGTGCGGGCTTTTTCATTGACATGGAGCGTTGGGACGACGCCCTGGCCGACTATAACAAGGCCATCGAACTGTATCCGGACTTTGCCAAGGCCTACCAGAACCGCGCCTATGTGGAGCTGCAGATGGGTATGACCCGGGCTTCGCGGGAAGACTACCGCACCGCGCAGCGGAAGGTGGCCGAATACCGCACCAGCACTGCCTCGGGGGCCGATTTTGCCGATACCACCAAGAAATACAGCAGTCTGCTGGCGCTGGATGCGGACTTCGCCCGTTCCGGCTTTGACAACGAGATGCTGCGTCACCGGGATATTGACATCAACCTGAAGCCCCTGTACAAGTTTGTGCTCACGGATGCCAACGATCCCACAAACTATGCCCTGGAACACAAGTACGAAAACCGCCTCCTGGACCAGTTTGTGGCCTCCTTGCCGCTGCCGGTTACCATTTCTTCGGAGCGGGATGCCACCGTTTCGGAGGCTATCCTGGACGCCTCTACAGGGACTGGCGCGGAGGGCGCTTTCCTGAAGGGCTTGCAGGAGCTGGGCAAGCGGCAGTACTCCCAGGCCCTGCAACAGTTCTCCAAGGCGGCGGAGGCGGAAGCCACAGACGTGTATGACCCGTATTACAAGGCCTTCTACCTCATGAACCGCGGCGTACTCCGGGCCGAGATGATTGAATTCATCGCCTCCTTCGAGTCCAACGTACAGACCCTTACGATGGACGACCAAAAGAACACCCGCGCTCGGGTGAGGGAGCAGGTAACCCAGGAATACGATTATTCCGAAGCTTTGGCCGATATGGAGGCCGCAGCGGAGCAACTTCCGTCCTTCCCGTACATCCAGTTCAACCTGGGCAACCTTTACGTGCTAAGTTCCCGCTTTGTGGAAGCCATTGAAAGCTACGACAAAGCCATCCAGCAATATCCCTGGATGGCCGATGCCTACTTTAACCGGGCCCTGGTGCTCATCTACCTGAAGGATAAGGAGAAAGGCTGTATAGACCTGTCGCGGGCCGGTGAACTGGGTGTGGAGGCAGCGTATCCCGCCATTGCCCGTTACTGCAAGGAGGAGGAACAGCTATGATGCGCTTTATCAGTTTCTCCAGTGGCAGTTGCGGCAACTGTTCCCTCCTGCTGGGGCCTTCTTCCGGCATTCTTATAGACGCCGGGGTGAGTTTCCGCCGGGTGAAAAAGGAACTGGAGATGGTTGGGCTTAGCCTGCAGGATATATCGGCCGTCCTCATTACCCACGACCACGGGGACCATATCCGCAGCCTGGGCTCTTTCTGCAAGCGCCTGGCCATGCCGGTTTGGACCACACCCGTGCTGCACGGCGCCCTTTCCCGCCATCCTTTCACGGCCGAATGGATTGGCGCCTGTCGGCAAAATCTGGAGCGCGGCGTTTGGAATCCCGTTACGCCGGACTTTGACGTTCAATACTTTGAAGTGCCGCACGACGCCACCCAGTGCGTGGGCTATGCCATCCGCTGCGGGGAAGAGCTCTTTGTGCTCATGACAGACCTGGGCCATGTGCCCGTGGAAGCCATGAAATGGGGCTCCCTGGCCACCACGCTGGTCATTGAATCCAATTTTGACGTGGACATGCTGGTGGGAGGAAGTTATCCGCAGGAGCTCAAGGACCGCATCAGTCACGGGGCCGGACACCTCTCCAATGACATCTGTGCCCAGACGGTTACGCGCCTGTTGCATCCAGGCCTCCGGCATGTTTTCCTTTGTCATTTAAGCGGCAATAACAACACGCCGCAGGTGGCCTACGACTGCACCGCCGCCGCGCTCACGGAAGTGGGAGTAGCTCCGGGATCTGTGGGCCTCAGGGTGCTCCGCAGGGGAGAGTCTTCTCCGCTGATGGATCTTTAGAGCGCTTCCTTAAGCCATTTTCCCCTGTAAAGCCGGATGAGGAAGATGATTCCCCGGAAGGTGAGTTCTACCGCCATGCAGATCCAGAATCCCACCAGACCATAGATCCTGGTCATGAAAATGGCCGGGATTATGCGGACTATCCACATGGAACCCAGGTTCATGAAGCTGGGCCACTTGGTGTCGCCGGCGCCCACGCAGGCGCCGTAGGCCACCATGGCGGCGGCATAGCCCAGTTCGGCAAAGGCCTCTATCCGCAGTACGCGGGCGCCCAGGTCGATGACGGCTGCGTCGGGGGAGAGCAGGCCCATCATCTGCGGGGCAAAAATGAACATGAGGATGGCCAGGAGGCCCATGATGCCCATCCCCAGGAAAGTGGTAATCCAGGCAAAGCGTTTGGCCAGTTCCTTCCTGCGGGCGCCGATGGACTGGCCCACCAGGGTGGTGGCTGCATCGGCAATACCCGCTCCGGGCATGTAGCAGAGGCTCTCGGCCGTGATGGCAAAGGAATTGGCGGCGATGGCGATGGTGCCCAGCGGCGCCACAATCACCGTGGCGGCAATGTATCCGCCGCGCATGAGGACGTTCTGTAAGGCCATGGGGCCGCTGATGTCCAGGGCTTTCCGAACAACCGGTTCCGTGGGCCGGAAGCTTCCGTGTTCATGCGTTAGCCGAAGCTCTTTGGAACGGAAAACCAGGAAGGAGAACATGAGGAGGCCGGTAATGACCTCGGCCAGGCCGGAGCCGATGGCCGCGCCCACCACGCCCATATCCAGCACGTAGATAAACAGGTAATTGAATGCCACGTCCATAAGGCACATGCCGATACTGAGGATGCTGGGTACCTTCATGTTGCCGCTGGCCTGCAGCATGGCGGCGCACATCCAGTCCAGGAGCATGGCCGGCATGAACAGGGACATGATGAGGAAGTACTTGGCGGCATCGGCCACAATGTCCTCTCCGCCGCCCAGCCAGACTGGGAGCTGCTGATGCACGGCTACGCCTAAGAGGCCGATGATGGCGCTGAAACCCAGCACGCACACCAGGGCCTGGCGCAGGATGTCCCGCGCGCCCTTGAAATCGTTACCGCCAATATGGTGCGCCACCTGCACGGAGAAACCGCTGGTGGCAGCCATCCCAAAGCCGCCCATGAGCCACAGACAGGTGGAAACCAGGCCGATGGCGGCCCCCGCTTCCGGTCCCAGATGCCCCACCATGGAGGTGTCTATGTACTGCATCATCACCGACGACAGCTGGGCCAGGATGGCAGGGTAGCTGAGCAGCAGGCTCAGCTTGAGCTGCTGCCCCAGGCTCAGGCTTTCTCCGTTACGGATTCTTCCCAGCAGGAGGTCCTTGCTTCCGGTCATGGCTTATGGGGTATAAGGGGGCACTTCTCCCCGGTCTATGAGTTCGCGGAGCACGTCCAGCCAGCGCTCGTCCCCGGGCCCCATGGCCGTACGGAGCTCTTTGAGGGAATAATGCCCCTCGCGGGCCTGGATAAGGGATTTCAGGCGCTCCGGGAGGTCTTTCGGCCGGGCGGCGGCGGAGCGGCAGACGTCGCATTTACCGCAGTCATCGGCCTTTTCCTGGCCGAAGTAACGGAGGAGGAAGCGGGAACGGCATTCGTCTTCTTCTTCCACGAACTCCGTCATGGTGCGCATCCTTCTTTCCGATGCTTCCTTGAGCAGCTGGTAGCGCTTGGGGGTGAGCTGAACATCCCCGGGATGCAGGCGGTGATGCTGAAGGTACACCACGGTGGCATGATCGGCCGGGATATAGCGGATAACGTGGTTGATGCTCAGTTGGTAAAGCATTTCCCGCAGGTGGGGGACGGAGGTGTTGCACTTTCCGGCAATATATTCCTCGTCGATGGGGGTGGGGAAGGAGAAAATGCCGGTATAGGTGCGCATGAGCTGTTCCAGGAGGCCGGGCATCTGGGCCGACGGAAGGTCCGTGCTGTAAAGGGCCGTCCGGTCAATGTCTATCTTGATGCGGGTCTGGATGTCCATGTCTTCCGCAATGCTCCAGTGGCCCTCCCTTTCCAGGTATTTGATGGCATACCAGGCGGCCGATGACTGCAGCTTGAAACGCTGGCAGAAAGCCGCCAGGTCCAGTTTGAGCATGCGGCCCATGCCTGTGTCGTAGGGGATTTCAAAGAAGACGTGAAGCTTCTGGTAGATGTCTTCTATGTATTCCAGCGAAGGGAAGGAGACCTGCTGGATCTGCTTCAGACGCTGGATGTCCGTTCCGTTCCAGAGGAGCACCGCCCAGGAGGGCTTGCCGTCGCGCCCCGCCCGGCCGGCTTCCTGGAAATAGGCTTCCGGACTGTCCGGCAGGTCTGCGTGTACCACAAAACGGACATCGGCCTTGTCTATGCCCATGCCGAAGGCGTTGGTGCAAACCATTACGCGGGTAGTGCCGGCCTTCCACTCTTCCTGGCGCTTGGCGCGGGTGGCGCTGCCCAGGCCGGCGTGGTAGTAATCGGCCTTGATGCCTGCCTGAGAGAGTGCAGTGGCCATTTCCTGGCAGCGGTTGCGGCTGCGTACGTACACGATTCCAGTGCCCTTTACGCCTTCGCAGATGCTCCGGATCTGACCGGTCTTGTCCTGAGTTTTTCGGACGATATAGCTGAGGTTGGGTCGTTCGAAACCGGAGATCTTGAGGTTGGGTTCCCGGAATTTGAGGCGGTCCATGATGTCTGCAGCCACATCCGGGGTGGCGGTGGCAGTGAGGGCGATTACGGGGGCGTCCACCTTCTTCCGGAGCTCCCCAATTTCCAGGTAATCCGGCCGGAAATCGTAGCCCCACTGGGAGATACAGTGCGCCTCGTCCACCACTATGTAGGAGACATTGAGAACGCTTAGGTAACTCTGAAACAACTGAGTCTTAAGGCGTTCCGGGGAGAGGTACAGGAACTTGAAGTCTCCGTAGGCGGCATTGTTGAGGGTGAGGTCCACCTGATGCCGGTCCATGCCAGCGTGAACGGCCAGAGCACGGATGCCCCGCTCTTGGAGGTTCTGCACCTGGTCCTTCATGAGGGCGATGAGGGGCGTGACCACCAGGGCAATGCCGTCCTGCATGAGGGCAGGCACCTGGAAGCAGACGCTCTTGCCGCCGCCCGTGGGCAGGATGGCCAACACGTCCCGTCCTTCCAGGGCGTCCCGGATAATCTCCTCCTGCATGGGGCGGAAGCTTTCGTATCCCCAGTATGTCTGTAGTACCTCCTGCGGCGTCATAGGTGTCAAAGACTATATGTCCAGGTGGGTCAGTTGGTCATCTATCTCTTTCTGAATCTCCTGGTCAGTGGTCAGGTGCTTGTTGAACAGCTTTTTGGAAGTCTTGGCCATAAGGATGTACAGGCCGGCGAAGAGGGCGATGAGGCCCGTTGCGGCGGCCGATACGGTGGACACCATGAGGAGGGCGTCAAAGGCCGAATGCAGGAGTATGGGCAGGGCGATGGCCAGGAAGATGTTCCGGGCCCGCTGGGAAGGGTCGTTAAACGCAGCCTTGGAAACGTAGTAGCCCATCACCACGGCAAAGAAGAAGTGACCGGGAACGGAGAACAGGGCCCGCATGGCACCCACATAGGCCCAGGCCTGGAAGTTCTGGATCAGGTACATAATGTTCTCCACCGCGGCGAATCCCAAACCCACGCAGGCGGCGTACACAATGCCGTCCACGTATTCGTCAAAATAGCGACAGCGCCTGAGGAAAAGCCACAGCATGGCGAATTTGGCCAGTTCTTCCGGAATGCCCGCACCAAAAACAGCCAAGCGGAGATATTCTCCCACTGTAGCGGCTTCGGTAGGAACTACGCCGATGCCCATCAGCGGAAACGATATCAGCGTGGAAGCCAGCACGGACAAAACACCGTAGCCAAAAGCTATCAGGATTTCCCGCGTGGGTTCCTTCTGCAGCACGTCCTTGTTGTAGATGAAATACAACAAGCCCAACGCAGGCGCCAGGGCCGCTAAGATAACGATAAGAATTATCATCTGATATTCAATAATTTATGTGTCTGTAAAGAAAGCCGCCACTGGGGGTGGGCCTGGATGTAGGCCACCGTCTCCGCCGTATTGGCGCTACCGTCCGGAGCGGCACAGGGCTGCAGGAAATGCCACTGGGCCGGGAAATCCGCCCATTTGGCCGGTTCAATTCCGGGGGCAAGGACCAGCTTCAGTTCATCGGCCTTTTCCAACACCACTTTTCCGTTGACTACAACGTCCTCTTTGGGGCTAAGCGTTACCCAGTCAAGGCCCTCCGGAACCTCTCTGGTTCCGTTGGTTTCCAGGTGCAGCGTGTAGCCGGCCTGGTGCAGGGCGTCCACCAGCTCCCGGTCCAACTGCAGAAGCGGTTCACCGCCCGTAAGGCACACCCGCTTACAGAAACCCGCAGCACGAACCGCCTGCACAATTTCTTCCACCCGCATAGGCCGCCCTTCCCGGTGATCCGTGTCACAGAAGGGGCACTGCAGGTTACAGCCGCTGAAACGGACAAACACCATAGGCGTCCCCGTCCAGAACCCTTCACCCTGCAGGCTATAGAATATTTCGTTAACCCTGTACATGGCTAGTCCCGCTCATAGGCGGCCATGTTCATTTCGGACTCCCAGACTTCCACCTTGTAGGCGTTCTCCACATTGTCGCAGATCCAGCGGGCTATATTCTCCGCTGTGGGGTTGAAGTCAAACACCTCGTTCAGGTTCTTGTGGTCCAACGCATTGGTAATCTGTCGTTTAATCTGGGTGAAGTCCGTTACCATGCCATCGGCATTGAGCTTTTCGCTCTTGCAGTAAATCTTCACAATCCAGTTGTGGCCGTGCAGATTCTCGCACTTGCTCTCGTACGAAAGGTTAAGCGCATGGGCCGACGATATTTCCAGTCTCTTACAAACGTAATACATACGCACTCAATATTTTTACAAAGATAGTAAAAAAACAGGCCCCGTCCACTTTTTTACCGCCAATCCAGTCTTTCTGCCTTTCAGAGGCCTCCAGGTGGATTCGCGGCAAGAAAAAAGCCCGTTTTAGCCTAAAACGTTGCCGCCAATACACGCAGAATGCACCAGCGGCCGTTTTTGTGGATTCGTGGCACGACATGGGTCGAAGACCTTGTGGCACGCAAAAAGCCAGCGAAAAATCGCTGGCTTTTTGCGAGCCACTCACCAGGCTCGAACTGGCGACCTGCGCGTTACGAATGCGCTGCTCTACCGACTGAGCTAAAGTGGCCTGACCGATTGTGGGGAATCGGGACTGCAAATATAAGGCTTTTTTCCAAAACAAACCAAACTTTATTTGCAGAGGTTCAGCGAAAACCGTATTTTTGCAGTTTGAAGCCCCTTTTCAAGGGGAGGGGCTGGTATGTAACCAATTTGAGCGTATGCGAGCAGACATAATAGTGATTGGCGGAGGCGCTGCGGGCCTTATGGCGGCCGTGGGTGCAGCCCGTGAACTGGCTTCGTCGGAGAACGGCGGCACCGTGGTGGTGCTGGAAAAGATGCCCAAGGCGGGCCGGAAAGTGATGATTACCGGCAAGGGCCGCTGTAATTTCACCAACGTAAAGGCATGGGAAGATTTCCAGGCCCATATCCGCACGGATGCCAATTTCGTGAGCCCTGCCTTCCACAATCTTACTCCGGAAGGCGTTGTGGCGCTGTTCAAGGAAAACGGCATGCGCAGCGTGGTGGAGCGGGGAGACCGGGCTTTTCCGGAATCCCACAATGCGGGAGACGTGGTGGATACCCTCCTGAGGGCCTGCACTCTTTCCGGTGTGCGTGTTGTCACGGACTGTGAAGTGAAAACCATTGATCCCACGCCCCGCGGCTTCAGCCTGGACTGTGTACAGACTACCCGCAAAAAGGTTAAGATTCCTGTGGACGATCCCCGCAAGCTCAAGCCCGGAAAACCGGCTCCCACGCGGGAGGAAATCACCATTGAACCGGTAGAATACACCTGCAAGAAGCTTATCATCGCCACCGGCGGCCTGTCCTATCCCGGAACCGGATCCACCGGAGACGGTTATCTGTGGGCCGAAGAAATGGGCCACGGCCTGGATGCCTGCTACCCGGCGCTCACTGCACTGGTGCCCGCCGGCTACAAGGAGGAAGGTACCCTTCAGGGAGAGATCAAACAGGCTTTCCGCGGCCGTACGGTATACGGAAAGACCAAGGAGCGCAAGATTGCTCCGCTGCCGGTCTGGTATCCCAAGTTTGAAAAGCATATCGAGCGCATTACGCCACTGAGTGACCTGGGCGGCCTTTTCAACGGCAACAATCTGGACAACGTCCAGCTAACTTTATTGGTGAACGGGCAGGCGGTGCAGCAGGAATTCGGGGACATTGAATTCACGGACGGAGGTCTGGAAGGCCCGCTGGGCTTCCAGATTAGCCGCCGCGCTGTAAAGGCCCTCATCGACGGGCACAAAGTGGCCGTGACCATTGACCTCAAGCCCGCCGTGGAACTTGAAAAGCTGGATGCCGATGTACATGCCAAATGGGAGGAGGTGATTCACGACGAGCGCTCCAAGGGGCAGAGCTTCCAGCGCCTGTTCCGCATCATGCTGGGCAAGCTCATCCCCTGGAACATCACCCTGGCTTTCCTCAAGACCAATCCAAAGGTTAGTGTGGATACCCTGGCCGCCACCCTCAAGGACTGGCGCCTGGACATTGCCGGCTTCGTGGGCTTTGAGCGCAGTGTAATCACCGCCGGCGGTGTTAGCACGGCCGATGTGGTGGCCAAAACCCTGGAATCCAAGAAACAACCCGGTCTGTACTTTGCCGGGGAAGTACTTGATATGGACTGTGATACAGGCGGCTACAACCTGCAGGCCGCCTTCTGCACCGGCTATCTGGCCGGCCAGTCAGCTGCTAAATCTTTATAAATTATGGATAAGAAAAGTTATGCATTTGGAATGAGCGTGGCGTCCAGCTTTTACCAGCAGGGCATCCGCATTCCCAACCTGGAAGATTTCATCGCCGGCCTGAAGGCCATGCTTTCCGGCGACAAGATTGCCATCTCCATGGAAGAGGCAGGGGAGGCCCTGGAGGCCTTCTACAAGGAGCTGGAGGCGGAGACGGCCGAAAGGGCCGCCGCAGCCGGCGCAGCCGCCAAGGCCGAAGGCGAGAAATTCCTGGCCGATGTAGCCAAGGACCTGAACGTGAAGGCCACCGGCAGCGGACTGCTGTACAAGGTGATCAAGGAAGGCACCGGCAAAAAGCCCAAGGCTACGGACACCGTGGTGTGCCATTACGAAGGCACCTTTGCCGACGGCAGCGTCTTTGACAGCTCCTACAAGCGGGGAGAGCCGGCCGAATTCGGCCTGAACCAGGTGATCAAGGGCTGGACGGAAGGTCTGCAGCTCATGAGCGAAGGCGCCAAGTACGAACTGTACCTGCCGTACCACCTGGCCTATGGCGAAAGCGGCACCCGCGGCATCCCGCCGTGCAGCGCGCTTAAGTTCGTGGTGGAACTCATTGAAGTGAAATAGTGACTGTTATTCAGGCCATAGAGATCTTTGCGCTGGTTACCGGCGTGGCGTATGTAGTGCTGGAGATCCTCCAGAAGAACGCCATGTGGGTGCTGGGCATCCTAACGGGAGCTGCGTGCGCCTTCAGCTTCGGCGTGCAGCACGTGTGGGCTTCCATGAGCCTGAACCTCTATTACGTTGTCATTTCCTTCATCGGCCTGGCCAAGTGGCGGAAGGACGGTGCCAGGGTGGCCGAAGGAGCCATCCACCTTAGGGCGTTGCCCAAAAAGGTGGCTCTCTGGAGCGCATGCATCTTTGTGCTGGGTTCCCTGGCCATGATTTTCCTCCTGAGGGCCATCGGCGATGCAGAGCCCCGGCTGGACGGCGCAGCCACCGTGCTAAGCATAATTGGCACCTGGTGGTTGGCCCAGAGCTATCTGCAGCAGTGGCTCATCTGGATTGTGGCCGATATCATCACAACCACCCTCTGCATAGTAACCGGCCAGTACTGGATGGCCCTGCTATACCTGGCCTACATCGCTTCCGCAATATATGGTTATTTTCATTGGAGAAAAAAAGGTGTATATTTAAAATAGAAAGACGTAGAAAAAGTCGAGGCGTGGGCCTGTGGGACTTAAAGGGTGCTATAGAATGTTGAAAGTAATTTATTTATGAACCTTATCGTAGACAGCGGCGCCACCAAATCCATTTGGTGCGTTTCGGACGGGACCTGGCACCGGGAGATTACCCTTCCGGGGATTAACTTCTCGCAGGCGGACCCGCAGAAAGTGGGGGAGGTGGTGTATGAAGCCATCCGTTCCGTGCGGGAGATGCAGAAGCAGCACGAAGGACCTGCCATCGACGCCATCTATGTCTATGGCGCCGGCATCATCTCGCAGGCATCGGCCCTGCCGCTGCACCTGTGCCTGGAAAGGATGCTGCCGGGGGTTCAGAAGAATTACGCTTCGGACCTGCTGGGGGCTGCCCGGGCTGTCTGCGGGAGGGAACCCGGCATTGCCGCCATCATCGGCACGGGCTCCAATACCTGCCAGTGGGACGGCGAAAAAGTGGTGGCGCACGTGGACTGCGGCGGCTTCATCCTGGGCGACGAAGGCGGCGCGGCGGTGCTGGGAAAGAACTTCCTGGCCGATTATCTGAAGGGCCTGGTGCCGGCAGACGTGGCATCGGCCTTCAAGGAGCAGTTCCCGCCGGCCGATTATCCCACCATCGTGCAGAAGGTGTATCGGGAGGACGCTCCGGCGCGTTATTTGGGCACTTTCGCTCCTTTCCTCATCTCCTGGTACGGCAAGTCGGACTATGTCCATGACTTGATGGACCGCCATTTCCAGACTTTCTTCGAACGCACCGTACTGCGCTACGAGCGCTTGCCCATCGGCATTATCGGCGGTTTCGGCAATGCCTGCCGGGACATCCTCACCGCCATGGCACAGCGCTACGGCGTGGAAATAACCAAGTTTTACCCTACGCCCCTGGAGGGCCTCATCGCATACCATGCCGTATAAAGAATCCTATCCGTCCCAATTGCTGTCGGAGGCCGTGGAGGCCATCAGCTCGCTCCCGGGAGTGGGCCGAAGGAGCGCTTTGCGCCTGGCCCTGCACCTGCTGAAGCAGCCGGCGGAGAATGTGCACCATTTCACGGATGCCATTGACCATCTGCGGGACAACGCCTGCTACTGCAAGCGCTGCCGCATGATCTCGGACGATGAGATCTGCTCCATCTGCGGAGACCGTTCCCGCGACCAGCGTACCATCTGCGTGGTGGAAAGCGTCCGGGACGTAATGAGCATTGAAGCAACCGGCCAGTATCACGGGGTGTACCATGTGCTGGGCGGCATCATCTCCCCGCTGGGCGGGGTGGGACCTTCGGATCTCACCATCAAGGAATTGTGCGAACGCGTCGCACAGCTGGAGGACCCTTCATCGGCCGAGATTATCCTGGCCTTGAGCGGGGACGTGGAAGGGGAGACCACCGCATTTTACATTTACCGCCAGGTGGAGGCTTCCGGTATCCGGGTGAGCTCCCTGGCACGCGGACTGGGCTTTGGCGACGACCTGGAATATGCCGATACCCTCACCCTGGGCCGCTCCATAGTTAACAGACAAGAATTCAGACCCTAACCACATACTATGAATAACGAAGCGTTACGTTGTCTTTTGTGTAAAAAACCCAAGTGCTCCCTGCAGGGCTGTCCGGTGCATACGCCCATTCCGGAGTGCATGCTGCTGTACAGGCAAGGCAAGCTGGACGAAGCGGGCGAACTGCTCATCCGGAACAATCCCCTCACGGCCGTCACTTCGCAGGTTTGTGACTGGAAGCTCTTCTGCTTTGGGCATTGCGTGCTTAATGTTAAGCAGATTCCGGTGCGCTGGTACGAGATAGAGCAGGAAATCTCTACGGAATACTTGTTCAAATACCGCCTGGAGCGGCGTACGGAGGAGCTTTCCGGCAAAAAGATAGCCCTGGTGGGCGCCGGCCCGGTGGGTATGGCCGCGGCTTTCTGGCTGTACGAGGCCGGGGCCGAGGTAACCCTTTTTGACGCCAACGAGCGTATGGGCGGTGTGCTCCGCTACGGCATCCCCGCCTTCCGCCTGGACAAGAAATACGTAGATGCCTTTGAGAAGATGTTTGCCGATGCCGGTATCACCTTCCGCGGCGGTGTGGAGGTGGGGAAGGAGCTCACGCTGGACCAGTTATCGGCCGTTTACGATGCCGTGCTGTTGGGCGCCGGAGCGGAAAAACCCGCCACCCTGCGCATCCCCGGCGAGGAAAAGGCCGTGCAGGCCCTTCCGTTCCTCAAGGATCCGTCGGCCGTGGAACTGGGTAAGAAAGTGATTGTGATTGGCGGCGGCAACGTGGCCATGGACGCCTGCCGCACTGCGCAGCGTATGGGCGCCGAAACCTGGGTCTATTACCGCAAGACCTTCGAGAATATGCCGGCCAATCCGCTGGAGGTGGAGGAGGCCAAGGAGGACGGCGTACAGTTCAAGGTGTTCCAGGCCCCCGTGGAGGTGAAGGAAGGCGGCGTGGTGTTCCGTGACTGCGAGAACGTGGTTCCGGAAGACGGTGGTCGCGTGATTACCCGGATCATCGACGGGACGGACCATTTTGTGGAGTGCGACACGCTCATTACCGCCATCAGCGAAACGCCGGATTTCGGCCTGTTCCAGGGCTCCGCAGCGGTGATGGGAGAAGACGGATGGCCGATTTTGGACGAATCCCAGCGTGTACGGGGCTATCCCAATGTGTGGGTGGCCGGAGACTTCTGCCTGGGGCCGAAATCTGTTGTGGAAGCCGTTGCCAGCGCCCGTATAGCTGTGGATAAGATGAAGGAAGGCCTATGAAAGCTGTATTGATTTATTCCGGCGGGCTGGACAGCACCACCCTCCTGTACGAATACCGGGACAGCATTGCGCTGGCCGTCACCTTTGACTATGGTTCCAAGCACAACGCCCGGGAAATCGCCTATGCCAGGGAGAACTGTAAACGCCTGGGCGTGAAGCACCTGGTAATTCCGCTGGGCTTTATCGGCGAGTATTTCAAGAGCGATCTGCTCCTCTCCGGCGGGGACATTCCGGAGGGTCACTATGCCGATGAAAACATGAAGAGCACGGTGGTGCCTTTCCGAAACGGCATCATGCTGGCGGTGGCCGCCGGTCTGGCCGAAAGCTATGAGCTGGACGCCGTGATGCTGGCCAACCACAGCGGGGACCATGCCATCTATCCGGACTGCCGTCCGGAGTTCGTGGAGGCTTTCGGCCAGGCCACCCAGGCCGGCACCTACAACGGTGTGAAAGTGATTTCTCCTTACTGCAAGCTCACCAAACGGGATATCGCCCTGCGGGGAAAAGCCATCGGCATAGATTATTCCCTCACTTATTCCTGTTACAAAGGTGGTGAAAAGCACTGCGGCAAGTGCGGCACCTGCGTGGAACGCAAGGAGGCTTTGGAGGGATTCGACCCCACGGAGTACGAAAAATAGCCCGAAGGGCTTGGATTTTCAAGTTTTTTCCGTACTTTTGCAGGCTGACTTTTCCGTAATGTCAGCTGGTTATAGGTATAAACTCCATCCGGTGCGACTGGCCCGGAGCTAAAACAGATTAGAGATATGCTCAGTATCTTCTACAAGGAAAACGGTAAAATTCTCCTCTCCCAGTCGGAGAAAGACTTCCCGAAGCTCACCCTGGACGCCGTGGTCTGGATAGACCTGGTGGATCCCAGCGGCGACGAAAAGCGCGCCGTGGAGAGCTTCCTCGGGACGGAAATCCAGAGCCGGGCACAGGCCGAAGAAATTGAGTCATCCTCCCGTTACTTCGAGAGCGACGACGCCATCTTCGCCAACACCAACTTCCTAACCCCGGGACCGGAGGAATACATGATGCAGGCCGTGTCGTTCATCATTGTGGACGATACCCTCACTACGCTCCGGGAAGTGCCCCTGCGCTCTTTCACGGAACTTCAGCGCCGCCTGCAGGTGAATCCCAAACAGTATCCTTCCGGCTTCAGCGTTTTTGCCAGCATCCTGGATCAACGTGTGGACCTGGATGCCGATATGATCGAGCTCCTTTCCAAGGAGATTTCCCAGTACGCCAAGCAGATCAATGACCAGGAGGACATTGACCAGGAACTCCTCATCGACATTTCCCAGATGCAGGAGAATACCATGATTGTTCGGGAGAACGTGGTTGATAAACAGCGTCTTATCTCCAACCTCATGCGTTCCACCAAGGTGCCGCGCACCCTGGAGAACCGCCTGAACGTACTCCTGCAGGATATCAGTTCCCTCCTCAGCCATACCAACTTCTGCTTCGAGCGTCTGGAATACCTCCAGGATACCGTTGTGGGTCTTATCAACCTGGAGCAGAACAAGATTATGAAGATCCTGGCCGTAGTGAGCGTCTTCCTCATGCCGCCCACTCTCATTGCCGGTTTCTACGGGATGAACGTGCGCCTGCCTATCATTTCGGCCGATGAGCCCAACGCCAACATCTGGAACTGGGTCATCATCATCGGCCTCATGGCCCTCAGCTGCCTGCTGGTATGGATCCTCTTCCGCCGGAAGAAGATGCTGTAAGCGTTTTCCTGAGCACTAATAACCAATTACATACAACATGATTACACGTTTTTGGCGTTACACTGTTTTGGCGGTTTTTGCCTTTTGCGCCGTCCTTCCCGCCCGTGCGCAGGAAGAGCGCGAAGTGCAATGGGTAAATGTGACGGCGCTGCATTACGCGGCTACCGGACAGAAAGACAAAACCAACACCCTGCAGCAGTATCTGCTCATTGATGAGGCTGTGGCGGAACAGCATGAGGATATTGTGGAAGATATGAAAACTTTTTCCTCTGAGTTTAGCCAAATGGTTGTGAATGAGATTGTTCCGGAAAGCCTTAAGGAGATGGAGGAGTCCCTGGCGCAGCTGAAGAAACTGGCCCAGGAGCACCCTGAATTCGCCGATGCCTACAAAGAGGCTCTCAAGCAGTTCGAGGAATCAAAAAAAGAATTGCAAGGCATGGAGAATCCGGAAGCGAGCCTGAGTGTGGATCCTGCCGCCCTTTTGAAAAGAGTTACCCAGATTGCCGTGAACAAAAAGGCCTATACCGGCTTTAAGGATATCGGCGGCGGCCTTTACCTGGTTACGGAAGAGCCCATCTACGGTTCGATGAGCGAAGATAACTTCACCTGGGCCAGCCAGCAGGGAGACACCGGATTTACCTGGGGTGCCATCAATTACGACGGAAAGGTGGTGATTCCCTTCAAGTATGCCTATACCCGGGCCGATTTCTCCGATTATGACATCATTTTCCTGGAAACCCAGACAGGCGGAAAGGTGCGTGCAGGAGCGTGCGGCTATGACGGCCGGGTGAGAATTCCTTTCGAATATGACGAATACAGAGGTTTCTGCTCACTGGAAAACGATACCGCTGTCTTTATCAAGGGAGACAAACTGGGTTGGCTGAGCCTGGACGGAAAGATTAAACAGCCGTTTGAATACACCCACGCGGAAGAGATAGGTGGCGGCTGGATGGTATCCAAGGATGACCGGAATTATGGTATTATCATACCTGACGGCACCCTGGCCATTCCCCTCAAATACAAGGGTTTTTGGAGCTGGAACGACGGCCCCCTCATGTGGCGCCACGACGGCAAGTTGGACGTCTACGATGAGGACTATAAGTTTGTCCGCACGGATCCCGAACCGAAGATTGACTAAACGCTTGTAAAATCAAATATTTATACTTATCTTTGCGCGCTTTTTTCCCGGGCGCGCATTTTTGTGCACCGGCAAAAGCTCAAGAAATAATGTTTAACTACTAGTTTTTTCAACCAAAATTTTATGTCTGAAGAAATTAAGAAAGTGGCAGAAGAGGCTCAGGTAGAGGCTCCTGTCGCAGAAGAAACCAAGATTGAGGCTCCCGTGGCCGAGGCCCCCAAGGCCGCCAAGAAGGCTGCTCTCAACGCTTCCGTAGCTCCCGAGGAATTCGACTGGGACGCTTTCGAGAACGAGGGTGCAGAGTCCGGCAACAAGGAAGCTACCCTGGCTGCTTACGAGCAGACCCTTTCCAAGGTCACCGAGAACGAGGTGGTGGAAGGTGTTGTTACCGCCATCAACAAGCGCGAGGTGGTCGTTAACATCGGCGCCAAGAGCGAAGGTGTCATTTCCGCTCCCGAATTCCGCTACAACCCGGACCTGAAGGTGGGTGACAAGGTGGAAGTGCTGGTGGAGAGCGCCGAAGACCGCAAGGGTCAGCTGGTAATTTCCCACAAGAAAGCCCGTCAGCTCAAATCTTGGGATATGGTTAACGCCGCTTACGAAAACAACGAGGTGGTGAAGGGTTATGTAAAGACCCGCACCAAGGGCGGCATGATCGTGGACGTGTTCGGTATCGAGGCTTTCCTCCCGGGCTCCCAGATCGACATCAAGCCCATCCGTGACTACGACGTGTTCGTGGACACCACCATGGACTTCAAGATTGTGAAGATCAACCAGGAATTCCGCAATGTGGTAGTTTCCCACAAGGCCCTTCTGGAGGCCGAGCAGGAGCTCAAGCGTGCCGAACTCATCTCCAAGCTGGAGAAGGGCCAGGTGCTGGAAGGCGTGGTCAAGAACATCACCAACTACGGCGTGTTCGTAGACCTGGGCGGTGTGGACGGTCTCATCCACATCACAGACCTCAGCTGGGGCCGCATCTCCCATCCGGAAGAGGTGGTTGCCCTGGACCAGAAGATCAACGTGGTTGTCCTGGACTTCAACGAGCAGCAGAAGCGCATTGCCCTGGGTCTCAAGCAGCTCACCCCGCACCCGTGGGAGGCTCTTTCCGCAGACCTCAAGGTGGGTGACACCGTGAAGGGCAAGGTGGTTGCCGTGGCCGATTACGGCGCCTTCGTAGAGGTTGAACCCGGCGTGGAAGGCCTGGTACACGTGAGCGAAATGAGCTGGAGCCCCCGTCTGCACAGCGCTCAGGAATTCCTGAAGATGGGCGACGAGGTGGAAGCCGTCATCCTCACCCTGGACCGCGAGGCCCGCAAGATGTCCCTGGGTCTCAAGCAGCTCACCGCCAATCCTTGGGAGAGCATCCGCGAGAAGTATCCCGTGGGTTCCCAGCACAAGGCTACCGTCCGCAACATCACCAACTTCGGTGTGTTCGCAGAGCTTGAGGACGGTGTGGAAGGTCTTATCCACATCTCCGACCTGTCCTGGAACAAGATCAAGCATCCCGCCGAGATGGTTCAGAGCGGTGACGTGATTGACGTTGTGATCCTGGACTTCGACGAGAACAGCCACAAGCTGTCCCTGGGTCACAAGCAGCTCACTCCCAACCCTTGGGACGAGCTTGAGGCCAAGTACCCTGTGGGTACCGTTGTGGAAGGTACCGTTACCGCCATCAACGACAAGAACGCTACCGTTACCTTCGAGGATGGTACCGAGGCCACTGCCTTCGCCCGTGAGATGGTGAAGGAGGACGGCAAGCCGGCCATCACCGGTGAGAAACTCCAGGTGAAGGTTGTGGATCTGCGCCGCAGCACCCGCACCGTGCGCGTCTCCCACGTGCGTACCTATCAGGAAGCCAAGGTGGCCCGCGAGACCGCCGAGGCCGAGAGCGCCAAGAAGGCCATCAAGAAGGTACAGAGCAACGTGGAGAAGACCACCCTTGGTGACATCTCCGCTCTGGCTGCCCTTAAGGACAAGCTCGAGAAGGGTGAATAAAAACCCGAATACTTTCAAGGTCACGATGCTCGGCACGGCTTCGGCCATGCCGGTCCCGGACCGGAACCCCAGCGCCCAGGCACTTAGCGTGCATGGGCGCTATTTCCTTGTGGACTGCGGGGAGGGAGCACAGCGTTCCATGGTGCGCTTCGGCGTTCCGCTGCAGCGGATAGACACTGTGTTCATCTCCCACATCCATGGGGACCATGTTTATGGCCTGGACGGATTCCTGTCCACCCTGGCCATGGGCGGACGCCTGGCGCCGCTGGACATCTACGGTCCGCGGAACCTGGGGCCCATGCTCAAATTCTTCCTCTCCTACAACGAATGGATCGGCTTTGAGCTCCGTTTCCATCCGCTGGAGATGAAGGCTCCGGAAGTGATTCTGGAAACCAAATCGCTGGAAGTGCTGGCCCTGCCCCTTAAGCACGGGGTGGAGACCTACGGCTTCATCTTCCGCGAAAAAGAGCCGCAGTGGAACGTGGACAAGGACGCCATTGAGCGCTACGGCCTCACGCTCACGGAGATCGGCACGCTCAAGAGGGGAGAGGACGTGGTACGCGAGGACGGGAGTCGCATCCTTAATGCCGATGTGGCGTACAAGCCCTACGTGCCCCGCAGCTATGCGTACATGAGCGACACGGCCGTATTCCCGGAGGAAGCGGGCTGGCTCAAAGGTGTGGACGTGCTCTATCACGAGACCACCTTCCTGGCCGAATATGGCGCGCAGGCCGAAAAACGCAATCACAGCACCACCCTCCAGGCTGCGCAGGTGGCCCTGGACGCCGGCGTGAAAAAGCTCATCATAGCCCATTATTCTTCCCGCAGCGTGGAAGCCTCCCTCTATGAGGCCGAATGCCGGAGCGTTTTTCCGGAAACTTTCGCCGCATCGGACGGCGATGTCTTCGAGATTTAAGAATTTCTTCTTAACTTAGCATCTTGTTAGAATTAGAGATTGTCTGCATTTTTTCAGATGCAGAGAAAATGCCGATGCATCTGAAAAAATGCAGACAATCTTCAGATAACAGGCAGTACAAGATGAAGCAGGTTGTTCTTACCCTATTCTGTGCGCTCCTGGCGCTTTCTCTATCTGCGCAGAGTGTGCAGCAGCAGTATATAGAAAAGTATGCCCCCGTGGCGGTGGCGGAAATGCAGCGCAGCGGCGTTCCGGCCAGCATTACCCTGGCCCAGGGCCTGCTGGAATCCGGTTCCGGACGCTCCACCCTGGCCACCAAGGGCAACAACCACTTCGGCATCAAGTGCCATTCCAAATGGACGGGAGACACCATCCATGCCGACGACGACCGCAAGAACGAATGTTTCCGCAAGTATAAATCGGCCGATGAGAGCTTCCGGGACCATTCGGACTTCCTGCGCTACAGCGACCGCTACAAGTTCCTTTTCGAGCTGGAACGGACGGACTACAAGGGCTGGGCATACGGCCTCAAGCAGGCAGGCTATGCCACGGATCCCACCTATGCATCCAAGCTCATCAAATACGTGGAGGACTACAATCTTTCCCGTTATGATACCCTTACCCCGGAGGAAGAGGTGGTCCTGCCGGAATCGCCGCTCAAGATAGAGGAAGCTGTGCTGGTGACCGCTACTTCCGCCGAAGCCGGCAAGATGAAGGCCGATGAGCTGTACCGCTTCTCCCTCAGCCGGCAGCTTTATGCCAAGAACGGTGTTCCGTTCGTGTATGCATCGGCAGGGGAGACCTATCGCTCGCTGGCCAAGTCCTACCACCTTTTCCGCAGCGAAATCCTGCGCTATAACGACGCGAAGAAGGACCGTTCCCTCACGCCCGGTGAGGTTGTATACCTGCAGCCCAAGAAGAAGAGCGCACCCGCCGGCCTGGACAAATACATCGTGGCCGAAGACGGGGAGGTGCTCCGGGATATCTGCCAGCGCTTTGCCCTGCAGGAGAAGGCCGTACGTAAGATGAACGGCTTTGCCAAGAGCGGCGAGGTGCGGCTGAAGGAAGGCGACGAAATCAAACTCCGCTAGCGTATGAAGAAGGTGCTTGGAAAGCTGCTTATCGGCCTGGCCGTAGCTGTCGCCATCTTTGGTGGGATGGCGCTGTACAAGGCCTGGTACGACAGGAAGGCTCCCAATTTCAGCGGAGACCTGGACCTATACGTGTATCCCTGGATGGATGCCGATGCGGTCCGGGACAGCATTGTGGCTTCCGGCATTGTGAAGAATACCGCCAGCCTGGAGCGGGTTATGAAGGAGGTGAAGGAGGTGGAAGTGGGGCATTACCGTATAGACCGCAGCTGTTCCAGCATGTACGTGTCCAGGATGCTCCAGAAGGGCTGGCAGACGCCTGTGAATCTTACGCTGTCAGGTTCCATCAAAACCCCGGCCGTGCTGGCCCGCAAGATCGGCGCCCAGATGCTGGCCGATTCGGTGGACGTGGCCCGTTTCCTCTATTCCAGGGACTCCCTGGCCCGTTACGGTGTGGAGCCTGCGCAACTTTTCACACTGGTGATTCCGGACACCTATCAGATGAAATGGACGGATTCCGTGCGGGAAATCATGGATCGCCTGGTGAAAGAAAGCAATGACTGGTGGACGGAGGAACGCCGATCGGCCGCCAAGGCGCAGGGTCTTACCCTGCAGGAAGTATGCGTGCTGGCTTCCATCGTGGATGGGGAAACCCGCTATGTACCGGAGCAGCCCAAGATTGCCGGGGTGTACCTGAACCGTCTCCGTATTGGGATGCCGCTGCAGGCCGATCCCACCATCGCCTTTATCTATGACTATCAGCTCCGCCGCATCCTGCATTCGCATCTTACGGTGGAGTCTCCCTACAACACTTATAAGTATCTCGGCCTTCCCCCCGGGCCCATCTCCTGCCCGCCCAAGAGCTGCCTGGAGGCCGTCCTGCACCCGGATTCGCACAATTACCTGTATTTCTGCGCGGATCCTTCCTTTAACGGATCACACCGTTTCGCCGCCTCTTACACGGAGCATCTTGCCAACGCCCGCGCATACCAGCGCGCCCTGAACGAACGAAACAAGTAAGACCATGGACTTGAGCTTTCCCCAATACAGTGAAGAAGGGCAGCAGTTAATCCTGCGGGCCCGCTCCGCCGCCGCCGAAGCCCTTAAGGAAAAGGTCCGGCACGACGGAACCCCCTTCATCGGCCATCCGGACGCCGTTGCGCGCATTGTCTCCGATGAGATCGGCCTTCCCGCGGAATGTGTTGCCGCCGTGTATCTGCATGAAGGCAGCCGGATGGGAGGACTGGAACTCAATCCCCGTGAATGGGACGAGAGCATAGTGACCATGGTGGACGGGCTTAACAAGATTTCCACCATCAATCCCAAGGATACGCGCCTGGAGGCGGAGAATTACAAGAAGCTCATCATCCAGTACTCCCGGGATCCGCGGGTTACCGTACTCAAGCTCGCCGACCGGCTGGAGGTGATGCGCAGCCTCAAAATGTTCCCCAAGGCTACCCGGGAGCGCAAGATTCTGGAAACCCTCATGCTGTACATTCCGCTGGCGCACCAGCTGGGCCTGTACAACATGAAGCGGGAGATGGA
>CAMHKD010000029.1:0-23365 GCA_946185645.1 uncultured Bacteroidales bacterium
GGTCGATTATTTCAACTGGCGATAGTGCGGGTGGACTGTTCGGCATGGTCCGAATACACAGGAGTAGTCCTAGTAGCCCTACGACAGTACTTGTCATAAGCAATTCCTATAATCAAGGGACTGTAAATGGAACGGACATCGTTGGTGGTATGATTGGACAGCTTCTCGGTGGAATCAACAATCCGCAATTGTCCTTTGACTCTTGCTTTAGCAATGCTGAAGTATCCGCCTCAAAGGCATCTCCTCATATTGGTGCTTATATTGGATACTTCCCCTCCTCCTATAGCGGACAGAGTCTTACGGGTAGCTTTGTGTTCACGAATTCGTTCTACTCATCCGTACCGGGCTGTCTTGCCGTTGATGGAGCAGATCAAGACGGTGTGGCAGGTGCTTACAAGATTGTCGGCGCCACCGGCGTGACTGTAACGCCTTCTACTGCTGAAGACTTGGAGCACGGAGGTGTCAGGTACTTTGTCTCTGGCAAGTCCGTCACTGTTACCCTGTCCGGCGGATCTTCCTACAGCGCCGTCGACGGTGCGAGCAATTCCGTTGCTTTGACAGACAACGGAGGCGGATCCTATACCCTCACCATGCCGGCCGCAGATGTGACCATATCGGCGAATTAAAACTATCGGCATGACGAAAAAACCGCCGCCCTCCCATCAGGAAAGCGGCGGTTTCTATCTGCGTAAGCAAAATCCGGCCACGGAATTGAAGAAAGAATAAGGTGTCCAGGCACGAAAAAGGCCGATTTTGTGCCCAGACAACGAAAAAACAAGCCTTCGGGCACAAAATGGGCAAAAACGTGCCCGGACAAACAAAAAATCCCCCAGAGCATGGCTACACCCTGCTCTGTAAAAGCAAAAAGTGGTTTTCTGGTTCCTTTCCAATTTGATGTCACAAATTGTGACTTCAAGTTTGCAATCCCAACCCCGCCACGGAACTGAAGAAGGAATAGTTGGTAGTCTCGAAGATAAACCATATATTTGGGATAAGTATAAGAAAACAACTTTCCTGATATGAAAAGGTTTATCCTCCTGATCCTGACGCTGGCCGCCGTCTCGGCCGTTCACGCGGAGAACATCCGCTTTGCATCGCACCCGTCGCTTTCCCCGGACGGGAAACAGATTTACTTCAGTTATGACGGGGACATCTACTCCGTCCCTGTTGGCGGCGGGCAGGCCACAGCCGTTATCACGATGCCCGGCGTGCAGGATTCGCCGCTTGTGTCGCCCGACGGCAAGTGGCTGGCATTCAGTTCCGATATCCAGGGCAACAACGACGTTTACGTGGTGCCCCTTGCCGGTGGACAGGCCGTGCAGCTCACCTTCCACGAGGCTCCGGACGTTCCGGTTTCCTGGTCTCCCAAGTCGGACTGGATCTATTTCGAGTCCACAAGGGAAAGCGCCCGCAAGACCACCTTCAGGGTGGCCGTGGGCGGAGGTACGCCCCAGTTGATGTTCGACGGGTATTTCAACACCATCGTAAACCTGGTGGAAAACCCCAAGACGGGAGAATTCCTTTTCAACGAGTCCATGGAGAGCATCAGCTTCCCCACCCGCAAGCGCTACGTTGGAGACCACAACCCCAACATCAAGTGCTGGAATCCCCGCAATAAAACCTATTCCGAGCTCACGGACTACATCGGCAAAGACCAGTGGCCGATGGTGGACAAAGACGGTAGCATTTACTATGTTAGCGACGAGCTCAACAAAGAGTCCAACATCGTCAAATACGTCAAGGGCTCCAAGCCCCAGCAGCTTACGTCTTTCGACAAATCTGTCCAGTATCCTTCAATCGCCTTCGGCGGATCGGCCATCGTCTTCCTCAAGGATTACGAAATCCATGTCCTTGACCCCGCCAGCGGCAGCGTGAAAGTCCCGCAGATTGAGCTCGCTTCCGGCAGCGTGGAGGTCCGGCGCTCCTTCACCGGGCAGACTCCCACCGCCGCGGACGTATCCCCCGACGGCAAGAAGTTCGCCCTGGTCATCCGCGGCGGACTCTACATCTCCGACACCAAGTGCAAGTTCCTCCAGAAACTCCCCACCCCTCCGGACGAGCGTGTGTCCGAGGTGCTCTGGAGCCAGGACAGCAAGTACGTCTTCTACATCAGGACAAACAAGGGCTGGACCAACCTCTACAGCATTGCTGCCGATGGCAGCTCCGCCGAATCTCCCGTCTTCGAGTCTCAGAACACAACCAGGAACATCGTGAAGAACCACAAAGGCGACAAGGTGGCTTTCACCGACGGCAGCCACTCGGTGATGATGTACGACACCAAGACCGGAATTGTGACTAAGGTGGCCGATGCGGAATTCTGGGCCTATCAGTCTTATACACTGGAGTTTTCTTACGACGATAATTGGCTGGCCTTCGACGCCATGCACATGTTTGAACCGGACATTTTCCTCTACAACATCAAGGACGGAACTCTGAAGAATCTCACCAACTCCGCTTCGGTGGAAACGGACCCGGTATTCTCCCCTGACGGAAAATACCTGTACCTGCTTGCCAATCCTACTGCCACTTCCTACCCGAGCGGCGTAAGGGCTTCGCTCTACAAGCTCCCGTTGCAAAAATACAATACGCCCTTCAAGTCCGAGGCTTACGACGGCCTGTTCCGGGACAAGAAGGACGAGCCGAAGAAGGATTCCACGGTCACGGTAGATTTCAAGGACATCCATGAAAGGCTTACGCGGGTAGAGCGCGACGGCAGCCAGGGAAGTCCGTACATTTATTCCTCGAAGGGAAAGGATTATCTCCTCTATCGCTCCATGGGCGCCGGCGCTCCCGGCACCTTCGTGCTGGAGATCTCAGACCCCGAGGCCAAACCCAAGCAGATCAAGGACCTCAACGGAGGCACCTTCTTCAGCTGCAAGGACGCATTGTACTGCCTGGGACAGGGCGCCATCTACAAAGTTGAGCCCGGCCCCGCAACTGCTTCCAAGACCGAAGTCAAGAAAGACGTGGAGGTGCTGCTTGGCAACGAGTTCAGCCAGATGTTCTATGAAGCCTGGGCCTCACTGGAGCAAAACTATTATGACGTAAACTTCCACGGAGCGGACTGGTACGCCGTGCGCGACTATTACGCCTCGCTCCTGCCCTACGTCCGCACCAGGGCCAACCTCAGGACCCTCCTGGCCGACCTGCTGGGTGAACTGAACTCCTCGCACATGGGCTTCTCCTCCAGCGGCGCCGAGGAAAGGACTGAGACCCGGACACGCACCTACGGCACCGGCATCCTCTTTGACAACGCATCGCCGTACACCGTTGCGGGCATCCTCGCAGACTCCCCTGCCGATAAATTCGAAATCGATGTCAAGAAGGGCGACGAGTTGGTGGCCGTGGACGGCGAAAGGGTCTTCAAGGGAGCCAATCGCGAGAAATACTTCTCCGGCGCTGTGGACAAGGATGAGCTCAAGCTCCGTTTCAGCCGCGGCGGCAAGGAATTCGACGTCAAGGTGCATACTAGCTCTTTCTCCAACATCAAGACACTGGCCTATAAGGCATGGGAGGAAGAACGTGCGGACATCGTTTCCAAGAAGACCGGCGACAGGGTGGCGTACATCCACATGCGGGCCATGGGCGCAGATGATCTGCAGTCCTTCCTGCTCAAGATGCACACCGAGGCCTTTGACAAGGACGCCTTAATCTTGGATCTCCGCTATAACAACGGTGGTAACGTACATAAGGAAGTGATTGATTTTCTGCGCGGGCAGGCCCATTTCGAGTGGTCTTACCGCGACTTCCCGAAGACCAGCCATCCCAATGTTGCGCCCGGCGGAAAGCCCATCGTAGTCCTTGTCAACGAACACAGCCTATCCGATGCAGAGGTAACCTCCAACGGCATCAAGACCCTGGGCATCGCCAAGCTGGTGGGCACGGAAACCTACCGCTGGATCATCTTCACTTCTGCGGTCCGGCTGCTGGACGGTTCCAGCGTGCGCCTACCCGCCTGGGGCTGCTATAACGTCATTGACGGCGCCGATCTGGAGAACACCGGCGTCAAGCCCGACATATACGTCAAGAACACCTTCAAGGACCGTCTCGAAGGCAAGGATCCGCAACTGGATGCCGCCATTGCCGAAGTACTCCGGCAACTTTAGGCAACTATTCCCATTCTATGGTTGCCGGGGGTTTGGAGGAGATGTCGTAGACGACGCGGTTAACGCCACGGACTTTGCGGATAATCTCGTTGGAAACGTCCCGCAGGAAGTCGTAGGGGAAGGGGAACCAGTCGGCCGTCATGGCGTCCGTGGATACCACGGCGCGGAGGGCCACAGGGTTCTCGTAGGTGCGTTCGTCACCCATCACGCCCACGCTCTTCACGGGCAGGAGGATTACGCCTGCCTGCCAGATGGCGTCGTAGAGATTGGTGGCCATTACGCGCGGATCTGAGGCCGACGGGAAACCCATGCCGGTGCAGTCGTAGGCGCGAAGGCCGCGGATGTAAATGTCATCGGCCTCCCGGAGTACGCGAAGCTTTTCTTCCGTTACGTCGCCGATGATGCGGATGGCCAGGGACGGTCCCGGGAAAGGATGCCGACCAACCAGTTCTTCCTTGATGCCGAGAGTCCTGCCCACGCGGCGGACCTCGTCCTTGAAGAGCATCCTAAGCGGCTCCACAATCTTCAGGTTCATCTTCTCCGGCAGACCGCCCACATTGTGGTGGCTCTTGATTTTGGAGGCGATGCCGGGGATGCCGGCGCTCTCTATCACGTCCGGATAAATGGTCCCCTGGGCCAGCCAGCGGGCATTTTCTATTTGTTTGGCGTATTTATCGAAGGTCTCAATGAACAGCCGGCCGATAATCTTACGCTTGGCCTCGGGTTCCGTGACACCTTTCAGCTGCTCCAGGAAGGCGGCGGAGGCATCGGCCCCAATCACGTTGAGGCCCATGTCCTTGTACGATGCCAGCACATCCTCGAACTCATTCTTGCGGAGGAGGCCGTTGTTAACGAAGATGCAGGTGAGGTTATGGCCGATGGCCTTGTTAAGGAGCACACCCGCAACGGTGGAATCCACGCCGCCGGAGAGGCCCAGGATCACCTTATCATCTCCAATCTGCGTCCGGAGATCCGCTACCGTGGTCTCAATGAACGAAGCGGGGGTCCAGTCTCCCTTGCAGCCGCAGATACCCAGCGCAAAGTTGGAAAGCATCTGCGTACCTTCCGTGGTGTGGTACACTTCCGGATGGAACTGCACGGCGAAGGTGGGTTCCCCGGCAAACTGGAAGGCCGCATTTTCCACATCGGCCGTGGAGGCAATCACCTCTGCACCTTCCGGCAAGGCCGATATGGTATCCCCATGGGACATCCACACCTGCGTATGGGCGCTTACTCCCTTGAGCAGGGGGGAATCGGCCTTTACCACGTCCAGCATGGCACGGCCGTATTCCCGCGAATTGGAATTCTCCACCTTTCCTCCCCCGGTATGGGCCAAATACTGGGCGCCGTAGCAGATGCCTAATAGCGGCAGCCGGCCCCGGAAGAGGCTCAGGTCCACCTGCGGAGCGTTGGCGTCCCGCACGGAGCAAGGGCTGCCGGAAAGGATGACGCCCTTCACGGACTCGTCCATGGCGGGAACCTTATTGTAGGGATAGATTTCACAGAAGACATTCAGCTCCCGCAGGCGACGGCCGATAAGCTGCGTCACCTGGGACCCGAAGTCCAGAATGAGTATTTTATTCACCGCGAGAGTAGTTAGGAGTTTCCTTGGTAATGGTGATGTCGTGCGGATGGCTTTCCGTCATGCCGCTGGTGGTGACACGGGTGAACTTGGCCTTCTTGAGGGCTTCCAAGTCCTTGGCGCCGCAGTAGCCCATGCCGGAGCGGAGGCCGCCCACCAGCTGATAGACCGTCTCGGCCAGGGTACCCTTGTACGGAACACGGCCCACGATGCCTTCCGGAACCAGTTTTTTGAGTTCAACCTTGTCGTCCTGGAAATAGCGGTCCTTGGAACCGGCCGCCATGGCGTCAATGGAGCCCATGCCTCTGTAGGCCTTGAACTTTCGGCCGCTGTAGATGATGGTTTCTCCCGGAGACTCCTCCGTGCCGGCGAACATGGAGCCGCACATGACGCAGTCTCCGCCGGCCGCCAGGGCCTTTACAACGTCGCCGGAATAGCGCAGGCCGCCATCGGCAATGAGCGTTGCGCCGCTGCCCTTGATGGCCTGGTAGGCGTTATAGATGGCGCTGAGCTGGGGCACACCCACGCCCGCCACAATGCGGGTGGTGCAGATGGAACCCGGGCCGATACCCACCTTCACGCCATCGGCCCCGGCCTTCACCAGGTCCCTGGCGCCTTCCTCGGTGGCCACGTTGCCCACCACCACATCCAGTTCCGGGAAAGCGGCTTTCACGCGCTTGAGGAGGTCAATTACGCCCTTGCTGTGTCCGTGGGCGGAATCCAGCACCACGGCGTCCACGCCTTCGGTATAAAGGGCGGACACGCGGTCCAGTGCGTCCGGAGTGATGCCGATACCGGCCGCCACCCGCAGGCGTCCCTTGGCGTCCTTGCAGGCATCCGGATGGAGGCGCTCCTTGATAAGGTCCTTATATGTGATGAGGCCAACGATGCAGCCGTTCTCGTCCACCACGGGCAGTTTCTCCACCTTGTTCTCCTGCAGGACCTTTTTCACGTATTCCCGGTCTGTGCGGGTATTGGGGATGGTTACCAGGTTTTTGGAAGTCATCACATCCCTTACCGGAGCACCCATGTTGGTGAGGAAACGCACGTCCCGGTTGGTCACGATGCCCACCAGGTGATTGTGGTTGTCCACCACCGGGATGCCGCCGATGTGGTTCTCGTGCATGAGATCCAGCGCATCCCCCACGGTCTGATCCTGGTTGATGGTAACAGGGTCGCTGATCATGCCGTTTTCCGAACGTTTTACCTTCCGGACCTCGGCCGCCTGCTCCATGATACCCATATTTTTATGAATTACGCCGATGCCTCCTTCCCTTGCCAGGGCGATGGCCATCGGCGCTTCTGTCACGGTGTCCATGGCGGCGGACACAATGGGGATGTTAAGATGGATGTTCCGGGAAAACCGCGTTTGCAGACTTACCTCCCGCGGAAGGACTTCCGAATACCCCGGAATAAGGAGGACGTCGTCAAATGTGAGACCCTCCAGTGCAATTCTTTCATCAATAAAGGACATATTGGCAGATTTTGCGCACAAAGATAATGCTTTTTGCGCTAATCGGCAATAGATTGTATGGCTTTCGGGCCGATATTATTATAAGTCCATCTAATACTTCAAACCGGAGAAAAAACGACTGATGGAAAATGTCCATTGAATGGATATTATATGAAACGTCTTCTCTCCGGATTCATTATCCATTAACGGCACGAACTGTACAAGACCAATATCTTCTATCTCATAAGAATAGTTTCCCCAAGACACCTCGTAACCCCCTTCCGAGCATGAAAGATTCTGCAAACCTTTTATCAGGCGTGAAATGAAAAATGCGACCCTGGAGACATCGGCATCAATATTCATATCAATTACTCTTTCGACCTCCAAAACAAAGGATGCCGATAACAGAAGTGGAACACCCGTGTTGACAATGCCAAGAGTCATGGAGCATCAAAGATACTTTGAGAGTTTGTCCACAAATTCATCAAAGGTTATGCAACCTTGCTGGCGCAAAGTTTCTTTCATGTTGTTCATTGGCTGGAACTCCACCTCGCTCAATTTCATTTTCCGACCGTAAGAGGCAGCCGGTTCTTCCAGATTATGCTTATTATTGTCCATAGACTTGACCTTTTCGCAAAGATATACAAAAAAACGGCCCATAAGGCCGTTCTTCCAAGAATTATTTTTACACTACCCGCGTAAATGTCCAAATACTACTCTGTGGTCTGAATTAATGACTTCACCGGGGCGATGTTTTCCAGGAGTTTGCGGCCGCCAAGGCCTTCGGCAATTTGTTCTTGAAGCGGGTTCGGGAAACAATAGAACTGGTCGGCGCCATTCTTTCGGTATCGGCAGAAAAACAATAGTTTATTCCTTCTTAAAACCAGATAATCCTCATAGAGGCCTCTGATTGTCTCTTCCATAGACGGGGTGGGAACAGACTCTCCGGAAAAGAACCGTCTAAATGTAAACGGTGAGGAATGAAGAATGGATGCAAGCAGTTCTTCCTTTATACCCTCTTCATGAAAAGCGTTGATGATTTCCGGGATGGTCATTCTTTCAGTCACTTTTTTTGCCGATATAATTGTCTCACCAGAAGGACTTTGGTGGAGCCGGATACTTACAAAGGCCGCCATTCCTATACACAAGACGAAAAGAATGCCGATTGCAAACAAAAAATACCTCGAGCCTTTTCCCCGGAATGCGGGATGACGGTGAACAACCGTTTGGAATTCCAGTTGGGAACCACATTCGGGACAGTGCTCATCGGCCATTTCCTCTATTAGTACACGGGCATCCCGAGCATGGTAGTGATGGCATTTCGGGCACCACCCGTAATAAGTGAGCGTGTCTTTTTTCATCGGCATTCAATTCGTGTATTCATCCTCTTCAGGGCGAGAATCTTCATCCGCGTACATCCAATCAAGGATTTCCTCATTGGAGGGATCTTCATAATCTTCGGCATCTTCATCGTCGGAAAAGTGCAGAATGATATTCAACACTCTAGGCGCAGCCGTCATTCCCTCTCCCTGGAAGAAAGTTGAGAGGATAACTCCGGTGCTTTGACCGGAGATTGGAGATAAATGGGTAATCATCACACTATTTCTTTACATTGTTCTGCTTATGATGCTTCCGGGCTTTCCAGATGCCGATTCCTGTAACGGTAGCTCCAATTGCAGCTACTCCAAGACCCACTGGTCCGAGAGCCGCAAGTATGGCCGTACCGGCAGCCATTCCGCCCCCTCCCGCCGCCAGGCTGCCTCCGCCAACCCAGGCTAAGAAGGCCGATGTCTCTGCAGCCCCTGTAAGAGCCGCTCCGGGACCTGCTGAGAAAATTGCCCAAAGGGCCGTTTCACCGCCCAGTGCGGCGGCCGTTCCAGCAGCGGTAATAGTGCCACCGCCACCGATCAATGCTTTGTCTGTTTTTTTCATAATAAGTGTATTATTTAAATGTTTGTGTCAATCTGAGAAAGGAGCGCTTTCAAAAGGAGAATGGCGGGAGCCGTGTCACCCCGGGCAATCATTTTTGCACAGATTTCAACGGATTTAGCCGTCGCCTGTAAAGCTTTTTTGTTGTCCTGACAGACCACACTACCATCGGGCATTTCCTTGAATTCAGTGAATAGATAGAATCGATGATCGGGAAGGACTGCGTGCCTATCTTCTTTATCGATAATACAGAGATGGATGGTCACACCTGTCTTTAGGTGATCCCCCTCCATGAAGTGGGAAGGAAATTGGCAGCACTCATGAACGGTGGAATGCTTCAGAACAACGGTTTCGTCCCCTGGAAGAAGGAAGGAGTATACTCTGCCATCATAAGAAAGCACGGTTCCCTCGACATATTTTTTGGTATAGCTTGCCATGTGTGCATCTTATTTCTTAAAGATCTGGATGATGGAAACAACGATGACGACGATGGTGATGACCACGTCGACAGGAGATGGTTTTGGAGCTAAAATGACTTGTTTCATAAACATTAAAATTACAATTATCAAAATGTGTGTTGAAAGCTCCCGTGTGGCTTTCTACCGACAAATGTAGCGCTTTACGGAAGGTATAGCCAGATATCGGCATCTTTATTTGGGAACGCGAAAAGGAAATCGTAACTTTGCGTACACTACATACGAATAACGGAGGCTTTTTGACCATTTGATATCACGCACACTCTCTAATAACACTTAATAACATTTGATTATGTGGGTACACATTATTGCCATTCTTGTGGCTCTATTTGTAATTATTGAGGTCTTCCGTCTCTTTAATTTCGGAAACGCCGGAGGTCTTGGCGCCATCATCAGCCGACCTCTCATGGGGGCCGTTGAGACAAAGATGGTTTTCGGCCTTATTATCTGGCTGGTGGAGCTTTATGGAGGGTTCTGGGCCATTACCCATATCTTCCATTGGATTTTCGGTTGATTTAGCGCTAACCACATCTATGTTCAAGGAGAATCCTAGCCTGTCGGGAATCGACAGGCAGCTTAGCCTTATTCTCTTCAATCGGCTGGTATTCCAAAGTAAGCAGGAGTTTGCAGATTATGCACACTTCCCGTCTTTGATGTCAAACAATCCCATATCTTCAAAGATGCCCAACCCCGAAAAGGTGGAGCTTCTCGGCCGCCTTACAGAAGAATTTCTGCCAGACGGCACCGGATATGACGATTTTGGCTTTTTTCTACAGCAATATGAAGCCGTAAGCGAGTTTTATCGGAATCATATTCAAGGGAAAAAGTCGCTGGACAAACCAGAATGTGCCGTAATAATAGCTCACTCCCTATACCACTCTCACCTACCCAGTGGAGTGAAGAAACTGGATGCCATTTTGGATCTTATCCATGATTTTGAATACAACTGCCGGAAGGGTAAGTATCTGGACATAGATATTCTGCTCTTAATAATCATCCGCGCTTTACCGCCGATGGCCCTCAGAGGACCGAAGGAAGATCCGGATTTCCTGGAAGAGTGGAACCGAGTTAAACTTTATCTCCATCAATGCGACGCATTCCGTAACATGTATGAGGATAATCCCCTGATCGAGGAACTGGAATCCGATATTGATAATGGCAGGATCCCCTTGAACAGGCTATCATGTCTAAGCGTCATTGCCATCTTTAACGAATATCTAGAACGTGCCTCCCATCCGAAGGAGATGGATAAAGACCTTGTTTTCTTTGAGCTGGACGGTCTATGGCAGAATTATAGGGATGGGAAATTATTTGACGCAGATACCTATTACAGATTCATCCTTGGTGGACAAGGGTACGACTTCATTGAATACAAATTCTACCCTTCGTATGTTAAGAGAGCGCTATACCACGGTTCTTTTCAAATAGAAGAAAAGGGACGATCCTTTGCCGTTGTCCACCCGAAAGGCTCTTATGAAACTGTCATGGGAAAGCCAGTGGGCCAAAATCACGTCATTTGGTATAAAGCAGACGTGGATGATATAGAAACCCCAACACGGATTCAACTTGAACAGTTTAAAGGCGGGAAAGGATTTGACTTGTTTCTGGACACCCTTTTAAAAATACCGGCAGACAAGACAGACATTTTAATGGAAACCATTGAGTCTTCAGAAACAAAGATTGTAGATGCCTTCTCTAAATACACCTGCGTATATCCAAATCCCTTTGGCGTTTATGCCATCACGAAAGAGTATATTTACCTAATGGATCCTGCGCACGAAGGACACTTTTTTAAAGTCCCTAAAGCAATTGACGAGCGGCTGGATACCATTACCGTTGATAGCATGGCTGGTGTTATATCTGTAGGAGATGAAGATAACTGGTGGCTGGGCTTTGAGTCTATTGCTTTATACCTCTCTCCCACACAATGCGAGAAAGAAGGTGTAGATTGGGTAGACCGAATTGATTAATAGTTGAGACTCGTACTACTCTGTTGTCTGAATTAATGACTTCACCGGGGCGATGCCTTCCAGGAGTTCGCGGCCACCAAGGCCTTCGATTTCCACCAGGAAGACAAAGTCCGTAACTTTGATGCCGTACTCCTTGCCGTTTACCGTCACTTTGTGGGATTCCAGACCGCGGGCGATGCCCTGGGCCGTACCACCGGTGGCCAGGATGTCGTCAAAGAAGGTTACCTCAAAGACATCTCCGTTGGGTTTTCCGGCCGCCACATCTGAAAGGCGGAAGAAAATCTGGTCCTTCCCGTATTCCTTGGTGATGTCCAGGCCCACCAAGTCTCCTTCGTTGAAGGGCAGTTTGCCTTTCTTCCGGAAGGGAATGATGTTCTCCACCTGCGGGCACATGGCCAGCATGGGGGCGGCGAAGAGGAAGCCGCGGGCCTCCGGAGCCACAATGTTGGGGCTCTGGCACAGGTCTCCCAAATCTTTGATGAGGGCGGTAAAGACTTCCTTGTTCTGGATAAGGGGCATGATGTCCACGAAATTGACCCCCTCTATGGGGAATCCGGGATAAAACTTGAGGTACTGCTTGTAATCCATATTATTCTACCGTATTCATGTCTATAAGGTTGTTCAGGAGGGCGTACACCGTGAGGCCGGCCACGGACTTGATGCCGGTCTTCCGGGTAATGTTCTTCCTGTGGGAAATGACCGTATGGATGGAAAGGTTATACTGGTCTGCAATTTCCTTGTTGAGCATGCCTTTGGCAACGCTCACCAGGATTTCCTTTTCCCGTTCCGTAAGGTTGTCCCCCTCGAAGCCGGCGCCGGGCAGGAGAATCTCGTCTTCAATGAAGGTGTGTTTAGCAAAGTCCTCTTCCAGGTTGTAAATGTAGAACAGGACCTTGTACGCCTCCTGCTGGTCGCAGTGGGAAGGGATGTATTTCATGACCAGACTCTTGAGGTCCTGGAGCTTTTCCCGGGCGTCTGAATGATGGTCTTCGGCCGATGGGGCATCGGCCTTCCGGTGGTTGAGGGCAGCCTTCACGAAGGGGAAGACTTCCTTTTCCTCAAAGTCAAAATGCTTCCGGAGGCCGTCCCGGTATTCCACAAAGAACTTTTTGAGTATCTGCAGGTTCCGGGTATCTCCCGGGCCGATCATCCGCTCCAGCGACGCAGCCATGGCAGGCAGCATCACCTCCATGTAATACGAGTGGGACCGGCGCAGGTATGCCACAATGCCGGGAAGATCCACCTTCTCCAGCGTCTCCCGCGTGGGCTTGAAGCCCGGGAATACGTACACGGAGCAGATGAGCAGGAACGTGTCCGGATTAACACCGTTATCCAGGCAAACTTCCGCCACGGTTTTGTCTCCAAAGCCGAAAGGAATGCCCATACGGGACAGTACGCCCAGCAGGCTGAAGTCAATATCCATGAGCTCCGCCATCTTCATGGACGGACTCAAAAGGTATCTTTCCGGATTTTGCGTCATACCTTACAAAGATACGAAAAATCGCTTAGAATCTGTACACCAGGCCGGTGCCGAATTCTCCCACACCGAACTCCAGGACGGCGGGGTGGCGATTGTTGTATTCTTCGGCCACCCATTCCAGGCGTTTCCAGCCGATGGTCTTGAAAATGAGGCCCATGGTAAAGACGGACGCGCCCACTCCGGCGATGGAGAAACCCCGGTAGAACCAGGACAGAGAGTCCTTGGCGCCGGTGAAAGCATCCCAGAGGTTTTGGGTTCCTCCCCAGATCTTGATATAATCGGCCATGAAGATGCCCAGGGAGACACCGGAAACCGCCACGCCGGCACCGGCGACGATGATACCGCCGGTAATGAGCCGCTTACCGGTCTTGTACTGTTTTACGGCGCCCACATAGGTCTGGTTGTAAATGTCGTCCCCCACCAGGCGCTGCACCATATAGTCCGGCATTACCTCGCCGTTGTCGTCCAGGAGGCGGCCTTTCTTCTGTTCAATCTGTGACGGAACATACTGGGCCAGGGCCGCAAAGGCCGGAATGAGCATGAGCATTACAGCTAGCAAAATCTTTTTCATGGCATTATTTTTTTGAATACTCGCAGCCGCAGTACAGCTGGTTGTAAAAGTTTTGTTCTTTCAAAATCTGGTTCCGGCGCTCCTGCAGGCCGCCTTTCCGCCAGTTCTGGTCCCACCAGGTCACGCCTTCCACCTGGCTGCAGGCCCACCGTCCCGCCTCATTCACCTGCTCCAGGCTTTTCCAGCGGGAGCTGGCCAGGGTGGTGGTGAGCACCGGGAAGCCGTTGGCGGCGGCATACTGCGCCGCCCGAAGCAGGCGGTACTTGAAGCACTGGAGGCATCGGCCTCCACGTTCCGGTTCGTTTTCCAGACCTTTGGCGCACTGGCCCCAATCGGCATGGTCGTAAGTATCCTCTACCATTTCCACGCCCCACTCCCGGGCGTAGCGGATGCATTCGTTAAGCCGATGATCATACTCCTCGCGCGGAAAGATATTGGAATTGGAATAGAAGATTACCGGCCGATACCCCCGCTCCACCAGGCACTCCACGATGGCGCCGGAGCACGGAGCACAGCAGGCGTGCAGGAGAATCCTGTCCGCCCCGCCGGGCACTTCTATCTTTACGCTTGTCTTCACAAACGCAAATATAGGTAAAAGTGTCGGTATTTTGCACTCCGGTGCAATCTTAGTTAAGTTTTAGCCCAAAAACGTGACTTAGATCGTCACCAGTGACAATCTTGGCCAAGAAAACGGGCCAAAACGTGACTTAGACCGTCTCACAGCCTGGGTATCCCCATAAATGGTGATTGCAACTATGGAGCGGCTGCCGTATCTTTGCGCCCAGCGCAAAATTCTAGAACATGATACTTGCAGATCTGGCAACCGGAGAGAAAGCGGTGATTGTGAGGGTGAACGGACACGGAAGTTTCCGTAAACGCCTCATTGAGATGGGTTTTATCCAGGGGAAAGAGGTTCGCGTAGTGTTGAATGCACCGCTAAAGGATCCCATTGAATATGAAATAATAGGTTATAAGGTGAGCCTGCGGCGGGAAGAAGCCCGCCAGATTGAGGTGGTGGGTATGGAGGAGGCCCGCGAGGCCCTTTCCACCGACGAGCACCTGCAGGGACTTCCGGAGGATCTGGAAGAGCGCGAACGCCTGGACCGGGCCATGGCCCATGTGGCCGAGGAGCGGCATCACAACATCCGGGTGGCTCTGGTGGGCAACCCCAATTGCGGAAAGACTTCCCTTTTCAATATAGCTTCCGGCAGCCACGAGCATGTGGGCAATTACTCCGGCGTTACCGTGGACGCCAAGGAGGGCCATTTCAAGTTCAAGGGCTACGACATCACCCTGGTAGATCTCCCCGGCACCTATTCTTTATCGGCCTATTCCCCGGAAGAGCTGTACGTGCGGAAAAACCTGCTGGAAACCCTTCCGGACGTGGTTGTGAACGTGGTGGATGCTTCCAATATCGAGCGGAACCTCTACCTCACCAGCCAGCTCATTGACATGAACCTCCGTACGGTGATGGCCCTCAATATGTACGACGAGCTGCAGCACAAAGGAGACAAGCTGGATACAAAGCAGCTGGGTTACCTCCTGGGTATGCCCGTCTGCCCCACGGTGAGCCGCGACGGTCAGGGCATTCCGGAGCTCTTTGACACGGTAATCAAGGTCTATGAGCATACGGATCCCAAGCTGGCCCGTCACATCCACATCAACCATGGGGCCGAGCTGGAAAAGAGCATCGTACGCCTAAGGGATCTCTTTTTCTCCAACGAAGACCTCCGTTCCCGTTTCTCCACGCGATACCTGGCCATCAAGACGCTGGAGGCCGATAAGGACGTGGAAGGCCTGGTGGACAAACTCCCCAATGCCGCCCAAATCCGCGAGGCCCGGCAGGAGGAAAGCCAGCGCATAGAGCGGCTGCTGGGGACATCGGCCGAAAGCGCCATCGTGGATGCCAAATACGCCTTTATCCAGGGCGCCCTGGCCGAAACTTATGAAAGATATCAGGCCGAAAGGCCCCGCCGTACCATTACGGACAAGATAGACGCCATTGTCACCAACCAGTGGCTCGCATTCCCCATCTTTATATTGTTGTTGTGGTTTATTTTCTGGGCCACCTTTACAGTGGGCCAGTATCCGATGGACTGGATTGATGCGCTGGTAAGCTGGTTGGGTGACAAGGTGGGCGGCTGGATGCAGGACGGCTGGGTGAAAGACCTGGTGGTGGACGGCGTGATTGCCGGTGTGGGCAGCGTACTGGTGTTCCTGCCCAACATCATGATCCTGTACTTCTTTATTTCCATTATGGAAGACAGCGGCTACATGGCGCGGGCTGCGTTCATCGTGGATAAGCTTATGCACAAGATCGGCCTGCACGGAAAGAGCTTCATTCCCATGGTCATGGGTTTTGGCTGCAACGTGCCGGCCATTATGGCAACGCGAAGCATCGAAAGCCGGAAAAGCCGATTGGTGACCATAGCCATCATTCCGTTCATGTCCTGCGCAGGCCGATTACCCATCTTCGTACTCTTTGCCGGGGCCTTTTTCCCGGGGAGTCCGGCCACGGCCCTGCTGGGTATTTACCTCCTGGGCGTGGTGCTGGCCATCCTGAGCGCCCTTGTCCTGAGCAAATTTGTCAAGGACGACGACCTGCCGTTTGTGATGGAACTGCCGCCGTACCGCGTTCCCACAGGGAAGGCCATCTGGCGCCATACCTGGGAAAAGGGCAAGCAGTATCTGGAGAAAATGGCCACCACCATCCTCATCTTCTCCGTTGCCATCTGGTTCCTGGGGTACTTCCCCCGTCACGAGGGAGCCACCCAGAGCTATCAGCAGGAGCATTCCTATATCGGCATGGTTGGTAAGGCTGTGGAACCGGCCCTGGAACCGCTGGGCTTCAACTGGAAGATGGATGTGGGCCTGCTGGCCGGCGTGGGCGCGAAGGAACTGGTTATCAGTACCATGGGCGTAACCTATGCCCAAGACGGCGAAGCCTATGAGGGCATGGGAAGCGAGGACGATACCCAGCTCCAGGCAGCCCTGAAGGCCACCGTTCCCACGGCTGCAGCCCTGGCTTTCATGGTGTTTGTGCTGTTGTATTTCCCCTGTATTGCCACCTTCGTTGCCATTAAAAACGAAACAGGAAAATGGCGCTGGGCCATCCTCCTGTGCTTGTATACCATCCTGGTGGCCTGGGTATTCGGTTTTGCCGCCTATCGGCTGGGCCTGCTTATCTGGCCGGTCTAAGTCACGTTTTGGCCCGTTTTCTTGACCAAGATTGTCACTGGTGACGATCTAAGTCACGTTTAAAGCCTAAAATAAGACCAAGACTGCTCCGAAGAACAATCTTGGTCATGTTTTGCTGTATTTTCTGTACTGAGACAGACTACAGGTTGGGATTCTCCTTGCCCCAGTCCTTCACGGCGGGAACGATACCCAGGGAAACAATCTCGTCGCGCATCTTCACCAGGTGCTCGTAAGAAGCCTGGAGGGCGGCCATCTCTTCCGGAGTTCCTACCGGATTGGTGAAGTGGCAGCCGGTGGCGTCGATAACGGTGGGCATGGCCATCATTACGTGCTGGTACTTCTCGTTGTTCACGTACGTACCGGCGGGCCAGGTGAACTTCTCGCCGCCCATGGCAGCCTCGATCATCTTCACGGCCTGGTATGCCGGGCTCTGGAAGGAGCTGCGGCCACGGAGCTTGATGATGTTGGAACCACCCTGGATGGTGTTGTGCTTGATCTCTGCGAAGCGCTCTGCGGACAGGCCCATTTCGGCAAGGGGCTTGCCGTCCACTTTCACCTGGGAGGCGAACACTGCCATGGCTTCACCGTGACCACCATAGGTGTGGGCGCCGGTGACCTTGCACTGCTGTACGCCGAACTCCTGGGCCAGGGCTTCCTGCAGACGGGTGCTGTCCAGGGCGGCCAGGGAGGTGAGCTTCTCCGGCTTCAGGCCGGAACGGATGAGGGCGGTGAGAGCGGTTACATCGGCCGGGTTGAAAATAACCACCACGAACTTAACGTCCGGGCAGTACTTCTCAATATTCTCGCCGAATTCTGCGGCAATCTGGCAGTTGCCCTTGAGGAGGTCCTCACGGGTCATGCCTTCCTTGCGGGGTGCTCCACCGGAGGAAATGATGTACTTGGCATCCTTGAAGGCCTCGGCCGGATCAATGGTGGCGGTGAGGTTCACATCCGGGAATGCGCAGTGGTCCATCTCGGCCAGAACGCCCTTGAGGCCCGGCTCGAAGATATCGTACAGGCAGATGTTGGGGGTGAGACCCAGCATGCAGGCGGTCTGAACCATGTTGGAACCGATCATTCCGGCGGCGCCCACAATAAGGAGCTTTTCATCAGTAAGGAATTTCATAACTATTTGTGTTAATATTTAAACGTTTTTCCGTTTGGGTCCACAAAGATAGCAATTTCCGCACAAAGATTTGCTTGTTATTTTGAAAAATGAATTATCTTTGCATCGTAATTTGTAACGAATAAAATGGAGCCTCCCAGTCAGGTCAAGTCTAATCAATTAGCGGGCGTCGGTTCAGACGACCCTCTGTCGCGATTATGCTTTTAAAATAACTAGGAATCCGGAACCGCAAGGTCTCCGGAGGGTTTTCATTGTCGTTCAGAAACCTTAGGAATGGGACTTTATTTAAAGAAGAAACTGGAAAACGAAGCCACAATTGGCGTGTGGCAAATCACGGAGACGGAACAGGAGCTCATCGAACTCAGTTCCACCCCCACGGACGAGATGGAGGAAATCTCGTTCCTCCGCAGCGAAAGCATGCGGAAACAGCGGTTGGCCGTCCGGGCTCTGCTTAACGCCCTCTTTGAAGAGAAGGTGTACCTGAGCCATCACGACAACGGCAAGCCGTACCTGGAGAACAATCCCGTAAACATCTCCATTACCCATACGGAAAAATACGTGGCCGTCATCCTCCACGAGGAGAACGACTGCGGCATAGACGTGGAATCCCTGGACCGGGATTTCTCGGCCGTGGAAAAGAAAGCGCTTTCGGAAGATGAGATTGATGACCTGGAGGAAGAGAAGCGCAATGAGCAGCTGGCCATCTACTGGTGCGCCAAGGAAGCCATTTTCAAGCTTCTGAGCCGTTACAACGTGAATTTTGCCGAGCAGATTGAAGTGGAGCGCTTCCGTCTCCGTGGAGAAGGCGAACTGGAAGCCACCTTCATCGACAAGGACGAGGACGAAGAAGAATTCGACCTTGAATACATGACCTTCGACCGGCACGTGCTGGTCTGGGTCGTTGGGGACTAAATCGCCCCCTTGTTGAAAACCCTTCCCAAAAAGAAACACACAAGTTACAATTTGGAATAATTCCAATTTAAAATTTACGCTGACAATTTGTAGTTCAATGAATTAACAAGTTGTCAGCGTTTTTGTTGATAACTTTTTCCGGAAAAAGCGTTCTAAAGTCACACTTTATCCGCTATATTTGTTCCCGCAGTCTTGGTCTGCACACACTTGAAACATAAACCTCACGGTATCCGGCCTACCACAGCCGGTACCCCTCTAACCGACCTGAACAAATGGTTAAACGTGTACTCAAACGCGACGGACGCCGCGTAGATTTCAACAATCAGAAGATTGTCGCCGCTATCCTCAAGGCCATGAACGTAACCGAAGGTGGAGAAGACATTGTGCTTGCCGCCCAGATCGCCCATGCCATCTCCCAGCTGGACAAGGAGGAGATGACGGTGGAGGAAATCCAGGACGTAGTGGAGAACCACCTCATGAACAGCCCGCGCCAGGAAGTGGCCAAAGAGTACATCCGTTATCGCAATAAACGCAACATCGCCCGCAAAGCCAAGAGCAATGAAATCTTCCAGACCATCATCGACGCCCAGGTGAACGACATCACCCGGGAGAACGCCAACATGAATGCCGATACCCCGGCCGGCATGATGATGAAGTTCGCCTCGGAAGCCACCAAGAGCTATGTGGACGAGAGCCTGCTCAGCGACCCTGTCCGCGAGGCCGTGATGGGCAACTATATCCACATCCACGACAAGGACTATTATCCCACCAAGAGCCTCACCTGCATCCAGCACCCGCTGGACCAGATCCTGGAGCATGGTCTCAAGGCCGGCCACGGGGAGTCCCGTCCCGCCAAGCGCATTGAAACCGCCAGCGTGCTGGCCTGCATCTCCATGGAAACCGCCCAGAACGAAATGCACGGCGGCCAGGCCATCCCGGCTTTCGACTTTTATCTGGCTCCTTTCGTGCACAAGACCCTGGAGGAAGAGATTGACAAGGTGAGTGAACTGGAGAACAAAGACTACAGCGAACTCAAATCCGTCAAGATTGACGACTACCTCAAGCGGGACCTCATCGGCCTGCAGGGCAAGGAGCGCGCGCTCCAGCACGCCGTCAACCAGACCGTGGGCCGCGTGCACCAGGCCATGGAGGCTTTCGTGCACAACATGAACACCATCCACAGCCGCGGCGGCAACCAGGTGGTGTTCTCCTCCATCAACTACGGTACGGACACATCGGCCGAAGGACGCTGCATCATCCGTGAGATCCTCAACACCACTTATGAGGGTGTGGGTAATGGCTCCACCGCCATCTTCCCCATCCAGATCTGGAAGAAGAAGAGGGGCGTGAGCTACCTGCCGGAAGATCCCAACTACGACCTTTACAAGTTCGCCTGCAAGGTATCGGCCCGTAGATTCTTCCCTAACTTCCTTAACTTGGACGCCAGCTACAACCAGGACGACGCCTGGGATCCCAACGACCCCAAGCGCTACGTCCACGAAGTAGCTACCATGGGCTGCCGCACCCGCGTTTATGCCAACCGTTTCGGCCCCAAGACCTCCATCGGCCGCGGTAACCTAAGCTTTACCACCATCAATATCGTGAAACTGGCCATCGAGGCCATGAATGAGGAGTCGGACAAGGAAGAGCGCATCAAGAAGTTCTTCCAGAAGCTGGACTGGGCCCTGGACATCAGCGCCCGTCAGCTCAACGAGCGTTACGAATTCCAGAAGACCGCCCTCAAGAAGCAGTTCCCGCTCCTTATGAACGGCCTGTGGATGGGCAGCGAGAAGCTGGACGACAACGACAGCATCGAGTCCGTCATCAACCAGGGCACCCTCTCCATCGGCTTCATCGGCCTGGCCGAGTGCCTGATCGCCCTTTGCGGCAAGCACCACGGCGAGAGCGAAGAGGCGCAGGAGCTGGGTCTGCGGATCATCTCCCACATGGCGGAGAAGATCAACGGCTTCGCCGAGACCTACCAGCACAACTTCACCTTCCTCGCCACCCCGGCGGAAGGCCTCTCCGGCAAGTTCACCAAGCGGGACAAGAAGACCTTCGGCGTGCTGCCCGGCATCACGGACAAGGATTACTACACCAACTCCAGCCACGTTCCGGTGTACTACCACTGCTCGCCGGAGCACAAGGCCAAGATCGAGGGCCCGTACCACAAGTACGAGAATGCCGGCCATATCTTCTATGTGGAAATTGACGGCGACGCCACCCACAACCCGGAAGCCATCATGCAGATTGTGGACCTCATGGACAAGTACGACATCGGCTACGGCTCCGTGAACCACAACCGCAACCGCTGCCTGGACTGCGGCTTTGAGAATGCCGAAAAGGACCTCAAGGAATGCCCGCACTGCCACGGTCACCACATTGACACCCTGCAGCGCATCACCGGCTACCTGGTGGGCACCACAGACCGCTGGAACTCCGGCAAGCTGGCGGAGCTCAAGGACAGAGTGATCCACAAGTAGCGCACGCGCCACTTGTGAATCCGTAAACTCACGTTACCCCTCCCCGAAACCCCCTCCCTCGGGGAGGGGACTTAAAAATGCGAATCAGAGTCTTAGACATATTGGAGCAGACAATGGCCGACGGACCCGGTTTCCGGACGGCCATTTATTGTGCGGGCTGCCGCCACGCCTGCAAGGGCTGTCACAACCCGCAGAGCTGGGATTTCCAGGCGGGGAAATGGATGGAGGTGGAAGATTTGCTTGCGCTCATCAAGGCCGACAGCATGTCCAACGTGACCTTCTCCGGCGGAGACCCCATGTATCAGGCTCCGGCTTTCACGGAGCTGGCCCGCCGCATCAAGGAAGAAACGGGCAAGACCATCTGGTGCTGGACGGGATTCACTTTGGAAGAAGTACAGGCCGATAAGGAAATGGCCGCCATGCTGCCGTATCTGGACGTGCTGGTGGACGGCCCCTTCATCCTGGAGCAACGGGACACGGACCTTCTCTTCCGCGGCAGTCCCAACCAGCGCATCATCTACCTCCACGGCGCCCCGCCCGAGGATCACATCCCCGGCACCGTTCCGCTGGAACCGCTGCGGTAACCCATTCAGGTTCAGCGCCTGGGCCGATGGCTTCCAGGCAACCCTGACCGCTGAAGAATCCTACTTCCTTAGCCAGGATTCCGGATTCTGGGGTTCCACGTCTTTCCAGAGTTCGAAGTGGAACTGGTCTTCCCCGCCGATGGTGTCCACCGTGCCGATTACATCTCCTGTGGAAATCTTCTGGTTCAGCTTTACCGACACGGTCTTGAGCATGGTGTACATGGTGTAATAGTTACCATGGCTCACCAGCACGCACTGGTTGTAACCGGGCATTACGAAGATGCGGGTAACGGTGCCGCTGAACACGGCCTTGACCTGGGAACCCCGCTTGACGGTGAGGGTGACGCCGTCATTCTGCATTTCCACATTCTCGTAGACCGGATGCCGATGCTTGCCGAAGCGGTCCACAATCACGCCCTCCACCGGCCAGGGCAGTTTGCCCTTGTTGGAGGCGAACTCATTGGAGAGTTTGGTATCTATTTCCGTAGAGGTGGTCTTCTTGGAGGAACTGCCGGAGGAGCCCTTCTTGCCGCTGGCGGCCTTCTTCGCAGCTTCTTGCTCGGCCCGGATAATCTCTGCGATCTTCTTGTTCAGGGCCTGTTTCTGCCTGTTCTTTTCCTGCAGCTGCTGCTGGAATTTGTTGCGGTCCTTCTTGAGCTGGTTCACCATGCGGGCGGCCTCGGCTTCCTCGTCCCGCAGCTTGGCGCGCTCCTGGACGGTCTTGCTCCTGAGCTCGGCCGCCTCTTCCTTGAGGCCGGTGAGGCGCTCCCGCTCCACTTCCAGTTCCGCCTCCGTTTCCTGGATACGCTTGGCCTGGTCGCTCATCTGGGAAGCGAAGCGGCGGAGATAGCCGAAACGGCGCAGGGCCTGACCCATGGATTCGCTGGAAAGCACATACATGTACCACATGCGGCTGTCCCGGTTCTTATAGGCGTTCCGCACCAGGCGGTTGTAGTAGAGGGAAAGCGTGTCGTAACGGGCCTGCAGGCGGTCCAATTCCTTCTGGCACACCTTGATTGAATCGTCCAGCACCCGGATGGACTGGTCACATTCGGCAATGAGCTTTTCCCGGGATGCCACCTTCCCCTGCACCAGGGTGAGGCTGGAAAGGGCCTGCTGACTGCTGCGGCTGTTGTCCTTGAGCTTGTTGTTAAGAAGTTCTATATCCTTCTCAATCTTGGAAATCTGCGACTCCAGGCTCTTGCGGGACTCCTTTTTCTGGGCCGATGCAGGGCTGGTACCGGCAAGCAGGACCAGTGCCACCAGCGCGATATGAAGGACCTTCCTCATTTGCCGATTGCCGCCAGCCGGGCCTTCACCCGTTCTTCCAGATCCGGCACCTCGCCGTCCTGATTCTTGTTTTTGGCCTGGTTCCAGTACGAGCGGGCCAGGTCATATTCTCCCAGGGCGTAAAGCACCTCGGCATAATGGTCCAGCATTACGGCGCTGTCCTTGCCGCCATAGAGCATGGCGTGCTTGAAGAAAGGCTTGGCTT
>CAMHKD010000030.1:0-22944 GCA_946185645.1 uncultured Bacteroidales bacterium
ACCGCAATTTCACCGCAATCACCGGCCTCTCCCCCGCCGCCTGGCTCAAGCAGCAACAGCAATAAAAAACGGTCCCCTGGGAACAGGAGACCGTTTTTTCATTTCAGATGTCCGATTATTCGGCCTTCTTCTTGGAGGCGCGCATGGTGGCGTCGTACATGATGGGAGTACCAATCATGATGGAAGCGTAGGTACCGATGATCACACCAAGGCAGAGGGCCACGGCCAGACCGCGGATGCTTTCACCACCGAAGATGGCAATTGCCAGCATCGGGAGGAGCGTGGACACGGATGTGTTCAAGGTACGGGTGAGGGTGGCGTTGAGAGCCGTGTTCACCGTGGTACGGAAGTCTTCCTTCGGGTGCAGGCCCTTCTGCTCACGGATACGGTCGAAGATAACCACGTTATCGTTGATGGCGTAACCGATGATGGTAAGGATAGCCGCAATGAACGTCTGGTCCACATCCAGGTTGAACGGCAGGATACCGTTGAACAGGGAGAAGAAGCCGATCACGATGAGGGCCGTGTGAGCCAGGGAGACCACACCGCCGAGACCCCAGGTCCAACCCTTGAACCGGAAGGCGATGTATGCGAAGATGGCGATGAGGGCCAGGAACACGGCGATGAATGCGCTGCGGGTGATGTCACGGGCGATGGTGGGACCCACCTTGTCGGAGGAGATGATACCGTTGGGGTTCTCCAGCGTGGAGGTGAAATCGGCCAGCTGGATGTCCTCTGCGTAGAAGCCCTTGAGGGCGTTGTACAGCAGACCTTCAACCTCGGCGTCCACTTCCGTGCTCTCGCTGTCGTTCTTGTACTGGGTGGTGATCTTCATCTGGGAGTCTCCACCGAACTGCTTCACTTCCACGGAGTACTGATCCAGACCGGCCTGCTCTGCAGCAAGACGGAAGGTATCCTCCACGGAGGCACGCACCTGCTCTGCGGTGACGCTCTGGTCGAAACGTACCACGAAGGTACGGCCGCCGGTGAAGTCTACACCGTAGCTGAAGCCCTTGAAGGCGATGCTGGCGATGGAGATCACGATGAGGGCACCGGAGATGATGTAGGACCACTTCTTGAGGCCGATGAAGTCCACGTGCGTATTCTTGAGAATATTGGCAGTGAGCTTGTTGGACATGGCCACGGTCTTGCCCTTGGCGATGCGGTCGTCGAAGATGATGCGGGTGATGAAGATGGAGGTGAGCACCGAAGTGATAATACCGATGATAAGCGTGGTGGCGAAGCCCTGCACAGGACCGGAACCAAAGATGTAGAGGATGATACCGGTGATGAGGGTGGTGAGCTGACCGTCGATAATGGCGCTGTATGCGTTCTTATAACCATCGGCCACAGCCTTGGAGAAGCCCTTGCCGGCGGCAAGTTCCTCCTTGATACGCTCATAGATGATCACGTTGGCATCCACGGCCATACCCAGCGTTAGCACCAGACCGGCGATACCCGGGAGGGTAAGGACGGCGCCGAAGCTCACGAGCACGCCGAAGAGCAGCAGCACGTTGCACAGCAGAGCCACATCGGCAATGAGACCGGCGCCCTGGTAGAAGAATACCATGTAGATGAGCACCAGGCAGAAAGCGATGAGGAAGGAGATGAGACCGGCACGGATGGAAGCGCTACCCAGGGAAGGACCCACAACCTGCTCCTGAATGATGGAGGCAGGGGCGGGGAGCTTACCGGACTTGAGCACGTTGGCCAAGTCTTCGGCTTCCTGCATGTCGAAGTTACCGGTGATCACGGAAGAACCGCCGGTAATTTCCGTCTGCACGGTGGGATAGGAATACACCAGGCCGTCCAGAACGATAGCCACCTGCTTGCCGATGTTGTCCTTGGTGAGACGGGCCCAGATGGAGGCGCCCTCGGCATTCATGGTCATGTTCACGGAAGGGGCTGCGCTGCCACCGTTCTGGGTACCTTGGAATTCTACGCGCGCGTCCGTGACATAGCCGCCGTCCAGCGGGGCCTTGCCGTCACGGGAGGTGGACTTGATGGCAACCAGTTCGTAGAGGTTGCTGCCCTTCACCAGATCCGTGGGTTTAACGGACCACATGGGACGGAAGCCCTGCGGGAGGACATCCTGGGCCATGGCCAGGTAACGGTTCACGGTAGCGGTATCCACACCTGCGGCAAAGCCGATGCAGGCGTTATCCCAACCGGACGGGGAAAGCACCTGGAACAGCGGATTGGCCACTGCGGTGCTGTCTCCCAGGTTGCCCAGGATTTCGGCCACGCGGGCGTCGGCGGCATAAAGATCCACCTCGCTGCCCTGGTAAGTGGGCCAGAATTCGAGGGAGGCGGTACCCTGCAGGAGCTTACGCACACGCTCCGGATCCTTCACACCCGGCAGTTCGATGAGGATCTTGCCGGAGGAACCCACCTGCTGAATGTTGGGCTGGGTGACACCGAAACGGTCGATACGGTTACGGAGCACGTTGAAGGAATTGTCAACGGCGCTCTTGGCCTCGCTGCGGATTACATCCACAACGTCCTTGTTGGTGGATTCGGGCTTGATCTTGTCGCGGAGCTCGTAGGTGCCGAACACCTCGGCCAGACGGCGGGTGGGGGCTACCTGGTTCCAGGCTTCCTCGAACAGGCCGATGAAGTCCTGGCTGGAGTTCACGTTATTGGCCTTAGCCTGAGCCAGGGCGGCAACGAAATCCGGGTCCGTGCTGTTGCCGGAAAGGGCCTTCACCAGGTCTTCCAGCTGCACCTGCAGCATAACGTTCATACCACCCTTGAGGTCCAGACCCAGGTTGATTTCCTTCTCCTTCACGCTCTTGTAGGTGTATCCGAGGAACACCTTCTCTGCGCTGATGGAGTCTACATAGGCCCTGTTTCTGATGTTGGCCACGGAGTCTGCCACGAATTCGCGGATTTCCGGGGCAATGTTGTTAGCTTCTACAAACTGCTGCGCCTGCTCCTCTGCATACTTGGCAGCCTTGCTCTCCTGCAGACGGGAAATTACCGTGAAGGAGAGCTGCCAGATGCTTGCGATGGCAAGCAGGATAGCAACAAATCTGATCCAACCTTTGCTTTGCATTTTTTTATCGTTTTAAATTATATATTGTCAACGTTTCACGTGGCATCAAAAGACACCACGGCAAAATAGGTTGCAAATTTACGATTTTTTTCTGATTTACGAACTTTCTCACAACTATTTCTTAATTTTGTAGGCTTTTAAGGTATGAAAAGGCGGCTTTGGGTCATATTTTTCCTGTTGGTCATCCCTGCATCGGCCCTATGGGGGCAGGAAGTGGAAGACTATGCCGAACGTTGCGCCAATCCCCGCGTGGTGGCGCGCGAACGCTTCTCCCTGGAAGACTTTTTCCTGTATTATCCGCTTCCGGACAGTTCCTGGCACGTTTCTCCCAACATTTTTGACGTCGATAAGGGCTTTCCGGTATACCTGCCGAAGGGGGAGGACGTGGTCTATTATTCGGCCCCGGACCTTTCCGGCTCCCTGAGCCTTTTCCTCTCCGAAGAGCGGTCCGATTCCCTGTGGAGGGCCCCCAGGCACCCCGCCGAAGCCCTGCTTTCAACGGGCAGTGAAATCTTCCCCATGCTGTCTCCGGGCGGCCGCATCCTCTATTTTGCCTCCGACGGCCTTCCCGGCATGGGCGGCTACGACATCTTCTCCAGCACCTGGGACGAGGTAAACGCCACATGGAGCAAGCCGGAGAACCTGGGCATTCCCTATAATTCCCCCGCCGACGACTTCCTAATGATGGACACGGAGGACGGCGATTTTACCCTGTTGGCCTCCAACCGCGCTTGCGGGAAAGACAGTGTCTATGTCTATGTGCTTGAATTTGAGGCGTTTCCTTTAAGATCGCCCGTCCACGACCAGGAGACGCTGGAACAGCTGCTGGACCTTACCCCCACGGAAAACGTCACCACGGGAAGATCGGCCGGTAATGCCGATACGCGCCTGTACATGAGAAAGATGGCCGAAGTCCGATCGCTCCGGGATTCCCTGTCGCGGCGGGAAAAGGATACCACCCTCGCCCACACCCTGGCCCCTCTCCGTAACCGGATAGCCACCTTGAACAAGGAAATCCGGCGCATAGAGAACAACTTCCTCAGAAGAGGTGCCTCTTCCGGACGGGACGGAGAGGTTCCGGAAGAAGAGCAGAAAGCCTTCTCCTTTGAGAAGCACGCCCTGGGCGGCCCTCTTACCTTCTCTGTGGGAGAAGCGGACAGCAACTATTTCTTCGAAGTCTCCGATACGGGCGCCATGGCCAATGACGGTCCTCTCCCGGACGGGATTATCTATCAAATCTTTATGTTCACATCGGCCCAACATGCGCGGGAAGAGGAATTTTGCGGGATCACGCCCGTTTACGAGCGCCTGAACTCCAACCTGCGCTATGCCTACTATGCCGGTCTTTTCCCCACGTACCGGCTGGCCCTGCAGCAGCTGAACGTGGTGCGGAAACTGGGCTTCCCCAACGCCCGTATAGTGGCCTACAGCGACGGCCGCGCCATCACCGTGAACCGAGCCCGCCAGGAAGAATAGCGCCGGCGGCCCCCCCCATCAGAGCAGCCCTGATGGTCCTCCATCCACGTTTTTGGCCGATTTTGTGGACGGAATGCTGTTTTTGGGCATTCCATCCACGTTTTGGACTGATTTTGTGGATGGAAGACCTAATGACGGGCGGAAAGGGGAAACATTTGGTCTATAACGTTTCTGGCCACTCCCAGACAGCGGGCAATTTGGGCATTGGAGGCATTATAATCATATTTGAGTGCTTTGATCATACGCGTGCGATTATCGGCGGTCAGTTCTCTAGGGGAGGAAACGAAATAGGTTTTCTTGCATAAATTCATAACCACTTGCCAAAGTTCCGTATCATCCAGTATAATCCGTTCTCCAAGCCGCCGGGCAATGTCCAGCTGCGACTCAACGTTTTTCATCATCCAGTTTGTAAACTGCCGGGCGTTTTCAAAAAACGCCATAGCCCGCTGGTAATCCGTGAAACACGTGGGTAATGCGACACCGTCCAAAGCACGTAGCCGCGGATCCACATCGGCCTCTCGCTCATGTTTAAAGGCACGTCGCCGTGCAACAGACCAGTCGCACACCTGTTCCCCGGACGGCATCATGTCCAGCATTCCATTGAAATAGAGGTATCCACTGCACCATTTGTATGAAAACGGATTCACGTCCGTCCGGTCAACAAAGGGGTTCCGTGCTACATATATTATCTCGTCCCGCAACTGTTTGAGGCTGTTAATGGGGGTGAGGGCGGGTTCCGCTGCCATGGCCAGGCCTGACCGCCGTTCTTTGGAAAGATATCTGGCCAACCTTTTCTGGAAATCCCGGTAAAAGGCCAGGCAAACATCCTCGGCGCCTTCAATGACAAAATGGAAATGGTTGTTCATCAAGGCAAAAGCCAACAGCCGACACCCGGTTGCGAAAACTGCCAGTGCCAAAAAGGTGAGAGCTATGTCCAATTCTTCTTTTGTCCGCAGAATCAAGTCGTTTTCCACGGGTTTTGTGTAAAGGTGGAAGAACGGGCCTCCCTCCAGAAAGTGGCGCTCGCACTCCAGCGCCGAATTGTTTGTATTTCTTATCATAACGCCTGCCGACATTGGGTTGTCGCCGGCAATATAAGGCTTTTTGGCCGATATCATCGGTTGAAACGTTAAAATGTGACTATGCTTTTCAACCGATTCGGTAAAAACAGGTCCTCCATCCACGTTTTTGGCCGATTTTGTGGACGGAATGCTGTATTTGGGCATTCCATCCACGTTTTGGACTGATTTTGTGGATGGAAGTCTTATCACGACCATTACTGCTACGTTTCAAGGCGAGGTGTTGCTATTTTAAAATCTTTTATTTATCTTCACTGCCATAAACAATTAGCTTATGGACAAGAAGATTCTTACCTTACTGGCGGCCGCGCTGGTGTGCCTGGGTGCAGTGGCCCAGCCCCGCGGACCCCGTCCCGGCGCCGCCCCCGACGCCAAAGACACCCCTGCCGAAAAAGAAAAAGAGGCTCCCGTGCAGCTTTCGTTCAAACCTGGCCTGTTCGGTGTGGCGCAGAACGAAAAAGACTGGTACCTGGAGATTCCGGACAGCCTGCTGGGCCGGCGTTTCCTCACGGTTACCCGCTACGTGAGCATGACCCCCGGCGCCAGCGAATACGGCGGCGAGGAAGTGAACGAGAATATGCTCTACTGGGAGAAGGCCTCCAACGGCAACCTCCTCCTGCGGGCCGATATAGTGAATATCCAGGCCGATGAGGACCAGGCCATCTACAAGGCCGTGAAGGTGAGTTCGGAGAATCCCATCGTGGCGTCCTTCAAGCCCGAGAAGGGCGGCGAGAAGGCCACCCGCATCAAGGCCAACAGCCTGTTTGAGGGCGACGTACAGGTGTTCTCATTGGATAATATGTCCAAGCGGCAGTACAACCTGGGCGGAGTAAAGGGCGACGCCTCCTTCATCGAGAGCATCCGCACTTATCCCATCAATACGGAAGTAACTGTCACCAAAACCTTTACATATAACCAGCCGCAGCCTTCCGCCGGCGGCCCCGGTGGTCCCGGCGGCCCTGCCCGCCAGACCATGCTTCCCGCCGGACGGGAAGCCGGAACTGTGACCATAGTGCTCAACACCTCCATGGTCCTCCTGCCGGAGAAACCCATGCAGGCCCGCTGGTTCGACTCCCGCGTTGGTTACTTTGCCGGCGGTTACAGCCAGTTCTCGGACGAGCAGCAGGGTGTGGAAACCGTGCGCTTCATTACCCGCTGGCGCCTGGAAGCCCGTCCCGAAGACCGCGAGAAGCAGCGCCGCGGAGAACTGGTGGAACCCATCAAGCCCATTGTCTATTACATCGATCCCGCTACGCCCAAACAGTGGCGCCCTTACCTGATTGCCGGTGTGAATGACTGGCAGAAGGCCTTTGAGCAGGCCGGCTGGAAGAACGCCATCCACGCCGAAGAGTGGCCGGAGAATGCCGAAGAGCTGGGTATGAGCCTGGAGGACGCCCGCTTCTCCGTAATCCGCTACCTGGCCTCGCCCACGGCCAATGCCTATGGCCCCAACGTGCACGATCCGCGCTCCGGAGAAATCCTGGAATCCCATATCGGCTGGTATCACAACGTGATGACCCTGGTGCACGACTGGTACCAGGTGCAGGCCGGCGCCATCGACCCGCGCGCCCGCAAGATGAAATATGACGACGAGCTGATGGGAGATCTCATCCGCTTTGTTTCCTCGCACGAGGTGGGCCATACCCTGGGCCTCCGGCACAACATGGGCTCCAGCAGCAAAACGCCCGTGGAAAAGCTTCGCGACAAGGAATGGGTGGAGAAGAACGGCCATACCGTGAGCATCATGGACTATGCCCGCTTCAACTATGTGGCCCAGCCGGAAGACAACATCGGCAAGGAAGGTATCTATCCTCGCATCAACGACTATGACAAGTGGGCCATCGAGTTTGGCTATACCCCCACGGATTTCAAGACTCCCAAGGAGGACCATCTGTACTGGAACAAGGTGATTGTGGCCCGTTTGGCCGAGAACCCGCGCCTGTGGTTCGGCGGGGAAGGCCGAGACAATGATCCGCGCGCCCTCACGGAGGACCTGAGCGACGACGCAGTGGCCGCCAGCACCTACGGCATCAAGAATCTCAAGCGCATCATCGGCCAGATTCCTGAATGGAACAAGGAGGAAGGCGACCAGTACGAGAACGTGAGCCGGATGTATTCGGCCGTTACCGGCCAGTTCAACCGCTACATGGGCCACGTGGCGGCCAATATCGGCGGGCGCTTCATCACCAACAAGAGCATTGAAGAGGCCGGTCCCAAATACGAGCCCGTTCCCAAGGCACGGCAGAAGGCCGCCCTTAGCTTCCTGAACGAGAATTTGTTCAAGAAGCCCAGCTGGCTGGTGGACGTGCCTTATATCTTCAATCTCACGGACCGTCCGGACAACTACCTGTATACGCTGGTGAACAATGTGGTGAGCAGCTCCGTGCTCCTTAGCACCGCCAAACTGGACCGCCTGGAGCAGTTTGCCGAGTACGGTCCCGGCAACTACACGCCGGAAGAGTACCTGAACGACCTCCGCGGCATGGTATTCACGGAACTGGATAAGGGCGGCAAGGTGGACAGCTACCGCCGCTACCTGCAGCAGCGCTATGTGAGCCAGGCCTTAAGCGTGGTGAAGAACGAGCAGCTTGTCTCCGGTGGCAAGGCCCTCATTCAGGCCCAGCTCATGGACATCCAGAAGAAGGCCGCCAAAGCCAAAGGCGACGACGTCACCAAGGCCCACTGGCAGTCCCTGGCCGCCCAGATTGAGAAAGGGCTGAAGTAAAGGCTACTTTTTGAGAACCTCGTAACGGTCCACGCCGATCTTGTGAAGATCCTGGATGAGGCCGGAGGTAACGGCAACTTGGAACTTCTTGGAGATGAACTGAATACGGTAGTGCGTCTGCGGGTCGTACAGATAAAGGGTGAGAGGAATCTTGCCCTTATGTTTTTTTACCACCTTCACCAAGTCTTCCCGGAATTTGGGCGTGAGCATGGGGGTGGTAATGTCCAGGCTGAAGCCGGAGAGGATATCGTCCGTAATATTGCCCAGCAGCGTCACTTTCTTTAAACGGAAGGTGTAGGGGGCCGTTTTTCCCTGCGCCTTCTCTTCCTGCTTAAGGAAGAACTTCTCTTCCACCACGCCTTCCAGGAACAAGGTGTTCTTGGGCGTCATGTATTGCATGAAGGTCTCGTGATCCTTGCCGAAGAGGGTGAGTTCATACGAACCGCTGTAATCTTCTATGGTGGTGCGGGAGTACGGCTTGCCGGTTTTGGTGTAAAGCACCTTGCTGTCCGTGACTATGCCGGCCACATACAGTTTGGCGGTCTGTTTGCGGTTTTCGCAGTCGTTGATAACGGAGGGGAGGTCCACCATCTTGCAGGTGGTGAAGTTGCGCATTTCAAAGTCGTAGCGGTCCAGCGGATGGGAGCTGAGGTACATGCCCACCAGTTCCTTCTCCTTCTGGAGCTCTTCCAGGATGTCTCCTTCCACCTGGACATCCGGCATTTCCGGACGCTGCGGCTTCATTTCCTCCATATCCCCGAACAGGGAAGCGGCCGAATTTACCGTGTCGTTCTTATAAAGGTCTCCGTAACGGGACAGCTCGTCCAGGAAGGGTTCTCCACTCTTGCCCGGCTGGTAATAGAGAGCCCGTTTGGTGCCGAAGCTGTCCAGGGCACCGGCGTTGAGGAGGCTTTCCAGACTCTTGCGGTTCACGCTGCCGGCCATTCTTTCCACAAAGTCGTAAACGTCCGTGAACAGGCCGTTTTCCTCCCTTTCCTTGAGGATGGCCTCCACCACGTTGCCGCCAAAACCCTTGATGCCGCCCAGGCCGAAACGGATTTCTCCGTTCTTATTCACCGTGAATCCGGATTCACTCTCGTTCACATCCGGATTGAGCACAGGCACGCCACCCTTCTTGCAGTCGTCCATGATCTCCATGATCTCCGTCATGTTGTTGAGCTGGTTGGACAAGTTGGCCGCCTGGAATTCGGCTGGATAATGGGCCTTGAGCCAGCCCGTCTGGTAGCTTACCCAGGCATAGCAGGTTGCGTGGGACTTGTTGAAGGCATATTCGGCAAAGGCGCGCCAGTCTTTCCAGATCTTGTCCAGCACCTCTTCCGGGTGTCCGTGCTCCAGGCCGCCCTTCTTGAAGTCGTCGTACAGGCCTTCCAGCACCGCCAGCTGCTTCTTACCCATGGCTTTGCGGAGTTTATCGGCCTTACCTCTGGAGAAGCCCGCCAGTTTGCGGGAGAGCAGCATCACCTGCTCCTGGTACACCGTAACGCCGTACGTTTCACTCAGGTATTCCTCCATGTCCGGCAGGTCGTAGGAGATGGTTTCCTCCCCGCGCTTGCGCGCCACAAAGTTGGGGATGTAGTCCATGGGGCCGGGCCGATAAAGGGCGTTCATGGCGATGAGGTCCTCGAAACGCTCCGGACGCAGCCGCTGGAGCCATTCCTTCATGCCGGGCGATTCAAACTGGAAGACGCTCTTGGTGTCTCCCCGGCCGTAAAGGGCGTAAGTGGCAGGGTCGTCTATGGGAATCTTCTCAATATCAATATCTTCACCCCAGCGTTCCTTAACCAGACGGAGGCATTCTTTGATGATGGATAGGGTTTTGAGGCCCAGGAAGTCCATCTTGAGCATGCCCACCTCTTCAATATAGGAACCCTCGTACTGCGAGACCCAGACGGTTTGCCCGGTGGCCTTATCCGTGCCGGTTGTGATGGGGATATAGTCCGTTAGGTTGCCGCGGCCGATGATCATGGCGCAGGCGTGGATGCCGGTCTGGCGGATACTGCCCTCCAACTGCTGGGCATATTTGATGGTGTCCCGCACCTTCTCCGGACCGTTTGTGGCCAGTTCTTTTAACTGTGGAACATTTTCAATACAGTTCCTCAGATTGATTTTATAGGGCGCGCGGTCTGGAATGAGCTTGGTGAGGGCATTGCTTTCGTCCACCGTGAGGCCGGAGATGCGGGCCACATCCTTGAGGGCCAGCTTGGTGGCCATGGTCCCGAACGTGATAACGTGGGAGATGTGGTCCACGCCGTATTTCTCCTGCACGTACTGGATAACCCTGTATCGGCCTTCGTCGTCGAAGTCCACGTCTATATCCGGCATGGAGATGCGCTCCGGATTGAGGAAACGCTCGAACAGCAAGTCGTAGCGGATGGGGTCCAGGTTGGTGATTCCCAGGCAGTACGCCACGGCGCTACCGGCAGCGCTTCCTCGGCCAGGCCCAACGGAAATGCCGTTGTTCTTGGCCCAGTTGATGAAGTCCTGGACAATGAGGAAATAGTCCGGGAAGCCCATGCGGGAGATGGTCTTGAGCTCAAAGTCCAGCCGTTCCGTCTGCACTTCGTCCAACGTATCCCCGTAGCGGACACGGGCTCCGTCGTACGCCAGCTTGCACATGTATGCAACGCTGTTGCAGAATTCGTCTCCCCGATAAGTCTTGGTGCCGTCCTTGGCCACCTCATACTTTCCTTCCTCTATTACATCTTTATACTGCTCCAGATAGTTGCCGATATTGGCCATGAAATCTTCCGGCAGTTCGAACTTGGGCAGCACGTGGCCGCGGTCTATCTCATAGCTCTCAATCTTATCGGCCACTTCCAGCGTGTTGGCCAGCGCCTCCGGATGATCCGGGAACAGCTCCAGCATCTCTTCCTCACTCTTGAGGTATTCCTGCTGGGTATAACGCAGACGGTTGGGGTCGTTTATATCGGCATTGGTGGTAAGGCAGATGAGGCGGTCGTGAGCGGGGCCGTCCTCCTTGCGTACAAAGTGGGCGTCGTTGGTGGCAATGACCTTTACCCCGTGCTTCTGGGCCAGGCGGAAGATTTCCTCCGTGTAATAGCACTGCTGCTCATACAGCTCGTTGGAAAGACCGGGGACCTCAGTCTTGTGCTTCATCACCTCCAAGTAATAGTCCTCTCCAAAGACGCGCTTGTGCCACTGTATGGCCCTGTCCACCGCATCCGGGTCATGGGCCATGATAGCGCGCGGCACCTCACCCGCCAGACAGGCCGATGAGCAGATAAGATCCTCATGGTACTGCTCAATGACCTCATGGCTCACGCGGGGCCTATAATACATACCGTTGATGTGGGCTTCCGAGACAATCTTGACCAAGTTCTTGTATCCGTTGTAGTTCTTGGCCAGAAGGATAAGGTGGTAATAACCTTTCTCCTTTACCCAGTGGTCTCCCTTGGAAACGTATATCTCACAGCCGATGATGGGCTTGACGGAAGGATGCTTCTTGGCAAATTTGAAGAACTCCTTTACGCCGTACATGTTGCCATGATCCGTGATGGCAAGGGCGGGCATCCCCAGCTCCTCGGCCCGGTTAAAGAGGTTTTCTATGGAAGACTGTCCATCCAGGATGGAGTACTGGGTATGGACGTGGAGATGCACAAAACTCATGATATACAAAGATAAGCTATTCTTCCCGGATTCACAATAAAGATTTTCGCTTTTCTCTTATCGCTTTTCTATCAAGCATTTACACAAATACCCTGCTGTCAAAATGCAGCAGGGTATTCATGGAAACGCTTGTGGGTGAATGACTTAGTCTTCACTCCAACCTTGTGCCTTCACCGGGAATTCCACGCCTTCCGGGGTGACCAGCACCGTGCCGGCCTCCGGCTGTGCCAGATGGCCGATAATGTCGAAGGTCTGGAAATCCCGGCGGAATTTCTCCAGGTACAGGATGGGCACCACAAAGAGGAGACGGTTGTCGTCTCCGCCGTTCATGGCGGCCGATACCGGATCAATGTCCAGTTCCTTGCCCAGCTGGAAGCTGTTGCCCTCGAAGGGGATCTTATCGGCATATACCTTGGCGCCCAGGCCGCTGTCGCGCGTGAGGCGCTTCAGTGCGTCGGAAAGGCCCTTGGTAACAAAGTAGCCGTATGGTGGATAGATTTCCGCATCCTCCAGGCGGGAGACGGTATCGGCCTCCAGCTCCGGACGAAGATAATCCCCCACCAGCATCTTGTACTGGGTCATGTCCGGCTGGGTGCCTTTCTCCGAGAATTCACGGGCGCCGCGCTCCAGCACCTGCAGGCCCAGGTAGGCCGCGCCGAGGGCACCGGAAACGCAGATAAGGTCCTTGCTCTTGGCAGCGCTGCGGCGCTTGTCCGTAAGGAGGGAAGTCTCGCCCGTTGCCGCCAGGGACACGTACAGACCGTTGTTGGAGGGCTGCAGGTCCAGGTTCACGGCCTCAAAGCCATGCTCCTTGGCCGCCACGGTAATACCCATCCATAGGTCTTTCACCTGCGGGAAGTCCAACTTGGCCGATATGCCCAGCACCACGTTCAGGAGCTTCGGGTGCGCTAAGGTGGCATAAAGCTCTCCGGTAACACCCACCACGCATTTGTACCCCAGATGCTTGAGCGGGAAGTAAACCAGATTGAAGTCTATACCTTCAAGATACATCCGGGCGGCCGTAGTCACCTTTCCGCCCTTATCGGAGGAGTAGGTGAGTCCGGTCACCGGATTATATGCAGAAAGGCGATAGAGCTGGTCTATCGCCTCAATTCTGCCTATGTCGGAAAATGACTCTGCCATTTAGCGGAGCTGGAAGATTACAGGGAAGGTGTAGGTAACCTTCACAGCGCGGTCACGCTGACGGCCCGGCTTCCACTTGGGAGAGCTGGAAACCACGCGGACGGCCTCCTTATCCAGGGACTCATCCACACCACGTACAACGCGCACGTTGGTAACGCGGCCGTCGGCCTCCACGGTGAACATGAGGGTAACACGACCCTGAACACCGTTCTCCTTGGCAATTTCCGGATACACGAGCTTGGAGTTAACCCACTTGGAGAACTCGTTGGCATCGCCGCCGTTGAAGGAAGGCTTCTGTTCCACGAGCTGGAACGGGATGGCCTCTTCTTCCACTTCCTCTTCTTCCACTACGGCTTCACGGTAGTCCTGGATATCCACGGCCAGATTGGCGTCGTCTTCCAGGTTGATGAACATGTCGTCGTCCAGTTTGATATCATCGTCCACGATATCGATCTGGTCCGACAGAACAGGGATGGATGGGGCCTCGGGCGGGGGCGGCGGGAGTTCGTTCTGAATGGCGATCATCTCGTCTTCCACGAGCACCTGGGTGGTGTCTTCCAGCACGGCTACCTGAGCGTCGCGGGAAGACCAGTTGAAGGCTCCGTACACAACGGCGAGGGCAACCACCAGGCCGACCTCGGTGAGCAGCAGCTTCTTGTTTTCAAGGCTGGCTTTGGGACTCTTCTTAACTTCCATAATGCGATATTTTTGATGTTTTGGTTATTCTTCAATGCAAAGGTCGCACCTTATTTTAGCAAAAAAAATTTTTGGTGGGATAAAAATCTCGCAGGGCTATTTTAGAAATAACTGAAAATCAATTAATTATAAAGGTGCGATTTTGGTAAAATCTCGCATCCCGTAGTTATAATGTCGAAAACCCTCAAATTTTCGACGTTCGTCACTTATTAAAATTTTTATTTTTCCAGGCAGTCCAGGAAGAGATTCTGGTGCTCAGAAGTAGCCGATTTGATGCGTTCTTTGAGCCTGTAGAGCCTATTATAGACGTAAGGTTTGTCCTTTTCAAGCAGGGTTGAGATGGTGGTGGAAGAGAAACCGGAGGCCGCAAAGAGGTAGAGAAGGTAGTCTTCTTCCTTCCATTTCGGGAAGGCTTCGCGGAGTTTCACCATCACATTATCGGCCGATTCATTGAGCGCCGACTCGAGGGATTTTTGGGCTGAAGGATCGTTGCGAAGACCCTCCACAATGGAGCGGACTTCCTTCAAAATACGGGGTTGCAAATTGTCCGTTCCCTCGTAAACATAGTACTGTTCGCACAGGCGGTCCAGGGTGTCAAGGCCCGAAAGAGGAGCCTTGCTTTTGCCTTGCCGACGCTCCAGGGAACGAAGGCGCGAGCGCAGGTCCTCCGCAGTGGAGAGCATGCGCTCGTTTTCCTCCCTTTCCTCCAGAAGCTGCTTTTCCAACTGAGCTTTCCGGGCCCAGAAGTATAGCACCAGCGTGGCCAGGACGGCTGTTATGAACAGCGCCAGCGGACCCATACTAGAGGTTTCTAAGCAGATTTGTGAGGGACACCTTCTTATCAATCATGTCCCGCAGATCCTCGATCTTAACGCGTTCCTGCGTCATGGAATCGCGGTCACGGACGGTTACACAGCCATCCTGCAGGGTGTCGTGGTCCACGGTAACGCAGAAAGGAGTGCCGATGGCATCCTGTCGGCGATAACGCTTGCCGATGGAATCTTTTTCGTCGTACTGATAGGAGAAATCGTACTTGAGAAGGTCCACAACCTTTTGGGCAACCTCCGGCAGACCGTCCTTTTTCACCAGCGGCATAACAGCCACCTTGATGGGGGCCAGCGGGGCCGGAATCTTCATTACAACGCGCTCCTCGCCGTTTTCCAGCTTCTCTACGGTATACGCGTGCGAGAGCACGGCCAGGCACATGCGGTCCACGCCGATGGACGTTTCCACGCAGTAGGGAACATAGCTTTCATTGGTTTCCGGATCGAAATACTGGATCTTCTTGCCGGAGAGTTTCTGGTGGTTACCCAGGTCGAAGTCCGTGCGGCTGTGGATGCCTTCCAGTTCCTTGAAGCCGAAGGGGAAATTGAACTCGATATCCGTGGCTGCATTGGCATAGTGGGCCAGCTTCTCATGGTCGTGGAAGCGGTAATTCTCGGCCCCCATTCCAATATTTACATGCCATTTCATGCGGTTCTCCTTCCATTTTTTGAACCATTCCATCTCCGTTCCGGGCTTCACGAAGAACTCCATTTCCATCTGCTCGAACTCCCTCATGCGGAAGATGAACTGGCGGGCCACAATCTCGTTGCGGAAGGCCTTACCAATCTGCGCAATGCCGAAAGGAATCTTCATACGGCCGGTTTTCTGAACGTTCAGATACTCCACAAAAATGCCCTGGGCGGTCTCCGGACGCAGATAAATCTTATCTATATCAGCATTTCCGGTGCTTCCCATGGTGGTGGAGAACATGAGGTTGAACTGGCGCACATCGGTCCAGTTGGCGGTGCCGGAAATGGGGCACACAATGCCGCAGTCTATGATAATCTGCCGATATTCGGCCAGGTCATTGGCGTTTTCGGCGGCCAGATAACGGGCGTGCACCTCATCGTACTTGGCTTTTTCGCGGAGGATGTTGGGGTTGGTGGCGCGGAACTGCTCTTCGTTGAAGGCGTCGCCGAATTTCTTGCGGCCTTTGGCCACTTCCTTGTCCATTTTCTCCTCGATCTTGGCCAGATAATCCTCGATGAGAACATCGGCACGATAACGCTTCTTGGAGTCCTTATTGTCAATGAGTGGATCGTTAAAAGCGGCCACGTGGCCACTTGCAACCCATGTTTTGGGGTGCATGAACACGCAGGAATCAATACCCACGATGTTCTCGTTGAGGCGGGTCATGGCCTCCCACCAATAGTTCTTGATATTGTTCTTGAGCTGGACACCCATCTGACCATAATCATATACAGCGGCCAGGCCGTCATAAATCTCACTGGAGGGGAATATAAAGCCATATTCCTTGCAATGGGCAACCAATACTTTGAAAAGTTCTTCCTGTGTCATATACTATTAATTATTTAGATTCTTCATGTTGTTCAGAAGGGCAAATTTACGCAAATATTTCCGGAAATGCCTCTCTTACATTGGGTTTCGAGATTTCCAGGAGCGGTTTTAGCACGAAATCCCGCTGGGCGATGAGCGGATGAGGAATGTAAAGCTCCTCTGTATGAATTGTTTCCGTTCCAAATAGCAAAATGTCAATGTCTATCGGCCGGTTGTGGTAAATGCGGTTTCCTTCGGCATCAAAATGCTCCTCTTCCTTGCGTCCAAGCGCCTTTTCCACCTCCTTCACCTGGTGAAGAATAGCCATTGCCTGATCCTGCGGAGCGCCCTTGCAAGGCAGGCGGTACAGGACGCACAGATTTAGGAAATCCGGCCCGTCAAAGCCCCAGGAGTGCGTTTCCACTATGCGGGAAATGCGCTCCGGATGCGTTCCAAAGGCCTGGTCCAGCAGGTTCATGGCCCGGAGAAGATTCAAATCCCGGTCTCCCTCATTGGATCCCAAACCCAGATATACGTCCACCCTTTCCATTTCTGTCATTTCGAGCGAAGCCGAGAAATCTCAATCTTCAAGCTTACTATAGTCGTCTTCTTCATAGTCCAGCCCCAGTTCCACGCGGGCTTCTTCGGAGAGCATGCTGCGGTCCCAAACCGGCTCGAAAGTGAGTTCTATGGTACATTTTGTCACTCCGGGAACGTCTTCCACGCTCTGCTGAACCTCCGCCATAACCTGGTCTGCCATGGGGCAGTTGGGGGCGGTAAAAGTCATTAAAATAAAGACCTCCCGGGCCTTGCTGATGGTAAGTTCATAGATAAGGCCCAGGTCATAGATATTCACGGGGATTTCCGGGTCGTAAACCTCTTTAAGCGCAGCGATAACAGCCGCATAAAGGGGTTGTAACTCCTTCACATCATCCGCTGTAAGTACTTCTTTATCTGGCATTTGCGGCAATCTCTCTAATCTTTTCAATCATAGAAACCAGCCCATTGGCGCGTGTGGGGGAAAGATTCTCTTTAAGGCCGATCTCTTCAATAAAACCAAAGTCATCGGCAGCAATTTCCTCCGGCGTACGGCCGGAATAAACGCCGATGAGAAGGGATATGATTCCCTTGGTGATGATGGCGTCGCTGTCGGCCTGGAAAAAGAGCTTCCCATCCTGGAGGTTATAGTCCAGCCAAACGCGTGACTGACAGCCTTTTATGAGGCGGTCTTCCGTCTTTTTCTCTTCCGGATAAGCGTCCAGACTTTTCCCAAGCTCTATGAGGTATTCGTACTTGTCCAGCCACTCCTCATACAGCGAGAAATCCTCTATAACGGCTTGTTTCTTTTCTTCCAGGGTGAGCATCACTTTTTCGCTTAAACTCTTTAAATAAGCATTTTAATGGCCGTTTCCAGGGCATTTACAAAGTATTCCGCCTCTTCCATTGTATTGTAGGGGGCGAAGGAGGCTCTCAGGAGCCCGGTAACACCCAGGCGGTCCATAAGCGGCTCCGCACACATTTGCCCGGAACGGACGGCAATGCCCAGCTTATCCAAAATCAGGGCCATATCCTCGTGGTGGGCACCCTTGACGGCAAAGGAAAACAGGGGTATTTTCTGCTCCGGACTGTCCGGCTGGCCATAAAGTGTAATCAAAGGGTGATTATTTAGGAAATTGTAAACATAGTTACAAACTCCCCTTTGATAATCAATTACTTCCGTATCAAAAATGTAACGCTTCTGCAGCTGCAGGGCCGGAAGGAGCGTTGGAATGGCATTGAAATTTTGCGTTCCGGCCTCAAATTTTGCAGGCACGGGAGCGTAAGTTGTTCCGCTGAAACTGACCGTTTCAATCATCTCTCCGCCACCCATGTAAGGGGGCATAGCTTCCAGCCATTTTTTCTTCCCATAAAGCACACCGGTCCCGGTGGCGGCATATACCTTGTGCCCGGAAAAAGCATAAAAGTCGCAGTCCAGTTCCTGGACATCTACGCGGGAGTGAACGATGCCCTGGGCACCGTCTACAAGCACGGGAACACCTTTTTTATGGCAAATGCCGATAATTTCCCGAAGCGGATTCACGAGACCTAACACGTTGGAAATGTGCGAGATAGCCACAATCTTTGTGCGCCGAGAAAGGAGTTTTTCCAAACTGTCCACCGCCAAGGTTCCATTTTCCTTAATGTCAAGGACTTTAAGAACGGCCTTTTTACGCTGGCAAAGCATCTGCCAGGGAACGATGTTGGAATGATGGTCTGCAACGGACACTATGATCTCGTCTCCTTCATGGACAAAAGCCTCACCAAAAGAGAACGCAACCAGGTTGATGGAAGCCGTTGCACCGGAGGTAAAAATGATCTCTTCCCGGGCCGATGCGTTGAGATATTCCTTAACGAAATCGCGGGTATTTTCGTACGCTTCCGTGGCTTGTCCGGCAAGAAAATGAACCGCACGATGAATGTTTGCGTTGGCCTCCTGGGAAAGTTTTTCCAACTCCTGAATCACTGCCAGAGGGCGCTGGGAAGAGGCTGCGTTATCCAAATACACCAACGGTTTGCCATACACTTTTGTGGCAAGAATGGGAAACTGTCCGCGTATTTCTTTAACGTTCATATGTCTTGTTTAAGTGTGCAAATTTACATATTTTTGCATTATGATAGACTATATTAAAGGACAAATTATAGAATTAACGCCCACTGAGTTAATTCTGGAAAACGCGGGTATAGGGTATTCTATCCTCATTTCCCTGCAAACCTACGAGGCTTTTCAGCAGCAAACGCAGGCCGTTGCATACATCCACCATTATATTCGGGAAGACGAAGAACTGTTTTTTGGCTTTGCAACAAAGGATGAAAGGGAGTTGTTCCGGCTGCTTATAAGCGTCTCCGGAATAGGGGTTGCATCGGCCCGGATGATGCTGTCTTCCCTAACCTCGGAAGAGATCCGTCAGGCCATCCTTTCGGAGAACGTAAATAGGATCAAAAGCGTAAAGGGAATCGGCCTCAAGAGCGCCCAGAGGCTGGTTTTAGAACTAAAGGATAAGGTGGTAAAAGGGGAGGGAAGCGAGTCCTCCGCCCTCTTCAAAACAGAGAATTCGGCCCTGGTGGAAGAGGCCACAACCGCTCTTGTTATGCTGGGCTTTACCAAGGCAAACATTGGCAAAGTGCTGCCCGGAATCCTCAAAGAGAATCCCACAGCCCGTGTGGAAGACATAATAAAAGCCGCCCTAAAGCGGCTGTAGTTTTACGTTCCACGTGGAACAAAAAGCGGCTTTATCGCCCGAAGTACACCAATAGAACGGATATATCCGCCGGAGAAACACCGGAGATCCTGGAAGCCTGAGCGATGGTCTCAGGCTTATATTTTGCCAATTTTTGCCTGCATTCTATGGTCAAACCCTGGATTTCGCTGAAGTCAAAATCGGCCGGAATCTTGATATATTCAAGCCTATTATTCTTTTCGGCCTGTTGCTTTTCCCGCTCAATATAGCCCGCATACTTCAGGGAAACCTCCACGGAAGTAACAACTTCTTGTGGAAAAGTTCCACGTGGAACAAAACGGAGCAGTTCTCCAAGAGAGAGTTCCGGACGAGAAACCAAATCTACCAGGTGTTTAGACTCAGATATCGGCGTAGACCCAACAGATTCCAGATAGGGATTAATCTCCTCTGGACGCAGCTTAACCTTATAAGAAAGGCCTTCCAGGGCCTTTGCGCTGGCATATTTTTCCTCTAACAGGCAGTACCTATCCTCTGTAGCCAAGCCCATCTTATGGGACAATTCCGTGAGCCGGAAATCGGCATTATCCTGTCGTAAAAGTATACGATATTCGGCCCGGGAAGTAAACATCCTGTAGGGTTCATCGACGCCTTTATTAATCAAATCATCAATCAAAACGCCGATATATGCCTGGTCCCGGTGAAGAATAAACGGATCCGCTTCCTGCAGCTTTAGATGAGCATTTATGCCAGCAACAATACCCTGAGCGGCCGCTTCCTCATAACCAGTTGTACCATTTACCTGACCGGCCAGGAAAAGATTCTCAACCACTTTGGACTCCAGAGAATAATGCAGATACTGAGGATCAAAGTAGTCGTATTCCACAGCATAAGCCGGCTTGAAAACGACCGCGTTCTCAAGACCCTCAATGGCGTGAAGGGCTTCCAGCTGTACCTCAAGCGGCAGGGAAGAAGAAAAACCCTGCAGGTAATACTCCGGAGAATTATGACCTTCCGGCTCAAGGAACAACTGATGGGAATCTTTATCGGAGAATGTCCTAAGCTTATCCTCGATGCTGGGACAATAACGGGGACCACGTCCTTGAATCCGTCCGGTAAATAGAGGGGAACGGTCAAAGCCCGTCTTCAAAATGGCATGTACCTTCTCGTTTGTATGAAGAAGGTAGCAATCCATTTGAGGCCGACCCTCCTGGACAGAAGAAGGAACATCCAGATAGGAGAAGCGTTCCGGATCGTCGTCTCCCTTCTGGGGAACCAAAGAGGAAAGGTCAAGGGAGCGTATATCAATCCGGGGAGGAGTGCCGGTCTTCATCCGGGCAGTAGGAATACCCAAAGAAGCCAGTTGGTCGGAAACTCCGTAAGAAGCCATCTCGCCAATTCGGCCTCCTTCGAAAGTGTGCTCGCCAATATACATCCGACCGTTAAGGAAAGTACCTGCTGTCAAAATAAAGGCCCGAGCATGGAAAAATGCACCCGTAACCGTACGGACGCCGCAGATTTTTGAATTCTCAAAGAGAAAACTGGCGGCAAAATCCGCGTAAATACTTAATTTTGAATTACTTAACAGAAAATTAAGCCAAGTGCGGGAAAAGAGTTGTTTGTCGCATTGCGCACGGGGGCTCCACATAGCCGGCCCCTTCGAGCGGTTAAGCATCCGGAACTGAAGCGTGGATGCATCGGTAACCAAACCCATGTAGCCACCCAGTGCATCAATCTCCCGGACAATCTGGCCTTTGGCAATTCCGCCCACCGCCGGGTTGCAGGACATCTTGGCAAGCCCATACAAATCCGGCGTAATGAGCAAAACGGAAGAGCCCATGTTGGCAGCAGCCATAGCGGCTTCACAGCCGGCATGACCACCTCCTATAACAATAATATCAAAGCTTCCCGTCATACCAGCTCGCGGAGGGAAAGATAGTAGTTCTCCTTGGCGCGCATGGTGGAAATATCGGCCTTGGTATGATCGTCATAGCCGATAAGATGTAGGACGCCATGGACGATGACGCGGTTCAGTTCATCGGCAAACTCGGTTCCGTAAGTAAGCGCGTTCTCCCGAACAGAGTCAATGGATATGAACAAATCTCCGGAGAGCATGTCACCCTCACAATAATCGAAGGTAATAATATCCGTGAAATAGTCGTGCTGGAGATATTTCATATTCACATCCAGAATATAATTATCCGAACAGAAAATAATGGAAATATCGCCCAGTCTGCGGATTTCGCTCTCCGCAACCAATTTAAGCCAGCGGGAAGTACGGCGCTTCTCGGCAAAAGAAAACTTAATGTCTTGGGTAAAATAGGAAACCATAGTCCAAATTTTAATGCAAAAATAGTAAATTTGCGCGATATGAGTGAATTCAAGACCAACAAGGCCGTCTTTGTGGGCGTGATCCTGGAAAAGGGCGGCGAACGAAAAGTAAAGGAATACCTGGACGAACTGCAGTTTCTGGCCGAGACCGCTGGGGCCATCGGCGACAAGATGTTCACCCAGCGGATGGACCGGCCCGACAAGGCCACCTATATCGGCCCGGGCAAACTGGAGGAAATCAAGGAGTACTGCCAGGAAAACGAGATTGAGTACGTCATCTTCGATGATGAACTCACCGGTATGCAGCAGCGTAACATTGAAAAGGTGATTGCCTGCAGCGATGTCATTGACCGTACCAGCCTCATCTTGGAAATCTTTGCCCAGCGGGCCAAGACTTCCTATGCCAAAATGCAGGTGGAACTGGCCCATTACAATTATATGCTTCCGCGCCTGGCAGGTATGTGGACCCACTTGGAACGCCAGCGAGGCGGCATGGGAACGCGCGGCGGTATGGGTGAAACCCAGATAGAAATTGACCGCCGTATCGTTAAGCAGCGCATCTCCAAACTCAAGGAAGACCTCAAGAAGGTAGACAAGCAGATGGCTACGCAAAGGAGCAACCGGGGTTCCCTGGTGCGCCTGGCCCTGGTGGGTTACACCAACGTGGGAAAAAGCACCCTGATGAACCTGCTGGCCAAATCGGATGTATTTGCCGAAAATAAACTCTTTGCAACATTGGATACAACGGTAAGGAAGGTGGTTATCGAGAACGTCCCCTTCCTTTTAAGCGATACCGTAGGATTCATCCGGAAACTGCCCACCCAGCTGGTGGAAGCCTTCAAAAGTACGCTGGACGAAACCCGGGAGGCCGATGTCCTCATCCATGTGGTAGACATTTCCCATCCGGATTTTGAAGAGCAGATGCAGGTTGTGGAACAGACGCTCAAGGATATCGGCGCCAGTAATAAACCTGTATATGTAGTATTCAATAAGGTGGATGCCTATACCTACGAGCCGTACGACGAATTCTCCATTGAGCCCAAAAAGCCCGTCAACCGGACGCTGGAAGAACTTAAGAACAGCTGGATCGCAGAGGAAAAGACGCCTTGTATCTTCATATCGGCCAAGGAGAAAATCGGCATAGAAAAACTCCGCAACGACCTTTATAAGATTGTTGCGGAGATTCATGCAGGAAGATATCCTTTCAATAACTTCCTTTGGTAATTACTCGCTGAAACGGGCCTTCAGATACTC
>CAMHKD010000031.1:0-22879 GCA_946185645.1 uncultured Bacteroidales bacterium
TCTTGCCGCAGCGGCACATCTGGCCGTTGTCCAGCAGGGGGAAGTGGCCGAATTCACCGCTGTACCCGGAGGTTCCGTAATACAGCTTTCCGCCCAGTACCATACCCATACCAAGGCCCCAGCTAACGTTTACGAAGAGCACGTTTTTCTCCTTGCCCACGCCGCCCAGGTATTCACCGTAGGTCATGGCCCGGGAGTCGTTCTCCAGCACCACGTGGATGCCCAGCTCGTCTTCCAGGATGCTGCCGATGGTGCGGCGCTCGTCAAAGGAATAGCTGTTGCTGTAGCCGGTAACGGGGTTCACGCGGCCCGGAATGCTGATACCCAGGCCCATCACCTTGTTCCACTCGATGTTCTCTTCGCGGAAGAAGGCGCGGAGCATGGCGGCAATGCGGTGCACGGCTTCCTCGTTCCTTTCCATCTGGAAGGGAATATCGTCCTTGAAGGACAGCAGGTTCCCCTTGAAGTCCGTGACGGCGATGGTGGCGTGGGAGTTCCGGATATCCACGCCGATGAAATAACCCGCTTCCGGATTGAGACCGTAGATGGAGGGACGGCGCCCGCCGGAGGTGCCGGATTTGCCCATGTCCACCATGAAGCCCTCGTCGATGAGCTCTCCGATGAGCTTGGTGGCGGTGGGGACCGATGCGCCGATGGCGTCGCTGAGGGCGGCGATACTGTGTTCGCCTTCCTCTATGCTAAGGTATAGGATGGTTTTTTTGAGAAGTGAATTCTTATTATCTTTCTTCTCAAGGAAGGTCTCTCTCATGGTTATTAAATTTATAGGTGCAAATATAATAAAAATATTGCAATAGTGCACGCTTATTTTGTAAAAATTTTAGAGATTTACTATATCTGAAAATTTTGTATCTTTGCGGATATGTTGACAAGGTTAAAAAACTGGTGGAGCGGGTTCCGCCTGTCGCTAAGGATGAAGATGACGCTTTCACTGAGTGCCATCGCCATTGTCCTGCTCCTTTCCAGCATCATTTCCATGCTGGAATACCGCCGCATGTCCAACTATGTATCCACCCTCATTGCCGAAGATATCCGCAACATCCACATTGCCCAGGAGCTGCTGGATGCCGTGGATTCGTACAATATGAAGGTGCTGGCCGTGATAGGGGACGAATCCGTTTCGGAGCTCCCGGAGTTTGACCGGGCCTCCTTCCTGTCCAAGTGCGATTCGCTCAAATCCTCCTCTGTGGGCATCAGTGCCGCCCCCATGGCAGATTCCGTACTGTATGCATATTCGGCCTATATGCTGGCCTCCACGGAACTGGTGGATGTCCTCCAGTCCACTTTCATTGACACGCGGGACTGGTATTTCGAGCGCCTGCAACCCCTCTTCGGCCGAATGAGAGGCTATCTGGACACCCTCAGCGGAGAAATGTACCAGGAGCTTCAGCAGAATTCGGAAGACTTTGACAGCGGCCTGTACCGCAGCATCATCCCCAGCACCGTAGCCGTGCTGGTGGGCATCATCCTGGTTTTCCTCCTCATGTTCTTCATCCTGTCGGACTATGTGAATCCCATCTACAAGATGCTGGACGGCCTAAGAAATTATCGGCGTTATAAGCATAAATACAGCTATACCCTTAAAGGAAGCGACCAGCTGGCCGATTTGAATGCGGAAATTGCCGAACTCACGGAAGAGAGCCGTCAGGTCCGCCGCCGTCTGGCCGAACTCCGGGAGAGGAACCAGGCAGCCCCCGAGGAATTCAATCAGGATTCGGAAAAATAAGCCATGAACCTGAAGGTCATATCCAGAAACGTTGGCATGGCACTGCTGGTGAGTGCCCTGTTCATGCTATTGTCGGTGGTGGTATCACTGATAGACGGGCAGGACAGCGCACTGGCACCCCTCCTGATCAGTTTCTCCATCACCTTCATCGTGGGCGTTTTCCCCTTCATCTTTGTCCGTAAGACAGAGCAGATTACCCTGAAGGACGGCTACATGATCATTTTCCTGTCGTGGCTGCTCTCCTTCATATTCGGCGGCCTGCCCTATGCCCTGTGGGGCGGTCCCTTCACGGTGGTAAATGCCTGGTTCGAAAGCGTTTCCGGCTTTACAACCACAGGCGCCACCATCCTGGAAGATATTGAAGCGCTGCCGCGGAGTCTGGTCTTCTGGCGGGCGTCCACGCACTTTATCGGCGGCTTGGGAGTCGTGGTATTCCTGCTCCTTATCATTCCCAACTCTTCGCCCGTGCGCCTGCGCCTCACCAACATGGAACTGTCCTCCCTTTCCCGGGACGACTATCGCAGCCGGGCCAACCGGACGGTGTTCATCTTTGCGTATGTGTATCTTGGCCTGTGCGCCGCTTCTTTCCTCAGTTTCTGGGTTTGCGGCATGCCGGTCTTCGACGCCATCTGCCATGCCTTCAGCGTTTGCGCGGCGGGCGGTTTCTCCACCAGGAACCTTTCCATCGGCTCATTCGGCTCTCCGCTCATTTCTGTGGTCACCATTGTCTTTATGTTCCTGGCCTCAATCCATTTCGGCCTGGTTTTCATTGCCCTGGTGAACCGTACGCTCCGCCCCCTCAAGAACAACATCCTCCGTTTCTATATTGTGGGCCTGGCGGTTATATCCATCGTCACTTCGCTATCCCTCAAACTGCAGTCCGTGGACGCAGGCTGGGGACAGGCTTTCCTGGACGGTACCTTCCATGTGGTGAGCTACGCTTCTTCCACGGGATTCGGCCTCAGCGACAACAGTACCTGGCCCATCCTGCCCAGTTTCATGCTGGTGATTGTGAGCCTCATCTGCGGCTGCGCCGGTTCCCCTACGGGCGGTCTAAAGGTGGACCGTGTACTGGTGCTGTTCAAGGCCATTCACATGCAAATCCAGAAGGCCCTGTATCCCACCGCCATCTTTGAGGTGCGGATGGGCAGGCGTGTGCTCCGGGACGAGGAAATCTACCCCCACGTGCTTTACATTTCGCTTTTCTTCCTGCTCATCGGCATTTCCACCATCCTGTGCCTGGTTCTGGGAGATCCCAACGGACATGCCCTAACCGGAACGCTGGCCTCGCTGGCCAATGTGGGACCGTCCATCGGCACCATCGGCGCCATGAACAATTACAATGCGGAACCCACGGCCCTCAAATTCATTTTCTCGGCCGATATGTTCCTGGGCCGTGTGGAAATCTATCCCGTCTTTGCGGTCTTCTATAGCATTTTCCACCGGAAATGATGGACCGCAGCAGCTTTCTGTACCATAGTTTCCTCCGGCGTTTTCCGTACGAACCCACTTCCTGCCAGGACAGCCTCCTGCACCAGGTTGCCGATTTCTTCACTACTGACGACGGCGACATCCTGGTGGTGAACGGCTATGCCGGAACGGGGAAGACCACGGCTGTTTCGGCGGTTATCGGCGCCATGGCGGAGCTGGAAGTGCCCTGTGTGCTGCTGGCCCCCACCGGCCGTTCGGCAAAGGTCCTTTCCAAATATGCCGGAAAGCCCGCGTACACCATCCACAAGCACATTTACCGCCAGAAATCCCACGGAGACGACGGCTTCGGCCAGTTTACCCTAAGCCCCAACAAGGCGCGCGGAACGCTGTACATTGTGGACGAGGTGTCCCTCATCGGCATCGAGGCGGGGGAGAGAAAGGGTACGGCCGAATTCGGTTCGGGGAACCTGCTGGAAGATCTGGTGGCCTTTGTCCGCTCCGGCAGCGACTGCCGATTGATTCTGGTGGGGGATGCTGCGCAGCTGCCCCCGGTCGGGCTGGACGCATCCCCGGCGCTGAGTCCGGACTACATGGCCCAGTTCGGGGGAGTGAGCTTTGCGGAGCTTCGCACCGTGGTGCGCCAGGCCCAGGGCTCCGGCATCCTGGAAAACGCCACCCACCTGAGGGAAATGCTGGATTCCGTGGACGAAGGAATCGGCTTGGGAGAGCTGGGACTTAAGACGGATTTCCCGGACGTGGAGCGACTGGGCGGGGCCGATCTGCTGGAAGCACTCTCCGATGCCTATGGCCGATACGGGGAGGATGAGACCATTGTCCTTTGCCGGTCCAACAAAAGGGCCAACCGCTACAATGCGGGCATCCGCGCCCAGGTCCAGTTCCGGGAGGAACAGCTGGTGCGGGGAGACAAGCTCATGATAGTGAAGAACTGCTACCAGTTCTGCGAGGGGCTGGAAGGGACGGATTATATGGCCAACGGGGATATAGCCCGCCTGGTCCGCATCCGCGGTTACGAGGAGCGCTACGGCTTCCACTTTGCCCAGGCCACCCTGTCCCTGCCGGATTACGGCAACCAGGAGATAGACGCCAAGGTGATTCTGGACACCCTGTCCTCAGAATCTCCCTCCCTCACCTACGAACAGTCCAACCAGCTATATTTGGGCGTGAACGAGGATTATTCCCACATTCGCGGGAAGAAGAAACGCTACGACGCAGTGCGGGAAGACCCCTTCTTCAACGCCCTCCAGCTAAAATATGCCGAGGCCATTACCTGCCACAAGGCCCAGGGCGGCCAGTGGCGCTGCGTCTTTGTGGACAACCCCTTCTGGCAGGACTTCCTGGTGGCCGATGACCTCAAATGGCTCTACACCGCCCTCACTCGGGCGGTGGAAAAGGTCTATCTGGTCAATTTCCCGGACCCGCTGTTCGGGTAGGCGTTATTCTCCTTTCAAATACTTGAGCCAGAAGTCCTGGTTGGCGGTGTTGAAATGGGTACCCTGGTAACCACGGTAACCGTGCATGCCGTCCGGGTAGATCATGAAGTCGAAATCGGCCCCCTGCCTGTGCAGGGCGTCAATCAGCTGCAGGGTGTTCTGGAAGTGCACGTTGTCGTCGCCGGTACCGTGGGTGATTTTGAGCATGACGGAGCCGTCGCTCTTGCCCACCTTGGCGGGATATCCTGCTACCCGGCCCACTACAGCCGTGTTTTTATAGCCGTCCGGATTGTCCTGGGGCGTAGACATAAAGCGTTCCGTATAGTGGGTGTCGTACAGGGCCCAGTCGTACACGCCGCCGCCGGCAATGCCATAATGGTAATACTCCGGCGCCTCTGCAACCAGGAGCGTGGTCATGGTGCCGCCGAAGCTGAAGCCTTCCACGCCGATCTTATCTCCCTTTACATAAGGCAGGCTCTGCAGCCATTTGGCCCATTCCACGAAATCCGAGACTTCCACGGTGCCCAGGTGCTTGTAGATGGCGTCCGTGCCAACGCGGCCGTTGTGGCCGGCGGCGCGGCAATCCGCGATAAGCTCGATAATGCCGTTGTCCGCATACCATGAATAGCGGGCAGGAGCCACCCAGCGGTCCGAAACCTGCGGCGTATCCGGTCCGCCGTAGATGTCCACGTGCACCGGGTACTTCTGTGCGGGATCAAAGTCCTTGGGATAGTAGATGACGCCCGGCAGTTCCAGGCCGTCCACCGTAATGGAGACCAGCTCACCCACGGCACCTTCCGGACGCGGGGTCGATGCCACCGTATAGGATTTCTCCGGCTTGCGGGTATCGTAGATGGCTAGCCGGGGCGGAGTTTGCAGGTTGGAGGTGGTGGCCACGAAATGCTTTCCGTCCGGAGCAAAGGAAACGCCTTGAACGTTCATGGCCGGATCCGTAAGGGCCGATATGACGCCCTTGGGCGATACCTTATACAAAGCGCTGCGCACGTGGGAATCCCTTTCGGCGGTGAAGTAGACGGTGCCGTCCGCATCGGCCCGCACCAGGTTTACGCGCCAGTTGGGGCCGTCGGTGAGGCGTTTGAGGATTGTACCGTCATAGCTGAGGAAATAGATCTGCTGCCAATCTGTCTCAAAGCTCCGGACCATATATAAGCCCTTCTCGCTGAAGAGCATACCGTCTATCCAGTCCAGCCAGGTGGGCACTTCCTCATGGTAGATGGCCTTCTTGCTGCCGTCCTTGGGATTTACGGCGTAAAGGTCCAGCGTATTCTGGATGCGGGGTTCGTGACCCACGAAAAAGGCCTTACTGTCGGCCCCCCAGAAAGGCGTGCCGAAGTACTGGTCCTCCTTCTCGTCAAAATCGGCCCAGACAATGTTGCCGCTGGCAACGCTGGCAAAGCCGATGCGCACTTCCGGATTGCGCTCCCCGGCCTTGGGGTAATGCGTGCGGCGGAGTGTCCCGTCCTGGCCGAAAGGCGAATAGATGGGGAACATGGGGACTTCCGTGTCGTCAAAGCGGTAGAACGCCAGGGTCTTGCTGTCCGGGCTCCACCAGAAGGCCCGGTAACGGGAAGGCCGGCCGAAGATCTCTTCGTAATACACCCAGCTGGCATAGCCGTTCATGACGGTTTCCGTGCCGTCAAAGGTGAGGCGCTTCTCCGCTCCGCTGGCAATGTCCACCACCCACAGGTCGTTGGCGCGGGTGAAGGCCAAAAGGGTGGAGTCCGGGCTGAAGGTGAGGTTCACGGCGCCTTCCGGCTTAACAGGGAAATCACTGTATTTTTCCGGGGCCTTGACACCTTCCGTAACCTGCCACTTATTGTTTTTGGTATTCACCTTGAAGGCATCCGTGTAAGAGCCGTTGTAGGTGAATGCCACTTCATTGTTGTTGAGCCATTTGCACATTACAGGCATGCGTCCGGCCTGCTGCGGGCCGGGCTGCTGGGCCCGGGAGGAGGCTCCTGCCACACCCAGGAGCAGGAGAACCAGAATGAGTTTTGTCGCTTTCATGCCTTAAAGGTACGAAAAAAAGCGCAATTCCTCAGTTTTTTCGTATCTTTGCTTAGAAACAATAATCTCAATTCCTTATGAACGCCAGAATCCTTTTCTCCGCCGCCCTAACCGCCGCGCTTGCCTTTGCATGCAACACCGCAAAAGACGTTGAGGTGGGCCCCTACACCGTTTCCGTCATCGGCAATAAAGTGTACCACATCCAGGACTATAACAGCAGCAACCCCGCCGGCGAAACCTTTGACGCCGAGGGAAAGCTCACGCATTTCAACAACTGCTCGGACATCTATCTGCTGGTGGGCGAGAAGGAAGCCCTGGTCATTGACCTTTCCAACCCCATCAACTGGGCCGATAATGCCGCGGAATCCCTGCAGAGCCTTGTGGCAGAGCGCATCGGGGACAAGCCGCTCACCATTACCTTCACCCACAACCACGGGGACCATACAGGAATGATTCCCGCTTTTGTGGAGAACCCGGAAGTGCGTTTCGCGCTGCCGCAGGGGGACTTCCGTCGCCTGGCGGACCGCTTCCCGGAGGCGCAGCGCTCCTTCATCGGCGAGGGAGAGGTCTTCGACCTGGGCGGAATGGAGGTGGAGGCCATCGCAGTGCCCGGCCATACGGATGGTTCTATGGTCTATCTGCTTAAGGGACAGGACCTTCTGTTTACGGGCGATGCCATCGGCTCCGGCCACGGGGTGTGGATTTTCAACGAGGACGGCTTCTATAACTATGTCTCCGCCGTTCCGCACCTGATTGAAGTGCTGCAGGAGCGTGGCGTTAACCAGAAGAAGCTTAAGGTCTATGGCGGCCACTACTGGCAGAAGGACTGGCTTAACCTTCCCAAGGGTAAGGAACTGGGAATGGAATATATCAATGACATGCAGGCGGTAGTGAACGAGATAGAGGCCGGAACGGCCGCCACGGAGCCTTCCAATCTGGGCAGGCCCGGATTGGACACCTACTTCCGCCACGGAGAGGCCATCGTGACCTGGAGCGCGGAACAGGCCGAAAAATACCGCGCCCACTATCCGGAAACCCAGGTCTACCGGGATGCGGACATCGTTTTCCGCCAAATTGACGAGCATACCTGGGAGGGCAACGGCCACCTGGTATACAACGAATCCGTCTACGTGATCGAAGGCAACGACAAGGCCCTTGTCATTGACGCCGGCACCAACATGCCCAATCTGGATAAGGCGGTAGCCGCCCTTACGGACAAGCCCGTCATGATGGCCCTTACCCACGGCCACGGGGACCATGTGGGCGGCATCGGCTGCTTCCCGGAAGTCTGGATCAATCCGGCCGATGAACCCATGATCGCCTCCGGCCGCAATCCCTACAAGGGAGAAATCCACCATCTGCAGGACGGAGAGATCATTGACCTGGGAGGCCGTCAGATAGAGGTCCTCTACACCCCGGGTCACACCTCCGGCTCCACCACCTTCTTCGACAAGGAGCATCACTATGGCTTTAGCGGTGACGCCTTCGGTTCCACCAATCTGCTGCTGTTTGCCGGCACCTTCAAGGGATTGATCAATACATGCGCCCGCACTGCGGAGTTTATGCAGAAATACGGCATTGAAAAGCTTTACCCGGGCCACTACCACGGAGACAATCCGGAAACCCTCCAAAGGGTTCTGGACGAGAAGAAGATGTCCGAGGAGGTCCTCTCCGGCAAGCGCAAAGGTACGCCGGACACTGCCAGCGGCCTAAACCGTTCCATCACGGACTTCGGTGTCACCATCCGCTACAACGACCCTCAGGCGCTGCAGTAGTTTGCAAAAGCGGCGGAAAAGAGGTAAATTTGAGCCGTGGAAAGCGACTACATATGGGACCCGTTGCGGAGAAAGAGCGTACGCAACACGCCGGAGGAGCAGGTGAGGCAATGGTTCATTTCCGTGCTGCACGAAGGCATGGGAGTACCGGAGCACATGATGGGGAGTGAAGTGGCCCTCAAACACGGCGCCAAGGAATACCGGGCCGATATTGTAGTCTATGACCGCAGCGCCGCTCCCATAATGGTGGTGGAGTGCAAAAGGCCGGAAGTGGAGTTGGACCAGCAGGTGGTGGACCAGGCTTTAAGATACAATAACGAACTGAATGTGAAATATATAGCCATCTCAAACGGCCTCAAGACCTTCATCTTCGAGCGCACCGTGGATGGCTGGGAATTCATGCAGAAAGCCCCCCTGTGGGAGGAGATGGCCGGTCAGGGCCGGCCATGACTTCATTCCCGGCGTGACCGGGAATCTCAAACGTTAGAAATGACCATTACGGAAGGATTCTTAGATCATCCGGTATTCAAACTGGTAAGCGACACGGCCAAGGAATTGGGCGTGCGCGCTTTCGTGATTGGGGGCTATGTTCGGGACTGCTTCCTGGGCCGGCACAACAAGGACATTGACATTGTGGTGGAGGGAAGCGGAATAGCCCTGGCCGAGGCCGTTGCCAAGAAGTGCAAGGCCAAGGTGAGCGTTTTCAAGAGTTTCGGCACCGCCATGCTCAAGTATCACGGCATGGAAGTGGAGTTTGTGGGTGCCCGGAAGGAAAGCTACAACCGGGATTCCCGAAAACCCATCGTGGAGGACGGGACCTTGGAAGAGGACCAGCTCAGAAGGGACTTTACCATCAATGCCATGGCCTTCAGCCTGCAGGAAGAGGACTTCGGCGCCCTGGTGGATCCGTTCGGGGGCATCCGGGACCTTTCCGCGGGTATTATCCGCACCCCGCTGGAGCCGCAGCAGACCTATTCCGACGATCCGCTCCGGATGCTCCGCGCCATCCGTTTTGCCGCACAGCTCAGCAAGCCGGAACAGGCATTTACCATAGTTCCGGAGAGCCTTCAGGCCATGAAGGAAATGGCCGGCAGGCTCCAGATCCTTTCCCGGGAACGCATAGTGGAAGAGGTTAACAAGATGCTGGTGACGGACCGGCCTTCCATGGCCTTTGAACTCATGGAAGATACCGGCCTTTTGCAGCAGTTCCTGCCGGAGGTTAGTCGCCTCAAAGGCGTGGAAACGGTTGACGGAAAGGGACATAAAGAGAACTTCACCCATAGCCTGCAGGTGCTGGACAATGTAGCTCTGGCAGAGAAGGAGGCGGGCCGGGAACCGGACGTATGGCTCCGTTGGGCCGCTCTCCTGCACGATATCGGCAAGCCCGCCAGCAAGCGCTATGTGGCGGGGCAGGGCTGGACCTTCCATGGACACGAGGTGGTGGGCGCCCGCATGATCCCCAAGATCTTCGAGCGGCTCCGTATGCCTCTGAACGAGAAAATGAAATACGTCCAGAAGCTGGTGAACCTGCACTTAAGGCCCATCGCGCTGGTGGACGATGAGGTAACGGACAGCGCCGTCCGTCGCCTCCTTTTCGATGCCGGCAACGATATAGAGGACCTCATGCTCCTTTGCAATGCCGACATTACTTCCAAGAATCCCGCAAAGGTGGCCCGCCTTCGCCAGAACTTTGAACAGGTGAAGGCCAAGATGGCCGAAGTGGAGGCCAAGGACGAGATCCGCAACTGGAAGAACCCCATCACCGGGGACTATGTCATGGAAGTCTTTGGCATTGAGCCGTGCAATACCATCGGCCAGCTCAAGGAAATGGTGAAAAATGCCATCCTGGACGGGGAAATTCCTTATACCTTTGAGGCTGCCGATAAATACATGCGCGAGCGTGCCGCAGAACTGGGCCTTAAACCCCATGATTGACAGGTACATAACTTACATCCGTGATGTCCGCCGCTACTCGCCCCGGACCCAGAAACTGTATGCCGATGCCCTGCATGACTTTGAGCAGTGGTGCGGGGGAGAACTTGACCTCATCCCGTCCCGCATAAGGGAGTATGAGGCGCGTCTGATTGACATCGGCCTAAAGGCAAGGACCGTGCACCTTCACATGAGCGCCTTAAGCGGCCTTTGCAATTTCCTGGTGAAAACCGGCGAACTTAAATCCAATCCCGTCCGGACGGTACGCCGCCCCAAAATGGAGAAGCGCCTGCCGGAATACTACACGGAAAAGGCCATGGATGCCTATCTGGAGGCCACCCGGGCCGATGCAGGGCAGGACACACTGGACCTGCTGCTGCATCTGGGACCGAAGGACAAAACGGCCGTGGAACTGTACAGGCGAAGGCTCCACCGCCTCATTATTTCCATCCTGTACGGAACCGGCATCCGCCGGGCCGAGCTGATCGGCCTGAAAGTGGGCAGCATAGATTCCGCGCGCCATACGCTTCACGTGCGCGGAAAAGGAGATAAGATGAGAGAAATTCCCCTGATTCTTTCGTTAAGTCAGGAAATATCCTTATATTTACAAGCAGCTAGTTCGATGACCGGGGGTCCCAGACCCTCCGACGCACCGCTCCTGGTCACGGAAAAGGGGAGATCCCTGTATCCGGAATACGTAGACCGGGCGGTTAAGGCGGAGCTCCAGGGACGCGTCGGCATCACAGGGAGGAAATCCCCCCATGTGCTCAGGCATTCGCTCGCAACCGCCCTTCTGGACCAGGGAGCAGACCTGAACGCCATCAAGGAGATGCTGGGCCACGAGAGCCTCGCCGCCACGGAGGTCTATACCCACAATTCCATCGAACGGCTCAAGGCACAATACATTAACGCCCACCCAAGGGCAAAAAAACAAGACAGTCATGATTAACGTCAAGTCCCTTAAGTTCGATGCAGACGAGAAGCTGCTGGACTTTATCGAGAAGAAAGTTGGAAAGGTAGAGAAGTTCTTCGACAACCTGGGTGACATAGATGTCACGCTGTCCCTGCTTCCGGACGCAGAAAACAAGAGCGTAAAACTCCAGACCCGTTTCCCCGGGGAAGACCTTGTTATTGAGCGTCATGCCCGCACTTTTGAGGAAGCCGTAACGGATGCGGCCGATGCCCTCAAGGAGAAGATTGTCCGCTCCAAAGAGAAGAAGTTCTCCAAATAAGTGGCTGGCAAGTCCTACATAGAATTAGACCGACAGGTCAAAAACATTCTTGAAGATGTCCGTAGCGGCATCTTCAAGTCTGTTTATCTGCTCATGGGGGAGGAGCCCTATTATCCGGACCTGGTCTGCGACGCCATCATAGACAACTGCCTCCAGGAATGGGAAAAGGATTTCAATGAAACCATCTGTTATGGCGGAGAGGTATCGGCCGATACGGTAATCACCGCCGCCCGCCGTTTCCCCATGATGGCGGAACGCCAGCTGGTGGTGGTGAAGGAGGCCCAGCAGATGAAGGGCCTGGAAGACCTGGCCATCTACTGCCAGCAGCCCCTGGACAGCACCGTGCTGGTGATCCTCATGCACGGGGCATCGGCCGATAAAAGGAAATCCCTGTACAAGACCGTCCTCAAGATGGGCGTGGTGGTAGAATCCACCGCTCTCAGGGACTATGAGATGCCGCAGTGGATCCAGGCCTATTACGAGGGCCGGGGACTTCGCATCCATCCGGAGGCGGCCGTCCTGCTGGCGGAATCGGTGGGCGCGGATTTGGGCAAGATTGCCGTGGAAACGGAAAAGATGCTCAAGAACCTGCCGGAGGGCGTACAGGAGGTCTCCGTGGCCGATGTGGAAAAGAATGTGGGCGTGAGCCGGCAGTTCAGCATTTTTGAACTCACCAAGTGTCTGAGTTACCGGGACGGTGCCCGTGCGCTCAAGATTGCCGCCCATATAGGGGAGGCTCCCCGTTTTGCCCTTCCCATGGCCGTGGCCCCGCTCTATACGCATTTCTACAGGATCCTGAAATATCATGCCCTCTTGCAGAAAGGCAGGCCGGCTCCGGCCGATGCCGCCAAGGCGCTGGGTGTGAATCCGTATTTCCTTAAAGAATACGATATGGCCGTTAGGAATTATCCCTTCCAGCGCTGCCAGGCCGTGATTTCCCTCCTTTGCGAGTACGACTATAAGGGAAAAGGCGGGGACGCCGGAGAGGCCACTCCCGCGGAGCTTCTCACAGAGTTAATCGTAAAAATATTGAATTTTTAACAATTTTTATTGCATTTCAATAAATTCTTATTATATTTGCAAAGAATTCCGGAATAAAGCGGAATGAAGATTGAACTATGGCAATCATTGAAGTAAAGAACGTAACAAAGACCTTCGGGGAAAAAGTGGCACTGGACAAGGTGTCGCTGGAGATCCCGGAAGGAAAGATCTTCGGCCTGCTGGGGCCGAACGGAGCGGGTAAGAGTACCCTCATCCGCATCATCAACCGTATTACCATCGCAACGGAAGGTCAGATCCTCTTCAACGGACACCCCATCACGGAAGAGGACGTTTCCCGCATCGGCTATCTGCCGGAGGAGCGTGGCCTGTACCGCAAGATGAAGGTAGGGGACCAGGCCATGTACCTGGCCCAGCTCAAGGGAATGAGCGCCTCGGAGGCGGCTGCAGAACTCAAGAAGTGGTTTGTCCGCTTCGGCATCCAGGACTGGTGGAACAAGAAGGTGGAGGAGCTTTCCAAGGGTATGGCCCAGAAACTCCAGTTCATCACCACCGTGGTGCATAAGCCTTCCCTTATGATCCTGGACGAACCTTTCTCTGGCTTCGATCCGGTGAATGCGGATCTTATCCGCAAGGAAATCCTTCGGCTCAAAGAAGAGGGCGCCACCGTCATCCTCTCCACCCACAACATGGAATCCGTGGAGGAACTTTGTGACGAGATTGCTCTCATCAACAAGGCCAAGCTGGTGGTCACCGGTCCCACGGAGGAAATCCGCCGTCAGCACGGAGAGGACAACGTGGAAATTGAGTACACGGAAGACCTTACCCGCAAGACCATCGTCGTTCCCCGCGCCGATGTGAACGAAAAGCTGATGGGCTTCATCAATGCCGGCATCCGCATCAATTCCTTCAAGGAAGTGGTGCCGCGCATGAACGATATCTTTATTAAACTGGTAACGGAGGAGGAATAGGCTATGAACTTTAAGAAATTAGGAATTATAATCCAGCGCGAGTATCTTAACAAGGTTAAGAAAAAGAGCTTCCTTCTCATCACTTTCCTGGCTCCCGTTTTCTTTGCCGCCATCTGTATCCTTCCCACCATCATTATGATGGGAACCAAGGAGGAGGCCAAGCAGGTGGGTGTGATAGACCGCTCCGGCATCGTCCTGCCTTTCCTGGAGAGCAACGACGTAACCATTTTCAAGGACCTGGGTGCCGATGCTTCCCCGGAGGAGATCAAGGCCGATTTCGGCGCTTCCGGCGTGGATGTCCTGCTGACAATCTCCGATTTGGATACGCTGGCCCGTACCGTATCGGCCGACTGCTACAGCGAGAAGCCCCTGGGCATGGATACCGGTTCCATGATCGAAGGTCGGATCAATGACGCAGTGGAGGCGTACCGTATTGAATCCTATGGTATTGAGAATCTGGAGGAGATTATGGCGGGCGTGAAGTCCAACGTTAAGCTCCACAGCTATACTATTGACGAAAGCGGTAAGGAGAGCATCTCCGAAAGCGGCATCTATATGGCACTTTCCATGATTCTGGGCATGGCCCTGTATATGTTCATCGCCCTGTTCTCCGGCATGGTCATGAGCTCTGTCATTGAGGAAAAGAGTTCCCGCGTGGTAGAGGTGCTGGTAAGCTCCGTGAAGGCCAGCGAGCTGATGTTCGGCAAGATCATCGGCGTGGCCCTGGTGGCCCTCACGCAGTTCATCCTCTGGATCCTGCTCACCTTGCTGCTGGTAGGCGTAGCCATGGGCATCATGGGCAAAGACAAGATCATGGGGATGATGGGCGATGATCCCACCACCGAAATGGTGCAGCAGATGACTCCGGGCGTGCACGTACCGGGTGTTACGGACCTTTCCCTGGATGAGGCCGTCGCCGCCGCCGATACCACGGCCGTTGCTGCGGGAGAACCTTCCGGCATGGAAGTGATCATGAGCACCCTCGGAAACATCAACCTGGGCCAGATCGCCATAGCCTTCCTGTTCTTCTTCGTGTTCGGCTACCTGCTGTACGCCTCCATGTTCGCGGCCATCGGATCGGCCGTGGAAAACGAGGGCGACAGTTCCCAGTTGCAGCTGCCGGTAACCATCCCGCTGCTGCTGGGTTTCTTTGTGGCCCTGTATGCTTTCAAGGCACCGGACAGCCAGCTGGTGTTCTGGTTCTCCATGATCCCGTTCACCAGCCCCATCGTGATGCTGGCCCGCATTCCTTTTGGCGTGGCCACCTGGGAGCTTATCCTGTCCATCGTCCTGCTTGTGGGCACCTTCATCGCCTGCGCCTGGGCATCGGCCAAGATTTACAAGGTGGGCATCCTTATGTACGGTAAGAAATCAACGTTTAAAGATCTCTGGAAATGGCTAAAACAGAAGTAAAACAGTATCTGGGATATCTGGCCTGGCTGCTTATTCTCGTCGGCGTATTCTTCGCCGTGAGGGCAGCCATGGCGCCCCGCGGGGAGGATATCTCCTGGCAGACTGTAAAGATGGACGGTCACCGCAGCGGTACCGAATGCATCACACAGGAGAATGTGAATACGGCGCTGGGCGTCTTTGAGGAGGACGGTTATCGTGCTCCCAACGGCGAGGCCTTTGACGAGGATTCCCCGGTGCCTCAGGTTGCCGAAATCCTCATGGAAGTACAGCCCCAGCTGGCATACCTGAAGGAGGTGGTGGGGCACAGTGCCCGGATGATGGATAATGATCGCGTGCATGACATGCCCATATCCAACCTCTTTGTAGACGTGCTCCGGGACGCCGGCTCCAAGTATTTCAAGGTACCCATGGATTTCGCCATAACCAATTACGGCGGTATCCGGGTGCCCATGCCGGAAGGTGCCATTACCCTGGACGACATAGCTTCCATGTTTCCCTTCAAGAACTATATGTGTTATGCCAAGGTGAAGGGAAGTGAGTTAACGCGGTTGTTTGAACAGCTTGCGGAAACGGAAGAATTCCAGGCTATCAGTGGCGCCAGGGTAAAGGTGAAGGGACATAAACTGGAAAGTGCCCTCATTGGAGACAAACCCATAGATCCCAAGAAAGTGTACAATGTTACCACCATAGACTTTCTGCTGGATGGGGGAGACGGCATCCGTATCGGCGCCATGGCCCAGGATGTGAAACTTACCCGCGTACTGTTGAAGGATATCATGTTGGACTATATCCGGGACTGCGAATCCAAGGGCATTGTCATAGATTCCGCCTCGGATGGCAGAGTAATTATGGAGGACTAAGCCATGAAGACTTCAAATTTAGTAAAGATTGGACTCATCGTCCTCACTTGTTGCCTTGTGGGCTGGTGCCTTGGCATGGGTATCAAGAAGGCCCGGAATTCCAAGCCCGTCCTCACCATCGTGCATTCCAATGACACCCATAGCCAGATGGAGCCCATCCGCAGCGGCCCCGATGCCGGTTTGGGCGGCATCCTGGAGCGCGCTGCCTTTGTGGACAGCGTCCGTCGGGCCGACGGTCCGGAGAACGTGCTCTTCCTGCATGCCGGCGATTTCTGTCAGGGAACCACCTATTTCTCGGAATTCAGGGGAGCCGTGGAGGTTCAGGCCCTGAACGCCATGAATTACGATGCCATTACCCTGGGTAACCACGAGTTCGACAACGGCCTGGAGGGCCTTGGAGAAATGCTTTCCGGCGTTGTGCCCCCGGTGGTGGTCTGCAACTTTGACTTCTCTCCTTTCGAGGCCGGCAAGTATATCAAGCCGTACGTGATTGTGGAGAAGGCCGGACGCAAGATCGGCATCATCGGCGTGGTGTGCAGCCTTAAGTCGCTGGTCTCCGCTGAAACGGCGGACCGTCTGCCGGAGTACGACATGATTCCCACCGTGCAGAAATATGCCGATTTACTTCGTCCCCAGTGCGATCTGGTGATTGCCCTCACACACATCGGCTATACGGAGCATTCGCCCGGTGACATGACGGATCCCAAGCTTTGCGCCGCCACCCGGAACATTGACCTGTTCGTGGGCGGTCATTCCCACACCTATCTGGACGGGATTGCCTGGGAGGAGAATCTGGACGGGGTCAGGATCCCCATCGTCACCTCCTATGAGTGTGGCGCTTACGTGGGAGAGATGCACTGGAACAAGTAGCTAGTACTCTTCCGTCCGGTCCACCAGGTCCAGGATTTCCTCTCCGTAGCGTTTTAGCATGGCAAGGCCGAAGCCCGGAATATCCAGCAGTTCCATCTCCGAGATGGGGGCTGCATCGGCAATGGAGAGCAGGATTCTCTGGTGAAGGATGTGATAGGCCGGAACGTTCTGTTCCTGAGCCTTTTCCTTCCGCCACTGGATGAGCGCTTCTTCCAGGGCCGGATGAAGGTTCAGATAGTTGGCCCGGGGATCCTTGGCCGCGTAGCACACAAAGTTTACAGCCCGCCGGATGTTAATTCCGCAGTGCTGGATGGAATAAGACAGTTCCCTGTAAAGGCCGTCCTCCCACTCAACGGGGGGACGGCGTTTTGTTACTTCCGGGAAGTCATAGTCGGAATGAAAGAAGAGATTGCCGCTTTCGTCTACTTGGATTTGTAATAACTGTTTCATGTCTCTTATGTTTTTTGCAAAGGAAAGAAGGCCGATCCGTGTTCGCAAAAAAAGAAACGTTTACTTTAAAAAACGGCTCCAGACTGTGCTGTGAGGCCGATATCCGGCCCGCTCATCGGCCAAAAACCCTGCAAAAAACTTTCACGGAACAAAAAAACGGCCCTGCAGAGAGCTGCAGAGCCGATAGGACTCAAAAAAGCTATACGGAAAATTACAGGATATTCATGGACTGCTCCCGGATTTTCTCCAGTTCGTCCTTCATCCGTACCACCAGCTGCTGGATGCCGGCGTGATTGGCTTTGGACCCGGTGGTGTTGATTTCCCGGCCCATCTCCTGGATGATGAATCCCAGTTTTTTGCCAGGATAGGGCTCCGAATCAATCACTTCCATGAAATATTTGCAATGCTGGCGCAGGCGTACCTTTTCTTCGTTGATGTCGTATTTCTCCAGATAGAAGATCATTTCCTGCTCCAGGCGTTCCGGATTGGGCTTGGCGGAGAGTTCGGCCAGGGCTTTGTCAAATTTCTCCCGTACGGTGGCAATGCGCTCTCCTTCAAGTGCTTCCACCTGTTCGTACAGTTTCAGGATGCCATTTACCCGGGATGTTACATCGGCATAAAGGGCCTTACCTTCATTCGCGCGATAGGTGCAGAGCTGATCCAGGGCGCTGTCCAGGGCGGCCGATACGGCGGGCCAGTCTTCCGGCCCTATCACATCTCCCTTCCGGGCGTCCACCACATCCGGGAGACGGAGGATGGCATTGGCCAGGACACTGCCCACGCCGGGATCCTTGAGGAAGGTTTTGGTCATGACCGTTTCTTCGTCCAGGGCTTTTACGGCGCTTTTCCAGTAGCTGTGAAAGACCTCCTGGTTCACGCTGTGGGCCGAATCCGAAGCGCCCGCCTCGAAAGTGAGATACAGATCTATGGTTCCACGTACCAGCTTTTCTGCCAGACGCTTGCGCACTTCCAGGTCTTTGTCTTTGGGGAGGAGGGAACTTTTGAGGTTGATATCGGCACTCTTGCCGTTGAGGGAGCGGATCTCCAGGGTGATCTTTCCGCCAGCGATTTGGGCTTCGGCTTTGCCGTAGCCGGTCATGGACTGAATCATATATTGGGTTTTTGCTTTGCAAAGATAGTGAATTATTCCTAAATTTGTAAGATAGAAATAAACACCACATTCTGCCATATGAAAAAGACACTTATTTTAATGACTCTTGCAACCTTGTTATGCTCTTGCGGCGCTTCCCGTCCGGCCGAGGTACTGGATTCGGAACGATCCGTGGAAGTGGGTTATGGTAAGGAAGTTAAGCGCAATATGACCCAGCCGGTTTCCGTGGTGGATGCACCGGAGAACAATACTTACCGGAACATTTATGAGATGATTCAGGGCAAGTGCACAGGCGTTCAGGTTATGGGAGAAAAGATCATTATCCGGGGAGTCTCCACCCTCAATTCCTCCACGGATCCGCTTTTTGTGGTGGACGGACAGCCTGTTGCAAGCATTTCCCACATCAATCCCAATGACGTCAAGAGCATCAGCGTGCTCAAGGATTCCGCCGCTGCCATATACGGCAACCGTGGAGCCAATGGTGTGATAGTGATAACCCTCAAGTAACTAATATAATGATTGTCAAGTCTTTCCTGCTCAAGCAGGATACCATTAAATCCATTTCCGCCCTGTGTGGGAAGGATACGGTGGCCGTCATCCGGCCGGAGAAGAAAATCGAGAACATTTTGCGGGAAGCCGTCCGCAAAACCATCCGGGAAAAGAAATCTGCCCGGGAAGAGATGGACCAGGTGCGGGCCTATTTCTCCACCCTGTCCGCTTCCGCTTCCTATCAGGAAAAGGCCTCGCAGATTCTCAATTCCATTGAGGGTTACCTGCGGGAGGGCATGTATGTCATCACGTCGGAAATCTCCATCCAGGACTATGTACTGGCCCGCTGTGCCCGCCTGTGCGCAGAAGCCGTGAACGACAAGGTGAAGGGCGTCCTTATAGACGGCACGGAGCTCATGCTCTGCCATGCCGATGCAAAGGGCGTACAGCATTTCGACTGGGTGGGATCCCGTCAGCAGATCAAGGATCGTATTCCGGAGGAAGGCCCCGTGGTTATTCCCGGCGGCTATGGCCGTTTGGATTCCGGTTATGTGGTGCGTGTGGGTAAAGACGGCGCACACATGATGGCCTCCCTTATCGGCGCCACGCTCAAAGCTCAGAGCATCGTATTCTTCATCGAAGGACGCGGCATAGACGGCATTCCGGCCATGACTTATGACGAGGCGGCGCACTTCTGCTCCTCGGCCCATGCTCCGTTTGCCTCCAGCGCCATCTGGCCCGCCAAGAACGGGGAAATCCCCATCCTGGTCAAGGACATTCAGGACAACAGCTTCGAGGGAACCATCATCTCCACCGGTTCGGCCCATAAGACGGATGTCATCTGGGATAAGGACCTCACCCTTGTAACCGTGTACGGTACGGGTCTGCTGGGCCGTGTGGGTATGTCTTCCTCCATTTTCTCCTGTCTGGCCAAGGCCGGCGTGAATGTGCGTTTCATCGCCCAGACCTCTTCCGAATACAGTATCAGTTTCGCCGTGCGCAATGCCGATAAGGAAACCACCCAGGAGGCACTCCGCGGCCTGTTCCAGGACAATCCGCTCCTCCCGCTGGACGACGTGGTGGTCCTTAATAAGGAAGTGGGCATCGTGACGGTGTTCGGCAGCCGCATGCGCAACCTTCCGGGCACTTCCGGCAAGGTGTTCGGCCTGCTGGGAGCAGCCGGTATCAACATCATCGCATCGGCCCAGGGCGGAGAAGAGTTAAGTATCTCCCTGGTGCTGGAAGAGCAGGATGTGGATAAGGCTGTGGATTTGCTAAAAGCTTAACGCTTGTAAATTTTGAAGCGCCAGGTGATGCCGATATCGAAGTTGTTCACGGCATCGTGGTTGTCCCGGAAATAGGCCGCGTGGATGCGCAGGTTCTCGTTTCCAAGAGGGAAATACTCCACACCGGCGCCCCCGTAGAAATAGTCGTTCCCGGCCGGGAGCGTAAGGTCATAGGAGATGCCGTCAATGTCCACGTTGGCGGCATCGTTCCGTTCATAGCCCACCTTGGTGCAGAGGTTCCATTTGCCCAGCGAAAGGATGGCTTTCACAATGACGGACCAGTCCGACAGCCAGTTCTTCTGCTGGAAGGAAGCGCGGTCTATGAGATCCAGATCCACCACCAGGGGGCCCAGGTCAAACTTGTTTCCCAGCACCAGATAGTTCATCTTGCGGGCATACATGTCTTCCACCAGATTGTAGCTCCAGATGGTCTTCCAGCGCGGCAGGATGTGTCCGTTCCAATACAGGTTGTAGGAATACGCGTTCTGCGTAACGGGGGAGATGGGGGAGGGAATGAACTGAACGGCAATGGACTGGCCCGGTGCCGGTGAATAGGCGGCGCTTACTCCGAAGGCGTAATACTGGTAAAGGTTGTTGGTAAAGGCGCCGTAGTAATAAACATCGATAGGGGCCGAATCAATCTCGTAGCCGCCAATCATGATGGGCTGTTTGCCAAAGGTGAAGGACCACTTGGGTGTAGCCTGCCATTTGAGCCACAGGAAGTCCGTGGCATTGAAGGGGTTGGTGTCCTCAATCTTTTTATTCAGGCGCTGCCGGATGCGGAAGGTAAGCTTGTCCGTCAATTGTCCCAGGATGTGCAGGTTAAGATAGTCGCCCTGAAAATGCGTACCGTAAACGCCTTCCCGGGTTTCCTGATGAAAGGTGAAACGGGTGTCCACGGAGACTTCGTCTATATGCATCTGCTGGGCCGATGCCGCTACGCAGAGCAGCAGACCGGCAATAAGGAGGACAAGTCTTTTCATAGCTGAAGCAGCTCTGCCTACTTGATGATTCTTTCTTCCTTGAACACCTTGGTGAGGGCTTCCACGGCGCGGTCCACCTGCTCACGCGTGTGGGTGGCCATGAGGGAGAAGCGGATGAGGGTGTCCTGCGGGGCGCATGCCGGCGGAATCACGGAATTGATGAATACGCCTTCGTCAAAGGCCCGTTTGGTCACGATGAAAGTCTTTTCCAGGTCACGCACGTACAGCGGAATGATGGGGCTCTCCGTCTCACCAATCTCAAAACCGGCTTCCCTGAAGCGGCGCAGGGCATAATTGGTTACGTCCCAGAGCTTGGTGATGCGCTCCGGCTCCTTCTGGATAATGTGGAGGGCTTCCAGGGCCGATGCCGTTGCTGCGGGCGTATCCGAAGCCTGGAAAATATAGGTACGGGCGGTGTGGCGGAGCCAGTTGATGATGATCTTATCGGCCGCGATGAAACCGCCGATGGCCGCCAGGCTCTTGGAGAAGGTGCCCATGATGAGGTCCACCTCATTGGTGAGGCCGAAATGGTTGCACACGCCGCGGCCCTGTTTGCCGAAGACACCCAGGCCGTGGGCCTCGTCCACCATGATGTAGACGTTCTTGTACTTATGCTTGAGCTCTACGATTTCCGGAAGCTTTGCCAGGTCTCCTTCCATGGAGAATACTCCGTCCACCACAATGAGTTTCACACTGTTGGGCGGGCAGCGGCGGATGCAGCGCTCCAGGTCCTTCATGTCGTTGTGCTTGTAATGCAGGCCCTTGGCGAAGCTAAGGCGGCGGCCGTCCACGATGGAGGCGTGGTCACGGTCGTCACAGATAATGAAGTCGTCCTTGGTGAGGAGCTGGGGAATGACGCCGCTGTTCACGGTGAAGCCGGTGGAGAAAACCAGGGCCTCGTCCTTACCGACGAATTCGGCCAGTTCCTTTTCCAACTGGACGTGAATGTCCAAAGTGCCGTTCAGGAAACGGGAACCGGCGCAGCCGGAACCGTATTTCTTGAGGGCCTCGACGCCTGCTTTGATTACGCGTTCATCTCCCGTTAGGCCTGTATATGCGTTGGAACCGAACATCATAATCTGGTGACCGTCCATGGTTACCTCGGTTCCCTGTTTGCTGGTTATCTGGCGGAAATAAGGGTAAATGCCCTTTTCCATCATTTTCTGGGGCAAATCGTATTTTGCCAGCCTTGCGTGTAAAAGTCCCATTCTTAAAGGTTTTAGCGGATGCAAAATTAACAAAAAAAATTGTACATTTGTAAACTATTACAAAAAATAGATATGGAAGAGCGTAAACTTAACTTTTTGGAAGAAATCATTGAACGGGACCTGGCAGAGGGAAAAGTGGACTCCATCATGACCCGTTTTCCCCCGGAACCCAACGGCTATCTGCACCTGGGACATGCCAAGAGCATCTGCCTCAATTTCGGCCTCGCACAGAAATACGGCGGCAAAACCAACCTCCGCTACGACGATACCAATCCCACCAAGGAAGACACGGAATATGTGGATTCCATCAAGGAAGACATCCAGTGGCTGGGCTTCCAGTGGGACAAGGAACTGTATGCCAGTGATTATTTCGACCAGCTCTATGAGTGGGCCGAAGACCTTATCAAGCGGGGTCTTGCGTATGTGGACGACCAGACCCAGGACCAGATCCGGGAGAATCGCGGCACCGTGGAGAAGCCCGGTACCCCCAGCCCCTGGCGGGACCGCAGCCCGGAAGAGAACCTCAAGCTCTTCCGTGAGATGAAGGAAGGCAAGTATGCGGAAGGGGAGAAGGTCCTCCGCGCCAAGATAGACATGGCCCATCCCAACATGATGTTCCGGGATCCGCTCCTGTACCGCATCAAGT
>CAMHKD010000032.1:0-22105 GCA_946185645.1 uncultured Bacteroidales bacterium
CGTTACCCCGCCAACTAGCTAATGGTACGCGAGCCAATCCGATAGCAATAAATCTTTCAATTCAGAATCATGCGGTTCCAAATGTTACGGGGTATTACGCATCGTTTCCAATGACTATCCCCCTCTATCGGGCATGTTGCTCACGCGTTACTCACCCTTTCGCCGGTCGCCGTCAGAGTATTGCTACTCCACGCTGCCCCTCGACTTGCATGTGTTAAGCCTGCCGCTAGCGTTCATCCTGAGCCAGGATCAAACTCTTCATTGTATATTTTCTATAATTCTTAGCTTGTTCCTGACGCTGTTTCCTAAGAAACTGACGCTCGTTTAAAGTTTGAAAAGTGTTACACTTTTCCGGTACTTGCTTGTACTTTCCTTTCAGTCTTTTCAATGAACTTTTTTTGCGTAAAAATCCCGCTCGTTTCCGAACGGGACTGCAAAGGTAGTAACTTTTTCTTAACTAGCAAACTTTTTTAGGGAAATTTTTGAAGAATTTTTAAAAAATTTTCATAATACCCTTATAACCTCCTGATTTACAGCCTTTAGCTTGCTTTCGTCCATTTTGATTACTTTCCTGTCGTAGGTCATGAGGCCGTTTACCTCTATCTCCACGTCCGTAGTCTGGGTATAAACGGCTGCCGATACGCCCTGCGCGATGGTGGGGATGAGCTGCCTGGCAAAATCCTCATATTGGGCAAACACTTCTTCCCCGCTGTGGTACTGCACATAGCCCCAGTTGCGGTCCGGCTGCCACAGGTGGCCTTCCACCGCCCAGCCAATGCCGCCGTATTCTCCCAGCACGTCTATCTGCAGACCGCCGGAAGTGAACTTCATGTGCGGGTCCGGATAGTTGTGACTGTCGAAGATGTCCCCCACCGGGTACGAATTGCCGCCGGAGGCGGAATTCACGAGGCGGGTTCCATCGGCCCGTTTGGTGAAGGCTACGGCCTCTTCCGTATCAAACTGCGCCCAGCCTTCGTTGAAAGGCACCCATACCACGATGGACGGATGATTGGACAGCTGGCCGATAATCTCCCCCCATTCTTTATAATAGGTATTGCGCGCCTGCGCGGAAAGGCGGGAATCGTCCTCCGGGGAGGCCCACTTCCACTGTTCCCATCGGCCATGGCGGCTGTCGGAAATGGAAGGCATGTCCTGCCATACCACAATACCCAGGCGGTCGCACCAGGTGTACCAGCGCTCCGGCTCCACCTTGATGTGCTTGCGGATCATGTTAAAGCCGAAGTCCCGGGTTTTGGCAATATCAAAGCGGAGTGCCTCGTCCGAAGGCGCGGTATACAGCCCGTCCGGCCACCAGCCCTGGTCCAGCGGACCGTACTGGAAATGCGGCGCCCCATTGAGGCCGATACGCTTAAAGCCCTTGGCGTCACGCACTTCCGAGACCGTGCGGAGGGCAGCATAGCCCTTCACCGAATCCAGCAGTTTCCCGTCCCGCTCCAGGCCGATTTCTACGGCATACAGGTACGGAGAATCCGGGGACCACAGCTGCGGCTCCGGGACCTCCAGCCGGACCGGCTCTCCCGGAACGGCCTTGGCCGATGCCACCACGGCACCTTCCGCGTCTCCAACGCCATAGCCAACGGCGCCTTCCCGTACCGTAATCACCGCCTGGTCTCCCGGCTGAGCCTCGGAGGCAAAGACGGTAAAGTCGAAGCCGGAAAGATCCGGCGTAACCGCGTAACGCTCTACATGGGTTTCCGGCACCGGCTCCAGCCACACACTCTGCCAGATGCCCGTCACCGGGGTGTACCAGATGCCGGAAGGATTGGAAACCTGCTTTCCACGCGGCTGCAGGTCATTATCCGTGCCGTCCAGCACCCGCACTTCCAGGGTCTGTTTTCCACCCTTCAGGTAAGGCGTAATGTCAAAGCTGAAAGCCGTATAGCCGCCGGTATGGGTGCCCACGTGCTGGCCGTTGAGCCATACATCGGCCTGCCAGTCCACCGCCCCAAAATGGAGGAGGACCTTCTCCTTCCAGCCCTTGGGCAGCTTGAATGTGGTGCGGTACCAGAGGGCTTCATCAGCCCCTGGGTGACGTCCCACTCCGGAGAGGGAAGACTCCGCGCAGAAAGGCACCAGGATGCTGCCTTCCGGCTTGGAGAACTCCTCTCCCTGCGGCAGGATGGCATAGTCCCAAAGTCCGTTGAGAGAGAGCCAGTTCTCCCGCACCAGCATGGGCCTGGGATACTCCGGCAGCACATTCTCCGGGGTAACAGCCTCTCCCCAGACGGTCCGGATCCGCTCCCCCGCCGGCGTCCACTGCTGCGGGGCAGAACATGAGAAGGTGCCCGCTACCAGCAGGGCACCTTCTATAACAAAGCGTAATGCGCGTTTCATGACATTACATCATTCCGCCGGCGGGCATGGCGGGAGCAGCCGGAGCGGGCTCCGGGATGTCCACGATGCCGCACTCCGTGGTGAGGAACATGCCGGCTACGGAAGCGGCGTTCTCCAGGGCCACGCGGGCCACCTTGGTGGGATCGATCACACCGGCTTCGTACATATTAACGTATTCGCCCGTGCGTGCGTTGTAGCCGAAATCGGCCTTACCTTCGCGGATCTTGTTGATGATCACGGAAGCTTCCACACCGGCGTTAGCTGCAATCTGGCGCAGCGGCTCTTCGATGGCGCGCTCAATGATGCGGATACCGGTGGTCTCGTCCTCGTTCTCTCCCTTGATGCCCTTGAGGGCCTCTGCAGCGCGGATGTAGGCCACGCCACCGCCCGGCAGGTAACCTTCCTCCACGGCTGCGCGGGTGGCGTTGAGAGCGTCGTCCACGCGGTCCTTCTTCTCCTTCATCTCAATCTCGCTGGTGGCACCTACGTAGATCACGGCCACGCCGCCTGCCAGCTTGCCCAGGCGCTCCTGGAGCTTCTCACGGTCATAGTCGCTCTTGGTGGTCTCTATCTGGGCGCGGATCTGATCGGCCCGGTCCTTAATGGCGGCCTGGTCTCCTGCACCGCCCACGATGGTGGTGTTCTCCTTGGTGATGGTAACCTTCTCGGCCTTGCCCAGCATCTGCACGTTGGCGTTCTGGAGGGTGAAGCCGCGCTCCTCGCTGATGACCACTGCACCGGTGAGGGTGGCAATGTCCTGCAGCATTTCCTTGCGGCGGTCGCCAAAGCCCGGGGCCTTAACGGCAGCCACCTTCAAGGTACCCCGCAAGCGGTTCACCACCAGGGTGGTAAGGGCCTGGCCCTCAACGTCTTCGGCAATAATGAGGAGGCTCCTGCCTTCGCGGGCCACGGGCTCCAGCACCGGCATGAGGTCTTCCATATTGGCAATCTTCTTGTCCGTGAGGAGGATGTAGGCATCGTCCAGGACTGCTTCCATCTTGTCTCCGTTGGTCATGAAGTACGGGGAGATGTAGCCGCGGTCGAACTGCATGCCTTCCACAACCTTAACCTCCGTCTCCGTGCCCTTGGCTTCTTCCACGGTGATAACACCGTCCTTCTTTACCTTGGCCATGGCATCGGCAATGAGTTTGCCGATCTGGGCGTCGTTGTTGGCCGATACGGTACCAACCTGCTCAATCTTGGAATAGTCCTCTCCAACGGCCTGGCTCTGGGATTTGAGGTTTTCCACAACGGCCTTCACGGCCTTGTCAATACCACGCTTGAGGTCCATGGGATTGGCACCGGCGGTAACGTTCTTGAGGCCCACGTTGATGATGGCCTGGGCCAGCACGGAGGCGGTGGTGGTACCGTCACCGGCCTGCTCGTTGGTCTTGGAGGCAACCTCCTTCACCATCTGGGCACCCATGTTCTGGAACTGGTCTTCCAGCTCCACTTCCTTGGCCACGGTTACACCGTCCTTGGTAATCTGCGGTGCACCGAACTTCTTGGCAATAACCACGTTGCGGCCTTTGGGGCCCAGGGTTACCTTAACGGCGTTTGCCAATGCGTCTGCGCCTTCCTTCATGGCGGCGCGAACGTCTGTATTGAATTTGATTTCCTTTGCCATAATCTATTCAGTTTAAGATTGCCGGTCAAGCCGGCAATGACGACATTGTCATGCCCCTTCCTTACAGGATTGCTAAAATGTCATTCTGTTTTACAATGAGGTACTTCTTGGTGTCCACGGTGACCTCCGTGCCGGCGTACTTGCCATAGAGAACGGTCTCACCCACTTTCACTTCCATGGGTTCGTCCTTGGAGCCGGGGCCCACGGCAACTACAACTCCCTGCTGGGGTTTTTCCTTGGCATTGTCCGGGATATAGAGGCCCCCGGCGGTCATGGTCTCGGCCTCTTTGGGCTCGATTACCACTCTGGTTCCTAAAGGTCTTAGCATAATTATTAGTGTTTTAAATGTTCCAAAAAAACCGCCCCTCCCGACGGGAAGGACGGTTTAGGATAATCAACTGCTGTGCCAGGGGGTTATGACTGACAATTTGGCAGACGCCCCTTTTCCTGGCGTTATTTAATCTTATTGAAGTACCACTTTACCACATAAGTGTATCCCACACCCTCGTCCGAAATGCCATCCGAGGTGATAAGGACCAGTTCCGAGGAAGACACCGAGTCTATGATAAAGGTTTCCGAGCTGCTGGAAGATGTGAGTACCAGCTTGTTGTCAAAAACAGCATATGTGCCGGTGCTGGCCATGGAGCCCTCTTCCAGAAATACGCCCAGGGTGGTATAAGTCTTGTCGGCATTAAATTCAAAATAGAAATCCAGCTGCTCCGAAGACGCATAATACGCCTCTTCCGACACAACCTTGTCGCCGGAAAGTAACTGGGCCACTTCTTTGTTGAATTTCCACTTGCCCTGAATGGAAGATGTGGACGGTTCTTTGGTGCAGGAACTTAGCAGGACGGCAGCAAGAACGGCAGTTCCCAATAACAGGAGGATTCTTTTCATAACCAATTATTTTAAAGATTTTTATTCACGGATTTTGACAAAGGTACAAAAACTTTGGAATGTATCAAACACCCCCTTTGGCAGTTCCCGTCAAAATTATTATCTTATGTATTAATTATGGAATCTATCAAAGACCAATATTTTGAGGGAGAACGCCCTCTGTATGTGCGCCGGAACGGACTGCGCCTGGAAAATGTAAAAATCGGCCCGGGAGAGTCGTCTCTCAAGGAAGGGGCCGGCATAGAGGCCGTCAACTGCGAGTTTGACGGGAAATACCCCTTCTGGGAGTGCGACGGATTCACCATCCGGAACTGCATCTTCCGGGAAGGCGCCCGCGCCGCCCTGTGGAAAAGACCTTCACGGTGGTCAACTCCCTGGACGATCCCCGCTGCGCCACGGCCGATCGCCTGGGCGTGCTGCCTCCCAAGGTAGAGACCGGCTACATCGTGGACGGCCGCACGGACTTCCTGCCCAAGGCCACCCGTCAGGCCATCGACTTCCTGAACGCCCGTAAAGAGGCCGGGAAGGGCTTCTTCCTCATGGTAGAGGGCGCCCGCATAGACAAAGCCTGCCACGCCAACCAGTACGAGAGCGCCGTACGGGAACTCCTGGACTTTGACCAGGCCATTGCAGAGGCCATCAAATACGCCGACGAAGACGGCAATACCCTGGTGGTGATATCGGCCGACCACGAAACCGGCGGCCTGGTCATCTGGGGCGGAGACCCGGAAGAGGGCGACATGGAAGGCGTGTATGTGAGCGGAAGCCACACCGCCATCCCCGTCCCCATCTTCTCCTACGGCCCGCACGCCCAGGACTTCATGGGTGTCCAGGGCAACGAGCAGGTGGCCCAGAAAATCCTGAAACTGTTTTCCCGCTAGTTTTCGCCTACGGTGAAGCCCACGGAGACGCTGTTTCCGTCGGCATCCACGCAGGTGAGGCTGTGCCTGCCCACGGACGGGGCCAGGCGCAGCTCATGGATGAAACGGGTTTCCCCCACGTAAGTCTGGTCCAGATGCCACCATACCGTGGCGTCGCTCTTGCGGTGTGCCAGGCGGAACACGGCACCCTGCACGGAGCCGTCCAGCTGGCGGGGCAGGTACAGGGTGGTGCCGCCGGAAGGATAGATGAACTCCATCAGGGCGGTTGACGTGGACTTCACGGCCCCGGTATATTCCGGATGATGCGGCTTGTAGTACCATTCCATGGCCGGGGTCAGGGTGAAAACGCCGTCGGCATGATAAGGGCAAGGATCGCTCTCCAGGCACGCCTGAGGCAGGAGCATGGACACCGTTTCCGGACAGTCGGGGCCGGCCAGATGCCCGGAGGAAGGGCAGACATCGGCCCAAACGCCTTCGTCGGGGCCGGGTTCGGGGAACCAGCGGCCGCTCTCCGGCAGAAGGTTCAGGATATCGAACATCACGGGGCCGGCCGCACGGGCTCCGGTGAGTCCTGGAACTCCTTGTCCCTCAGCGTTTCCGGCCCATACCCCAATAGTGTAATCCGGCGTCATGCCCACGGCCCAGGCATCCCGGAAGCCATAACTGGTGCCGGTTTTCCAAGCCGCCCGCCGCACCGATGTAATCAGCCGCCAGTCCAGCTCGTCGGGCCGGTTCACCTCTTTCAGGGCCTCGAAGGTGTACCACAGCGCCACCCGGTCCCACGCCGGCGCATTCCGGGCCGATTTTCCCCCCGACCGGCCATCCTCCCAACCCATATAGCTGCGGACGAGGGCGGAATAGGCGGCCGTAATCTCCGTAAGCCGACCCTCACCGCCGCCCAGGATGAGCGACAGGCCATAATGGGAGGCATCCTGCCCCAGCGTGGTGAGCCCGCAGCGCTGCAGCAGCTCATGGAAACGCGGGACCCCGTAGGTGCGCAGCAGGAACACCGCCGGCACATTGAGCGAGCGGGCAAGGGCCTCGGAAGCATGGACGGCACCGTAGAACTGCCGGTCGAAATTCTGCGGGGCAAACCCGCCCATGTTCACCGGGATGTCCGGAAGCAGCGTCTGCGGCAGGATGAAACCGTCCTGCAGCGCCGCAGCAAAGAGGAAAGGCTTGAGAATACTCCCCGTAGAGCGGGCCGACGCAGCGATGTCCACCTGGGACCCGGGCCTTTTCCGCCCGGAAGAGGCATTCCCCACATAGGCCACGACCTCGCCCGTACTGTTGTCCATCACCACGGCGGCCATATCCCCCACCCCTTCACGCGCAAGTTCATCGGAGCGGCGGTCCACGGCGGCCTCCACGCTCTTCTGCATGCCGTAGCGGAGCGTCGTACGGGTCTGCTCCCCCTTAGGACAGGACTCCACGTAATGCGAAGCCAGGGAAGGCAGGGGCAGCGGCTCTTCCGGAAGGGGTTCCGACAAGGCCGCCTCATAGGAGTCCGCGTCCATCTCTCCGTGCTGATACAGGTGCTCCAGCAGGCGGTTCCGCTTCTCAAGCAGCGCATCCCGGTTCTTTCCCGGATGCATGGAGGCAGGCGCATTGGGGAGCACCGCCAGGGTGGCGGCCTCTCCCCAGGACAGTTCGCCGGCCGGGCGGCCGAAATAACGCCAGGCCGCCGCCTCCAGCCCCACCACATTGCCGCCGAAAGGGGCATAGGACGCATACAGGGCCAGGATTTTCCGTTTGGAGTAACGCAGTTCCAGCCGGGTAGCCTGCACGGCCTCGATCATTTTCTGCCACAGCGTACGCTCCCGGCCGCGGGAAATGCGGATCACCTGCATGGTGAGGGTGCTGCCCCCGCTCACCACATGGCCGGAGCGGATATTGTCCACGAGCGCCCGCACCAGCGACACCGGATTCACGCCCGGGTGCCACCAGAAATGCCGGTCCTCGAAACGGATCACCGCCTTGGCATAGCGGTCCGGCACCGTGTCGCAGGGCGGGAAGCGCCACTGCTGGTCTTCCGCGATCCGGGCGCCCAGCAGTTCTCCCTCGGCCGAATACACCACGGTGGAACAGGGAACGTTCCGGAACAGGTTCCGGGGCAGGCAAAAAAGGTAGCCCAGCAGGAGCACTCCTGCCAGGCTGCCTAATAATATTTTTGGCTTTTGCTTCAACGCTATCTGTTTACCACAGCCGACCCGGAGGCGGTAGAGGCGTTGATACCCCGCTGGTACATGGCTTCGCAGACGATGGCCGGGAGGGTGTAGGTACCCTCATAAGCGGCCCGCAGCTGCACGGTGAAGGTCTTGGCCTTGCCGGCGGGCAGGGCGAAGAACCAGTTCACCCGGTCGTCGCGGATGTCTTTGTGGTCGTATCCGCTCTCATCCTCGCCGCCCAAGAGACGGTCGTTCTGGATTTCCCAGCCGGAAGGGATGCAAAGGCCAAGGGCCAGGTTCTCCAGGTCTCCCTGCGTGGCATTGAGCACCTTCACGCTGGCGCTGAAGCGGGTGCCCTGCGCCAGGGAAGCGGGATTCACGCTGCGGCCTTTCTCATCCTTATAGCTCACTTCCAGACGCAGTCCGTTGGAACGGGCCGGGACAACGGCGCCGGCAGCGGGACGGGAGATGGACACCAGCGATCCGTACAGCGGACCGTCGGCATTGTTCTTCACCGTAATGGCACCGGAGGCGGGTACAGTGGCCACGGAACCCGTAGAAGCCACATTGCTGCCGTTCACGGAAGCCTGGATGGCCGACGTTCCCAGTTTGTCGTGCAGCCGGTGATAAGCGATGGCTGCAAAGGCGGTCTCCTGGGTGGAGAGCCAATCCATCTGGCCGACAGCCTCCTGGGCGAGAGGCAGCGCAGCGGTAAGCCGGCCGGTAAGGGCCAGGGCTTCCAGGGCCACCATCTTGTCACGGAAGGATGTGCCGTAGGTAAGGTTGTAAGGCAGATATTCCGGGAATTCGGTGCTCACCTCGTCTACCAGGGCTTCGGCGATCTTGGCCTTGCCGGAAAGGGCGTAGGCGCTGGCAAGCATCCACTTGGCGCGGTCGCCGATACCCTCGGCCTCGCGGAGCCGGTTCATGGCCGACACATTGGCATTGCCGGTAGCGGCCATGGTGTACAGGCGGTAGCACTCGTCCAGGTGCGAGAAGGCGTTGTTGCCCGCAATGCGGTAGGCCTGGGACATCTTCTTCTGGAAGCCTTCCCAGCTCTTGAGCACGCCCTTGTTCACCTCGAAGCCGGCCTTGGAAGCCTCGTTCAGGAATTCGCCGGCCATGGAGGTTACCCAGGTATCGGCCTGTTTGCTGCCGCTCCAGTAGGCGAAGCCGCCGTCGGAGGTCTGACGGGCGTAGAGTTTGGCGATGATGTCCGGGATCAGGGTCTTGGCCTCTGCGGCATCGGCCTCTGACAGCAGAGGCATCAGGTGAAGCATGGTAAGGCCCTTGGAGGAGAGCTGCTCGGAGCAGTCGTAGGCGTAGTCCCGCATGGACAGATACAAGCTGCGGGCATCCAGGGCCGGGAATCCGGCCAGTTGGAGGGTGGCGCCCTCGCCGGCGTTCAGGCTCTGGGAGGCCCCGGCCTGAAGGGTGAAGCGCTGCACGCTGGCTATCTCTGAATGCGGATTGCGGACGGTGAGGGCGATGGTCTCCGTGGCCTTGTGACCGGCGCCGGAGGCATCCACCGTAATGTGGGCCACGCCTTCACCGGTGGCCTTGAGGGCAAAGCGCACCAGCTGGTCTCCCTTCTCGGGGAACTGGGCCGTAAGGCTGTTGTTGCCGACGATTTCTACGGGGCCGTCCACGCTCAGCTTCACGTTGGCGCTCTTGACGGCATCTTCCATGGCGAACACGTTCACCGGAACGACGGTCTCCTCACCGGTGCCCAGGATGCGCGGCAGGGTGGTCACCACCATCAGCGGGCTCTGGACCGGCACGGTGGCCTCTGCGTTGCCGTAGGCGCCGTCATGGCCGGCCACCACCATCACGCGGACGCTGCCCACGTACTGCGGGAGCTTGAGTTTGATTTCGTCCGTGCCCTTGGCCAGGGTGCGGGGCTGCTGGAACAGGACCACCGGGTTGAAGCGGTTGTCCTTGCGGGCGGCCACCACGTTGGCCTCGTCACCGCCGATGGCGGCAAGCGGGGAGAACCGGCCGCTGAATGCGCCGATCACCTTGTCGTACAGGTCCCAGGTCTTCACGCCCAGGGCCTCGTCCTTATACATGGCATCCCAGGGATTGGGGGTCTTGAAGGCGGTGAGGTCCAGCAGGCCCTCGTCCACGATGGCCAGGGTGTAGGTCATGGGCTTGCCGCTCTTCTCGGAGACCTTCACGGTGAAGGACTCGTCCGGATGCAGGACATCGGGGATGCTGATTACAGGCTGCAAGTGAGACTCGGGGTTCTCCACCTTTACGCGCTGTACGCCGTACAGGCGCAGCGGGAGGTCGTTCACCGTGGCGCCGTAGGGCTGCAGCAGGGTTACGTGGACATAGAAGTTCGGAGCCATCTCCGGCTGGATGTCGAACTTGTAAGGCGTATCCTTGTCGGAGGTGGACACCCATTCGCGGCGAAGCACGCCGCTGGCGTTCTCCAGGGACACCAGGGCCTGGCCGCCCGGGGCGGCAGGGATATAAATGGTAGCCTTTTCACCGGCCTTGTAGGACGGCTTGTCCACGGAGAAAGTGAGCATGGTCAGGGACTCGGGGTCCTTGCGGCCGCCACGGCCGCGGGTTTCCGGCCAGTCGAAGCTGAACAGCTGTCCGGAGACGTGGCCGCTGGTCATATCACGCGCCAGCACCAGGTAGCGTCCCCAGGCGGGATACTCTTCCCTCATTACGAAGGTGGCGTCTTTGTCGGCACTGCTGGTTACGGTTCCGCCGGAGAGTTTGGTCACGGAGTTGCCGTTCACATAGGAATCCAAATCTCCGCCGGGGTTGTCCCACCACCAGTTCCAGCCCACCTTGAACACGGCGTATTCCACCTTGTGGCCACGCACGCGCTTGCCGCTGGCATCTACCACGGCCAGGCTCACGGTCTGGTCCTTGTCGGTTTCCAGGTAGTAATTACTGGTTTCGGGCAGTTTGATGCCCACATAGGAGCTGTACGGGGAGTACGGGAGCGTCTCGGTGGTGAAACTTTCGTCGCCGCCGGCCTCCATCACGGATGTGACGATGAAGGCGCTGAGCATGCCCGGAGCCCCTTCCGCCGCAGGAAGGTCCACCTGCACGGAGGCCTCTCCGCTGGAGGAGAGCTTGGAATTATAGAGGGTGTATTCCGCGCTGGTAAAGTTGGAAGAAGGGTCGTTGAAGGTGTACTTCTCGAACCCGGCGAACGGCGAGCCGGAGGTCTTCCTCAGGGTCATCTCCGCCCGGACGGGCATGTCGGCCGCCACGCCGCCAGCGAGCCAGTCAGCCGCGGTGCGCACGGTGATGCGCTCCCCTGCATCGAGGACAGAGGCATAGCGGGTATTGATCTTCAGACGGTTGGGTTTCACGGTCTCTACGTGCAGCACCTTGTGGAAGGTGTTGCCGCCCACCTTGAAATAAGCGTTCCAGTAGCCGGTGGGATCGTCGGCCTTGGTGGGGATGTCGTAGCTGAAGAAGCCGTCCTTGCCGGAGCGGACCATCCGGGTATAGAACTGGCCTTCCGGGGTGTAGAGCTCCAGCGTGGCCGGGTGGCCTTCCGGCAGGTTCTTGCCCTTGTCGGACAGGAGCATGGTCACGTGGAGGGTGTCGCCGGGGCGCCATACGCCGCGCTCGCCGTAGATGTAGGACTTGATGCCCTGCTGGAGCACCTCGCCGCCCACGTCGAAACGGCTCAGGGAGCGTTCCGCCCCGCTGGAAATCTTCAGGTAGCCCACCGAGCCGCCGCTGCGTGCCACAACCGCAAAGGGCTTGTGCGGCAGGGTCACCTCTGCCAGGCCTTTGCCGTCCGTTTTCACGGTGGCGATGCTCTGGAGCTGATAGTCAAACACTTCCAGGCTAAGTCCGGAGATGGGCTTGGCGCTCAGCAGATCCGTCGCGGCCAGCCAGAGTTTGTCCCCGTCGGCATATTCGGCCATCAGGCCGATATCCGATGCCAGCAGCTGCACGGACGGGAAGCGGTCGGAATCCATATAGAAAGAAGGCTTCGTGGGATCCGAGGCCTCGTCCCAGTCGTAGTTTTCCCAGTCGTAGTCGTTGTCCCAGTAATAGGCGCTCTGGGTGTCCCAGACATTGTCGTCCTCCTTGGTAAGAGTGCCGTTGGGACCGCCCAGGGTGCGGAGCGGCTCCTTGCCGCCATAGAGCGACTGGTCCATGCGGAAGCTCAGGCGGATCCGGTAGATGGCGCCGGGCTCCTTCTTGACCATGTTACTCAGGTCTATGCTGTGCTCGTTCCACTGGTGCAGGTTCTTGGAGGCATCCAGGGGCACGTCTCCCCTGTACACCAGACGGCCGCTGCGGCGGAGGCTGCTTTCCTCTCCCAGCTCGTTGTCCTGCAGGTACATGAGCACGTTTTTCTCGTAAATCTTCACCACGCGTACCTCCACGGCGCTCAGGTTCACGGCCTTGAAGGGCAGGATCAGGTTGGACTTGTCCGGAAGGATGTTGCCCTTCAGGGGAATCTCCACGGCCGGGAATTCCTCCGTACGGGCGAAGGTGCGCACGAAAGCGTCTCCCAGGGTTTCACCCGCGGCGCTCTTCAGGGACTTGTCCAGGGTGAGGGTAAGGTCTCCCTTGCGGTTCTCGAAGAACACGCGGAGCAGGGAATCCTGCACCTGGACATAGCTGCGTCCAGCGCCTTCCAGCTCTACCAGGCCCCGCAGCGTTGCGTTGACGGGCGCCTTGCTGAAGACCACATCGATACTGGGCGTATCCCCCATCACCTCTTTCACTTTCACCACCCGGAAAGCCCTTCCGTTGTCCGGCTCCAGGGGTTCTTCCTGGGCACGGGAAGCGTCACGGCCCTTGACGGTGAAGCCGAAGTTGAACTGCTTCAGATTGTCCTCCGGAATGTCGGAAATCTTGTCCAGGGCTACGCTTACGGCGTAATCCTGCCCCACTTTGAGGGCGCCTTCCTCAGGGACGAAGGAGACGGAGGACGGGGAATTCCACCGGATGGCTCCCTTCACCGAGGGGCTGAAGGAGAACAGGCCGTCGGATAGGCGGGCAGCCTCGGGGATGTCGCCGGTGAAATCTACACGGATTACGGCGTCGTCGGCCACGATGCCGCCGGTGTACGCCTTGATGTACTGGGCGAAAGCCGTGTCCGGGCTTTGCGCCTTGTCCTGCTTGGGCGCACAGGATGCCATCAGGAGCAGGAAGCCGGTCACCACCAGCCCCACCGCTTTACGTGCGTGAAGTGTAAGCATATCGTTAGGATTTAGTGAATCGATAGGAATCGGCCGCCTGTTTCAGGCGTTTGAGCCCCTCCAGGAGGGTGGTGCGGGGACAGGCGATGTTCAGGCGTTCGAAGCCCTCCCCCGCCGCGCCGTAGATGGTGCCGGTGCTCAGGACCAGGCCCTGCGCCTGCAGATGGGCGGCAAAACGTTCGCTGAAGCCTTCCAGCGGCTCTCCCGGGCACAGCAGGCCGCGGCAGTCCAGCCACATCAGATACGTGCCTTCCAGGGGAAGGGCCGACAGCTGGGGGATTTCGTCTTCCAGGAAGCAGTACACGGTGCGGGCGTTGTGGTACAGGTAGGAACGGAGCTCGTCCAGCCAGGCGCCGGCCTTGTTGTAGGCGGCCTGAAGGGCGGTGACGCCGAACACGTTCACGTCGCAGCACTCGTTGTCGTTGATGGCGCGGTCCATCTTTTTCAGGATGGCCGGGTCTTTGGCGAAGATGTTGGCAATCTGGATGCCTGCAATGTTAAAGGCCTTGGTGGGCGAGATGCAGGATACGGAATTGCGCACCAGCGGCTCCTCCAGGGTGGCCCAGGGGGTGTAGTCGTGGCCGGGATAAGTGAGCTCGCAGTGGATTTCGTCGGAAATCACGAACACATTGTTCCTGAGGCAGATCTCTCCCATGCGGGTAAGCTCTTCCCGGGTCCAGACGCGGCCGGCGGGATTGTGGGGGTTGCACAGCAGCAGCACCCGGGCTTCCCGCGCCTTGGCCTCGAAGTCTTCCCAGTCAATGGTGTAGGTGCCGTTTTCGTAGTGCAGGGGCTGGTCCAGCTGCACGCACTTGTTGTTGCGGATGGCAGGGAAAAAGGCGTTGTAGCAAGGGGTTTGCACCATCACTTTGTCGCCGGGGACGGTCATGGCCTTGATGGCGGCGCTGTAGGCTGCGATAACCCCGGTGGTGGGCACAATGTTTTCCCGGCCGATTCCCGCCCAGCCGTGCCGCTCGCGGAACCACCGGGCTATGGCTTCAAAATAGCTGTCCGGCACCAGTTCATAGCCGAACACGCCGTGGTCCAGGCGGCGCTGCAGCGCCTCCAGGATTTCGGGCGCGGCCTTGAAGTCCATGTCGGCCACCCACATGGGCAGCTTGCCGGGGAACTCGTCCCACTTGACACTCTCGGTGCCGCGGCGGTCTATGATCTGGTCGAAATTATACATTGCGGGTAACGATTTCGCAGTTGCCGGGGGCTTTGATGTTGCTGTCCAGGATAATCTCCCCGATGCTGTCGGCCTCTATGCGGCCGGAGCGGGGGTTTTTCACGGAAGTGATGTGGCCGCTGACCTTGGCCGTGACGCTGCTGTACTCGAAGGCCAGGTCTGCGTCCGGCTCGAAGGTGCAGTCTTCCAGCACCAGGTTCTCGCAGTAGCACAGGGGCTGGGTTCCGCCGATATGGCAGCGCACCAGGCGCAGGTTCTTGGAGTACCAGGCCAGGAACTCCCCGTTGATCACGGAGTCGTAGATGGTCATGTTCTCGCTCTCCCAGAAGGCGTCTTTGGTCTGGAGGTTGGCGTTGCGGATTACGGCGTTCTTCACATACTGGAAGGAGTAGTTGCCGTGGAGCTCATAGCCGTCGATGTCCAGGTTCTCGCAGTGCATGAAAATGTAGTTGGCGTCGGCCGTATAGACATTACGGAGCTTGATGTCCTTGCTGTCCCAGAAGGTTTCCTGGGCGCCAGGGATTTTCACGTTCTCCAGATACACATCCTCTATGCGGCGGAACATCTTGGGCGCTTCTATGAGGGTGTCGTACATCTTGCAGCCGCGGGTGTACCACAGGGCGGCGCGGGCGCCTTCCCGGAAGATACACTCCCGGACGGTGAAGTTGTCACACTCCCAGAACGGATATTTTCCCTTGAATTCACACTTGACGGCCTCGATATTGGCGCCTTCCTTGATGGAAGACTCTCCGGGGCCGATCACGACATTCTCCAGATACAGCCCGTCCCTACAGGTATAGAAAGGGCGCTCCCCCTCAAAATATTGGTCTTTGACGATTTGCATGATGTTAAAATGATTAATCTGCAAATATAGTCATTTCCCGGCCTTATTCCAAGCTTTCCAGCTGAACGTCAGGAAGGGCGGAGAGCTCGTCGGCCACATCTCCCAGGAACGTTTTGGCCGGCACACGGATGGTGACTTCGGCCCGGATCCGGTCGCCGGCCCGGGTCAGGGAAAAACGCTCCGCCTTCTTTCCCATGGAGCGGATGGCCTCCGACAGGACATGCTGGTCCGCGGAGGAGAGCACCGCGGTCACATACTTGTCGCCCAGGCCGATGGTGATAAAATGCATGGCTTCCAGGATGGCCATCACGAAGACGGTGCACACAGCCGATACGACATACAGGCCGCAACCCGCTCCCAGGCCGATGGAAGCCGTCACCCACAGGCCCGCCGCCGTGGTGAGCCCGCTCACGCGGTTTTTCTGGAAGATGATGATGCCCGCGCCGATGAAACCGATGCCGGAGACCACCTGTGCAGCCACCCGGGCGGCGTCGAAGCGCTCCACCCCGGCAAAGCCGTACTGGGAAATGATCATGAAAAGGGCGCTGCCCAGGGCCACCAGCACATGCGTGCGGATCCCCGCGCCCTTGGCCCGGATTTCCCGCTCAAAGCCAATCGCCGCGCCCAGCACACCGGCAATTAATAAGCGTAAAATGAGTTCCCCTGTCATAGTCTTTTCGTTATTCACTCAAAGATACGGCTTTTTCTGCAAACTTGTACGTTTGCGGCGAAAATTATGGACACAAAAATGGGCCAACTCACTTTGAGTCAGTCCCTTACGATTAATTAACGGGCGAAAACCGGTTATGCTTTCACCGGTTCCCCTCTGCCAGGGAGAAGACGGAACGGAGCGTCTCCCCGGCGGCATACCGTAGGGAAAACGGCAGACGCTTGAGAAAACGCCAGGCTGTATCGGCCTTTCGGCGAGGAGCCGGTTTCCCCATCGCTTCCAGCCTTCCGTGGGCATGATGGCCGAAATTGCCGCCTTCCCGCACTATCTGCAGCAAAGGATCGGGATTGGTTTTTCCACCGCCAAAGGACGGATGGAAATCCAGATACTTCTCTATGAAGGCCGACAGCAGGCGGTTCCACTTGAGGGTTCCGCTGTCCCGGAAAACGCTTTCCAGATGCTCCGGAGACACTTCCGGGCCCAGGTGCTCATAGGCTACGGCCATGTCTATGCACTGCCTTAGTCCAACCCCCGTGCCCACCGCATGCTTCATGGCGTGGGCCGATAACATAAGAAGGGTTGACTCCGGAGTGCCGGGAGCGGGAAGGCGCCTTGCCGGAACGTGCAGGTCGAAATAACGCCGGTGCAGGTCCACGTCCACCCCCATCCAATCAAAATGGAGGCTGCCGTCCGGAGCCATGGTCTCCGTCACTCCAAGCACTTGTGGAGCCTTGTGGAACTCCTCCGGAGGGAGGTAGAGGTCAATGTCCCCATATTCCCTTTGCAAAGGTTCCGGATAGAACGCCGCCACGGCAGGGCCTTTCATCAGGAGAGGATGCAGGCCCGCTTCAGAAAGCCTGGCGACAAGGTCCTCCGCCGTACGATGAAGGGCCGCTCCCCTGCGCTCTACATGGTCCCCTTCGGCCACCAGGCGGAAAAGGACCGGCTCCGGCAGCCGGAAGCCTTCCGGAAGGAAGGAGACGCCTCGGTACAGCAGTCCCATCACGCTCTGCTTTTTAGCCAGGGTGAGCAAGCCGCCCCAGTCCTGCAGCGTGGGTACTTGGCCGATACGGGCCGGTTCTCCGTGAAGTCCGGCCCGAATCAGTTCAAAGAAGGTTTCTTCTAACGGCGAAAGAGTTTTTTCCACCAGGGACGCTTTCTGCGGATGGGCTGGCGGAGCTTCAGGACCATTTCATAAATGGTTCCCCAGTCCGGGATGCCGCCCAGGTTGCGGTCGTCTATGTAAATATCGGCCAGCACCTTGGAAGTCCGGTTCCTGTCGTGGAAGAGGTCCTCCTCGGGGGTGCTGCTGTTCACGGCGTAAAACTCCAGTCCCCGCTGTTTGCAGTACTCCACGGCATCTTCCAGCAACTCGCCTTCCCGGGCGGTCCAGAGGATGAGCTTGATGCCGGCGCTGGAAAAAGCCTTCAGGGTGTCGATGGCAAAAGGGCGTTCCTTGCCGATGGCAGGGTACTTGTGCTCTACGATGGTGCCGTCAAAATCTACTGCGATCTTCATCAGTCTTTCTCCTTTTCTTCTTTCTCTCCGTAGCCGTAGCCATAACCGTAGCCGTAGCCGTAGCCGTAGCCATATCCGTAACCATAGCCATAACCGTAACCATAGCCGTAGCCGTAACCGCCATAAGAGCGCTTGAATTCGGAGCCATTAAGGATTACGCAAGGGTTCTTCAGGCGGCCTTCCTTGTAGATGACGTCCAGCTCCGGCATCACCCGGCGGTCAATCTTGCCGCAGCGGACCACGAACAGGTTCATATCCACCACCTTCTGCACCACCATCATATCGGCCACGGCATTCACCGGAACGCCGTCCAGGAGCACATAATCGTACTGCTCCCGAAGGGTGGCGATGAGGTCTTCGAAACGCTTGCGGCCCAGCAGTTCGGCCGGATTCGGCGGGATGTGGCCGGCGGGGATGAAGTCTACGCCCTTAAGCAGGTCTTTGTGGAGTATTTCGTCCAGGGGCATAGACTCGTCAAAGATGTAGTTGGAGAGGCCTCGGGTCTTGTGTTTCAGGGAGAAGAACTGGGAGGCCGTACGCTTGCGGAGGTCCATATCCACGAACACAACTTTCTTCTTGGCATCGGCCAGGCAGGCGGCAATGTTGGTTGCCACGAAGGTCTTACCGGCCGATGACTGGAAGGATGTGGTGGCCAGTACCGGATGGGCGCAGCCCTCCGGCCGCATAAAGTCTATGTTGGTACACATCAGGCGCATAGCCTCCGTGAAAGCTTTGGCTTTGGAGTTGTTGTAGGCCGTAGTAAGCTTTTCCTCTTCCCCTTTCTTCTTCTTTTTCTCCTTGGCAAAGGGAAGGTCGGAAAGGAACGGCATATCGGTCACATCTTCAATGTCCTTCCGCGTACGGACGCGGGTATCGGCCGCCGTAAGGAGGATGAGGATGACAGCGGGCAGCAGCAGACCGGCCAGGAGGGCAACGAGGAGAATTTTGTTCCTGGAAGGATAGACCGGAGTCCAACTTGAGGTTGCGGCATCAATGACACGCGCATTGTTGTCCACCATGGCCTGAGTGAGAGCATTCTCTTCCCGCTTGTTTAGGAGGAAAGTATAAAGGCTTTCCTTGATGCCCTGCTGCCGCTCGATGGTAAGCAGTTCCCGGGCCTTGGAAGGCATAGAGGTAAATTTGTTCAGATATTCTTTCTCTTTGGCCGATAACTTGTCCCGCTCCCGGTCCATACTGTCCATCAAGGCACCGATATATTCCAGTATCTCTTTCCGGACCAGGTCGATGTTGGCATTGGCCTGCAACACCGCCGGGCTCTGTTCGCTGGAGGCCCGAACCAATGCTGCCCGGTCCCGCACCATCGTATTGTAGCGGGAGATGGCTTCGTCTATCTGGGGAGCATTCAGGCCGCTGTTGATGGGGATGGTCTCATAGGTCTGGAACATAGAATTGAGATAGTTCCGCATAAAGATGGCCATTTCCATCCGGGAAGCCACTTTGGTGAGCTCGTCACTATACTCCTTACTTTCATTCAGATACTCCGCAGCGGCACTCTGCACATCAAAGATGCGCTCCGCACTCTTGAACTGGGCGATATCCTGTTCAACCTCACCCAATTCATCTTCGATAATAAGTAAGCGCTCGTTGATAAAAGCCGCCGTATTAATTGCGATGCGGTTTTTTTCCCGGATAGCATCCTCATTGTACTTATCAATCAAAGTATTCAGGATATCATCCGCTCGACGGAAAGAATAATCACGGATACTGAGTTGAAGAATGGAACCGTCCATCTCTGTCTGATGGATAGAGAGGCGGGAAAGCAGTTCACGAGCCCGGCCATCCACTCTGCTCTTAACTATCCGAATAGATTTTCCCAGAAAGGAAGAATACTCGGATGTGGGATTAAACACAGCCTTCAACCCGGAGATTGATACCGTATCTCCTAATGAGATAGAATTTCGCTGGTCTCCCATTTCCACCTCCACAGTTTTTGCATCAATTGGCGTAACGGCCAACAAAAAAGAAACATCGTCTGCTCCTTCTCGTGCAAGAAACAGCCGGACAGGTGACACCGAATAAAGTTCCATATCACGAAGCCGGTCTCTCTCCAAGTAATCGATATCAGCATCCAAGGTACGGACTACTTCCATCATAAGCGCCCGCGATTGAAGCTGCAGAATCTCATTGGACATACTTACCCGGTTAATTAGCGAGCTATAAGTGCTTAACTGAGCCGTGGTTTTAGCATTGGAGGGGTCTTTGATAATGATAGTGGTATCACTCTGATAAAGGTGACGCATCTTCGAATAACGGTAATAGGCAAAGCCAACAAACAGTCCGATGCAAAGTACAAACCAGTACCAGTTGGATAGCAGGTAGAAAAACAAGTCAACCAGATTGACACCGTTGTTTTTATTCTCTTTCATATTAGCGACGGGACCAAAGTATAAAATTTGTTATAATAGAAACAAGCGTGAGTGACGAAGTAACAAAGGTCATTACCGTTTCTCCGGTAGCAGTCAGTTTGGTTCCCTTCGGCTTGAAATAGACGACATCGTTCTGTTTCAAATAATAGACCGGCGAATTAAATAGGTCTTTGGACTGCAAGTCTACTGAATAGGACTTCCGCATTCCATTCTCGGTACGAATTACCATCACGTCTTTTATTTTCGTATTCATGCTGATAGGCGCAGACTTCGCCACAACCTGTAACAAATTGATACTGTTACCCGTTACAGGAAGCACCTGATTTCCGGCATTGCCGATGACCGTGATGGAGAAGTTTTCCAAAGTGACCAGCACCACAGGATTGCGAATCAACCCCATTTCCTTGATCTTGCCAGCGATCTGGTCCCTCACTTGCGACAGGGTCTTTCCAGCAACAGGCAGCGAACCCAACACCGGGAAATCGATGTTGCCCTCTGCGTTCACCGCATAAGTATGTACCGATGCGGTTTCAGCTTTCTCCGAAATCAGGTTGAAGGGTGCTACCAACTGGGGATTCTCGCTGGAAATGTGGATTCCCAAAAGGTCGTCCACCTGCACTACCAACTCCGGAGAAGGAGCCGCCGGATAGTCCGTACCGTACTCCATATCCATCAGATACCCCAGCTTCTTGGGCGTAGCGCAGGAGTAGAGGGTCAGGGCCAGGAAACTGGCCATAACCAGCCATTTAAGACAAGTTTTCATACTCAGATATTATTTTATTGATTATTATTACCTTGGAGAAGCATTCGCGGAAGCGGCGGGCGGCTCCTTCCGCATAGTTTTCTTTTTGGGCCTCCACCGCCAGGATGGCATCGGCCAGGGAACGGGCATCTTCCGGAGCGGCGTTCCGTCCGGAAACGCCATCTTCATTCACCCAGGAAACCCCGGATTCCGGTATGCGGGTGGCCACAACGGGCGTTCCGCAGGACATAGCCTCTATCTGGACGATGCCGAAGGCTTCCGTCTTCATCACACTGGGCAGCACGAAGATATCGGCCGCCCCGAAGAGCGCATAGACGGTTTCATCGGGGATGTATCCGGTGAGCAGGTTCACGCGATGTTGGAGGCCCTTTTTCCGGATCTGTGCCTCCAGTGCCTCTTTCAGCGGGCCTTTTCCGCCCAGAACCAGATGAAAACGTTCCGGCAGCAGGCTCATAGCCTCTATCAGATAACTGAACCCCTTGTAAGGGACCAGTCGCCCCAGCGAAAAGAGGAGGGTTTTCCCGGAATGGCGGGTCTGGATGGCCTCGGCGTGGGCCGCATCGTACCGGATGGGGTCAATGCCGATGGGTACATAGCCACATTTATCCTGCACTTCCTGTAAATAGGGGGAAGAGGCGACGTAAACGGGGGTGGTCCCCAGGATCCGGTCGGCCCGGCGGATAAGCCAGTTCTGCAGCGGTTTATAGAGCGCCAGGAAAAAGCGCTGGGACACAATGTCGCTGTGCCAGTGCAGCACTACCTTCCCTTTGTATCCGCTCAGGCGAAGGGCCAGGGCGGCCATCGGGTCCGGATGATGGACGTGGATTATGTCGTATTCCGAGGCATGTTTGCGCACCCAGCCTATCATAGCAGGGGCAATCATCGTGGCGGCCTTCTTGGTCCAGGCGGGCACGCAGATTACCCGGCCATACTCATTGAAACGGAAGACGCCTCCACCTTGATACAAAGCTTTATCCCGCTCGTCAATGCCGTCCCCGCGAAGCCGGGCGCAAAGCATATCACAAGTGACACCGGCGGCGGAAAGGCCTTCGGTGAGGTCCCACATCACTTTCTCTACACCCCCGCGGATGGGGTAAAACTTACCAAGTTGCAGTACTTTCATACTAAGAGCAGGTTAAACAGGGCCTCCCAGTCCCGGGCACAAGGCAGTGCTATCTCTACGGCTTCTACCGGGCCGAATGAGGAAAGGGTTCCCTCCGTCACTTCTTGCATTCTGGCAGAGAGCGCCGCCGCATCCATCACTGGGAAAAAGGCCACTTGAGAGGCCCCGGCGGCGGTTTCGTGCGCATAAGGGAGGTCGGCCAGAATCATCGGCTTTCCCGTAGGGAGGAATTCCGAGATGGGAAGTCCCCAGGTTTCGGCCCGGGAAGGGAAGACCAGGCAGGTGGCTTCGCCGTAGGCTTTGGCCAGCTCTTCCCGGGAAAGGAGGCCCCGGAACACTACGGAACCCACGTTGCCCCAATGCTTTTGCAACCACCGGGCATAGCGGTTTTCGTCTCCCTTGACCGTAATCACAACCCGGAAACGGCCCTTGCCGATGCGCTGTTCCAGCAGACGGGCAGCCTCGCAGAGGACTTCAAAGTTCTTGTG
>CAMHKD010000033.1:0-19393 GCA_946185645.1 uncultured Bacteroidales bacterium
TGGACATCCAGCCCTGCTTGGCGCTGCCGTAGATGGTCTTGAACTCCAGCTGGTCCTCGTTGGCGCCCAGGTTGAACATGAGCTCGAAAACCTCTTCCTGCACCTCGTCCGGACGGCAGTTGGGCTTGTCCACCTTATTGATTACCACGATGGGCTTCTTGCCCATGTCGATGGCCTTGTTAAGGACGAAACGGGTCTGCGGCATGCAGCCTTCAAAGGCGTCCACCAGCAGCAGCACGCCGTCGGCCATGTTGAGCACGCGTTCCACCTCACCGCCGAAGTCACTGTGTCCGGGAGTGTCGATGATGTTGATTTTCACGCCCTTGTAGGTCACGGAAACGTTCTTCGCGAGGATGGTGATGCCGCGCTCACGCTCCAGGTCGTTGTTGTCCAGGATCAGATTGCCCAGGTCTTCCGGCCGACGGACCAGGTTGGCCTGATAGATCATCCGATCCACCAACGTAGTCTTTCCATGGTCGACGTGCGCAATGATAGCGATGTTACGAATATCTTGCATAAATGTACTGTATGTCTCTTTTTTCAACCAAATGCCCACAGGCTCACGCTGCGACTGTCTTACGTTACCCTCTCCCTAAATCCCTCTCCTCGGGAGAGGGACTTATTATCGCCCTGCGGGCTCAACCCAATAAAATAAATGATTCAAAAAAACTTACAAATTTAAGAATTTTTTACAGGATAGCTTGAATCTTTTTTAATAAACTATATGGTAAACTGTATGGTGTGTAGGTTTTGCCGTATAGTTTTATTTTTCTTTTTGGGCGTTGGAGGGGGCTGGGAGGCCGATTCCGGCGGTCCATGAAAGTTTTTTGCAACGTTTTTGATTTTGAGAAGGAGGCAAAATCGGCCGTAGAAGACCGCAGAAGGCCGATTTTGCAAATAAACGTTTCTTTTTTCGGTACACGGATAAGTTTTCTCAGCTTTGCAGCAAAACAAAAGTGCTATGAGACCAAAAACGCCCATCCTCCTACTCTTGATTCCGCTCCTGGGGCTGGCGGCCTGCAGGAACGACGACTTGCCCGGGGCCGACCGGCAGCCCGAAGGCGAAGTGTACCACGACATGATCCAGCTGGGAAAGAAGCTGGACGACCCTTACACCGTGGATAATATGAGGACCGCCCTCACCAAGGCCTACCCTACCAAGGCCGACAGGGTGGACATCCAGACCACGGATCTCTATGTGCGCTTCCTCCCCAAGGATGACGCGCAGCTGAAAAGGCTGGAACAGACCGGCATCTATCTGCTGGACCATCCCATGGACTACCAGATTCTCCGGGAAGGCGACTATTACCAGGACCCGGAAGTGGGTGATGAAAACATTACCTGGCAGTACTCGCTGGTGCCCAGGGACTTCGTCTTTCCCAAAGACATCGAATACGAAGTCCTGGACGAGTGCTTCCTCTCCGAACACGCTCCGTCCACACGCGCCCTGGACCAGGAGATTGACTGGAGGGTAGTGGAAAAGGAAGCATACCGACTTACCGGGAACGAAGACCTGTGGCCCTATGCCACCAAGGCCGATGAAACCATCGCCATGGCCCCTTCCGGCCGCATTACCATCGAAGATCCGGAATGTAACGGCGGAAAGCCCTTCGGCCTGGCCGGGGTGATGGTGGCCTGCAATGTCTTCGTGAAAATTGCCACCTGCTATACCGACAGGGACGGCTATTACCAAATGGACGTGGAATACACCGGCAATCCCCGTTATCGGCTGGTATTTTCAAACGAATACGGCTTTAACATCGGCTTTAACTTTATCATCATACCCGCATCGGTCTGCACCCTGGGGCCGGGCGGTCCGGAAGGCATCGACTACAACATCACCCAGGAATCCGACGCCAATCTGTTCAGGCGCAGCGTAATCAACAATGCCGCGTACGAGTATTATTCCCGTTGCAACGAAGCCGATCTGGACATTACCCCGCCCCCCGCAGATCTCCGGATATGGGTTTTCCCGGACGTGGAATCCTCCAGCGCCGCCATGATCCATCACGGCACCTTCCCCAACTATTCCATTATCATGGAACTGCTGCAGAAGTACCTGGCGCAGTATACGGACCTGGGACTCTTTGTGGTTAGGCTCTTCTCCCCGGACATCACCATCGGCACAAAAAAGCGTCACACTTATGCCGATCTGTACGATGCCACCGTGCATGAACTGGCCCATGCCAGCCATTTCTCCCAGGCCGGAAAAGTCTTCTGGGATCCCTATATCCGCTATATCCTGGAGGCGTTTGTAACTGAAGGGAAAGAGGCCTATGGTACGGGCGGACGGAACGGAGCCGGCTTCTGCGAGGTGGGAGAAATGTGGGCCTATTTTATGGAAGCGTCCCTTTATAAAGACCGCTACAGCGTGCCCATGCCCACCTTTGGAACCTCTTTCTGGTTCCGTCCGGAAATCTTCTCCTACCTGTACGAAAGGGGTATGACCCGTGGGGAAATCTACCGGGCCTTGAAACCCGAGATCAACTCAACGGATCTCTTGAAAGAAGAACTCATCTCCATGTACCCCGAACGGGAAACACTTATCGAACAAACCTTTACGCTTTATGGGAAATAAACGATCAATACTTTTGGCGGCATTGCTTATATGCATCGGCCTCCCCTGTGCCGCCCAGCGCTGGTCCCTTGGGACCAACTTTATGGACTATGCCAACTTTGGAACCATGAACCTGGAAGGCAGCCTGGCCACCGGCCAGCACTGGTCCATGACCGCAGTGGCCAAGTTCAATCCGTTCCATTATGAGAAGAAAGGAGAGCCCCTCTCGGCCCGGCAACAGCTGTATGGCGTGGGCGTAAGATTCTGGCCCTGGCACGTATATTCCGGCTGGTGGGCAGGGACCCGCCTCCAGTACCAGGAATACAACCGGGGCGGCATTAAAACGCCCATAACCGATGAAGGAGACCGCTATGGGCTGGGCCTTTCCGGAGGCTATTCCTATATGATAAACAAACACCTGAACCTGGATGTGGGCCTGGGCGTCTGGGGCGGTTACGACCGCTATGTCACCTACGCCTGCCCGGTGTGCGGAGTCACCGTGGATTCGGGAGAACGCAGCTTCATCCTGCCGTCGGACCTCATGCTGGCACTGGTATATGTTTTCTGAATTCTGCCGCAGGAGCATGGTTTTCCCGGCTCTTTCCCTCATTCTTGCAACGGCATCCTGTTCCGTGAAGGAGAAGCGGGAAGACTGCCCCTGCGCACTTTATATCCATCTGGAGTCTCTCCCTTCCCGGCCGGTTAAAGTCATAGTGGAAAGTGAGCGCGGTAAGGAAGAGCATCTGGCCTACGGAGACACGGTGGTGCTGGCACGGCCCCAGAAAGGTGCCATATCAGTAAAGGCCGTAGCAGGCGCTACCGTGAATCCGGACGGCAAGGTGGAGATCCCGCTGGGGTACGACAGCCCTGCAGTCTATCTGTTCGATACGGAAATGGACCTGGCCGGGCTGGATTCAGCCAGCGTGAATGTGCTGCTCAGAAAGCATTTCTGCAACCTTTCCATTGATTTCAGCGGGCCTCCGGGCTGGGGAGAACCTTACTGGACCGAAGTCCGGGGCCCGGTAGACGGCATCCTGTGGGACGGGACGCCCACCGACGGCGTCTTCTCCTGCCGGCTGGACGACGGCCTTACCGTCCGTCTCCCCCGCCAGTTTCCGGACCAGACACTGCTCCTTGACATAACCATGCCGGACCGCGTGGTACGAACCTTTGACCTGGGATACTACCTGGAACGCTACGGTTACGACTGGACGCAGGCCGACCTGGAGGACCTGACCCTGGAGATAGACCTTTCCGTTACCGCACTCACCCTTTCCATAGACAGTTGGACCACGGTGATACCCTTAGAAATTATCATCTAATTATTTGGGATTTCGAAAAAAGTGCGTATATTTGCAGTCCCAAACGATGCGCGGATGGCGGAATTGGTAGACGCGCTACTCTCAGGAGGTAGTGTCCGAAAGGACGTGTCAGTTCGACTCTGATTTCGCGCACAGGCCCCGGTACTTAAGGTATCGGGGCCTTTTTTGTATACAACTTGGCGTTTTTTTTCTTATCTTCGCATTTACATATTAGGAAAAGAAATAACCACATAACACTATGACCAACCTTTTCTATCTGGTTCCCGCCGCTTCGCTGGTGGCCTTGTTCTTTGCCTGGTGGTTCTTCCATCAGATGATGAAGGAAGAAGAAGGCACTCCCACCATGAAGGAGATTGCCCAGTATGTGCGCGAAGGAGCCATGGCGTATCTTAAACAACAATACAAGATTGTTGTTATCGTTTTTGCCGTCCTGGCAGTATTGTTTGCCATCCTGGCCTATGGCTTTGGGGTACAGAATCCCTGGGTGCCGTTTGCCTTCCTTACCGGCGGTTTCTTCTCCGGTCTGGCAGGTTTCGTGGGCATGAAGACAGCCACCTACGCATCCGGCCGTACGGCCAATGCCACCATGCGCAGCCTCAACTCCGGCCTCAAGGTGGCGTTCCGCAGCGGCGCCGTTATGGGTCTCACCGTGGTGGGCCTGGGTCTGCTGGATATCTCCATCTGGTGGCTCATCCTCCGCACCTTTATCCATGAAGCATCAGACGCCCAGACGCTTGTGGTAATCACCACCACCATGCTCACCTTCGGCATGGGCGCCAGCACGCAGGCCCTCTTCGCACGTGTGGGCGGCGGTATTTATACCAAGGCGGCCGATGTAGGCGCAGACATCGTAGGTAAAGTGGAGCAGGACATCCCGGAGGACGATCCGCGCAATCCCGCCACCATTGCCGATAATGTAGGCGACAATGTGGGCGACGTAGCCGGCATGGGCGCAGACCTGTACGAGAGCTACTGCGGCAGCATCCTGGCCACCATGGCCCTGGGTGCATCGGCTTTCTTCCAGGCAGGTACGGACGTGCAGATGAAAGCCATCCTGGCCCCCATGATGATTGCCGCCATCGGCGTTGTGCTTTCTATCTTAGGTATTTACGTGGTTCGCACCAAGGAAGGCGCCACCCTCAAGGACCTGCTGGGTTCCCTGAGCCGCGGCACCAACCTGGCCGCCATCCTCATTGCCGTCCTCTCCTTTGGCGTATTCTACGTCCTGGGCTTTGACGGACAGAACGGCCTTCCTCAGTGGTGGCAGCTGGCCCTCAGCGTGCTCAGCGGCCTTCTGGCAGGCGTCATCATCGGCAAGGTAACGGAGTACTATACTTCCCATTCGTATAAACCCACCCGGAAGCTGGCGGAGAGCGCCCAGACGGGTTCCGCCACCGTGATTATCAACGGCGTGGGCCTGGGCATGCGTTCATCGGCCGTCCCTGTGATTACCATTGCCGTCGCCATCCTCCTAGCCTATGGTTTTGCAACGGGCTTCCACTTCTCCACGGAGAGCCTTAGCCTGGGTCTGTACGGCATTTCCATCGCTGCTGTGGGTATGCTTTCCACCTTGGGAATCACCTTGGCCACAGACGCTTACGGCCCCATCGCCGATAATGCCGGCGGCAACGCCCAGATGAGCGAGCTGGATCCTTCCGTGCGCGAAAAGACGGATATCCTGGACTCCCTGGGCAACACCACCGCCGCAACCGGAAAGGGCTTCGCCATCGGCTCCGCCGCCCTTACGGCCCTGGCCCTGCTGGCCTCCTATATTGAAGAGCTCAAGATTGGCTTCAGCCACATTGGAAAGACGGTGCTGGACGTTGGCGGAAGGACGGTGGAAACCGTCTCCGCAAGCATTACGGATATTGTTGAGTATTACGACATTACCCTCATGAACCCGCTGGTGCTGGTGGGCGTTTTCATCGGCTCCATGATGGCCTTCCTCTTCTGCGGCCTCACCATGAACGCCGTGGGCCGCGCCGCGGAAAAGATGGTGGTGGAAGTCCGCCGCCAGTTCCGCGAGATTGCCGGTATCCTGGAAGGAAAACAGCGTCCAGACTATACTTCCTGCGTACGCATTTCCACCAAGGCTGCCCAGCATGAAATGATCTTCCCGTCCCTGCTGGCCATCATCGTTCCCATGCTGGTTGGCGTGGTGCTGGGTCCTGCGGGCGTGATCGGCCTCTTGGCCGGCGGTCTGGGTGCCGGATTCGTACTGGCCATCTTCCTGGCCAATTCCGGCGGCGCCTGGGACAATGCCAAGAAGTACGTGGAAGAAGGCAACTTTGGCGGCAAGAACTCCGCCAGCCATCATGCCACCGTGGTGGGAGACACCGTGGGAGATCCCTTCAAGGACACCTCCGGTCCTTCCCTGAACATCCTCATCAAACTCATGAGCATGGTGAGTATTGTTATGGCAGGCCTTACAGTCATGTTGCACTAACGTGCAATACCACTAACAAAAAAAGCGACCTGTTGAGGTCGCTTTTTTGTTAGTAACAACTTCTATTAGAAGTAGGTAACGGTCTTCTGCTCTACGGCGCTCAGGAGCTTGTTGGCTAGGGAAGAAACGCCAAAACGGAAGTACTGCTTGTCCATCCATTCCTTGCCCAGGATGCTGTTCACGATGGAATAGTAGCACACGGCGTCCAGGGCCGATGACACGCCGCCGGCGGCCTTGAAGCCCACCTTGCGGCCGGTGGCCTCGTAATACTTCTTGATGCACTCGCACATGACCCAGGCGGCCTGCGGAGTGGCATTCACCTTCACCTTGCCGGTGGAAGTCTTAATGAAGTCTGCACCGTTCTCCATGGCAAGGAAACTGGCATCGGCAATGAGTTCCGGGGTAACCAGCAGGCCGGTTTCCAGGATTACCTTGAGCACCACTGGACGACCCAGTTCTGCAGCCACGCGGTCTATGCACTCCCGGGAAGCCTTGATCTCTGCACCGGCAGCCACATAGTCCCCTGCCAGGAAGGTATTGAGGGCCAGCACGATATCAATTTCATCGGCACCACCCCTCACGGCCAGTTCAATTTCCTTGAGCTTCACTTCCAGCCAGCTCTGGGAGGTGGGGAAACAGCCGGCTACGGTGGTTACATGCAGGGCCGGATCCTTGCGGGTGGCAGCCACCACGTGACCCAGGTTGGGATACACGCAGCAGGAGGCAGGCAGCGGCCAGCCGGGGAAGTTCACGGGAATGCCGTTCACCTTTTCCACCATGGCCTTCACCTTCTCCGGCGTGTCGTCTGCATTGAGGGTGGTCTGGTCCATGATGCCGAAGCAGAACTTGTACACATCTTCCGTGGCGATGTTCTCCAGATTGGAGGCAATCAGTTCAAGGTTGTGGGCAATGGCCTCTTTGTCGGGGGTATAGCCCCATTTACTTGAGTACGACATAGTGTGTTATCCTTTGATTTGTATGGTTAGTCCTTCATCAATGAGGGGCTGCACAAGCGCGCGCATCTCCTCCACCGTATATTTGCCGAGTCCCTTCATGGGGGTTTCCCGGTCTATTGTGTACACCATCACTTCCCTGGGCCGAAGCTTCCGCACAATCTCCATCCATCCTTCCACCCATTGGGCCGATTCCCAGCCCGGACCCCGCAGGAACATGGTTTGCAGCACGAAATTGCCCTTGAAACGGGACAGCGCCTCCACCACATCGGCCACATGATAATGGCCCACCGGCCGGTTTACCAGAGCCACCTGCTCGTCTGTTGGAGCGTCCAGCTTGAGGATGGGGTTGTCCACCTTGAGCAGCGCCTCAAACACCTCCGGCTTTCCCGCACACGTGGCATTGGACAGCACCGACACCTTGGCCGCCGGATAATACCGGTCCCTGAGCTCCAGCGTGAGGTCTATGATCTCCGGAAAGTCCGGATTCAAAGTGGGTTCCCCGTCGCCGGAAAAAGTGATGGAATCAATGGGCGTTCCCGCCGCCTGGCAAGCTTCCAACTTGGCCGAAAGGGCCTTTCGGACATCATCGGCCGATGGCAGGCGTGTATCCTGAAGTCCATCCCTGTTCCACCCGCATTCGCAGTACACGCAGTCAAAGTTACATATTTTTCCCTTTTCCGGCAATAGGTTGATTCCCAGGGAACTCCCCAGCCGGCGGCTGAAAATGGGGCCGAAAACGGTGGTTTCCCTTAGCATAATAACTTCGATTTACTGTTTGCACTCAGGCAGGGAGCTGCCTCTGTTTCCGCAACGGTTTGATTTGTCCGGTGGGGAGCTATCCCTTCCGGAGCATCGGCATAATTCTTCGCGGAGGAAGGGATACTCCCCACCGAATTAATAAACACCACTCCGGGCTTCTTCCCGGGCTCCAAAGTGCCCAGAACGTCCTCCTTCCCCAGGAAGGCGGCTCCGTTCCGGCAGGCCCAGGTTAGCAGTTCGCCCAGAGGGACCTCCGGGAAAGCCTCCTGCAGGCAGCGGAGTTCGTCAACAATACAAAGCTGGTCATTGGAGGACAGGGAATCCGTTCCCACGCAGATGGGAATTCCGCTTTCCCGCATCAGCGGGATGGGCGGCAACATATTATGGATGAAGAGATTGGACAGCGGACACACGGCCAGGTAAGGATGCCGGAGCACAGCCTTGGCGGCTGCCACTCCTTCCTCACTCAGGCAGCATTCGTGCACCAGCAGCACATTCCCCTCCACCGGTACCGGAACCCCGGCCTTAAGCCGATCCAGGAAATACTCCAGAGAAGAAGTACCCGTCACCGGCGGCGTGGGGATGCCGTTGGCTATGCGGTTGTCCCACATGGGGCCGCGGCCAAAGCGCATCATCTCCTCCTCCTGGTCCGATTCCTCACTGTGGAAGGACAGAAAGCCGCTTTTGAGGCCGGCGGCCGATGAAGCAGTAACCAGCTGCGGGCTCATGGTATAGCAGGAATGCGGCGTGGGAGCGGCATCCAGGCCATAGGACCGGGCCTCTTCCTGCAGACGGTTAACGCCTTCCATAACAGCATCACACTCCTCAGGAACGGCACCAAACACCTCCAGGAAGGTGCGGGTGTACATGGGATGGCGCTGCTTTACCGCAAAAGAGTCATTGCAATTGGAAATATCGGCCATGGCCACTACGCCCTGATCCCACATATCGTCCATGGCTTCCGTGAGCTTCCGGACCTTGTCTTCCAGGGACTGCGTGTCCCGGAGCTCGTTGATCTGGTCTATGAAACCTGCCATGCCCGTCCCCTTCCGGAACAGCCCCTTCATGTACGAAAGCTCCACATGGCAGTGGGCGTTCACAAAGCCCGGGCACAGGATTCCGTCCAGGAAAACTTCTTCGGCCGATGGATTCGCGCACACACCCGTACGCACAACCGTTCCGTCCTCCTCCATCTCCACAAAGCCATTCACTATGGGCTCCGGAGTCACAAGCGTGTACAGATATTTGGCAGCGAAACGTTTCATTGTCAGTTAATTCTTAGCACCAGGGTATCCAGCTTGGGTCTCTCTTCCGGAAGGTAGCGGAAATACTGGACACTCCCCGTGGAATCCCGCACGATCCGGCCCTTTTCGGCCAGGGACACCTGACGGGGAAGCTTGTCGCTCACAGGCTTTTCCCAAATGGCCAGGAGTTCCTGCTGAATGTCGTAAATCTCCACTTCCTCCTTCATGCCGCGGGCGGAAGCCTCCATCCGGGTCTCCACCTCGTCCATGATCTTGGCCATGTGTTCCGGGTCCCGGAGGTAATACTCCACGCTGTACAGATAGTCGTCCGTATTATAGCCATGTTTCCGGAAGATGCCTTCGTAGACAAGCACCGTATCGGCCCTGTCACTGATGCTCTTGTTAAGACGGATGGCCTGGTCCTGCAGGAAAAGTTCACAGTAAATGTCCACCATCTCATCGCGCGGAATGCACCTGGGACCCTCTTTGCAGGAGACCCAGAACGCCAGCGCAAGGATGGCAAGGACCATATTAGCCAAGCTTTTTTTCATTAACGGAGAATGGCGCCGAATTGGCTCTGCAGCGTGCTCAGAACGCGTTCCATGGTCTTTTCAACCTCCACATCCGTAAGGGTGCGCTCCGGATCCTGCAGCACGAAGTTAAGGGCATACTGCTTCTTGCCGATGAGGATCTTCTCCCCACGGTATACGTCAAAGAGGGTAACGCTCTTGATGAGCTTCTTGCCGGCCTGCAGGGCTGCCTTGCGGACATCGGCATAAGAGACCGACTCGTCCAGCAGCAGGGCCAGATCCCGCCGCACCTCCGGGAACTTGGGCAGCTCCTTGAAGGAGAACTTGTCCCGCTTCACCAGGGAGAACAGCACTTCCCAGTTCATTTCCGCGGCAATTACCGGCTGCTTGATGCCAAAGCGCTTGGCCAGCACCGGGTTAATGGTTCCCAGAGTACAGAGCACCTTGGGCTCCTTGCCGGGCAGGAGGTATACCAGTCCTTCGGCAAACAGATCGGCCGGGGCGGCTTCCGTGAGCAGGGTGCTGGCATCTATCCGGTAACGGGCCAGCAGGGCCTCCACATAACCCTTCAGGAGGAAGAAATGGGACTTCTGGACCGGATTGCGCCAGGCCTTGTCCGGGGTTCCGGTGAGGAAGAGCGAGAAGCAGCGGTGCTCTTCGTACCCCGCAAGGGTGGTGCCGTCCGTCTCCGGAAGGCGCTGATACACAGAGCCATACTCAAAGAACTTGAGCGAGGTGGCCTGCCGGTTAAGGTTGTAGGCCACCACCTCCAGGCCGTTAAGGAGCAGCGTCTGCCGCATCACGTTAAGGTCACTGCTGAGCGGGTTCACAATGTGCACGCAACGCTCGGCCGGGAAGGTCTGGAGCTTGGTATAATAATCCTCCTTGGTGAGGGAGTTGTTCATGGTTTCCACAAAGCCATTGGCCGCCAGCCAGTTGGAGATGTTGTTGCGGATGGCTTCCGGATCCGGGGTGGGACTGGCGTTAACGCTCATGCGGAGGGTCTGCGGCAGTTCCACGTTGTTGTAACCGTAGATGCGGAGCACTTCCTCCACCACGTCGCATTCCCGGGTAACGTCCACCATGTAGGTGGGAGCCGCCACCAGGGCGCCGCCTTTACGTTTCTCAAGGAACTGATAGTTAAGACCTTCCAGGATCTTCTCAATGGTATCATGGCCGATCTTCTTGCCCATGAAATGCTCCATACGGTTATAGTCCAGCTCAATTTGAGCACGGCCGATGGGCTCCGGATACACTTCCCGGACCTTGCCCACCACCTCACCGCCGGCAATCTCCTGGATGAGGAGGGCGGCCCGCTTGGCGCCGTATTCGGCAGCCTCCGGATCGGCCCCGCGCTCGAAGCGGAAGCTGGCATCCGTGGAAAGCTGCTCGCGCTTGGCGGTCTTGCGGATGGACACGGGATCGAAGTATGCACCCTCAATGAAAACGTTCACCGTGCTGTCCGTAACGCCGGAATCTTCTCCGCCGAACACACCGGCAATGCACATGGGGCCTTCCGCATCGGCAATGACCATGTCGCAGGAAGCGAGCTTGCGCTCCACACCGTCCAGGGTGCGGATAGGTTCTCCGTCCTTGGCGCGACGTACGATGACCTTGCCGCCACGGACCTTATCGGCATCGAAGGTATGCAGGGGCTGGCCGTCTTCGAATAGGATGAAGTTGCTGATATCCACTACATTATTCACCGGACGCTGGCCGATGGAGAGGAGCTTTTTCTGCAGCCACTCGGGGGAAGGAGCCACCTTTACGCCCTTGACGGTGATGCCGATGTAACGCGGCGCACCGGCGTTGTCCAGCACCTCTACGGGCATGGATTCGCCCGCACCCTCGCGGAAAGCATCCACGGACGGACGCTCCAGCGAGCAAGGGATGTCCCGACTCTTAAGGTATGCGTACAGATCCCGCGCCACGCCCCAGTGGGAGGCGGCGTCAATGCGGTTGGCCGTAATCTCGTACTCAATGACAGCCTGGTCTTCCAGTTTGAGGTATTCCTTGGCCGGAGTGCCGGGAACGGCGCTTTCCGGGAGCACCATGATGCCCTCGTGGCTGTTGCCGATGCCCAGTTCGTCCTCCGCGCAGATCATGCCGAAGCTTTCCACGCCGCGGATCTTGGACTTCTTGATCTTGAAATCCCCGGGCAGCACCGTGCCGATACGGGCGAACAGCACCTTCTGCCCCGCCGCCACGTTGGGGGCGCCGCAGACCACCTGGACGGGTTCCTCAGAACCGTCGTTCACGGTGGTAATGTGCAGATGGTCGCTGTCCGGATGGGGCTCGCAGGTGAGCACCTGGGCCACAACCACGCCCTGCAGTCCGCCGGGTACGGCCTCTTCCATTTCCACAGAATCCACCTCGATGCCGATGGAGGTCATTGCCTCGGCCACCTGGTCCGGCGTAAGGTCACACTTCAAATACTCTTTAAGCCAATTGTAAGAAACTTTCATAATAAGTTGTTTTGAGATCCCCGGTCGAGCCGGGGATGACGTCATAGCCGGCTTAACCGGCAATCTCATTATTGTATATCCTCTAATTTAAACAAATCTTCCACGAACTCTTTGCGGTCAAAGACCTTGAGGTCCTCTATGCCTTCTCCAATGCCCAGGAACTTGATGGGGAACTTGAACTGGTCCACGATGCCCACCACCACGCCGCCTTTGGCACTGCCGTCCAGCTTGGTTACGGCGAGGGCCGTAACGTCCGTTGCCTTGGAAAATTCCTTGGCCTGGACAAAGGCATTCTGCCCGGTGGAACCGTCCAGCACCAGCAGCACTTCGTGCGGACCGTCCGGCACCACGCGGCGGATAACATTGCGGATTTTGGTGAGCTCGTTCATGAGATCCACGCGGTTGTGCAGGCGCCCGGCGGTGTCTATGAGCACCACATCGGCCCCCTTGGCCACGGCCGATTTCACCGTGTCGAAGGCAACGGCGGCAGGATCCGCGCCCATGGGCTGCTTCACTATATCGGCCCCGGAGCGTTCTGCCCATACGGTGAGCTGCTCCACGGCCGCGGCGCGGAAGGTGTCGGCCGCACCTACAACCACCTTCTTGCCCTGGGCCCGAAGCATGGAGGCCAACTTGCCGATGGTGGTGGTCTTTCCTACCCCGTTCACGCCCACGATGAGCATCACGTAAGGTTTCTTGGAGAAGTCAAAAGCTTGCACCGGAGCATCATCCTCCCCCATGAGGGCGGCAATCTCTTCCCGGATAAGGCCAACCAGCTCTTCCATATCTACGTATTTGTCCTTCTCCACTCGGTCCTCAATATTCTCGATGACCTTGAGCGTGGTGTCCACGCCCATGTCCGAAGAGAGCAGGGCCTCCTCCACCGCATCCAGCACTTCGTCGTCCACGCGGGACTTCCCCACGATGGCCCGCCCCAGCTTCTGGAAGAAGTTTAGGTTGGTCTTCTTAACGCCTTTATCAAAAATGCCCATTGCAATCGTCTAATTAACTCACAAAGATACATATTTTCGGCGCAGAAAACAACAGTCGTGCGCCGTCGCAGGTGAGGGCCCCGGATGCAGCAGGTCCCAAAAGAGTGGGGGGACCGGCAACGCTGCACGGCGTGCAAGGCCGATTCCCGCTGCAGGTACTCACCCTAAAAACAGACCTGCCCCATTTACCCCTGGGACCTGCGACATTTCCATCAGAGACCTGCGACATTTCCATCAGAGACCTGCTACACTCCTGATGGGTACCTACTACGGGCGACATTATGCGATTTGGATTTTGTGTTTAGGAGGAAAATGGTTAATTTCGCGATACTTTGTACTATAGTGTATTCAACTATGAAAGGATCGATTTTAGAAATCTACGAGGCCCCCACGACGCTGGTCGTGGAGGTGAAGACGGAAGGAATCGTGTGTGCCTCCCAACAAGACTACCACTATGGCGGTCTGGACGAAGACGATTAAGGAGGACCGGACGATGAGAAACAACACCAACACATTCAAACACCTTCTCGCCGCCGCCATCACCATCGCGGCTCTCGCGGCGGGGCACAGCACGGCGTGGGCGCAGGAGACGACGTACTCCATCAAGAAGACGTTCTTCAGCGGTCTGAACTACAGCCCGGAGCCCGTGTCGTCAGACGATGACAACTTCTACTATGCTGCCGGCACCGTTATCACGCTGACGCCAACCGACGCGCACAAGATCATCGTGAGTGTGTTGTCCGGCACCCTCAACGCTGTCATTGCCTCCAACAGGCGCTCGGTCACGATCACCATGCCCGCGCAGAACGTCACCAGCGGAAGCGTCACACAGCACGAGGTTTACAAGGTCACGCTGCCCGAGGGCATTTCCCTCAGCGGCAGCGGAAGCAACGCAAATATCTATACGTTAGATGGCGAAACCTATTGCAGATACTACACCTCAAGCACATGGTACACTATCGTTGCCCCGTTCGGTTACGTCCTCAACTCCGCCACCTATGACGGCACCGCTGCCACCACCAGCAGTTCCGGCAACATCGGTTTTTACATCAAACGAAAGGATGCGGTCGTCACCGCCAAGGCGACTGACTGCTTCGGCATCGGGGACGGCGCGGACGGCACGGCGGAGCATCCCTACATCATCACCACCACCGCCGGTCTCACGCTGCTGGCCAAGTATTCGAGAAACCAGACCAACGGCAAGTATTTCGAGCTGGGTGCCGATATCGCCTATACGCCCAACGGCAGCGAAACCGAGAACAACTTCGACGGCATCCAGGAATTTGGCGGCACCTTCGACGGCAAGGGCCACACTATCAGCGGCATCCGCATCTATCAAAACGGCACGTATCACGGCCTTTTCAAGAAAATCAACGGCGGCACGGTGAAGAACATCGTGCTCAGCGACGCCAGCATCAATGCCCCGTCCACAGTAGGCGGCATCGTTGGCAAGATGGACAGCGGAACCCTCCAGAACTGCCTCGTGCTGAGCTCCGTCATCACCGAGACGGACAATAACAATTACAAGGGCGCCATTGCCGGCGACTTTTCCAATCAAAGCGGCTGCTCCAACAACTTCTACCACAACTGCACCGTCAATGGGAAAAACTATTACGTCGGCGCGTACAATTCTGACAGAGCCTGGGCCTGCGGCGGATACACCATCGCCCTGCCCGACGGCGTGAGCGCCGCCAGCGGCAAGAGCCTCACCACCGTGGGCGGCACCACCTACCACGGCAGTTACGAGAACACCGTCACCCTGACCTACGACAATGTACCCGCAGGCAAAGCCGCCCTGTTCACCGTCACCAGGACGGACGACGCCAGTCTCGTGGCTGAGACCGCTGGCACCTTCACCATGCCCAATGTCGACCTCAGCGTCAGCGCCGAACTGCGCGACACCTACACCCTCACCCTGCCCGACGGCGTGAGTGCCGACGGAAACAGCGTCACTGTGGGCAGCGACACCTACTATCTGGGCGGCACCACCGTCGCCCTGAGTTATCCCACCCTGAGCGAAGGCTATGCGGCGGTCTATAGCGTGAACGGCTCGACCATCGCAGGCAACACCTTCACGATTACCGCCAATACCACCGTCACCGTCGCCCCGACCGACGTCTGGGGCATCGCCAGCGGAGCCGACGGAACGAGCGAGGCCACGGCCTACGTCATCACCACCGCCGCCGGCCTCGACCTGCTGGCCAACAAAGTGGAAGGCACGGGTGGTTACAGCGAGAACGACTACGACGGCAAGTTCTTCCGTCTCGACAACGACATCACCTACAACGCCACCACCGCATGGAACGCCGCCGCGAGCACCGAGGACAACTTCAAGCCCATCGGCAATTATTATTATTTCCGCGGCACCTTCGACGGACAGGACCACACCGTCAGCGGCATCCGCGTCTATCGGGACGGCGACAACCAAGGCTATGACGACAGTTATCTGGGTCTCTTCGGCAAGGTCAGCGGCACCGTGAAGAACATCACCGTCAGCGATGCCCGCATCACCGGCTACTGGTACGTCGGCGGTATAGTCGGAAGTAATTACGGCACCGTGCAGAACTGCCACGCCGCCGCCACCGTCGCCGTCCATGCCGTCCGCGAGGACGCCTGCTATCACGGCGGCGTTGTGGGCTATAATTCCAGCGGCACGGTCAGCGGCTGCACCAGCGCCGCCACCCTGAGCGTGGCCGACGGCCTTGCATATTGCAGTGAATTCGGCGGCGTTGTGGGCTATAGCTATGACAGCGCCATCGAGAACTGCCTCGCCCTCGGCGCCACGGTCGGAAGCTCATACTATGTCGGCGCCATCGTGGGCTATTTCGTGGACGGTACGCTCACCAACAACTACTATAATGGCTGCACCGTGAACGGCACGCCGAATGCCACCAACGTCGGCTGTGGGTATTATAGTGCATATAATGATTCCGGCGACATCACTGACGACAACGGGGCACGCTGCGTCTATACTGTCACCGCTGCTGCTGGCATCACCGCCACAGGCACCGCCACCGTCAGCCACGGCGGCACCAACTACTACCTGCCCAACATCACCATCACCCTCGGCCACGGCGAAGCCCCTGCTGGCTACAGCGACTTCATCGGCTACAGCGTGAAGGATGCCAACGATAACGACGTCACCGTCACTGAGGACGCAGGTAATTATACCTTCACCATGCCCGCTTATGATGTCACCGCCACGGCGACGTGGACGGCCAATGCCTCTTTGGCCCTCTCTGTAACTTCGGCCACCATCTTCGGCGAGTCCAAGTACGTGACCACGTTCTATCACGGGACGCTGGATTATGAATTGCCGGTCGGCACCAAAGCATACACGGCCAGCCTGGATGGCGCCAGGGTGGTGTTCCGGCAGGTTGGAGATGACGGCAGCGTGATCCCGCACGGGACTGCCGTTATCGTGGTGGCTGATGCCGCCAGCATCACGCTTACCAAACTGGCATCCACCGATGTGACGGCCCACGCCGGCAACATCCTGCAGGGATCGGACACGGCTGTAACTGTGACCGCCGGAAAGGTAGATGACAAGGTGCCCTATGTGCTGAACATCTCCAGCGAGGTTCTGGGCTTCTACAAGTTCAACGGCAGCACCATCCCTGCCGGCAAGGCGTATTATCTTAAGAGTGAATAGCGTATGAAAAAGACTATATTACTGATAGCCGCCCTGCTGGGCGCAATGGCCTGGACCGGCTGCATGAAGATTGAAGAAGAACTCATAGAGGAAAAGCCGGAGGTCGTGGAAGAAAAAGCTACTACCTACACTGTTTCCATCCTGGCCGAAAGGAACGACGGACCGCAGACAAAGGGTTTGGACGTTGACGGAGAAGAGGCAACCACCACTCTGCTGAAGTCCATCTGGAAAGACGGCGAGGAGGTTAAGGTTTATCTGGGCACGGATTGCATCGGCACGCTGACCGCCACCCCGGTCGGCACGGACGCTCATAAGGCCACTCTTTCCGGATCAGTGACAACAACAGCCAGCATCGAAGAAAACACAACCACCCTTACCTTGCTTACCCCCCGCGAGACGTGGGACTATACCGGCCAGATTGGCAAGTTGATGCTCTCGGACGATGCCACGGACTCCATCGAAAAGAAGTTCCACTATACAATGGCTTCAGATGTGCTAGTGACCGGAGCTACCGATCACGGGGGAAATAATTGGACCATCACCACGGAAAACGCCTCCTTCACCAACCAGCAGAGCATCTACCGCCTCAGCTTCCGCTACAACGACGGTGTGAACAAGACCCCTATCACCACCAAGTCCGTGACCATCTCCAGTGCAAACGGTCACCTGGTACAAAGTTTGGCCGTGGATGGCTCATCTTTGGTAGAAGGCCCCATCTCCGTCACCCTGGGCACAGCCACGGTAGATCCGTTCTTCGTGGCCCTGCGAAACGGCGACGAAACCAATGCCGAGGCTCTCACCTTCACCGTAGTGGACAATACCGGTGTCACCTACCGCGGCTCCAAGACCATTCCGGCAGACTGTAAGCCCAACGGCACCTTCGTGAGCGTAAAGAACGCCTCCCTGAACCAGCGCCTGGATCTGGCCTTAAGTGCCACGGAAGTGAACACGGTACTGTAGGATTCCCATGAAAGGGAAAGGGCTTCTTTCGAAGAGAGTTGCATCCCTATTTGTGATGCTGTGCATGGCGCTCAACGCGAACGCCATGCAAATCTTTGTCAAAACCCTTTCTGGGAAAACCATCACGCTGGAGGTGGAACCCACGGACAGTATAGAAGCTATCAAAGCCAAAATACAGGAAAAGGAAGGTCTCCCGCCAGATACTCAGCTGCTCGTTTGCAATAACATTGTGCTGAACGAAGGCAAAACACTGTCGGACTATAATATCCAGAAGGAATCCCTTCTGTATTTGAGAAGTACCCATCTCCCCGCCACTTCCGCCACAGTCTTCGGCGAATCTAGATACGTTACTACCTTCTATTTAAGCGCTTTTCATTACCAGTTGCCGGAAGGTGCCAAGGCCTACACGGCCAGCCTGGACGGCGACCGGGTTGTGCTCCACATCATTGGCACCGACGGCCGTGTGATTCCTGCCGATACCGCAGCCATTATAGTGGCCGATGCCCCCAGCGTCCACCTCACCAGACTGGATTCCACCGAGGCCACCGCCCAAGCCGGGAACATCCTGCAGGGCTCCAACGGCGCCATCGACAAACCCGACGGAACGGTATACGTGCTGAATAACTCCGAAGGAACGCTCGGATTCTACACCTACACAGGCAGCACTATCCCCGCCGGCAAAGCGTACTACGTGGTTCCATAGAGATGCCCGATCAGGTCGGGCATGACGGAGGTACTGAGTTGGTAACGGGAGGTCATTTGGCCTCCCGCTTTTCTTTCTCTTCTTCCTTGTACCTCTTGAAATAGTCCTGGTCTACGAGTATGCGCTTCTGGCGGTATTCGAAGCAAAAACCGCGGCCCATCTCCAACAGGAAGCGCTGCAGGTTAACGAACAAAGTGCCGCAGGTCTGCATTTTTCTTCCGACCTGCAGCAGTAGAAAGCGTCAATGGCCGATTTGCGCCCCAGGTCGGCCGTTTTTTGCAGACCTGCAACATTTTGGAGTGTTACCTGCGACAGTTGAGAGATAGTGACGGCCTTTCTTGCATCAACCAGCCAGGTGAAGGGGGCTGGGAACAATAGAGAGGAGCGTTAAATGGCGGCCAACTGGAGGGCGGTCCCGCAGGCGAAGCCGGAGGGATGCCTGTGTTCAGCGAAAGCGGTGCCACGGAGGGATAGGTTTCAACCGGCATGCGCACGACGGTGAGTCAGCGGGAAAAAGAGACGTTCGCAGGCAAGCCCTTCCAGTTGGAAACACCGCCATAGCGACGAACGTCGTTCCCAGCCCCCTTCACCTGGCTGGTTCCTGCAGAAAAACAAGTGTCCGGACACGAAAACGTGCCCGGACATCTTATTTCACAGATTTCTTCGCTTACTTCTTATTGAAGAAATCCTTCTCTTTACCTTCCTCCACCAGTTGCTCTACGAAAACGTAGGCACCGGTCTTGGGGCTCTTTTCCATGCGGATAACCTTCACCATGTGCTTTGCACCGGCTTTTGCATCGAAGGTTG
>CAMHKD010000034.1:0-19300 GCA_946185645.1 uncultured Bacteroidales bacterium
CGGGCCTGCAAGACCAAATATACCGGCAGATGAGGACGGCCCGTCCGATGCCGGGGGGTAGGTTGCGAAGATAAATGACAGATTTAAAAACAGAAAGCGGCTTACGGCCCCGCCATTCTTTTTTTTCTCCTTCTATTTCCGTATATTTGTAGGTTAGGTAATACAGATATACTATGCCGTTCATCCACGAGAACTTCCTGCTGCCGGGCAAGGTGTCCCGGGAGCTCTATCACGCCCATGCGGCAAACATGCCCATCATCGACTATCACTGCCATCTTTCGCCGGAGGAGGTTGCCACCAACAAATCCTTCGCGGATATAACGGAACTCTGGCTCAGCGGAGACCATTACAAATGGCGGGCAATGCGGGCAAACGGCATTCCGGAAGAGTATATTACGGGAACCCGTCCGTCCTGGGAGAAGTTCCAGAAGTGGGCGGAAACCGTTCCGTACGCCATGCGGAACCCGCTTTATCACTGGACGCACCTGGAGTTAAGCCGTGTCTTCGGCATAGACAAACTGCTCTGTCCCGCAACGGCACGGGAGATCTTTGAAGAGTGCAACGCCAAGCTGGCCACGCCGGAATTCCGGGGCCAGGCCCTTATCCGCCGCTTCAACGTGGAAGTAGTCTGCACAACGGACGACCCGGCCGATGACCTCCGCTATCATCGGCAAATTGCAGAGCATCCCTTCGGCACCAAGGTGCTTCCCACCTGGCGGCCGGACAAGGCCATGGATATCTCCAAGCCGGAAGCCTATAACGCATATCTGGAACGCCTGGGCGCCGCTGCGGGCAAGAAGATAGATTCCTATGCAGACCTCATTGAGGCCCTGCAGGTAAGGCATGATTTCTTTGCCAAAGCAGGCTGCCGCCTCTCGGACCACGGCATGGAGACCTTCTACGCCCAGGATTACAGGGAGGTGGAGATAGAACTCATTTTCAAGAAAGTACTGCTGGGGAAAGCCCCTTCTCTCCCGGAGCAGGATAAATTCCGCAGCGCCTTCCTGCACGATATGGCCGTGATGGATGCCAGGGAGGGCTGGGTGCAGCAGTTCCATGTGGGACCCCTCCGCAACTGCAATGCAAAGATGTTCCAGGCCGTGGGGCCGGATACCGGTTTCGACGCCATCGGGGACATGCAGATTGCGGCGGCCGGGCACAAGTTCTTCAGCCGCCTGGCCCTGGAGGACAGCCTGCCTAAGACCATACTCTACTGCCTCAATCCCAAGGACTTTGAAGTGATGGCCGCCATGGCCGGCAGCTTCAACGACGACAGTTGCCCGGGCAAGATGCAGCTGGGCGCCGGCTGGTGGTTCCTGGATCAGGAGTTCGGCATGCGCCGGCAGATGGATGTGCTCAGTTCCCTGGGCCTCCTGAGCCGTTTTGTGGGCATGCTAACGGACAGCCGCAGCTTCATCAGCTACACCCGTCACGAATACTTCCGCCGCATCCTGTGCGATCTGGTGGGGGCCGATGTGGAAAGCGGCCGCCTGCCGGAGAGTGAAATGGATTTCCTGGGCAAGATGGTGGAAGACATCTGCTACAACAACGCCAAGCGCTATTTTAACTTCTGATGAAATACATCCGTATCAATCCTGCCGATAATGTGGCGGTGGCCCTGCAGGACCTTTCCCGTGGAGAGGTGGTGGAGGGCGTATCGCTTCGCTCCGATGTCCCTCGCGGCCACAAGGTGCTGCTCCGGGACCTCCGGGCAGGGGAGAACGTAATCAAGTACGGCTTTCCCATCGGCCACGTGACGGCCGATACCCCAGCCGGCTCCCTGGTGGACCATGGCAATCTCAAAACCAACTTGGAAGGCCTGCAGGAGTACAGGTATGAGCCGGAGATTGCCGGTCAAGCCGGCAGTCATGCATCTCTCACCTTCAAGGGCTTCCGCCGCTCCGACGGCCGGGTGGGCATCCGCAATCAGCTCTGGGTGATCCCCACCGTAGGTTGCGTGAACGGCGTCTGTCTGCAGATTGTAGAGCGCTTCAAGGAGGAGATTGCCGGTCAAGCCGGCAATGACGGAAGGGCTGGCAATGACGGAAGGGCTGGCAATGACGGTATGGGCGGTGTGGACGCGGTGGTGGCCTTCCCGCATAACTACGGCTGTTCCCAGTTGGGAGAAGACCACGAGCATACCCGCACCATCCTGGCCGATATGGTCCGCCACCCCAACGCCGGCGGCGTGCTGGTGGTGTCCCTGGGCTGCGAAAACAACCAGTTGGACGCCTTCAAACAGCTACTGGGACGGGTGGATGAGTCCCGCGTAAAAATGTTTGTGTGCCAGCAGGTGGAGGATGAGGTGGCCTACGGGGTGGAGCGCCTGAAGGAAATCTACGCCGTCGCTTCTCGCGACAAGAGGGAAGACGTACCGGTGAGCGAACTCAAAGTGGGGCTCAAATGCGGCGGCTCGGACGGGCTCTCCGGCATCACGGCCAATCCGTTGCTGGGTGTATTCTCGGACTGGCTGGTCTCTCAGGGAGGCACCACCGTCCTCACGGAAGTCCCGGAAATGTTTGGGGCCGAAACCATCCTCATGAACCGCTGCCAGGACAAGGCCACCTTTGATAAGACCGTGAGCCTTATCAACAATTTCAAGGAATATTACATGAAACAGGGAATGCCCGTGTACGAGAATCCTTCGCCCGGCAACCGCGCCGGCGGCATCTCCACCCTGGAGGAAAAGTCTCTGGGCTGTACGCAGAAATGCGGAAAGAGCCCGGTGAAGGATGTCCTCCAATACGGTGAACGGCTCAAGGTGAAGGGCCTCAACCTTTTATCGGCCCCGGGGAACGACCTGGTGGCCAGCACCGCCCTGGCCGCATCGGGCTGCCAGCTGGTGCTTTTCACCACTGGACGCGGCACGCCCTTCGGCAGTTTTGTGCCCACCGTGAAGATCAGTACCAATTCGGCCCTGGGAGAGGGGAAGAAGGGCTGGATAGATTTCAACGCCGGTGTCCTGGCGGAGGGAGAACCCATGGAAAACGTCGCCGCGCGCTTCCGGGATGCCGTTTTGGCCATAGCTTCCGGCCAGAGCGTGAACCATGAACGTCACGGAATCCGCGAGATGGCTATATTCAAAACCGGAGTAACTTTGTAAGGATATATGGAGAGACTTAACCGCACATCGGCCCCTCAGGCCAAACGCTACCCGGAGAAGGTGATCCAGTTCGGGGAAGGCAATTTCCTCCGCGCCTTCATTGAGTGGATCATCTGGAATACCAACAAAAGGACTGCGTTCAACGGCTCCGTGGTGGTGGTCCAGCCCATAGAGAAGGGGATGGTGGATTGCCTGAATGAGCAGGACGGCCTTTACCACTTGAACCTGCAGGGCCTGCAGAACGGGGAACCCGTGGACAGCATAGACCTCATAGACGTTATCTCCCGCGGACTCAATCCGTACCGGGACTTTGACGCTTTTATGGCCCTGGCCTCCCAGCCGGAACTGCGTTTTGTGATTTCCAATACAACAGAAGCCGGCATAGCCTTTGACCCTTCCTGCAAACTGGACGACAAGCCCGCCGCTTCCTACCCCGGAAAGCTCACCCAGCTGCTGTACCGGCGATGGCAAATCTTCAAGGGAGACCTCTCCAAGGGCTTTATCATCTTCCCCTGCGAACTCATCTTCGAGAATGGAAAGCATCTGAAAGAATGCATCCGCCGGTATATTGACCTATGGGAACTGGGCCCGGATTTCAGCGCCTGGTTTGAAGAGGCCTGCCAGGTTTACTGCACGCTGGTGGACCGGATCGTACCCGGTTATCCGCGTGACAACGCCGCCGCCCTCTGCGAGCGGGTGGGCTATGAGGACAGGTTGCTGGACAAGGGGGAGATCTTCCACCTGTGGGTAATTGAGGCACCCAAAGAGGTGGCCGATGAGTTCCCGGCCGACAAAGCCGGCCTGAACGTGCTCTTTGTGCCCTCCGAGGCTCCGTATCACGAAAGAAAGGTTACCCTTTTGAACGGTCCCCATACCGTCCTTAGCCCCGTGGGCTACTTGAGCGGCCTCAATACCGTAAAGGAATGCTGCGAGGATCTTCTTATCGGCCGATTTGTGAAGCAGGTGATGTTTGAAGAACTCCTTCCCACCCTGAACCTTCCCAAGGAAGAACTGGAAAAGTTTGCCGCCGATGTGATGGAACGCTTCCGCAACCCCTTCGTGAAGCATTTTGTTACTTCCATCATGCTCAATTCCTTCCCCAAGTTCAAAACCCGCGACCTGCCGGGCCTCAAGACCTATCTGGAGCGCAAGGGCGAACTGCCGAAGGGCCTGGTGCTGGGCCTAGCCGCCATCTGCACGTACTACAAGGGCGGCAAGAGGGGAGAGGACGAAATTGTTCCCAATGACGATCCCAGGATCCTGCAGCTCCTTAAGGACCTCTGGGCCACCGGCGATGTCCGGAAGGTGGCGGAGGGCGTCCTGGCCGATGAATTCATCTGGGGCGAGAACCTCAATGCCATCCCCGGCCTTACCGACCTCCTTGCTGCCGATTTGGCCCTGATCCAGGAAAAAGGGATGAGAGAAACCGTAAAAACTGTGCTGTAAGCTATGAGTACACAGAATAAACTGATGACCAACTGGCGCTGGTGGCTATGCTCCCTGCTGTTTGTGGCCACTACCGTGAACTATCTGGACCGGCAGGTCCTTTCCCTCACTTATGAGGAGTTCATCAAGCCTGAGTTCCACTGGACGGATGCCAACTACGGCACCATCACCGCCTTCTTTTCCATCTTCTACGCCATTGTGAGCCTGTTTGCAGGCAAATTCGTGGACTGGATGGGAACCAAGAAGGGATATCTCATCGCCATCGGCGTATGGTCGGCCGGCGCGTGCCTGCATGCCGCCTGCGGCTGGGGTACGGCGCATCTTACGGGCCTGGGTTCCGTGGAGGCGCTCCGGGCTGTCCAGGCGGGTTCCGAAATTGCCGTAACCGTTTCCACCATATCCGTGTGGCTGTTCCTCCTGTGCCGGGGCATCCTGGCGCTGGGTGAATCCGGCAACTTCCCGGCGGCCATCAAGGTAACGGCAGAGTATTTCCCCAAGAAGGACCGGGCCTTTGCCACTTCCATCTTCAACGCAGGCGCCTCTGTGGGCGCTCTGGCCGCTCCGCTGTGCATCCCGCCGCTGGCGGCGTCCCTGGGTTGGGAATGGGCCTTCATCATCATAGGCGGCCTGGGCTTCATCTGGATGTTCTTCTGGGCCTTCATGTACGACAAACCGGAAAAATCCACCCACGTAAACGAGGCCGAGCTGGCCTATATCCATCAGGACGAGCTGGTATGTCCGGGAGAAGGCACCCCGGAGGGAGCATCGGCATTTTCTTCAGCGACCGGAGGGGTGTCTTCTTCCGGCAAGGAGCCGGTTGAAGAAAAGACCATACCTTTTATCCAGTGTTTCAAGTATCGGCAAACCTGGAGTTTCATTGCCGGCAAGTTCTTTACGGACGGCGTCTGGTGGTTCTTCCTCTTCTGGGCTCCGTCCTATTTTAGCAACCAGTTTGGCGCACCGGCCACTTCCGGACTGGGGCAGGGGCTCATTTTCACCCTATACGCCATCGTTACGGTGGTGTCCATCTTCGGCGGCTATCTGCCCCGGATCTTCGTGGACAAGAAGGGGATGAATCCGTATAACGGCCGCATGCTGGCCATGCTCATCTTTGCCTTTTTCCCCATCGCGGCCCTGTTCGCCCAACCGCTGGGACTGCATTTCAACTCGCCCTGGTGGCCGGCGGTGCTCATCGGCCTGGCCGGCGCGGGGCATCAGGCCTGGAGTGCCAACCTGTATTCCACCATCGGGGATATGTTCCCCAAGGACGCCGTCGCCTCCATTACCGGCATCGGCACCATGGCTGGCGGCCTGGGCTCCATGATTGTGCAGAAAGTGGCGGGTAACCTCTTCACCTATGCCGAGGAGGCCGGCTCCGCCTTCCGCTTCCTGGGCTTCGAAGGCAAGCCCGCCGGCTATTTCATCATCTTCTGCTGCTGCGGTGTGGCGTACCTCTTTGCCTGGGCCGTCATGAAATCCTTAGTTCCCAAGTATAAACCGATTGAAGTATAAATATGGCTAAAGTAGTAACCTTCGGCGAAGTGATGCTTCGCCTCTCCACACCGGGTTATCTGCGTTTTGCGCAGGCCCGTCAGCTGGATGTGAATTTTGGCGGCGGAGAGGCCAACGTGGCCGTTTCCCTGGCCAATTATGGCGTTGACGCCCATTTTGTCACCCGCCTTCCCAAGAATGACATCGCTGCCATGTGTGCGGCCGAACTCCGCAGTTTCGGCGTCAATCTAGACGGTGTGGTCTACGGCGGCGAGCGCCTGGGCATCTATTTCCTGGAGACCGGCGCCGTGGCCCGCGGTTCCAAGGTGGTCTATGACCGGGCCCATTCCTCCGTCTCGGAGATCAAGCCCGGCATGGTGAACTGGAAGGAAGTCCTCAAGGGGGCCGACTGGTTCCACTGGACCGGCATCACGCCAGCCCTTAGCCAGGGTGCGGCCGATGCCTGCCTGGAAGCCATCAAGGTGGCCAACGAGATGGGCGTGAAGGTATCCTGTGACCTAAATTTCCGCAAGAAACTCTGGAATTACGGCAAGACCGCAGCCGAGGTAATGCCCGCCCTGGTGGAAGGATGCGACCTCATCCTGGGCAACGAGGAAGATGCCGAGAAGGAATTCGGCATCAAGCCGGAGGGCTTTGACGCCGAAAAGACCGGCGGCGAGATTGACCAGACCCGCTTTGAAAGCGTGTGCCGCCAGCTCATGGCCCGTTTCCCCCGCTGTAAGAAGGTGGCCATCACCCTTCGCGGTTCCATCAACGCCAACCACAACACCTGGGGCGGCGTGCTCTTCGATGGCAAGACCCTCTGGCAGAGCCGCCGGTACGACATCACCCACATCGTGGACCGCGTGGGCGGCGGCGACTCCTTCATGGGCGGCCTCCTGTACGGTCTCCTGACCTACCCCACGGACCAGCAGGCCATAGAATTCGCCGCAGCGGCATCGGCCCTCAAACACACTATCCCTGGCGACTACAACCGTGTAACCGTCTCCGAAGTGGAAGGCCTCATGGCCGGTGGCGGCAGTGGCAGAGTATCCCGTTAATTATCATTACTGTCATTTCGACCGAGCGTAGCGAGTGGAGAAATCTTATTATGTATAACAAGTATTACGTATACATTATCTCTAATAAGTTAAACACAACACTATATATCGGTGTGACTAATGATTTAGAAAGACGAGTCGAAGAACATCGGTCTGGACTGATACCAGGTTTTACTCAACAATACCTTTGTCACAAACTTGTTTATTATGAGGAATACTCTGATATAAATCAAGCTATTGATAGAGAAAAACAGTTGAAATAATGGTCTAGGTCAAAGAAAGACTGGCTGATAGATTCTGTTAATCCTTTAAGAAAAGATTTATAATAAGATTTCTCCACGCGCTACGCTTGGTCGAAATGACAAAGAATTATTATGGCTAAATTTAATAAGATCGATACTATCGGTATCATTCGAAAGACCGGGATCGTGCCGGTGTTCTACAATGCCGATGTGGAACTCACCAAGAAGGTAGTGAAAGCCTGCTATGACGGCGGCATCCGCGCCTTTGAGTTCACCAACCGGGACGACGGTGCCCACAGGGTGTTTGAGCAGCTGATGGCTTTCGTCCGGACCGAATGCCCGGAGATGGCCCTGGGTGCCGGCACCATCCTGGATGCACCCACTGCCGCCCTCTATATCCAGATGGGGGCCGATTTCCTGGTGAGCCCCTGCTGCGTGGACGAGGTGATTACCCTGGCCAACCGCCGCGGTGTGCCCTACAGCCCCGGCTGCGGCACTGTGACAGAGATTGTCCACGCCCAGGAGCGTGGCTGTGACTTGGTGAAGGTTTTCCCGGCCGGTACCGTTGGCGGTCCCGCCTTTGTGAAGAACGTCCTGGCTCCGCTTCCCTGGGCCATGATCATGTGCACTGGCGCCGTAGAACCCACCAAGGAGAACCTCACCGCCTGGGCAAAGTCTGGCGTCACCGCCGTGGGCATGGGATCCAAACTCTTCCCGGCAGAAACAATAAAGGCCGGAGACTGGAAAGCTGTCTCCGACCTCTGTGCCAAATGTTTAGGATGGTTTAAAGGCGCTTTTTAATGGCCTTTGAAGCCTCCTCGTAACCCGGTTTGTCCAGCAGGGCGAACATGTTCTTCTTGTAGGCCTCTACGCCGGGCTGGTTGAAAGGATTCACCCCCAGGGCATAGGCGCTTACGCCGCAGGCGAATTCGAAGAAATAGAGCAGGCAGCCCAGGTTGTAGGCGTCCACCTTTTCAAAGGACACCTCAATCTGGGGAACGCCTCCGTCTATATGGGCCAACTTAGTTCCCAGTTCGGCCATGTGGTTGCAGTGCTCCACATGCTTGCCGGCAAGGAAGTTGAGCTGGTCCAGGTTCTGGTCATCGGCCTCGATCACAACGCTGCGCTGGGCCTTTTCCACGTGCAGCACGGTCTCGAACATTACGCGGGAGCCTTCCTGGATGAACTGGCCCATGGAGTGCAGGTCGGCCGTATTGTTCACGCTGGCGGGGAAGATACCGGTGCCGTCCTTGCCTTCGGATTCTCCGTAGAGCTGCTTCCACCACTCGGCCACATAGGTGAGCTTGGGATTGTAGTTCACCAGGATTTCCACCTTCTTGCCCTGCTCGCTGAAGAGGTAGTTGCGCATGGCGGCGTATACCACGGCGGGGTTATCGGCATCTTTGACGGCAAGCTTCTTTTCCGCTTCCCTGGCGCCTTCCAGCAGGGCCTTCACGTCCAGGCCTGCGGCGGCGATGGGCAGCAGACCCACCGGAGTGAGCACGCTGAAACGGCCGCCCACGTTGTCCGGAACCACAAAAGTCTTGTAGCCTTCCTGGTTGCTGAGGGTCTTGAGCGCGCCCCGCTTGGCGTCCGTAATGGCCACGATGCGGATGGCGGCTTCCGCCTTACCGTATTTGTTCTCAATATATTGCTTCACAATGCGGAAGGCCACGGCAGGTTCCGTGGTGGTGCCGCTCTTGGAGATTACGATGCAGGCCACATTACGCTCCTCGGCCAGGTCCATGAGCTCGGCCAGGTATTCTTCCGAAAGATTGTTGCCGGCGAAGACCACCTCCGGAGCGTCTTTCTTTTTAAGCTGCTTCCCGAAGTTGTGGCTCAGGGCCTCGATCACGCACTTGGCGCCCAGATAGCTTCCGCCGATGCCGATGGCGATGACCAGGTTCACGCCCCTGCCGGCCCAGTTGGCCCGGATGTCTTCAATCTCGCGGAGCATGCTTGCGGGCACCTCCGAGGGCAGGTGTTTCCAACCCAGGAAGTCGTTGCCGGCGCCTTTTTCGCTTTCCAGTACGTCAAAAGCATGCAGGGCCTTCTTTACATAGGAATCATACTTGGCGGCATCCACGAAGGATTCACAACCTTTCACATTAAGTTTAAGCATAGTATAGGGGTTTATTATAATAATCTATCCTACAAATTTAACAAAATCCCTTCAATTATTCATCCCTAATCTCATAAAAAGCATCTTCCGGGTCCGGAGGGGCTTCCGCCAGCCTTTCCTCCAGGGTGCGGTCAATTTCTTCTTCGAAGCCCCGGAGGGCGGCGAAGGAGCCGAACTGCGCGGCCCGGTCGGGGCGGGACATCCGGGGATGCCGCTTGGAAGTGGGATGCTCCAGGCCGATTATGTCGTCGTACGGTGTCATGCCTTGTGTCCTCCTATCTGTCTGTTCCGGTCCCGGCCGGTGGCGCCTTCCTCAAAGTTCATCCCCTTGAGAATGGCGTTTTTGCCGAATTTCTTCCGGATGGCCAGGATGGCTTCCTGCTGCCTGCGCTCTTTCTCAAGATCCAGCTGCGCTTCGTCAAAAAGACTCAGCTGGCGGCCCTCCACCTCTCTTTCGTCCTTTACACGGGACGCCACCACGTAGATGCGCCGGACACAGAGCCCCGGATCCACAATCCGGTGGAACAGGTCCATCATGGCTTTCAGGATAAGGGTGGTGGATGAGGTGGCAAAGTCCAGGTTCACGCTGCCGTGGGCCGGTTTCGGAGTGGCGCGGCCGTACCAGTCGGCCACCATGGCCCCTTTGTACCCCTCGGGAGAGCCGCTTTCATAGCCCACATGCAGGACCAGCTGGTCCGTCACCAGTTTCTTGTCCACCAGGGTAAGCGCCAGCCAATCAGTCATTTCCCGCACTATTACCGCCGCCTGCTCATAAGGATAGGGCCGCGAAAGGACCTGCCCGTTGGAAAGGCTGCTGCCTTCCGGCCGATAGGATTTGATATCGGCCATGGTGCAGGGCTCCCAGCCCCAGGCGTGGTCAATGAGCAGTTCCGCATTTATGCCGAAGGCCTTGTACAGCACTTCCTCGTTCCGCAGCGAGCAGCGCGCCACGTCCCCCAGCGTCCACAGACCCAGCTTTTGCAGGCGTGCCTCCGTTCCCCGGCCGATGCGCCAGAAATCCGTCAGGGGCCGATGGCTCCAGTATTTCTGCCGATAGCTCATCTCGTCCAGCTCGGCAATGCGAACGCCGTCCTTGTCCGCCTCCCGGTGCTTGGCTTCCACGTCCATCGCCACCTTGCAAAGGTACAGGTTGGGGCCGATGCCCGCCGTGGCGGTAATCCCCGTTTCCTTAAGCACTTCCCGGATGAGACGCATGGCCAGTTCGTGTGCCGTGGTTTTATAAAGGGTAAGGTATTCCGTGGCGTCTATGAAGACCTCGTCTATGGAATACACGTGGATGTCTTCCGGCGCTATGAAACGGAGATAAATGCCGTAGATCCGGCTGCTCACTTCCACGTAATAGGCCATCCGGGGCGGTGCAATCATGAATTCCAGCAGGGGAGTGCCCGGCTTTCTGGCCGCATTTACCTGCGCCACCTTCTGCTTCACTTCAAACAGCCGTGCCCGGCCCGGGATGCCATACGCCTTCAAAGACGGGGTGACCGCCAGGCAGATGGTCTTGTCCGTCCGGCTCTCATCGGCCACCACCAGATTGGTGGTAAGCGGGTCCAGCCCCCGTGCAACGCATTCCGCAGAGGCGTAGAAAGACTTTAGGTCAATGGCTATGTAGGTTCGCTGGTTCAATCTTTCCCAAATATCGGCATTTTTTTCGGGAATATTGCTAACTTTGTTTCCCGAAATGAGGATACTTTCCAAGATAGCTTTATCGGCCCTGTGCCTGCTGCTGTGCGCCTGCTCGGGTGCGCAGGTTAAGCAGTATCGCGTAAAGGTGCTTCAGGAGTATCCGCACGACAGGGACGCCTACACCCAGGGCCTTTTCTTCCACAACGGAACGCTCTATGAGACCACCGGACAGTACGGCTCCAGCACGCTCCGAACCGTGGACCTTGAAACCGGCAAGCCCATCACCAACCAGCGTTTTGCCCGCAAGTATTTTGGGGAAGGCTCCGTAATCCTTGGAGAAACCCTTTACATCCTCACCTGGACCAACAAAGTGGCCTTCAAGTACAACGCCAAAACCCTCAAGTACGAGTCCACGCTGGCCTATAACCGGGAAGGCTGGGGCCTTACCACGGACGGGAAACAGCTCATAGCCAGCGACGGAAGCGCCAACCTGTACTTCATGGATGAGGATCTCAAGGTTCAGAGAAAACAGCAGGTGACCATGAACGCCCGCCCGCTAAGGAACCTGAACGAACTGGAATGGATAGACGGAAAGGTCTGGGCCAACGTTTATCTAACGGACATGATTGTGATCATCAATCCGTCCAACGGCAAAGTAGAAGCCTCCATAGACTGCACCGGCCTACTACCCGCCAGCCTTAGAGACCGTGACACAGACGTATTAAACGGCATAGCCATAGACGCCGATGGCAACATCTACCTAACCGGCAAATTATGGCCCAGAATGTATAAAATTGAATTAGTTAAGAAATAAATAATAGGGGTATCCGGAAAGTCCGGATTGAGATTATACCCTCATAACTTGATACGGTTCATACCGTCGTAAGGAAATGAAAAAAACTTTGCTTCTTGCAGCACTTCTTGTGCTGCCCTTCTGCGCACAGGCGCAGGAAAAAACGGAGCGTCTGGACTCCGTGGTTGTATCGGCCTCCCGTGCCGGCAAACAGACACCCGTCACCTTTACCAATGTGGGAAAAGACGCCCTGGGCGCCGCCAACCCCACCAATTCCCTGCCCATGGCCCTGAACCTGCTGCCCTCCGTGGTCACCTACAACGAAGGCGGTACCGGCCTGGGGAATTCGGCCATGACCATCCGCGGCTCCAAGGGATCCCAGATTAACGTGACCCTTAACGGCATTACCCTCAACGATGCCGAGAGCCAGGAAGTCTTCTGGGTTAATATCCCCGCCCTTTCCAGCCTTATTTCCAGCGTGCAGGTGCAGCGGGGCCTGGGTACCAGCGCCAACGGAGCTGGCGCCTTCGGAGCAAGCCTTAACATGAACACCGCCTTCGTTACGCCGGACCCCTGGGCAAAAATAGACTTCAGCGGGGGCTCCTACAATACCTTCATGACAACCCTCAGCGGCTCCACCGGCCTTTCGGAGAAGGGATTCTACGGCTCCGCGGCCTATTCCCACGGCAGTACGGACGGTTATATCCGGAACGCTTTCGTCCAGTCCCAGAGCGCCTTCGTGGCCCTGGGATGGCTCCGCGGCGCCAATTCCCTGCGTCTCACCTGGCTCATGGGGCAGCAGCGGAGCGGCATCACCTGGGACGGTATAGATCTGGAGCAGTACGAAAAGGACCGCACCTACAACGGCGCCGGCGAATATTACGACGAACTGGGCAACGTCTATTACTATCCCAACCAGACCGACAATTATGTCCAGCACCACCTGCAGCTCAATTACACCCATTCCTTCGGCAGCCATCTCAGCTGGGCCAACACCCTCAACTATACCCGCGGAGAAGGATACGACGAGTATTATAAGGTGAACCGGAAACTGAAGAATTTCGGCGTAGCGTTTCCCGACGGGGACAATTACCCCTCCCGCAGCGACATGATCTATCAGAAAAAGATGGACAACGACCTCTGGGTGTTCAATTCCAACCTGCGGTACCGCTCAGAAAGCCTGGATCTCACCGGCGGCGTGAACCTTTCCCGCTACCGGGGCGGCCACTGGGGGGAGGTCCTCTGGGTGAAGGCCTTTGGGGATGACGTGGAGCCCCGGTACGACTGGTACCGTCACGAAGGCGTTAAATGGGACGCCAGCGCATTCGTTCGGGCCGAATACAAACCGCTGGACTGGATTACCGCCTATGCCGATCTGCAGTACCGCGGCATCCGCTATTCCTTTGCCGGCTCGGACGACGACTGGCTGGAGTTCGGCCGGAAAGAGGAAGACCTGCTGGATTACAGGCAGGACTGGCATTTCTTCAATCCCCGCGCCGGCGTAACTGCACAGCTGGGCCGGCATAAACTCTATGCCTCCGCCGCCTGGGGCAACCGCGAACCGGGCCGGAGCGACATCAAGGAGAACGTGAAAGGGGAGGGGGCGCCCATCCGTCCGGAGAAGATGCTGGACGTGGAGGCAGGCTGGCAGTTTGCCTCGGAGGCGCTCACCCTGTCGGCCAACCTCTACCTGATGGAGTACTGGGATATGCTGTTGGAGACGGGCCGACTGTCCAGCTCCGGCTATGCCCTCAAAGAGAATGTGCCCCGCTCCTGGCGCCGCGGCATGGAGCTTTCGGCGGCCTGGCAGGTGTTCAGCTGGATGCGCCTGGACGGTAACCTTACCCTGTCCATGAACCAGATCCGGGATTATACCTCCTACGTTACCATAGACGATTATTCCGGCCGTACGCATCCCGTGAACTACGGCAAGACGCAGATGCTTATGTCACCATCCGTTATCGGCATGGGGGTGATAACCATCCGTCCCTGGAGGAACGGAAGCCTGGCCTGGGATGGTAAATATGTGGGGAAACAATTCATAGACAACTCCATGCGGGAAGAGATGGCCATACCGGCCTACTTTGTCTCTTCCCTGTCTCTGAGCCATAAGTTCAGTTGGAACAAGGCATCCCTTACGCTTAGCGCCTACGTCAACAATCTCTTCAATCACCTCTATTATGCGTCCGGCTGGCGCTGGGAGGAGTATAACGAAGCATCCGGTACCATCACCTCAGGAGTGGGGGTGTATCCCCAGGCTCCCCGAAATTTTTGTATAAAGTGTAGCCTTACTTTTTAAAAGTTTTTATTAAATGTAAAAAAGTTTTAAAAAAATTTGTAAGTCGAAAAACTTTACTTATCTTTGCACTGAACAAAACGCATCTTCTAACCAGCTATTAACTTTCTTTAAGGTAAGAATACACTACTAACTAACCAAGTAAAGAGCTCGCTGTGAAGCGAGCTCTTTACTATTATAGCTGTCTAATATGTTGATTGACAGGTTATTTATTCATCTTCTGCTTCCACTGGTCGTCTACCTTCACATAAGACATGTGCTGGTCTTCCTCCTCTCCGTTATTGTAGATAACGTGGACGGTGACAGTGGCGTTGTCTCCGTTGATCTTGGAGTCGGTAATCTTGAAACTCTTGATACCGCCTTTGGCATCCATTCCTTCTTTTGCTTTTTCTTCGGCCATGCCTGCCAGCCATTTCTGGTCATTGGAGGAGAGGTCGAAGGTGGAGGCGTAGGTGTCGTAATCTCCCTTCTGGAGGGCGGTGATGGCCTTCTTGGCCACGGCTTCCGGTGTGTTGGTGTTGGAGCATGCGGCGCAGGCAACAAAACCGGCCACCACGGCGAGGATAATAGCTAACTTTTTCATAATAAAGCGTTTAATAATTATAATATTCTTCGTTCTTTGAATAAGCGTACAGGTGTTCCGGCAGCAGGCAGTCGGCCTGGATTCCAAAAACGTTTATGTGGCGCCGGCGTCCTTCCGACAAATCTTCCCCCGCGTGCCGGTACAGCATCCACACCAGTTCCGTGCAGTAAAGCTTGGTGGAATCCGCCAGGGAAAAGGAACCGTCGAAAAGGACGCTGTCGCGTGCCAGTTGCAACGCCTCCTCCCTCAGGGCCGATACCCTGGCCAGATCGGCCAGTCCCGTGTGCACCAGGCTGCCGCGGAACGCACGGTCTGGAGCAAAGAACGTGCCTATCCCTTCGGCCTTTACCCTGTCGAAGTCCCCGGAAAACTCCGCTTCCGCCGGTACGGCATGTACCACCTTCCACTCCCCGTTTTCCTTCACCAGCACGCCCACGTGGCTGTACAGGGGCTCCTCTTCGGCCGACATAACCGCCCGGCTGAAAAAGCCCTGTCCGCAGCGGAAGGCCAGGTCTCCTTCCCGCATCTGCTCATAGGGGAAGGGAGGCGCCGGATTACCCACTGCTTTCCGCCGGCAGCCTCCTGGCAGTACCAGGAGTAGCAGAAGTAGCGGTATGTACAGTCTCTTCATCAGCCTTTGTCTTCCAGCAGGCCCGGACGGCGTTCCCGGGTGCGCTCAAGGGCTTTTTCGTCCTGCCAGGCCTGGATGAGTTTGGGATTGCCGCTAAGGAGCACATCCGGCACCTTCCAGCCGTTGAATTCGGCCGGACGGGTGTACACGGGAGGGGACACCAGGCCTTCCTGGAAGGAGTCGCTCAGGGCCGATGTCTCGTCCGTGAGTACGCCGGGGACCAGGCGGATGATGGCATCGGCCACCAGGGCGGCGGGGATTTCTCCGCCGCTTACCACAAAGTCTCCAACGGAGATTTCCCGGGTGATCAGGTGCTCCCGGATCCTTTCGTCTATGCCCTTGTAATGGCCGCAGAGGATGATGATGTTCTCCTTGAGGGAAAGCTCGTTGGCCATGCCCTGGTCAAAGATCTCTCCGTCCGGGGCCATGTAGATGATTTCGTCGTAATGGCGCTCCGCGGTGAGCTCCTTGATGTAGTTGAACACCGGTTCCACCATCATCACCATGCCGGCGTCTCCGCCGTACGAATAGTCGTCCACCGTGAGGCGCGGCCCCAGGCCGTATTTCCGCAGATTGTGCACGTGGATCTCTACCAGTCCCTTCTTGACGGCGCGGCCGGGAATGGAGTGGCTGAGCGGGCTGTCCAGCAGCTCCGGCACCACGGTGAGGATGTCTATTCTTAGCATAATGCAGGTGTTTTTCTTCTGCAAAAATAGTATTTTATGTTTATTTAAAGAAATATTATTAACTTTGTCAGTTACACAAATATGTTAAACTTTTGAATCTTTAGTCATGAGTGAAGAAATTAAGCCTGAGGTTATCGTGAATCCCGAGACCGCAGATGTAGCCCCTAAGGAACAGGAAACTGCCGCCGTGGTGGAAGAAACCGTCGTGGAAGCCCCTGCAGAGGAGGCAAAAGTGGAACCCAAAGTGGAAGAGGTGAAGGAGGAAGTGAAGGAGACGGTGATGAATTTTGCCGACAAGACACTGGCAGAATTGTCCGAGCTGTTCCAGAAACTGAGTGAGAGTGAAGACCGCATGAAGCGGTCCAAGGAGGCGGAGGCCATCAAGTCCGCTTTCTATAAGCTGCTGGCCCGCGAAAAGGCGGCGGCCGGAGAGGATGCCACCGTGGTGGAACCTACGGAAGACTCCGTGGAGGAAGCCACCGTTCCCATGCAGAGCGGTCCGGTGAGCCCCTTCGCCGCCATCGAAGCCGGGTTCAAGTCGCTGTATATAGATTATAAGAAAGCCCGTGCGGAATACAACCGGGAGCAGGACGCCCAGCGGGAAGACAACCTGGTAAAGAAGCAGGCCATCATTGAAGAGCTCAAGACCCTGGTGGACGCCCCCGGAGACATGAAGGATGCTTTCCCCAAGTTCCGGGACATCCAGAACCGCTGGCGGGAGGTGGGCCCCGTGCCGCAGCAGAGCTTCCGTGACGTAAACGATACCTATCAGCTTTACGTAACCCAGTTCTACGACCTGGTGGACATCAACCGGGAGCTCCGGGACCTGGACTTCAAGAAGAACCTGGAAGCCAAGACCGTGTTCTGCGAACAGGCCGAAAAGCTGGCCGAAGACGAGAATGTGGTGGAGGCCTTCAAGGAACTCCAGAAACTGCACGAGCAGTGGAAGGACCTGGGCCCCGTGGCCAAGGAGTACCGGGAAGCCATCTGGGAGCGTTTCCGCGCCGCCACTTCCGTCATCAACAAGCGTTACCAGGCCCACTTCGAGGGCCTCAAGGCCCAGCAGTCGGACAACCTGGCTGCCAAGGTGGCCCTTTGCGAAGAGGTGGAAGCCATTGCAGAGAAGGAGATTACCTCCTCCACGGAATGGAACGCCCTCAGCAAGCAGATAGAGGAAATCCAGGCCAAGTGGCGTACCATCGGCTTCGCCACCCGCAAAGACAACCAGAAGGTATATGAGCGTTTCCGCGCCGCCTGCGACAAGTTCTTCGAGCGCAAGAGAGCCTCCTTTACGGAGTTCAAGGATTCCATGAACGCCAACCTGGAGAAGAAGATGGCCATCATCGAAGAGGCCGAAAAGCTCAAGGACAGCACGGACTGGAAGGCCACCGGAGACCGTCTCATAGAGCTGCAGAAGCAGTGGAAGGAGATTGGTGCCGTACCGCGCAAGAAGAGCGAGCAGATCTGGAAACGTTTCCGCGCCGCCTGCGACGCCTTCTTCACCGCCCGTGACAACCGCGGAAAGGGCGGAAACGGAGACTTCGCCGCCAACCTGGAAGCCAAGCGCGCCCTCATTGAGGAAATCAAGGCCTATGTACCGGAGGCCGATAAGGACGCCCAGGCCCAGAAGGACTTTGCAGAGCGCTGGAGCGCCATCGGCTTTGTCCCGTTCAAGGAGAAGGAAGCCGTTACGGCCGCGTACCGTGAGGCCATGGCAGAGAAATTCCCGGGCTTCGGTGCCCGTGGTGGCCGCCGGGAAGGTGGTCGTGGCAACAACGCCCGTGGCGAAAGGGAGCGTCGTCCGCTCACGGAGACGGACCGCCTCAAGGAGCAGTTCACCCAGCTCCAGCAGGAGATTCAGACCTACGAGAACAACATCGGCTTCTTCGGCCTTTCCAAGGGTGCGGAGAAACTGAAAGCCCAGATGCAGGAGCGTATAGACGCCGCCAAGGCCAAACTGGAGGCCCTCAAGGCCGAAATCCGGGCCAAGGAAGCGGAAGAAGCACAGGAGTAAAGGCCTATGGACAAGAATTCACTCATCGGCTTTGTCCTGATAGCCGTCATCATGATGGGCTTCTTCGGGTATCAGAGCCGTCAGCAGGCCAAACTGCGGGCCGAACAGGAGCGTTTGGACTCCATTGCCGCAGCAGAGGCATACGAGCAGTATAAACTGGACAGCGCTTATCGCGCGGAGCATCCGGAAGCAGCCCTTCCGGAAGAGGCTTTGACTCCCGCTGCCCCCGCCGCTCCGGCACAGGCCGTTTATTCGGACTCCCTGCTCAATGCAGCTGCCCTGGCCGATGCTTCCTATGTTACCCTGGAGAACGAGAAACTGGAGGTGAAATTCACCACCCGCGGCGGCCAGCCCTGGTCCGTGAGGGTGAAGAATTATTACAATTACGATAAGAGTGACCTGTACATCATCCCGGAAGGCAAGTCCCAGCTGGGATATGTGGTGTATGCCCCCACGGCCGTGGATACGCGGAAGTTCAACTTCCAGTATGTTCCGGAAGAGTCTTCGGATTCCACCGTCGTAATGCGTCTTCCTTTCTCCGGCGGCGGATACATCGAGCAGCGCTACACCCTCCTCAAGGATTCCTATTCCCTTAACGAGAAGGTCTCCTTCGTGGGCATGCAGAACCTCATTCCCCGCAATGTGAATTCCATTGATGTGGACTTCGAGGCCGTTATTCCGCGCATGGAGAAGGGCTACAAGAACGAGAGCCAGTATTCCCGCCTCAATTATTACTTCCCGGAGGACAACAAGCCCGCCAACATCGGCAACGGCCGGGACGGCAGCAAGCGCTTCGACAACAAGATCGAGTGGTTTGCCTTCCAGCAGCAGTTCTTCAGCGCCATCATGCGCGCTCCGGGGAACTTCAGCTACGGCGAATTCTCCCTCAAGTTTGCCGGAAAGGACAATCCGGATCACAACCTCATGCAGTGCAATGCCCTCATGCGGGCCGATATCCCCACCGGTTCGGAGGTGATCCAGGTGCCGTTCGAGTTCTACTTCGGTCCCAATGACTATAAGGGCCTTAAGGCGTATGGACATGCCTATGAGAAGGTGATTCCGCTGGGCGGTAAGATCATCGGCGTTTTCACCAAATACGTGATTATCCCGCTGTTCGACTGGCTCAGCAAGTTCATCTCCAACTTCGGTATCATCATCCTCCTGATGACCATCTTCATCAAGATCGTG
>CAMHKD010000035.1:0-19048 GCA_946185645.1 uncultured Bacteroidales bacterium
TGTACATTCCGCTGGCGCACCAGCTGGGCCTGTACAACATGAAGCGGGAGATGGAGGACACCTACCTCAGTTATGCGGAACCGGAGCAGTACCGCCTCATTACCAATAAGCTCAAGGCTACGGAACGGGACCGGGAAAAGCTCATGGCCGAGTTCATAGAGCCGCTCAAATCCAAACTGGACGCGGCTGGAATCCATTATAAGCTTAAGATCCGCACCAAGGCGGCATACTCCATCTGGTGCAAGATGGTAAAGCAGAAAGTGCCTTTCGAGGGTGTCTTCGACGTGTTTGCCATCCGCTTTATCATAGACTGCGACGGAGAGGACCACAAGCTGGAGAAAGAGCTCTGCTGGAAGGTCTTCGGCTTTGTGACGGAAGAATACGAGCAGGATACCAAACGCCTCAGGGACTGGGTTACCAATCCCAAGCCCAACGGCTACGAGAGCCTGCATATTACTGTTAAAAACAGAGACGGAGCGTATGTGGAGGTGCAGATCCGTACCCGCCGGATGGACGACGTGGCCGAGAACGGCTTTGCCAGCCACTGGAGTTACAAGGGCATCAAGCGGGAAGCCTCGCTGGATACCTGGCTCACCAGCGTGCGGTATGCGCTGGAGCACCCCGGCTCCGAGGGCACGGAAGACCTGCCTCAGCCCCCTTCCCGGGAAATTTTTGTCTTTACCCCCACCGGAGAACTCCGGATCCTTCCTGCAGGGGCCACGGTGCTGGATTTCGCCTTCGGCATCCATACCAACATCGGCGCCCGTTGCGTAGGCGCCAAGGTGAACGGGAAGGCGGTTTCCATCCGGGAAAAGCTTGCTACGGGAGATGCCGTGGAAATCCTTACCTCCCGGAACCAGCATCCCACGCAGGACTGGCTGGGCTGGGTGGTCTCTTCCAAGGCCCGTTCAAAGGTAAAGCAGGCCCTGGCGGCGCAGGAGCAGTCCCGCGCGGCCGATGGAAAGGAACTGCTGGAGCGCCGGCTCAAGAACTGGAAACTGGAGTTCCCGGACGCCATGGTCACGGAGTTCCGTACCAAATTCGGGTACAGTTCTTTAACGGCCTTCTACGCCGCCATCGGCGAGGGCGTGCTGGATGTTAACACCGTCAAGGACTTTATCCAGAGCGAGGCCGAAAGGCACGCGGCTTCTGTGGAGGCGGCGGAGGTGGCGCAGGCATCGGCCAAGGCTGCCCGGCACTTCGACTCCAAGGACGACATCCTGGTGCTCAACGCCAAGGACGTAAAGGGGATTGACTACAAGATGTCCAAGTGCTGCAATCCGGTCTTCGGAGACGATGTCTTTGGCTTTGTTACCCGCACCGACGGCATTAAGATCCACCGCATCACCTGCCCCAACGCCGCCCGCCTGCTGGAGTTGTATCCGTACCGCATCCAGAAGGTCCGCTGGGCCGAAACACCCTCAAGCGGCAGCTTCCAGGTGGGGCTCCGGATCCTGGCCGATGAAGAAAGCGCCAGCGGCCGCCTGCTGGAGGTGATCGGCCAGTTCAAGGCCTCCATCCGCAGTTTCACCGTCACGGAAAATCCCCGTAACGGCACCTGGGAAATGAATATTAAACTTTCCGTCCCTTCCAACCTGGAGCTGGACAAGGTGGTCTCCCAGGTCCGCGCGCTCAAGCACGTGGTAAAGGTGACCCGGAACTAATACCTGGTAATAATGAAAGAAAATATTGTTATCCAAACAGAGCGAGGAGCCATCAGCGCCATCCTCCAGAGGCCCGACGGGGTAGATTCCTGCCGTCTTGTGATCCTGATGCACGGGTTCATGGCCAACAAAAAACTGGAACCTCTCAAGTCCATAGCAAAGGAGCTGGAAAGGGAGGGGATGGCTTCCCTCCGCTTCGATTTCAACGGCCACGGCAAATCCTATGGCCGCTTCTCGGACATGACGGTCCTTACGGAGCTGGAAGACGCCAGGGATGTGTTCCGTTATGCCTGCGGCCTGCCGTTTGTGAAAGGGGTGTCCCTGCTGGGCCACTCCCAGGGCGGGGTGGTTGCCGGTATGCTTTCCGGTGAGCTCAAGGACAAAGTGGAGGCCCTGGTGATGCTGGCACCGGCCGCCGTCTTGAAGGATGATGCCCTGGAAGGCGTACTGATGGAGAAACACTATGACCCCAAGAACCCGCCGGAGAAACTGACGGTCTTTTTCCACAGGGTGGGAAAGAGTTATTTTACCGTAGCCCAGACCCTGCCGATCTATGAGGTTACCGCCGGCTATGAAGGCCCTGTGTGCCTGATACACGGGAAAGAGGACAAGATTGTCCCGTTCCGCTACAGCGAGCGCTATCACCAGCTCCTTAAGGGCAGCCGGCTGCATCTGCTGGAGGGGGAGAATCACATTCTGTCCAAACGCAGGAAGGAAGTAATTGCGCTGTCAGTGGATTTTCTCAGGCATCCTTCCATACCTTAAGGTACTCCGTGAGGGCCCACATTTCGTCGCGATATTTGGCGGCGGCGGTGAAATCCAGATCCGCGCCTTAAAGCATGTGGTGAAGGTGACGCGGAGTTAGCTATATACTATTCAATTGATTATGAGACGTTTTTATTTTTTGTTTGCTTTGTTGACTGGGCTTGTTTTGGTGTTTGCCTGCGGGAAACCTGAGCAATCGTCCACCATCCCGGTGGAATCCGTGTCGCTTAACAAGACGGAACTGAACCTTATTGAGGGCGGGAGCGAAACGCTTACTGCCACGGTGGCACCGGGGGATGCAACGGACAGGACCGTGACCTGGAGCAGTGCGGACGCCACCGTTGCCACAGTGGAACAGAACGGTTATGTGACTGCCGTGAAAGAGGGGAAAACTACCGTTACGGCCATGGCCGGCGGAAAAAGCGTAAGCTGTACCGTTACGGTTACCAAACCCATTAAGTTTTCCATCACCCCCAACAGTGCGGAGCTGGAGGCTGAAGGCGGCAAGTTTACGGTTACTGTAACCTGCGGAACCACTTATCATATAGACAGTAAGCCGGACTGGGTCACAGAAGAATCCGTAACCAACATGGTACATACTTTCTCCGTGCCGGCCAATCCTGCTTCCGAGGAGCGTAGCGGTGTAATTGTGTTCTGTGATGACAAGGGCACCTGCATGCCTTGCACCGTTAAGCAGAAGGCGGGAACCGGCAGCATTGAGTTTTTCGACTGGTCTCAAGCCTTCAGTCACCGTTCACTCATGATGCGGTTCACGGCCACCTGGTGCGGCTGGTGTCCCAGAATGAACAAGTCGGTCCGTCTGGCCCAGGAGCAGAACCCGGGGAAGATTGAGGTACTGAATCTCCACGGTGGTGGCAGCACTCTGGACTTCTCCGGCACCAGTTCACTCATGAGCCAATACGGCATCGAAGGTTTCCCCACCGGTGTCCTGGACGGCAGACGTCTGGTAGAGAATTATGACATAGATTATACGGCTTCCTTGATAGGCAAGTATATGCAGGAAACGGAACAGAATTATCCGGTTTCCAGCGCCATTGGCTTTGAGTCTTCCTGGAGCGGACAGACCCTGAGTGTGGATGTGTCCTTATATCTGCGTTATGCCGCCAATTACAAGGCGACCGTGCTTCTTTTGGAGGATGGAATTGTAAAAGCCCAGACCGACTATGAAGAAGGAAATCACAGCAACTATGTCCATGACAACATTGCCAGAATGGCCATTTCCAATATTAACGGCAGTTCATTCTCTACCACTGGGGATCAGATTGTAAAGCATCTCAAATATACCGTCGCGGTTCCTTCTATTTACAACAAATCCAAACTGAGAATCCTGGTGTATGTCCAGCGGGAATTCGGTTCCCAGACAGTGCTTCAGTCGGCCAGCTACGGAGACTATTATGTGGATAACTGCGCATCAGGAGAGGCCGGCGGGTCGCTTGCCCCTTCTGGTTCAGGACAGGGAAACCGGCTGTGAGACATTCCCTGATACCCATCCTTCTTGTACTGATGCTGCCTCCGGTGGCATCGGCGCAGGACTGGGGGCATGTGTCCGGAGGCGTTGAGTCCAATTCCATCCTGTACTCCGACGGTGCTTTCCGTTCCAACAATTACCTGAAGCTGGATTACGTGAAGGGCCGGTTCTCGGCCGGCATCCAGGCCGAATATTACCCCACGCCGCTGCTGGGCTATGACCTCCGGCTCAAGGGAATCGGCGTGCCGGGCAAGTACCTTGCCTGGACGGATGAGACCTGGGGGATTACGGCAGGGGACTTTTACGATCAGTTTGGAACCGGCATCATCTACAGGAGCTGGGAAGACCGCAACCTGGGCTGGAACAATTCCCTGGGCGGCGGACGCGTGAACTTCCGCACCCGTAACGATGTCTTTTCTTTCAAGGCGCTGGGCGGCTTCGCCCGGGAAGGCCTGTGGTACGGTTCCCATGCGCTCACGGGTGCCGAGGCTATGTTGCAGCTGGGCTCCTTCCAGCTGGGCGGCAGTGGAGTAGTCCGTTTTGGGGACGGTGCTCCGGTATGGTCCTGGAGCGCCCTGTCGGCCTATGAAAAAGGCGGATTCTCCGCCCGGGTCGAATGGGTTGGGAAGAAGGATGGAAACGCCCAGACGCTGGAATTGGCCTATGCCAGGGGGAAGTTTTCATCGGCCTTTACCCTTAGGCGCCTGCAGAACATGCTGGACCCCATGGGGCTGAACTATCTGCCTTCCCTTTGCCTGGAGCAGTCTTATGCCCTGGCCAGCCTAAATCCTTATACCACATTCGCTCTGGGCGAACTGGGCGGAAGCATGGATCTCTTTTACAGGCTCAAAACCTGGCGGTTCCATGTGAACGGAAGCTACATCTTTGCCCTTCCGTCGGCCCTTGCCAATTACGATGTGCTGCGGATGACCTACCGGGACCTGAACCTGAAGGCAGAGAAACGCTGGAACCGCAATTGGGAAACGGTGGCTTTTGTGAGCATCCAGGAGCAGTCTCCTTCGCACGGGGACAGGGGCGCTACGGAGGCCCAGAACGTCTTTGTGCTGGACGTGGTGTACAAGTCCGGCAAAAAGCTATCCGTGCGCACACAGTTGCAATACCTTTACTCTCAAGAACTTACCAAGGACTGGATGGCGGCCTCCCTGGCGCTTTCCTCCACTTCCGGCTGGAGTGTCCATGTGCAGGATATGTATAACCATGGTTCTTCCAAGGTGCATTATTATGAAGTGGGTGCCGGCTGGTCCAGGGGCGGTTTCAAGGCCGATCTGGCCTATGGCCACCAGCGCGCCGGCCTGGTGTGTTCCGGCGGTGTATGCCGATGGCAGCCGGAATACCAGGGATGCATCCTTAGAATCAGTTATCAGTTGTCAAGATGAGAAAGATACTATATCTGATAATACCCTTACTGCTATACGCCTGCGTGGGGCGTCCGGACGATCCCTGGGACCCGGTCCTGGATCCGGAGGACCCGGAAGTGCCGGAAGAGGTCCCGGAAACGGGCACACGCTTTTTCCAGCGGACCCTGGCCCTGGAGTTTACCGGCACCTGGTGCCAGTACTGTCCCAATATGGCAAAAGCGCTGGACCAGGCCAAGGAGGAACGCCCGGGCCGATTCGTGGAGATAGCCATCCATTATGCCGATGATTTGGCAGCCGCGGAAGGGGACGCCCTTGTGGAGCAGTACAAGGTATCGGCCTTTCCCACGCTCATCTTTGACATGAATGAGGGCACATTGTTCAACGAGCAGAGTTCCACCCGTTTCACGGACTACATTGACGGGATTCTTGCGCGGGAGGAGAATGCCTGCGGAATTGCCGTGGCTTCGGAAGTTAAAGGCGGGCAGATGAATGTTTCCGTGAGCATGACGGCAGCCTCCGCCGGAGCCTATTCGCTGGTGGCGGCCCTGGTGGAGGACGACATCCGGGTGAACCAGGTGGGCGCCGGTGCCAATTATCCCTGCAACGCCGTATTGCGCAGCATCCTAAGCCCCGGTGTGAAAGGACAGCCCACCGGAGCTCTTTCCTCCGGCGAGTCCTTTACGGCCTGTTTCTCGGCCAAGGCCCCGCAGGAAGGAGCCAAAATGCGCGTGGTGGCCTGGGTTTTGCGCAATGGGCTTGCGGTGAACGCCGCCACCTGTGACGTGGACGGTAAAACGGATTACGCTTATGAAAAAGACAATTAGTATACTGCTGCTTAGCCTGCTTTGCTTCCTGGCGCAGGCGCAGGATGCCGGAAAAGTGGTCCTCCAGACCCTGGACGGCGGAAAAACCACCCCTTCGGAATGGGTGGACGGAAAGACCCCTTATGTGGTGTCCTTCTGGTTCATTACCTGCAAATTCTGTTTGGAAGAGATGGATGCCATCACTGAGGTTTGGGAGGACTGGCAGGCGGAAAAACCGTTCCGCTTCATTGCAGTATGTACGGACGACACCCGTTCACTCTCCAAAGCCAAGGCCATGGCCCGCAGCTGCTGGGACGGCTTCCAGTTCGCTTTTGACGTGAACAAAGAGCTTTGCCGCGCCATGAAAGTGACCTCCTGCCCCTACGTCTTCCTCTACGACAAAGACGGCAAACTGGTGTACTCCCACATGGGCTATTCCCCGGGAGACGAAGAGATTCTGTTCCAGAAAATAAAGGAGCTCTAGGCGTCTTTCCAGACCTTCAGGTACTGCTCCAGGGCCCACATTTCGTCGCGATATTTGGCGGCGGCGGTGAAATCCAGATCCGCTGCCGCTTTCTGCATCTTGCGCTTGGCTTCGGCGGCGGCCTTTTCCACCTGGGGGCGGGACATGGAACGGATCACCGGATCCTGGAGGACGGCGGCCAGATCGGCCACAATGTAGCCGTCCACATAGGCCGATGTCCCTTCGCGCTTGGCGTCGTGGCCCAGGCCCACTGAGACATCGCCCTTGCCCAGTTCGGAGGCGCTGGGGACGTATTCCGGGTCTGAGACGGAGTCCTTGGCGCTCACATGGCCGGTGACGCTGTTCTGCAGCACCGGGTTCAGGAAGCCGCTCAGGTGGGTGGTGTCCTCTCCGGAACGCACCAGTTCGCTCATGAGGATGTTGGCCCTTCCCTGCACCTGCTTGGGCGTGATGCCGTGCAGCTTGTTGTATTCCTGCTGCTTGGCGCGGCGGCGGGCGGTTTCCCGGATGGTCTCGTCCATGGATTCGGTGACGGTATCGGCATACATGATCACCAGGCCGTTGATGTTGCGGGCAGCGCGGCCGGCGGTCTGGGTGAGGGCGCGTCCGCTGCGGAGGAAGCCTTCCTTGTCGGCATCCAGGATGGCCACCAGCGACACTGTGGGGATGTCCAGGCCTTCCCTAAGCAGATTAACGCCGATGAGCACGTCAAAGAGACCGTTCTTGAAATCTTCGATGATTTCCACCCGTTCGGCCGTATCCACGTCCGAGTGGATGTAGCGGCAGCGGATGCCCGTCTTGGTGAAATAGCTGTCCAGTTCTTCGGCCATGCGTTTGGTGAGGGTGGTCACCAGCACGCGCTCGTCCTTTTCGGCCCGTTTCTGGATTTCCTCCATTAGGTCGTCCACCTGATTCTGGGTGGGACGCACCTCGATGGGCGGGTCCAGGAGGCCGGTGGGACGTACGATTTGCTCCACCACCAGACCTTCGCTCTTTTCCAGCTCATAATCGGCCGGGGTGGCGCTCACATACACCGTCTGACCCGTGACGGATTCGAATTCGTCGAAGGTGAGGGGACGGTTGTCGCTGGCGGCGGGGAGGCGGAAGCCGTATTCCACCAGCGTTTCCTTGCGGGAATGGTCTCCGCCGTACATGGCGCGGATCTGCGGCAGCGTCACATGGCTTTCGTCTATGAACACCAGGAAGTCGTCCGGGAAATAATCTATGAGGGTGAAGGGGCGCTGTCCGGGCTTCCGGCCGTCGAAATAGCGGGAATAGTTCTCCACGCCGGGGCAGTAGCCCATCTCCTTGATCATCTCAATGTCGTATTCCACGCGCTGTTTGAGGCGTTTGGCCTCCAGGAATTTGCCGATAGACTCAAAGTATTCCACCTGTTTCACCAGATCGTCCTGGATCTGACTTACCGCAGCCGCGCCCTTCTCTTTGGAAGTGACGAAATTCTTGGCAGGGTAGAGGTCAATCTTTTCCAGTTCCTCGAAGACGGCGCCGGTCACGGGGTCAATGAGGGCAATCCGGTCCACCTCGTCCCCGAAGAATTCTATGCGCGCGGCATAATCGGCCCCGCCCAGGAAGATGTCCACCGTGTCTCCGCGTACGCGGAAGCTGCCCCGCTTAAAATCCGTTTCCGTCCTATAGTACAGCGCATCCACTATTTTATAGAGAAGACGGGTCATGGACATCTGTTCCCCCTTACGGACCGTAACCGTCTGGTCGTGAAAGTCGTCCGGATTGCCGATGCCGTACAGACAGCTCACGGAGGAGATCACAATCACGTCCCGGCGCCCGCTCATGAGGGCCGATGCCGCGCTCACGCGCAATTCATCAATTTTATCGTTGATGCTGAGATCTTTTTCTATATAGGTATCCGTGACGGGGATGTAGGCCTCCGGCTGGTAATAGTCGTAGTAGGATACGAAGTACTCCACGGCATTGTCCGGGAAGAAGGCCTTGAACTCTCCGTAGAGCTGGGCGGCCAACGTCTTGTTATGGCTCAAAATGAGCGCTGGACGCTGCAGACGCTGGATTACGTTGGCCATGGTGAAGGTTTTTCCGCTTCCGGTTACGCCCAAAAGGGTGACGTTATTCACGCCCTGCTGCAGGGCCTGACACAACGCATCGATGGCTTCGGGCTGGTCTCCCGAGGGCTCGTAATCGGACTTCAGATTGAATCTCACGGCGGTAAAAATTTGGTTTTACAAAGATACACAGACTTTCAAAATTTTTAAAAAATTGTTGAAAAGTTTGTTAACTACAGAATTTTTGCTTAATTTTGCAATTGATTAGCCTATTTAGGGGCCGTTCAAAGCCCACTTTTAGGTGCGAAAAAGAAGCAACTTTAAAACTTAATACTTATTATGAAAGGTATCAAAATGCTTATCGGAGCCCTTGCAGCTGCAAGCCTCCTCTTCTCTTTCAGCGCAAACGCTCAGGAGAATGCAAACCGTGACGAAAACGGTAACGTTGTTCGCGGTGCCTATGAGACCAACGGTGCGTTTGACAACATTTTCTTCAACATCGGCGCCGGTGTAAACTCTACCCTCTCCATCAAGAAGGCCCCCGCTCTCCGTGGTATCGGCCTCTCCACTGATCTCACCCTCGGTAAGTGGTTCACCCCTGCCATCGGTGTCCGCGGTGGCTGGCACGGCTTCTGGAACAAGGGCAAGACTGCTGCCAACGAGATGTTCGGTTTCAACTATGTTCACGCAGACGTGATGTGGAACCTCAGCAACTCCTTCGGTGGCTACAAGGAGACCCGTTTCTGGAACATTGCTCCTTACATGGCTTTCGGTGTTCTGGATGTTTCCGCCCGTCGTAACATCTTTGCCAAGGGTGCTGCCAACAACCTCGAGTTCGCCGCCGGCCCTGGTATCCTGAACTTCTTCCGTATCAGCGACCGCGTGAGCATCACCCTCGATCTCATGGCCCTCATCGGCAAGGCTGCCGCTTACAACACGGATTCCCGTTACCTCATCATGTTCCCCAGCGCTACCGCTGGCCTGGCCTTCAACTTCGGTAAGACCAACTTCGACCGTCACAGCTCCATCACCCCTGTCGTGATCCCTGTGCCTTTCACCACCGAACAGTACAACGCCCTGGCCGACAAGGTGGCTGCCCTGGAGAAGGAGAACGCCGCCCTCAAGGACAAGATCGCTGCCCTGGAGAAGGAACTCGCTCCTTACAAGAACCTCGTGAATGGTCAGACCTACCTCTTCGAGAACGGCAAGTTCACCGCTGTTGAGGTTACCAAGGCCACTCCGCTGTCCATCTACTTCGACCTTGGTTCTTCCAAGATCTCCGCTCGTGAAAAGGCTCACCTCGAGTACTTCTGCGAGAACGCTGTGGATGCCGACACCAAGCTCGCCATCAATGGTTATGCCGACAAGCAGACCGGTTCTGCCCGCACCAACCAGAAGCTCTCCGAGAATCGTGTAAAGGCCGTTGTGGACCTCCTCAAGAAGGCCGGTGCCCAGGAAAGCAACATGGATTGCAGCGCTCATGGCGACACCATCAACCCGTTCGACGGCGCTGCCAAGAACCGCGTTGTTACCATCGAGGTCAAGTAAGTTTACTTGAACAAGAATTAAAAAGGACACTTTTCGGAGTGTCCTTTTTTTTCTATCTTTGTGTACGAAATCAATCTGCGTATGAGACTTCCTGCCGAATGGGAACAACAGGGCTTTGTCCAGCTGACCTGGCCCCACGAAGATACGGACTGGTATGAGCTGCCCAGTGTCCTGGACTGCTATGTGAACGTGGCCCGCACCATCCTGCGTTTTGAGCCGCTGCTGGTGGTATGCCGGGATGTGAAGGAGTGCAAGGAGGATATGCGGGAGCGGGGATTTGAGCCGGACGGCCTTCCCATCCGTTTTGTGGAATGTCCTCTCAACGATACCTGGGCCCGGGATCATGGTGCCATCTCTGTGTTTGGAGACGGGGGAGAGAAGCGCATACTGGATTTCGTTTTCAACGGCTGGGGCCTCAAGTTCGGGTCGGAACTGGACAATCAGATTACCCGTAATATCTATTGCTCAGGCATTTTCGCCAAAGATGTACGGTATGTGGATATGCGCCCCTTCGTGATGGAAGGCGGCAGCATAGACTGCGACGGTGCCGGCACGCTCCTGGCCACCACGGAGTGCTTCTGCTCCCAGAACCGCAATGAGTATCTAACGCGGCAGGAGATAGAAGACAAGCTAAAATCGGCCTTCGGCCTCAAACGAATCCTTTGGCTGGACTACGGCGGCATTGCAGGGGATGATACGGACAGCCACGTGGACATCCTGGCCCGCTTCTGCAGCAAAGACACCATAGCATACACCGTTTGCGAGGATCCGGCCGATGAGAATTATGTCCCCCTGAAGGCCATGGAAGCGCAGCTCCAAAGTTTCCGTACCCTTGACGGAAAGCCCTACAGGCTAATCCCGCTACCGCTTCCGGAGCCGTTGTACCTGGAGGACTACCGTCTCCCGGCATCTTATGCCAATTTCCTTATAGTGAATGGGGGAGTGCTTATGCCCGGAACCGGCTCCGCTTTGGACCAGGTGGCCGCAGGGCAGCTCCAAAAAGCCTTCCCGGACCGTACAGTAGAGGTTATTAACTGCTACGCTCTCCTGTCCGGCCATGGCGGCCTCCATTGTATTACAATGAATTATCCAGCCGGGTTTTAGATCTATTTCCCGAATCTTTTCAGAAGGACATCGTAGGCATCTATGCGGCGGTCCCGCAGGAAGGGCCAGCCGCGGCGTACGTATTCGCACTGTTCCATATCAATTTCCACTACGCGTACGCCTTCTTCGGCCTTTTCAAACTCTGTAAGGAGTTCTCCCTGGGCGCCTGTGGCGAAGGAATGGCCCCAGAAGTCTATGCCGGAAGTCTGGCCGGAGGGATCCGGCTCCACGCCGGTGCGGTTTACGGTGATTACCGGAAGGCCGTTGGCCACGCTGTGGCCCCGCTGGACCAGCTGCCAGGCCTGACGCTGCTGCGCCTGTTCCCAGTCCGGATCCGTGGGTACACCGCCGATGGCCGTGGGATAGATGAGCATCTCGGCCCCTTCCAGGGCCATGGCACGGGCGGCTTCCGGGTACCACTGGTCCCAGCAAACCAGCACGCCAAGCGTTCCTACGGACGTTTTGATGGGATGGAAACCCAGGTCTCCGGGGGTGAAGTAGAACTTTTCGTAGAAGAGCGGATCGTCCGGAATATGCATCTTGCGATACTTGCCGGCGATGCTTCCGTCGGCCTCTATGACAACGGCTGTATTGTGGTAGATGCCGGGGGTGCGGCGTTCAAACAGGGACAGCACCAGCACCACGCCCAGTTCTTTAGCCAGCGCACCGAAAGTTTCCGTGGAAGGGCCGGGGATGGGTTCTGCCAGGTCACAGAGTTTGGCGTTTTCCTCCTGGCAGAAGTACAGGCTGTTGTGCAGTTCCTGCAGGACCACCAGCTGGGCGCCCTTGGCGGCAGCTTCGCGGATGAAACCCTTGAGGCGGGCGATATTCCCGGGGATGTCGGCTGTGCAGTGGGTCTGCACCAAGCCAATTTTCAAAGTTCTCATAACCAATTATTTATATCGGCTGAACTGGCGAAGTTCCGTGTCGGCCTTGATTTTATCTATGATGGCGCACACCAGACGGAATGTGCGGCTGTCTTTGGTGTAGGAGGCGGGGGTGATGAAATTCACGCGCCCCTGCCTGAGGAGCTTACGGGCTGTTTCCTTTTTGCCGGGGCGGGAGGGGTCAAAGACTGCGATGGCATTTCCGCCGAACATGTTCACCAGTTTCATCGAGGGCACGTCCGTGTCTCCGTCGCCAAAGTAGATCATGTTGGTGAAGGGGATGCGCTTGTCGTCCTCGGCCCAGCTTTCGTTCACCTGCTTGGCGTCCCTGGAGGAGAAGATACCCTTCTGAATCTTAAACAGATACTGGGTTTTGGCGGTGAAGTCCACGGCGATGCCGGGCCATTCGGCCTCCCCGTTTTCGTCGTAGATGAAGCTGCCGGCAAAGACATGCTTGAATTCCCGGGCGATGGGGGAGCCCTGGATAATCTCGTCCAGGCCGGAAGAATTGATATAATGCTCAATGATTACGCCGTGCTCCTTCCCGTATTCATTGACGTTGCGGAACCATTCCCGCACGCCTTCGTACAGCTTGATATCGGCCCCGTAGCGCTTGAAGTCTTCCCGGGTGAGCTTGATGCCGTTCTTGCGGGCTTCGTCGTGCATCAACTTCATGTACGCCAGGATGTTGGATGCATCCTGGCCGATGGCGATCCCGTCGCTCTTGGCCCAGAATTCCTCCGGCGTCTGGCCGATGGCCTGGATGAAGCCGAACTCCTGCATATTACCGGGCGAAAGGGTTCCGTCGAAGTCGTAGATTAGTCCTATGATGGGTTTGCGTCTCATACTGATCCAAGTCATTAGCATGCAAAGATACGGAAAATCCAAAAAATTTGCTAAATTTGCATGATGTACTATGTATAATACCTAAACAACAGTTATGGCAAAGTATCCTCATTATCTTGAAAGACTTCAGGCCGCAACCCGGAAATTCTGGGACAAGCCTGCCCTCAATACCATCGGCGGTGATTCCTTCACCTACGCCCAGATGGCAACTGATATCGCCCGTTTCCATATTGTCTTTGAGAAGGCCGGCTTCAAGAAAGGTGATAAGATAGCCCTCTGCGCCAACAACGGCGCCCGCTGGGGTTTCGCCTATCTGGCCGTGAACACCTACGAGACGGTCATCGTCCCCATCCTGGCCGATTTCAAGCCGGACAGCGTGATGGGTCTGGTAAATCATTCGGAGAGCATCGCCCTGTTCACCAACGCCTCCCGCTGGGCCCAGCTGGACCCGGAGAAGATGCCGCAGCTCAAGGTGGTCTTTGACGTGGACACCTGGAACGTGCTGCTGTGCCGGGATCCCAAGATCCAGGAAGCCGTGGACCATCTGGACGAACTGTTCGCCGCCAAATATCCGAAGGGCTTCGGCCCGGAGGATGTGGTGTTCCCCACGGACAACTGGGACGACCTTTCCACCATCAACTATACTTCCGGTTCTACCGGAGACCCCAAGGGCGTAATGCTCACTTACCGGAACTTCAGTGCCAACGTGGACTACAGCCAGCGCAACGTGCCGGCCGGCGACAAGATGGTTTCCATGCTGCCGATGGCCCACATGTACGGCCTGGTAATCGAGTTCCTGTATCCGCTGTGCAACGGTACCTCCATTTACTGGATGGGCAAGGCACCCACCCCTGCAACGCTCCTGAAAGCCTTTGCCGATGTGAAACCGTACCTGCTCATCACCGTTCCCCTGGTGATGGAGAAGATTTACAAGAGCAAGGTCAAGCCCACGCTGGAAAAGCCCCTTATCAAGTTCCTCCTCAAAGTGCCCGGCCTTAACAACATCATCTACAAGAAGGTGAAGGACGGCCTGGTGGAGGCCTTCGGCGGCAATGTGCAGGAATTCATCATGGGCGGAGCCGCCCTGAATCCGGAAGTGGAGCGCCTGTTCAAGCGCATCAAGTTCCCGTACCTGGTGGGCTATGGAATGACGGAAGCCTGCCCGCTGCTGGCCTATGAACACTGGACCAAATACGTGGCCGGTTCCTGCGGCAAGGCCGTGGACGTGGCCGAGGTCCGCATCGATTCCGACGACCCTCAGCACGTGGTGGGAGAAATCCAGGCCCGCGGCGAGAACATCACCATCGGCTATTACAAGAACGAGGAAGCCACCGCCAACGCCTTTACGGAGGACGGCTGGCTGCGTACCGGAGACCTGGGCATCATTGATGCCGAAGGCAACATCTTCATCCGCGGACGTTCCAAGAACATGATCCTGGGACCTTCCGGCCAGAACATCTATCCGGAAGAGCTGGAGGCCGTGGTGAACAACCAGCCCTATGTAATGGAAAGCGTGGTGGTGGACCGTGGCGGCAAGCTGGTCGCCCTGGTGTTCCTGGACGAGCAGGCCATCGCCAAGTCCCTGCTGGACAACGAGGCCAAGGCCGATATCCCGGAGAACATCCGCATAGGTGCCAACCGCCAGCTGCCCGCCTACAGCCAGATTGCCAAGGTGGAACTCATGGACAAGCCTTTTGAGAAGACGCCCAAGATGTCCATCCGCCGCTTCCTCTACAAGTAGGGGATAGAGATAAAAAACAGGTCCTGAGCACATCAGGACCTGTTTTTTTTGTATGTGCCGGATTAGCGGACCACCTGGGTGAATTCGGGGGCCTTGCCTTCTTCGGCCAGTACGTAGACCTTCATCTCCTGCTGGGGAATACCCGGAGGAGGGGTCATGCCCTCGCGCGGCTTGTCCTTGGCGGTGAAAATGTATTCCACACCGCCGGGAACGGGACGGGAGGTGGCGCTCACGGCCGTGGCCTGAATCATGGGATAGGTGCCCACGGCGGCGTCAAAGATGGCGGCTTCCTCTTCGGTGGCCGGATGCGGCGCCGGGAAGTCGTCCAGTCTTACAAAATCATCCTTGATAAAACCGCCGGCTTTGAGGAAACGGTCCACTTCGGCGGGGACGGCGGCCATCCTGGCAGCCCGTACGCCATAGCCCGGAAGGATCTCTGCACCAGGCTGTTTGGCAGCGAGGTCCTTGACGCTGGCATCCAGTCCGCCGCTGCCGAAGGTGCAGAAAGGAACCACCTTCTTGCCGCTCAGGTCCACCTGATCCAGCAAGGTGGCGACAGGCAGGGCATAGGTGCCGTACCAGATGGGATAGCCCAGGAAGATTACATCGTAGTCTGCGATGTTGGCATTAAGCGGATGAATCTCCGGAAGCACGCCGGACTGGCGTTCCGTCATGCCGCGGGCGATGGTTTCCTGATAGCTTCCGTCATAGGGAACTACGGGGAGAATGGCCTCCAGATCGGCCCCCAGGGCGGTGGCGATGGTCTGCGCCACAATCTGGGTGTTCTCCGTCTGGGAATAGTAGAGGACCAGCACCTTGGGTGCATCGGCCTTCTTGGGACCGCAGGCGGCAAGGAGCACGGCCGCGGCGGCCAGCAAGCATTTCATGCTTTTCATAATGATTGGGTTTTGAATTATTGTAATTACTTCTTATTCAGTCCGGAACGCTCCAAAAGGTATGCGTGGAGCTTCAGATAGGCGTCTTTGCGCAGATACTGGGAATTGTACAGGAGGGGTTGTTTGTTGGCGCCCAGCCAGGAGTTCTTGTCGCTCACGCCCCAGAAGGTGATGCCGCCCCGCTGCGCCTCGGGAACGATATCCAGGTACTGTTTGAAGACATCCAGGATGATATCGGCCTGGCTCATTTTCTTCCCCGAAGCCACATCCAGTTCCGAGATGCGTACTTTCTTGCCGGTTTTCACCATCCGCTCCAACATGTTTTTCATTTCCGAGGGGCTGTACAGGTCCCCCGAAGTATGCATCTGGGAACCCACTCCGGTAACGTCCGGATTGCCTTCGGCATATTGGCAGAGGGCCTCCAGTTTGCCGTGCGCCCAGCCACCTTCCAGATTGTAGTCGTTGATGTAAAGGATGGCGCTTTTCCCTTCACGCTCAAGCGCTTCCCGTGCCGTGCGGAAGGCCGTGTCCACAAACTCCTTGGGACCGCCGGGGTAGTAGTCTCCCCAGAAGAAGACGTGGTAGTTGTTGGAAAGCTGGCTGTTGGCTTTGTTCCTCCAGGCGCCGCTGTCAATGAATACTTCGTTCACCACGTCCCAGCCGTATACGTCAAAGTGGCCCACCATGGCGTCCACCCATTTCTTATGGAAATCCCTCACCAGGGCGGCGGCTTCGTCGGCATCGGCCGCTCCGGCGACGAGTTTGTTCACCAGGTAGTCGTTCTGCTGCTGTGAGTGCCAGCCCAGCGTATGGCCGAACAGTTTCAGTTCGCAATCCTTGGCCCAGCCCACCATCTGGTCGGCCCGGACGAAATTGAACTCACCGGTGCCAGAGACAATCTGGTCGTTCTTCATCTCGTTGCCAAAGGTGACGGCATCGAAATCCCGTTTCAACACCACCCGGAGCGAGTCGTCGCCATATTCTCCGAAGGTGAATTCTGTCCCTATCATGAGGCCGCAGGCCCGTGCCAGGTCCTTGAGACCCCATATTTCAATAGGGTCCGGCTCCGGTTCGGGTTCGGGCGTGGGATCCGGGGGAACGACGGGCTCCGGATCCGTATTGGTTTCCGGAAGCGTAAAGGGATAATCCTTGCCACACGCGCTCACCAGCGTGAGTGCGGCCAAGGCAGGGAGTAACCAATGAAACTGTTTCATGGTTACAAAGTTACAAAAAAATGGCAATACTCTTCATTATTTACCGTACGGGCTGGCCCATTCCGGAGGCCTACACTACTTTTTTAAGGAATGCGAATGAAATAAAAATGCTTCAAAAAACCACGTTTTCTATCGTCTTGGCCGCCCGGGCACCATACAGACTGTTTTTAGGGTATTAAAAACAACAGAATTTGTGTACCTTTGCCGGAACAAGCGAATGGCCATCCTAAATGCCGCAGTATCTTTTAATAACGGGCCTTACAGACCTTCTGTCGCAACTCCCGGACCTTGGGGCCTGGGGCTTGTGGGGGCTGTTTGTCGGCACGTTCCTGGCATCGACCATTGTCCCTTTCAGTGCCGATGTACTCTATATTACGATGCTGCAGATGACCTCCAATCCCTGGGCCTGCCTGATTGTGGCTGCGCTCGGGAACTGGCTGGGGAACCTCACCACCTTTGGTCTGGGCCGGCTGGGCCGATGGGATTGGATTGAAAAGTACTTCAAGGTGGATCGTGCCAAGTTGGAGAAGCAGAAAGTCTATATCGACAAATACGGCATCTGGCTGGCCCTTGTCAGTTGGTTCCCTTTTGTCGGCGACCTTTTCACCCTTGCGCTGGGCTTCTATAAGACCAACCCGTGGCTCACCGCTTTCCTGTTCCTCGTGGGCCGGTTCCTACGCTTTTTCTTCTGGAACCTCCTCCTGGGGGCCGTTTAGCCCTCCTTTTTGTGAATCTGCCGCGTAACTAAATGGCATTCAGCAGTTCCGTGAACTTCACGCGGATGTCCCCCAGGATGGAACGCCAGTCCTTGAGGCTTCCGTCCAGGTTGTCGGAAACGGCCTTGAGGCAGTAGAAGGGGAGGCTGTGCATCTGGCAGAACAGGGCGGCGGCATAGGCCTCCATGTCAAAGAGGTCGTACTGCCGGGAAAGCGCCTTCACCTGCTCCGGACTGAAGGTCTGCGTGCTCATGAAATAGTCCCCGGAAAAGACCGAAGCCCCTTCTCTGGGAAGGTGGATATGGTCGTCCACCAGTTCGCAGCCGCCGTTGATGAAGTGGGTGCAGTTGACAATGGTGCCGATGGGATACTTGGCCGATCCGGCGCTGCCGATATTCAGGATGACGGGTTTCCCTGTCTTAGAGCGGGTTTCGTACCATTTCACCAGGCCGCTGAACATGCGCATCTTGCCCATTCCGGTATACACCACGGGGAAGGGGACATCGGCCTGCGAGATTTCGTCTTTATCGGCCACAAAAAGGACCACATCCCGGCCCTTGAGCTCTTCCAATACGTCTTTTACTGTCATACTGCAAAGATAATATATATTTGACTTTAACAGAAAAAATTTGTATTTTTACAAAACTAATATACCAGCCATGAAAAAGTTAATAGCACTTTTAGCATTTTTGTGCCTTGCGGTGGGTATCACCGGCGCTCAGATAGATACCAAAAAGCTCGAGTATACCATCCCGTATATTCCGGTGGAGCAGCGCTCCAGCATCCTGCCGAAGCACAATATCTGCTCCATCGCTCCCGCGGAAGAATCCTCGGACTATTTCATCACCGGCAACGGTTCCCTGCGCATCCAGGCTTCCGGCCGGCCCTATAACGATGTGATGTCCTATACCCAGGAACTGCTCTTTGAGCCCAAATGGGCGGAGACTCCTCTCCCTCCGGACATGCGCCCCTACATGCCCCGCATCCGCCAATTGCTGCTGGAGGGCAAGGCCAATGAGGCGGACGCCCTGGTGGACGAGGCCCAGAAAAAGGCCGGTTTCGACAAGTACATGAATTTCGACAACAAGATTCTGTACCCCGAAGCCGGGCCGCGGAGGCACACAGCCTTCACGCTCACCTTCCGCCGGCCGGAGCAGCCCGGTACCCGGGACTATTTGCGCTTCCTGGACACGCAGAACGGCATGATCACCGCCATGTGGACCGATGTGCGCGGTTCTTTCCGGAACGAATGCTTCTGCGCCTATGACGGGGACATTACCGTGAACCGCTTCACCGCGCCGAAGGGACAGCTGGACCTGGATGTGGAGATGCAGCTGCCCAGATTGGCTAACAGCACCCATGAGCTTAATATCGAGGACGGCGTGATCACTTTGGCTTGCGCGTACAATCCGGACTACGGCCAGAAGGGTTACGCCGTGGTCATCCGCTTCCTGCCCAAAGGCGGCACCATGAAAA
>CAMHKD010000036.1:0-17382 GCA_946185645.1 uncultured Bacteroidales bacterium
GCCCTCCTGCAACTCATTCCTTCTGATTGATAAAAAATGGGCTCTTTTGGGGCCTGGTGGACCAGTCGTGGCCGGTTTCACCCGGACAGGATCCTCAACGAAGAAGCACTGGAAAAAGAAATGGCCCGATATACCCGATTCCTCAACAAATAATTCAACTGTTTTCTTCAAAGTATTCCTTGAGCTCCTGGTTCTGGAGGATGACGTCCCGGTAGCGCGGCCGGCTCTCGGCGAATTCCTCCAGCGTCCACCCCTTGGGGAACCCTTCCGGCAGGGGCCTCTCATAGGTTCCTCCCATCGAATTGCCGGCAGAAATCCCCGGGCAGAAATCCTCGTACTCCAGATAAGGCTCACCGCTGGAGCGGAACCGGAGCGTGAGCTTGGTGTTCATAGGGTATTCCGAGCTGTGGAACCAGCCTATCTCTATGTCTTTATGGACAGCTTTCATACGGATAAGACTTTACTGAGTCTCAAATATAGGCATTTTTACGGAATAGACGGCCACATCTTCCTTGTTCACGGAAAGCGCTATCCACAGCGTGTCTCCCACAACGCAGGCCTTGGGGTAATTGTAGCCCAGGGTCTTGTAGCGCCCTTCCTTCCTTCGGGCCGATAAATCCTGGGGCCCTGAGAGCAGATACGCCCGGTCAAACAGGTAACCATCCCCGGAAAAGCCGATGGCCAGCGCCCGGCGGGACTTGCTGCCGGTGGGATTGCCCACCCAGAAAGCGGTGCCGTCCGGGAGGGTTCCAGCACACTGCTTGGAACGGGAATCGGGGATGTTGGTCTTCCGCGGCGCGCTCCAGGTCTTTCCCCCGTCGGCCGATATGGAAAAAAGCTTGACGAAAGAAGACTGCTGGTCCCGCATAAGCATCACCAGTTTCCCGTCCCGGGCCACATACTGGCTGGGTTCGATGGGAAGGCCCTCCCCTTCCGGGAAAACGGCTTTCCGCCATCCCCTTACGCCGGAGGGGTCCTCCGTATACACGGGACAGAGCGCGTTTCCTGGCCGGAAGTGCACGGCGCCAACAATCCTTCCGCCGGAAAGCGCCAGCGGGTCCTGTTCAAAAATGCCGTCCACAGGGGTTCCGTCCGCCATTCTCACAGGCCTGGGGGCGCTCCAGGAACTGCCGTCGGCCGATGAGACAAAGAAAGCCTTCCCGCCCTGCGAACGGTCCGGGGCGTAGATGTAATTCACCAGGGCGGTGAGCGTGTCCCCGCAAGGAATCCAGCCGCCGGGAGAGGCAAAATACTCCTCCGCGGGCGGCACCAGGACGGAAGGGGTTCCCCAGTCCTTCCCGTCGGAACTCACCGAGTACAGGATGCCGGTATCGGGCGTATCCTCGTCCTTCTCCGACTGCTGCCACATACAGTAATACCGGCCACGGAAATGGGTCAATACAACATTGTTCACATACCCTTCCGAGCGGAAAACGATGTTCCGCTGCAGATCGGCATACCGCGGAAGCCCCAGCGAAAGGGTGTCCGCCGTATCCATGACGCCCTCCGCCATCCGGGGCCGGCAGTGGAGATAATGCTTCATCCTCAGCAACGCCTCCAGGTAGTAGTAATCGGCATACGTAAGGGGAACGTCTATCTCGGAACGGCCGGGGAGGTTGCCGGTACTGTGCAGGAGGATGAAACCGCCGTTGGTTCCTTCCCGGGCCAGGTATTGGTCCGAAGTCAGGCTGCGGATCTGCTTTTCGGCCGTTTCCAGCCACAGCTTGGCGTCGTCCGACGGATCCAGCTGCGCCAATTCAATCAGGGCCGATGCCATAATGGCGGCCGAAGAAGCATCCCGGACCGCATCGGGGATTTCCGGCGCATCGTAGTCCCAGTAAGGAACCAGGTCTTCCGGCATATGGGGATGGCCGATGAGGAAGCGGGCTATCTTACGTGCCTGGGCAAGGTACTTTTCGTCTCCGGTTTCCCGGTACATCATAGTGTATCCATACAGGCCCCAGGACTGTCCGCGGGCCCAGGCGCTGTCGTCCGAATAGCCCTGCGCCGTGTTCTTGCACTGAACGCCCAGCGTTTCCGGATCATAAGAGACCACGTGCCAGGTGCTTCCGTCTTCCCGGAAATGGTTTTCCAGCGTTACGTCGGCGTGCCTTACCGCCATGTCGTAGAAACTGCGGTCCCCGGTTTCCCTGGAAACGAAACAAAGCATCTCCAGGTTCATCATGTTGTCGATGATCACCGGATACTTCCAGCGGGGAGAACTCTCCCAGGACTTGATGACGCCCAGGGAGGGGTTCCACCGTCCCGCCAGGTTCACGGAGCCGCGCTTCAGGACATCCAGGTAGTCTTCATTCCCGGTAAGGACATAGCCCTTCCCGAAACTGCAGTGGAGCATAAATCCCAGGTCGTGGGTATTCGTCATATCGGCAACGGGTCTGGCCCGCTCCGTAAAGCGCCTGGCATATTCCAGGAAGCGTTCCTCGCCCGAATCGCCGTAGAGTTGCCACAGCACGCCCGGGAAAAAACCGGCGGTCCACCAGTGGTAGTCGGCCGTGATCAGCTGCCCGTTTTCATAACTTCTGGGGAACACGCCCTCCTGGGGCAGCAGTTCTTCGGCCATCCGGGCTGCCTGCACACGGGCGGTTGCCAGGCCGCGTTCAATTACGTCTTCCAGGGGTTCCACGGCCGGAGAGCAGGAAACGGCCACCACGGACAGGATTGCAATAAGGGGGAAAAAACGGATTCTCATAACTGTGGGGTTCGGGTTTTACAAAGATACGATTTTGATTTATACTTTTCAACAGCGGCCTGTTGATGAAATCCGTGAAAATATTTGGCGGAATTCTGAAATTAACCTTATATTTGCACGAAATAAAGACAGCTATGAGCCAATCCTTCATATCCAAAGTCTTCTGCGTTTGCGGAACCGGGGCAAAGGAATCCTCATCTGTTTTTGTTATTTAATAATATAGGCAGCCATTTATGGTTGTCTTTTTTTTGGTTATATGGTAGTTGACTTGCCCGCATTCTGCGACATCCACGTCCACTTCCGCGAACCGGGCCAGACCTGGAAGGAAACCATCCGGACAGGCTCCCTGGCTGCGGCCCGGGGCGGTTATTCGCTGGTATGTGCCATGCCCAACCTGGATCCCGTGCCCGACAGCCCGGAGCACCTGGCCCTGGAACAGGCCGCCATCGACCGGGATGCCGTCATCACCGTGCTTCCCTACTGCTCCATCACCAAAGGGCGGAAAGGACGTGAGCTGGTGGACTTTAACGCGCTGAAAGGCCATTGTGTGGCCTTCTCGGACGACGGTTCCGGTGTCCAGGACCGGGAAATGATGTGCGCAGCCATGGAGGCCGCCGCCCGGGAGAACGTAATCCTGGCCGCCCACTGCGAAGACAATGCCCTTTTGAAGGGCGGATACATCCACGACGGAAAGTACTGCGCAGCCCACGGCCACAAGGGCATCTGTTCGGAGAGCGAGTGGGGCCAGATCGAACGGGACCTGGTGCTTTGCGAAGAAACCGGCTGCCGCTATCACGTATGCCACATCTCCACCCGGGAGAGCGTGGAACTCATCCGGCAGGCCAAGGCCCGCGGGGTGCGCGTCACCTGTGAGACCGCCCCCCATTACCTCACCCTCTGCGAGGACGACCTCCAGGAAGACGGACGTTTCAAGATGAATCCGCCCCTGAGGAGCGCCGATGACCGGGAAGCCCTCATCGAGGGCCTGCTGGACGGCACCATAGACGCCATTGCCACGGACCATGCCCCTCATTCGGCCGATGAAAAATCCCGTGGCCTGGCAGGCAGCGCCATGGGCATCGTAGGGTTGGAAACGGCCTTTCCGGTGCTCTACACCAAGCTGGTAAAAACCGGCCGGGTGCCGCTGGCGAGGCTGGTGGAAGCCCTCTCGGAAGCCCCCAGGCGCATTTTCGGCCTCCCGGATACCCCGGAAGGAGACCGCGTACTCATAGACCTTGACACTCCTTTCACCATAGACAGCACCCGCTTCGCCTCCATGGGGCACTCCACGCCCTTTGACGGCTGGCAGGTATACGGCAAGGTGCTGGAGACCAGGAAAAACGGAAAAACAGTTTACAAAGCAATATGATCAGGCCTTCTAAAAAACTTGTTCTGGAAACCGGCCAGGAATTCTACGGAGTGGGCTTCGGCGCATCCTGCAACCGGGTTTCGGAGATTGTTTTCAACACCTCGGTGGTAGGTTATCAGGAGATTATCTCGGACCCTTCCTATGCCGACCAGATTGTGGTGATGACCTACCCCCTCATTGGGAACTACGGCATCACGGACGAGGATTTCGAGTCCCGGAGCTCCTGCCTGGGCGGACTGGTGGTGCGCGAATGCTGCGACACGCCCAGTAACTTCCGCTTCACGGAGACCCTGGAAGAGGAACTGGAAGAACACGGCATCCCCTGTGTGAGCGGCGTGGACACCCGGATGCTCACCAAGATAATCCGGGAAGCAGGCAGGCCGATGGCCGCCATAGTGGACGCCGATATGCCCCGGGAAGAGGCCCTGGCCCTCATTGCTGCTACTCCCCGTCCCACCGAACAGCTCAAACGCGTAAGCTGCCGCAAGCGCTGGGTCACCCGTACGCCCCACCACCGCTTCCACGTGGTGGCCGTGGACTGCGGCATCAAGAACAGCATCCTGCGCTGCCTCAAGGACCGGGGTTGCAACGTGACCATCGTCCCGTTCAATTCCACTCCGGAAGCCATCCTGGCCTTCAATCCGGACGGAGTCCTTTTCTCCAACGGTCCGGTTGCCGGAACGGATGCGCCCGAGGTAAGGGCCCTGTTCAGCGCCCTGAAGGGCAAGCTTCCCATCCTGGGCATCGGCCTGGGCATGGAGGTGATGGGCCTGGAATACGGCGCCTCGCTGGTTCCCATGGGCTGCGGCATGCACGGAGATCATCCGGTGCGGGACTGCGCCACGGGACGCATCAACATAGCTGTCCTTAACCAGACCTACCGCTTCGGTTCGGTGGAAGGCACTTCCCTCACCCCCACCCATGTACTGGTGCCGGAAGGCTATGTGGCGGGCTTCGAGAATAAGGCAGACAAGGTCTTTGGCGTACAGTTCCATCTGGAAAGCGCGCCCGGTCCGCAGGACAACATAAACCTCTTTGACAAGTTCATTAAGATGATGGAGGACCAGCAAAATGCCTAGAAGAAAGGATATCAAGAAAGTGATGGTGATCGGCTCCGGCCCCATCGTCATCGGCCAGGCCGCGGAGTTCGACTATGCCGGTACCCAGGCCTGCCTGGCGCTAAAGGAAGAAGGTTATCAGGTGATTCTGGTCAACTCCAACCCCGCCACCATCATGACGGACCCCAATATGGCCGACAAGGTGTATATGGAGCCCCTCACGCTGGAGTATGTGGCCAAAATCATCCGCTACGAGCGTCCGGACGCCCTGGTGCCGGGCCTGGGCGGGCAGACCGGCCTGAACCTGGCCGTGCAGCTGGCCAAAAAGGGCGTGCTGGAAGAGTGCGGCGTGGAAATCCTGGGCACCTCCTTCCAGAACATCGAGAAGGCCGAAGACCGGGAACTCTTCAAGGAACTGTGCCTCAGCATCGGCGAGCCGGTGATTCCTTCCGAAATCTGCTACAGCATTGAGGAAGGCCTGGCGGCGGCCGAAAAGATCGGCTATCCGGTAATCCTTCGTCCGGCCTTCACGCTGGGCGGAACGGGCGGTGGCTTCGCCTACAACCCGGAGGAGATGGAGGATATGATGCGGAACGCCCTGTACCTCTCCCCTGTTCACGAGGTGCTGGTGGAAAAGAGCATCAAGGGCTACAAGGAAATTGAGTTTGAGGTGATGCGGGACGCCAACGACACCGCCATCGCCATCTGCTCCATGGAGAATATCGACCCTGTGGGCATCCATACGGGCGATTCCATGGTGGTAGCTCCGGCCCTCACCCTCACGGACAAGGAATATCAGATGCTCCGGGACAGCGCCCTGCGCCTGATCCGGGCCCTGAACATTGCCGGCGGCTGCAACATCCAGTTTGCGCTGGATCCGCTGTCCTTCAAGTACTATATCATCGAGGTGAATCCGCGCGTGTCGCGCTCATCGGCCCTGGCCTCCAAGGCCAGCGGCTTCCCCATCGCCCGCGTTACGGCCAAGATTGCCGTGGGACTCACCCTGGACGAGATTACGGTGGCCGGCGCACCCGCCTGCACGGAACCCGCCATCGACTACGTGGTGGCCAAGGTGGCCCGCTTCCCCTTCGACAAGTTCAGCGAGGCTTCCAACGAACTGGGCACCCAGATGAAGGCCACGGGCGAGGTCATGTCCATCGGCCGCACGCTTGAGGAGAGCATCCTCAAGGCCATGCGTTCGCTGGAGAGCGGCTGCTGCCACATCCACAAGAAGAAATTTGACGACTGGACCGAGGAGCAGCTCCTGGAGTACATCTGCAAGCCCACGGACGACCGCATCCACGCCATAGCCCAGCTGCTGCGCCTGAGAATCGACCTTTCCCGCATCTACGACCGCACCAAGATAGATATGCTCTTCCTGGAGAAGATCTACAACATCGTGCGCATGGAACGCAAGGTAAAGGCGGCGCCCGGCGACGTGGAAATCCTCCGGGAAGCCAAGCGCATGGGCTTCGGCGACAAGTTCATCGGAGAGCTCTGGGGCTGGAAGGAGGCCGATGTAATCCGCCTCCGCTTCAAGGAGAACATCGTCCCGGTGTACAAGATGATAGACTCCTGCTGCGCGGAGCATGAGACCTATGTTCCCTACTTCTACTCCACCTACGAGCAGGAGAACGAGTCCATTCCCTCGGCCCGGAAGAAGATCCTGGTGCTGGGCTCCGGCCCCATCCGCATCGGCCAGGGTGTGGAATTCGACTATTCCACCGTACACGCCATCTGGGCCATCCGGGAGGCCGGTTACGAGGCCATTATCATCAACAACAACCCGGAAACCGTTTCCACGGACTATACCATCTCCGACAAGCTCTACTTTGAGCCGCTCACCACGGAAGACGTGATGAACGTGATCCATCTGGAGAAGCCGGACGGCATTATAGTTACCCTGGGCGGCCAGACGGCCATCAACCTGGCGGGACCGCTGGAGGAATTCAATGTTCCGCTCATCGGCACGGGCCTGGAGGCCATCGACAACGCCGAGGACCGCAAGCTCTTCGAGGCCATCATGCGCCGCACCGGCATCCGCCAGCCCAAAGCCCACGCGGTGACCACCGTGGAAGAGGGCGTGAAGGCGGCCGAGGACATCGGCTATCCCGTACTGGTGCGTCCCAGCTTCGTGCTGGGCGGCCGCGCCATGATGATAGTGGGCAACGAGGCCACCCTTCGGCACTACCTGCAAAACGCCGTGGAAATCAACGAGAATTCCCCGGTGCTGGTGGACAAATACATCATGGGCAAGGAAACGGAGGTGGACGCCATCTGCGACGGCAAGGACGTCTTCATCCCCGCCATCATGGAGCACGTGGAGCGCACCGGCATCCATTCCGGTGACAGCATCAGCGTGTATCCTTCCTTCAGCCTGAGTCCCAAGGTGAAGCAGGAAATCATAGACGATACGGTGAAACTGGGCAAGGAAATCGGCATCGTGGGCCTGTTCAACATCCAGTTCATAGTGGATGCCGATGAAAACGTATACGTGATTGAGGTGAATCCCCGGAGCTCCCGCACCGTACCTTTCATCTCCAAGAGCACCGGTATCCCTATGGCCAAGATTGCCACGCGGGTAATGCTGGGAGAGTCTCTGAAGGACCAGGGTATCACGGAGGTTTACTTCCCGGAACGGAAGAAGCACTTCGTGAAGACGCCGGCTTTCTCCTTCGGCAAGATCAAGGGTATAGACATCTACCTTTCCCCGGAAATGAAATCCACGGGCGAGGCCATCGGCTACGACAAATCGCTGAACAGGGCGCTGTACAAGAGCCTGCAGGCCTCCGGCATGGACATCAAGGCCTACGGCACCGTCTTCGCCACCATTGCCGACAAGGACAAGGAGGAGGCGCTGCCCCTGATCCGCCGCTTCTACAACCTGGGCTTCAACATAGAGGCCACCAAGGGCACGGCCGCCTTCCTGAAAGAGCACGGCATCCGCACCAAGACGCTCAAGAAACTGAACGAAGGCAGTGACGAAATCTACCAGGCACTCCGCAAAGGCCATGTGAAGTATGTGATCAATACCATTGACCTTAACCAGAAGAGCAGCCACCTGGACGGCTACGAAATCCGCCGCACCGCCGTGGAAAACAACGTAACCATCTTCACGGCCCTTGAAACCGTAAAGGTACTGCTGGACGTCCTGGAAGAAATCACACTGGGTATTTCGACAATTGACGAAGAATATAAATAAATGAAACATTCAGCCATTACCTCCAAAACCTTCGCTTCGCTCATCCCTCCCATCTTCGATGGGCCCCTCCCGTTCACAAAGCCACGGGCGGCTATGGGTTTTCGGAGGTAATGGCTGAATGTAAAAGTATTATGTATAAACAGAATTATACAATTTTAGAGAACAGGCTAGTAGCTGCTGATACCTATAAATTGGTGTTGGCGGGTAATGGGAATGTTGGCGGTGAGTTTGTGCACATTGACATTCCCGGATACTATCTGCGGCGGCCGTTTTCGGTATGCGATGCCGATGAGGGCAGCCTGACGCTGTTGTATAAGACTGTGGGAGAAGGAACAAGAAAGCTGGCGGCCCTGCCGGAAGGCACGGAGCTTAGCGTACTTACCGGGCTGGGCAGAGGATTTGATGCCGATGCGTGCCGGAAGAAGGCGCTGCTAGCGGGCGGAGGCCTGGGGGCCGCGCCGCTCTATCCGCTGGCCAAGTGCCTGAAAGCGCAGGGAAAGGACGTTACCGTGGTGCTGGGATTCAACCGGAAAGAGGAGATTGTACTGGAGCGGGAGTTCAGGGCGCTCTGTAACACTTTTACCCTCTCAACCCTGGACGGGAGCGCTGGAATCAAGGGTTTTGTAACAGATGCCATCAAGGTCCTGCAGCCGGAATATGATTATTTCTACACCTGCGGGCCGATGGTGATGATGGAGGCGGTGTGTGAACTGCTGGAAGGTCCCGGAGAGGCCTCGCTGGAGGAGCGGATGGGCTGCGGAGCGGGCTTCTGCTACGGCTGCAGCATCCAGACCAAAAACGGGCCCCGGCGCGTGTGCAAGGACGGACCTGTATTCAAAAAGGAGGAAATACTATGGTAAAGGACCTTTCGGTGAATCTTTGCGGGCTGCAGCTGCAGAATCCGGTGATTCCCGCCAGCGGGACCTTCGGATTCGGCCTGGAACTGGCCGATACCCTGGACCTGGACGTGCTGGGAGCCATTTCCCTCAAAGGCACCACCCGGGAAGCCCGCTACGGGAATCCCGTCCCGCGCATTGCGGAGGCAGCCGGCGGCATGCTCAATGCCGTGGGCCTGCAGAATCCCGGCATAGATGTCCTTGTTAATGAAAAGATCCCTGCCCTCCGGAAGGTTTATCGGCAGGGCGTGATTGCCAACATCAGTGGCTTTTCCGTGGAAGAATACCGGGAATGCTGCGCCAGGGCCGATGCCTGCGAAGGCATCGACATCATCGAGGTGAACGTCTCCTGCCCCAATGTGCATGGCGGCGGCATCGCCTTCGGCACATCGGCCAAGGCCGCGGCGGAGGTGACATCGGCCGTAAAGACGGTCTGCCACAACAAGCCCGTCTTTATCAAGCTGAGCCCCAATGTGACGGATATTGTGGAGATTGCGCGCGCCTGCGAAGACGCCGGAGCCGACGGGCTCACCCTGGTGAACACCTTCCTGGCCATGCGGATTGACATTGCCCGTAGAAAACCCGTCCTGGCCAACACCACGGGTGGATTCTCCGGCTCCGCCATCTTCCCCATAGCCCTAAGGATGGTTTATCAGGTGGCTCACTCCTGCAGGATTCCCGTCATGGGCTGCGGCGGCGTTGCCAGCGCCCGGGACGTAATTGAAATGATGATGGCCGGCGCCACGGCCGTACAGGTGGGAGCCGAGAACCTCCGGAACCCCTTCGCCTGCCCGGAAATCATTGCAGAACTCCCCGCCGTAATGGAGGAGCTGCATATTGATGCATTGAAAGACATTATCGGAACCGTATGAAAAGAGACGTTATCATAGCCTGTGACTTCCCTTCCAAGGAAACCACCCTGGCCTTTTTGGACCGCTTTGAAGGCGGCAGGAAGCCGTTTGTCAAGATTGGCATGGAACTGTTCTACGGCGCAGGCCCGGAGATTGTGCGGGAAATCAAGGCCCGCGGACACCGGATCTTCCTGGACCTGAAGCTCCACGACATCCCCAATACGGTGAAAAAGGCCATGCAGGTGCTGTCGGCCCTGGATGTGGATATGGTGAACGTCCACGCCTCCGGCACCGTGGCCATGATGCGCGCCGCCCTGGAAGGCCTCACAAGGGCCGATGGGACAAGGCCGCTCCTCATAGCGGTGACGCAGCTCACCTCCACTTCCGAGGAGGTGCTCCAGCGGGAGCTCCTGGTATCGGCCTCCATGAACGATACAATCGTCCAGTACGCCCGGAACGCCAAGGAAGCGGGTCTGGACGGGGTTGTCTGCTCCCCGCTTGAAGCAGCCATGGTGAAGGAAGCCTGCGGAAAGGGTTTCCTCACCGTCACCCCCGGCATCCGCTTTCCCGATGCTGCGGCCGACGACCAGGTGCGCATCACCTCTCCGGCCCGGGCGAAGGAAATCGGCTCGGATTTCATTGTGGTGGGCCGTCCCATCACGGCAGCTGCAGATCCGGTTGCCGCCTACCAGCGTTGTATAGAAGAATTTGTCTAGCATATTATGGAACGTAACATAGCCAAAGACCTGCTTTCCATCGGCGCCGTTTTCCTGCGCCCGGAAGAGCCGTTTACCTGGGCCAGCGGCATCAAGAGCCCTATCTACTGCGACAACCGCCTCACCTTGTCGGCTCCTGCCGTGCGCAAGCATGTGGAAGCCGGCCTGGCCGACCTGGTCCGCAGTTACTATCCCGACTGTGAAATGCTTATGGGCACTTCTACGGCCGGTATCGCCCACGCCGCCATCACGGCCACCCTGCTGGGACTGCCGATGGGTTACGTGCGGGGCGAAGCCAAAACCCACGGCCGCACCAACCGGATTGAAGGCCGGCTGGATCCCGGCACCAGGGTAGTGGTGGTGGAAGACCTCATTTCCACCGGCGGCAGCGCCATTGAGTGCGTGGAAGCCCTCCGGGAAGCCGGCGCCAAGGTGCTGGGCATAGTGAGCATCTTTACCTACGGCATGCAGAAGGGCCTGGACCGCATCGCTGCGGCCGGGACGGAAAACCATTCTCTCTGCAACCTGGACGTGCTGGTGGACGTGGCGGTGAAGGAAGGACGGATTGCGCCGGAGTGGGAAAAACGCATCCTGGCCTTCCGGGACAACCCTTCAGACGAAACTTGGATAAATAAATAGCTAGCCATATGAAGCATTTAATTGACCCCATGGACCTCACCAAGGAGGAGCTGGACCAGATCATCGCTCTGGCCGAAGACATCATCGCCAACCGCGAAAAATACCAGGAATCGCTCTCTCACAGAAAGCTGGCCACGCTTTTCTATGAGCCCAGCACCCGCACCCGGCTCAGTTTCACATCGGCCATGATGGAACTGGGCGGCAACGTCCTGGGCTTCTCCGATGCCAAGAACACTTCCGTCAGCAAGGGTGAGACCGTTCAGGACACCGTGCGCGTGGTGGGCTGCTTTGCCGATGTGATCGCCATGCGCCACCACATCGAGGGCGCCCAGCTGTACGCCTCCGAAGTATCCCGCGTTCCCATCATCAACGCCGGCGACGGTTCCCACAGCCATCCCACCCAGACCCTTACGGACCTCCTTACCATCAAACGGGAACTGGGGCATATCGACGGCATCACCATCGGCTTCTGCGGAGACCTCAAATTCGGCCGCACCGTTCATTCGCTCATCAAGGCGCTGTCCCGTTTCAAGGACATCAAGGTAATCCTCATCGCCCCGGACGAACTCAAACTGCCGGATTATATCAAGCAAGACGTCTGCGACCGCCTGGGCATCCGTTACAAGGAAGTGGCCACCATGGAAGAAGTGATGCCGGAGCTGGACGTGCTCTATATGACGCGCGTGCAGCAGGAGCGCTTCCTGGACCAGGACGAATTCGACCGCGTCAAGGACAGCTTCGTGCTGGACGCTGCCCGCCTGAAAACAGCCAAGAAGAAAATGGCCATCCTGCATCCCCTGCCGCGGGTGAACGAGATTCTCACCGAAGTGGATGCAGACCCCCGCGCCGCTTATTTCCGCCAGGTTGAGAACGGAAAGTTCGTCCGTATGGCCCTCATTTCCAAACTGCTGGAATGGAAGGACGATCCTTCTCACGGCATGCCGAAGGTGGAAGATCCCGTCTTTGACCCGGAACTCCGCTGCACCAACCGGAAATGCATCTGCAACAACGAGCACGCTCCGCACAAGTTCCGCCGCACGGAAAGCGGCACCCTGCGCTGCTGGTACTGTGATTCTAAAATCAAATAAGATATGAAACACGTGAGAAAAGTGGGCACCGTGTCCCGTGGCATCCGCTGCCCCATCATCCGTCAGGGCGACGACCTGGCCGAGATTGTAACCACCAGCGTGCTGGAAGCCGCCGAAGAGGAAGGATTCCGGCTCCGCGACCGTGATGTTGTCTGCGTCACCGAATCCATTGTTGCACGTGCCGGCGGCAACTACGCCACCGTGGATGCCATTGCCAAGGATGTACGCACCAAGACCGGCGGCGACACCGTGGGCGTGATTTTCCCCATCCTGAGCCGCAACCGCTTTGCCATCTGTCTTCGCGGCATTGCCAAAGGCTGCAAAAAGATTGTCCTCATGCTCTCCTACCCTTCCGACGAGGTGGGTAACGAACTGGTGAGCATCGACAAGCTGGACGAAGCCGGTGTGAACCCCTATTCCGATGTCCTTAGCCTGGAACGCTACCGGGAACTGTTCGGCGTGAACAAACACGAATTTACCGGTGTGGACTACGTGGATTATTATGCCGGACTCATCAAGGAATGCGGCGCAGAGGTGAAAGTGATCTTTGCCAACCGTCCCCGTACCATCCTGGATTACACGGATACGGTTGTCACCTGCGACATCCATACACGTGTACGTACTAAGCGGATTCTCCGCGATGCCGGCGCCCGCGTGGTACTGGGTCTGGACGACATCCTCACAGCCCCGGTGGACGGCAGCGGCTTCAACGAGCGTTTCGGCCTGCTGGGTTCCAACAAAGCCACGGAAGAGCTGGTGAAACTGTTCCCGCGCGACTGCCAGGGCCTGGTGGAGGATATCCAGCAGCGATTCCTGAAAGCCACGGGCAAGCATGTGGAAGTAATGGTTTACGGCGACGGCGCCTTCAAGGATCCCAAGGGCAAGATCTGGGAACTGGCCGATCCGGTGGTTTCCCCCGCCTTCACCAAGGGCCTTATCGGCACGCCTAACGAGCTAAAGATCAAGTATTTGGCCGATAACGACTTTGCCGGTCTCAGCGGCGCAGAACTTCGCGATGCCATCTCCCGGAGCATCCGCAGCAAAGATTCCAACCTCAAGGGCCAGATGGCTTCCGAGGGCACCACGCCCCGCCAGCTCACGGACCTTATAGGTTCGCTCTGCGACTTGACCTCCGGATCAGGCGACAAAGGCACTCCGGTAGTTTTGGTCCAAGGTTATTTTGATAATTATTCTAGCGAATAATTATCAATATTCTTATCCTACGTTACCCCTACCCTAAATCCCTCCCCTCGGGGGAGGGACTTACTATCGCCCCTTCGGGGCTCAACACATTATAATTAAAAACGCCATGGAATAATCCATAGCGTTTTCTTATTCTTATCTCTAAGAGATCTTAAAACATGGGTATTGCTATGTTTGTAAGAGGTTCCAGGGTCAATTCGTCATAGGTGCCGCTGGGTGACTGGACACGGAAGGTGGTGGTGGTATTGCCCATTCTCACCGGGAATTTCCAGATTACGCCAGTAGGTTCACCCGTATACGCCGCTCCGCGGATTACCTGTCCGTTATTGACCACCTCCAGCGAAGGGGCATTGGAATACACCGTTAACGTAAAGTCCCTTAACGGTGGACAGTACTTTAGCCGGGTATTGGCAATGTGAACGGTTTCCTCCTCTTTATTCCACCAGGATTTGTACAGGTAGAAAACGTCTTTTTTCACATTGCGGCTCCTGGATACCAGGCCCTTGTCATTGGTGAACTTGCGGTCGTCGTTATAAATGAACGCATAGCCGTTGTTGCAGTCCAGGAAGCCTTCCTGACGGGCTGCCACGGCAAAGTCGAACATTACCCAGATGGAGGTGAAGTTCAAGTACGGAGCCTGGGCGATTTGCTGGGCAAAAGCTTCGTGGGCCAGGTTGCCGTATTCCTCATAATGCAGGGAATCCGAAGGATCCCTGACAACATCGGAAGGATCCCAGGTATGGCAGTTGGGGTTAATACCAACACCATACTCAGACAGGTTGGCAATGCCCATATTCTGCTGGATCCACTCCATATCGTCGGCCAGACCCCAGAAGTTGCCATAGTTGTAATACCAGCCGTGATAGCGGTTCTCCGAGTAATAATCGGCCTTGAGTTCTGTATAACCTTCCCGCTGGAACATGGAATCATCAGTAAGGCCCACATAGCGGTAGGGGTCCAGTTTCTTGGTGAAGTCGTACAACTTGGCGGTTTCTTCCACCACACGTCGGGTGTCCAGGGCACCCTGCAGTTTGCCGCGGATGTTGCCCCAGCTGTCCAGTTCGTTCCACATACCCCAGAAGCAGATGGACGGATGGTTGTAAAGGGAGGTGACCATCTCCTCCATTTGCTGGAAAATGTTGTCAAAATAGGCCTCAGGGGCGTCTTCACCGCAGTTGTTCACCCACGGAATCTCCGTCTGGACAATGATGCCCATGCGGTCGCAGAGGCGGAAGGCATAGTCGTTGTGCGGGTAATGGGCCAGACGCAGGAAATTGGCGCCCAGTTCCCGGACAATCTCATAATCGGCATCATAATCCTCCTGCCAGAGGGCCGATGCCTTGTCCGCCTTGTCCTGATGCATGCTAACGCCGCGGAGCGGATAGGATTTGCCATTGAGCTGGAAGCCTTTCACGCGGTCCATGGCAAAATAGCGGAAACCCACTTCCGTCTGGGCCCGGTCCTTGCCGGCCTCCACAGAAACGGTATAGAGATACGGATCCGGGATGCCGTTCCACAGGTGAGGATTCTCCAGCGTAAAGTCCCATACCACATCGGCCGATGCACCCGCAGCTACGGAAACCGTTTCACTGTGGGAAAGCACCTCCTCGCCTTCGGCATTGGAGAGCGTCCACACCACCTTCACGGGAGCTTCGGCCCCGGAGGCGTTGCAAATGCGGGTTTCAGCCTTGCCCAGCGCCTTTTCGTCGGACACTTCCACCGGCGATACATGCAGGCGGTACAGGCCGAAGGCATCCGGCGAAAGATGCACCGGAGGGCACTCCAGCAGCCAAACGGGATTATGCAGGCCACCGTTCTTGTTGAAATCCGAAGTTAACGGAATACGGTCCAGCCGTTCCGTATTGTCGCAGATCACCTCCAGCTCGTTCTTGGAGGCGGTGAGCTTGCCGGTAAGGTCCACCCAGAAAGGGGTATAACCGCCGCTGTGCTCCTTCAGGAGTTCTCCGTTCAGGTATACCTGGGCACCCTGGGCGGCACCTTCAAACAGCAGATAGCGGGGTTCATCGGCCTTGGGAAGGCTGGTCTTATAATGGGCCGTTCCCCGGTAATAGGACTTGGAATGGCCGTCAATGGCATTATAGGAATGGGGAATGCGAACCTTCTCCCAGGATTCACCGTCTTTGCTGAAAGACCACTCCACCAGGGCCTTTCCGGGCACCGGGCGGTCTGTCCAGCCAATCTTCTTGGGCCCGCAGGAGACCACCAGAAGTGCGGTCAGGAGCAGGAAAAACAGATATTTCTTCATCTTACCACTTATTTTTTAGGAGCCACCGGAGCCGGAGCTGTTCCTGTAATCTTCTCAAACTCTGCATCTTCCAGCATGTGGCAGTTGCCGTTGAAACGGGCGCCCAGCTCCACCTGAAGGCGCTTGATGTGCAGGTCTCCATCCACGGTGCATCCGGCTTTGAGGTTGAGGGTATCCTTTACATAGAAATTGCCCTTCATGGTTCCGCAGAAATCCATGTTCTGGCATATTACGTCGCCGGTAAGAGCCGCCTTCTCCCCAACCACCACACGGCCTTTGGAGATGAGCTTTCCGTCAAAGGTGCCGTCTATCCGGATATCGCCCGGAGCCTGGATCTCTCCCTTGACCACGGTGCCCGCGGAAATGCGGCTTACATCGTTCACGTTAACAGTATTGTCCATTTTCGTAGCCATATAATGTATATTTATACCAGGCCCTTGCCGTGGCAGTTCTTGTACTTGAGGCCGCTGCCGCAGGGGCAGGGATCGTTACGGCCCACCCGCTTGTCCACGCGGACGGGGGTACGGGCCTGCTGCTCTCCGTTGGTGGAAAGCTGGGAAGGATCCGTCCTGCGCAGCTGCTGCAGGTTGCGGTTGGGTTGCTGGGCCGGACGGGCTTCGCGGGCATCGGCAGCATCCCGGAGCGGGATGAAGGCACGCAGGAGGAAGGTAAGGACAGCTTCATTGAGCTGCTCCAGCATGTCGCTGAAGAGGTTGTAGCTTTCCAGTTTGTACACCACCAGCGGGTCTTTCTGCTCATAGGCAGCATTCTGTACGCTCTGACGCAGGTCGTCCATATCCCTGAGGTGCTGCTTCCAATACTCGTCAATATGGTAGAGGATGATGTTGCGGCTGAGGGCCTTGGCAATTTCCCGGCTCTCCGTCTCGTAGGCCTTCTTGAGGTTCACGCTGAGGGAAAGCTGCCGCTTGCCGTCCGAGATGGGGATGGCAATGTTCTCGTACATGCTCCCCTGCTTCTCGTACACGGTCTTGATGATGGGATTCACCTTCTGGATCATGGTCTCCATACGGCGGTCGTACACCTCCTGCATGTGAGCGGAGAGCTTTTCGGCCACATCGGCCTTCTTGGCATCGGCATAAAATGCCTCGTCAAAGCCCAGGTCTATGGAAAGCTTACCAATCACGTATTCCTCGAAGGCCTCGTAACTCATACCCTCGGACTGCTCCGCCAGGATGTTGGCGGTGTCCTGCATCATGTTCTGGACGTCAATCTCAATACGTTCACCGGACAGGGCGTTGCGGCGGCGTGCGTAGATGGCCTCTCTCTGGTAGTTCATCACGTCGTCGTACTCCAGGGTGCGCTTGCGGTAGCCGAAGTGGTTCTCTTCCACCTTCTTCTGGGCGCCCTCGATGCTCTTGGAAAG
>CAMHKD010000037.1:0-17070 GCA_946185645.1 uncultured Bacteroidales bacterium
CCTGGATCATGCCCTGGTTGATGAGCTTGCAGAACGGTTCGTCCTCGCAGACATAACCCAGATCATACAGGAACTTGTTCCAGAAACGGCTGTAGATGAGGTGTCCCGTGGCGTGCTCCGTACCGCCTACATACAGGTCCACATTGCGCCAGTACTCATCGGCCTCTTTGGAAACCAGAGCCTTGTCATTGTGCGGATCCATGTAACGCAGGTAGTATGCGCTGGAGCCGGCAAAACCGGGCATGGTGCTCTTTTCCAGCGGATAACCCTTGTAGGTCCAGTCCTTTGCACGGGCCAGCGGCGGCTGTCCGTCCTCCGTGGGTTTGTACTGATCGATCTCCGGGAGGGTGAGCGGAAGGTCTTCCATGGCAACCGGCGTGGCAATACCGTCCTTGTAATAAATGGGGAACGGTTCGCCCCAATAGCGCTGACGGGAGAAAATGGCATCCCGGATGCGGTAATTCACCTTCCTGTGGCCGATGCCGTGCTTCTCTACATAATCTATGGCGGCGGGGATGGCCTGCTTCACGGTGAGTCCGTTCAGGAATCCGCTGTTGCACATGATGCCCTCCTTGGCGTCGAAGCTCTCCTCGCTTACATCGGCCCCCTCGATGAGCGGGACGATGGGAAGGTTGAACTTCCGGGCAAAGGCATAGTCCCGGCTATCGTGGGCAGGAACGGCCATGATAGCGCCCGTTCCGTAGCCCGCCAGCACGTATTCCGCAATCCACACCGGAACCTTGTCTCCGGTGAGCGGATTCACGGCATAGGAGCCGGAGAACACGCCCGTAACGGCCTTCCCGGCAATTCTTTCCCGTTCCGTCTTTTTCTTTACCTGCTCCAGATAGGCCTCCACGGCTTCTTTCTGGTCCTTAGAGGTGAGCTTCTCTACCCATTCGCTTTCCGGGGCCAGCACCATGAAGGTGACCCCGAAGACCGTATCGGCCCGGGTGGTGAAGATGGTCATGTCGTATTCGGCGCCTTCGTTGGACACACGGAACACCATTTCCGCGCCCTCGCTGCGGCCGATCCAGTTGCGCTGCATCTCCTTGAGGGAATCCGTCCAGTCCAGGCGGTCCAACCCGTCCAGCAGGCGGCCGGCATAGGCCGATACCCGCAGCTGCCACTGGGTCATCTTCTTTTGGAACACCGGGAAACCGCCCCGCTCGGAGAAGCCGTCCTTCACCTCGTCATTGGCCAGCACCGTTCCCAGGGCCGGGCACCAGTTCACCGTGCTTTCGCCCTGGTACGCAATGCGGTAGCGCATGAGCGTATCGGCCTTTTCCTTCTCGGAGAAAGCCTTCCACTGGGCGGCGGTAAAGGCGGGACCGTCGCTGCAGGAAGCATCCACGGCGGCACTCCCCTCCTTCTCAAAAGCGGCTACCAGCTCCTCAATGGGACGGGCTTTCTGGAGAGCGTTGTCGTACCAGCTGCCGAACATCTTGAGGAAAGCCCACTGGGTCCACTTGTAGTAGTCCGGATCGCAGGTGCGGAATTCGCGGTCCCAGTCAAAGGAGAAGCCGATCCGATCCAGCTGCTGCCTGTAACGGGCCACGTTGTCGTGCGTAGTCTTTTCCGGATGCTGACCCGTCTGGATGGCATACTGCTCGGCCGGCAGGCCGAAGGCGTCGTAGCCCATGGGATGCAGCACGTTGAAGCCCTTCAGGCGCTTGTAACGCGCAAAGATATCGCTGGCAATGTATCCCAGCGGATGTCCCACATGCAGTCCCGCACCGCTGGGATACGGGAACATGTCCAGGACATAGTATTTGGGTTTATCCTCCTTGTTGGCGGCATGGTAGGTCTTGTTCTTGGCCCACCACTCCTGCCATCTCTTCTCAATCTCTAAGAAATTGTAGTCCATATGTTATTTGATCGTTTTTCCGTTAATGCCGAAGCTGCCTTTCTTTTCCAGGCGGAACTCCACGGCCACCGTCATGGCCACCTTCGCCTTCTTGCCCCGGTGCCTGCCCGGCCGCCACTTGGGCGATGCGGCCACCACCCGGACGGCTTCTTCGTCCAGGCTGGCGTGGACGCCCCGGGCCACCTGGACATCCTCCACTTCTCCCTTCTCGTTAATCACGAAATCTACCAGCACGCGGCCCTGGATGCCGTTATCTACCGCATATTCCGGATACTTGAGATACTGGTATACCCACTTCTCCAGGAATACGCGCGGATCTGTGGAATTTAGGAACATGGGCTTGGTGTCCACGTCGCTGAAAGCCACCACATCCACCGGACGGTTTACCCCGTGGGCGGCATCGTCGCTGCGGAAGAGCGGACGCTCTCCGTTGCAGAGCCGCTGCACGTAATTGTATACATATTCCAGTTCCCGTTCCATGCCGTTGTAGTCCAGGATCTCCCAGCTGTCACGGCCTGTGTCGTGTTCCGGGTATCGGCCTGTTGTGAAGAGGATGGAGGGGATCTCTTTATCGTAGAAAGCGCGGTGGTCTCCGGAATAAGGTTCCGCGTAAAGCAGGGTGGGCTGCACAGGAAGCAGTTCTGTCTTAAGGGATTGCACCAGCACCGTAAGGTCTTCGTTGGCCGAGGGGTATGCATAGAAGGTTTCCGCCCCCGTTCCCACCATGTCCAGATTCACCATGGCGTCTATGCAGTCCGCATCGGAAAAAGCCCGGTTAAGGAAATACCAGGAACCGGCGCAGGTTTCCTGCGAAGCGCCGAAAGCCACAAAGAGGACACTCCGGCGAAGCAGTGTCCGGGCATAGGAAAGCTTCTGGGCCAGTTCCAGCATCATGGCCAGGCCGGAGGCATTGCCGTTGGCGCCGTAATAGATGCGGCGCTGCGGTTCTCCGTCCACCGTTAGCGTGTCCGTGCCCAGGTTGTCCAGGCGGGCGCCTATCACAATGTATCGGCCGTTCAGGGATTTGTCCCAGCCCTGCAGGAAGCCCAGCACATTGCGGCTTTCCAGGGTATCGGCCCCTTTCAATACGCCAAAAGTGGAACCGCCTTCCGGACTCAGTACGTCAATGCCGTACTCCTTGAGCCGGTTGGCCACATAGTCCGCCGCCAGTTTCTCTCCTTCGCTGCCCGCCTTCCGGCCCTCCAGTTCGGCCGATGCCAAATACGACACATGCTCCTTGAAAGCGCGGACTGTCTCCGAGTCTTCAAGGGCATCCAGCGCGGAACCGTTACGGAACTGGGCATGGACAAGCGTGGCGGCCGTCAGGGCCAGCAGAAAAGCGATGACCCTTCTCATCATTCATTCATAAGGATCCAACTGTCTTCCGGGCAAATGCCCTTTCCACGTAGCTGGCGAAGGTTTTTGAGCACTTCGTTAAGATCGTCCGAAGGACAGACGGATACTGCCAGCAAGCCGTTGCGGAAGCTGATGATGGTGGCCGTATAGCCGGCCTCGTTGCACTTGGTGAGCTTACGCTCTGCATAGGCCCGGTTGCGGAAGGCGCCCACCACGATACAGTACTTGGTCTCCAGTTTGGTGGTGAAGAGACCTCCCATCTTGGACGGGTTGAGGATGGTTCCCCTGGCCTGTGACAGGGAATCCAGCAGATAGGTCTCCCGGGCGGCGATGGAATCGGCCAGGTGCTTTTTCACCTGCTCCATGGAGTCCAGGACAGCCTGGTGACGGGCCTCCTCGGCCTTAAGCTGCTCCGCGTAGATTTGCTTCACCTCCTCCGTGGTGGGGCGTCCGGCAATGCGCCGGACAAAGTCACAGCTGCCGGCAAGAAGGGTTGTAAGCGCAAGCGCGAGTATGAGGCATTTTTTCATTTCATGAAAAATAAAATGTTCTACGTCGCCCCCTCCCGAAACCCCTCCCCTCGGGGGAGGGACTTCTACCTAATCCTCCTAATTCTACAAAAATACGCATTTTTCCAAAATGAAGCCAAATAAATGTAGTATATTTGTGTGCGTATGAAGAAAACCATCCATTTGGAAGCCATGGACCCCATTGAGATTTTCGGGGTCGGCAACAAAATACTCACGGAATTCTGTTCCTATTTCCCGCACCTGAAGGTGGTCTCCCGGGGCAACGAACTCATGCTGGAAGGGCACGAAAGCGACATTGCGGAATTCAACATCCGCTTTGCCCAGCTGGTGGAGAAGCGCCATCACAAGATGAACCTCACCGTGTATGACGTGGAAGACATCTTTTCCGGCAAGGGGGAAGACCATTTTGCCCTTTCAGGAGACGCCGTAATTGTGCACGGGACGGACGGTAAGGCCATCCGGGCCCGCAACAAAACCCAGCAGGAGTTGGTCAAGGCCTATTTCAGCCACGACCTGGTATTCGCCGTAGGCCCCGCCGGCACCGGCAAAACCTATACGGCCATCGCCCTGGCGGTGCGGGCGCTCAAGAACCGCGAAATAAAACGCATCATCCTCACCCGCCCCGCCGTGGAAGCCGGTGAGCGCCTGGGCTTCCTGCCCGGAGACCTCAAGGATAAGCTGGACCCGTATCTCCAGCCCCTCTACGACGCCCTGGCCGATATGATCCCCTCCAAGAAACTGCAGGATTTCATGGCCGACGGGACCATCCAGATAGCGCCCCTGGCCTATATGCGCGGCCGCACCCTGGACCGGGCCTGCGTAATTCTGGACGAGGCCCAGAACACCAACCTGGGACAGCTGAAGATGTTCTTAACCCGCATGGGTCCCAGCGCCAAATTCATCGTCACGGGAGACGCCACCCAAATAGACCTTCCCCGGCCGTCAGATTCCGGTCTGCTGCAGGGCATCCGCCTGCTGGAAGGCATCAAAGGCATAGCCACCATCCGTTTCACGGCCGATGACATTGTCCGCCACCCCCTGGTAACCAAGATTGTCAACGCCTTCGACAAGAAGAAGGACAAGGAAGAATAAAAAAGAAGCCGGCCTCCAAGAGGTCGGCTTCTTCATTTATATCAGATTATTATTCGGCGGTTACAATACTGTTCCACTTCTCGTAGGCGGCCTGGTACTTGGGATCCTCGTTACGGAGCTGGAAGTTCAGACGCTTGAGGAAGTCTGCGGCAGCGGCCTTAACCTCGGGAGTATTGCTCACCTCATAGCACTTCTCGAACGAAACAACGGCTTCCTTGTAGATTTCAACCACCTTGGCGGACATTTCGTCGTACTTCTTGTACTCACGGACATCCAGGGCATCACGCTCGTCAATGATATCATTGGCCTTATCGACAGCGACTTTGGCCTTGCCATAGTAATTCAGGTCGTAGTTGCCATTGACCTCAATACCCTTTTCGTAAGCAGCGAGGGCCTTGTCATAGTCCTTGATACCGGAGAAGATGTTGCCTTCCACATAGAAGAGGGAAGGATTGTCCGGCATGGCCTTCTTGGCCTCGTCCAGCAGTTCCACGATCTTGGCAGGGTCCTCGTTGGTGGAAAGGTAGAGGTTGATGAGGTCGGTGAGAATGGAAGGATTGTCCGGATAGTTGGTGAGACCGGTGGCAAGGTAGTTCTTGGCAGCCAGGGTATCGGCCTTGGCAAGGGCAACCTGCGACAGGTTGGCATAGATGTTACCCTCAGAGGTGTAATTGTTGGCCAGGCACTTGTTGTAGTACTCTTCGGCACGGTCATAATCCTTAATCTGAAGGGCGGTGAGGGCAGCATTGTAAGTTGCCTCGTCATTTCTCACAGAGCAGCCGGGAAGGACGGAAGCGTCGGAGGCACTCTTGAACAGGTCGCTGGCCTTCTTGAGGTCACCCAGCTGATAGGCTGCGAAACCGTCGTTATACATGGCATCAACAATTTCCTGAATCTTGGGATCCACATCCTTATCCTTGGCACCCAGCTCGAAAGCCTTGGAGTATGCCTTGGCAGCCTCTCCCAGCAAGTCTCCCTGTACGGAAGGACGGGTTACCTCAGTGATGGTTAGCAAGCCCATCTCGTTGAAATAAGCGTTGAAGTGGGAGAAAATCTGCTTCTCATAGGTTTTGCCATCCAGTTCCACCTTCTCCACGCCCGAAGGACGCTCTTTGAACATCATGCCGAAAGTGGTCTTGTCAATACCCTGGGTAACATTGGCCAGGGGATTCTGGTAGGCGGTCATGTATGCCTTGCCCAGGTTGATCCAAGTGGAGGCCTTGGTGGCCTTCTTGGCATCCTGTGCGGCGGCAAGAGCCTTGTCAACAGCCTTCTGCATATCTGCATCGGACTTCTGTGCATACGCTACCTGCAGGGTGCAGGCGAGAGCGAGAGCGAAAAATAACTTTTTCATATTAATTAAGTGTTAATGATTATTCGTTAGCGGAAAGTTCCTGGTTCTCTGCGGCCTGGGATTCTTCTTCGTCGCTGTGTTCCACAACGGAGATGGCTGCGATGGCGTCTCCTTCCTTAATGTTAATGAGCTTTACGCCCTGAGTGGCACGTCCGGCAACACGTATGGTGCTGACAGGCATACGGATGGTCATTCCCGAGCGGTTGATAATCATTAAGTCGTCGTCGTCCGTGACGTTCTTGATGGCTACTAGTTTGCCCGTTTTCTCCGTGATGTTGAGGGCTTTCACGCCCTTGGCTCCACGAGAGGTCTGACGATATTCCAAAGGATCGGACCGCTTGCCGAAACCGTTTTCCGAAACCGCTAGGACCTGGTGTTTGGCCGAGTCTTCTGCCTGCGGATCCTGGCATACGACGCCGATCACATAATCCCCTTCTTCAAGATTGATGCCACGAACGCCGGTGGATGTGCGGCCAAGCGGCCTAGCCTCTGATTCATCGAATCTTACGCATCTTCCGTTATGGGCGGCAATCATGATAAGGCAGCGTCCGTTGGTGAGCACGGCCTCCAGTAATTCATCATCCTCGCGGATGTTGATGGCGTTAACGCCGTTGGTGCGCGGACGGGAATAGGCTTCCAGGGAAGTCTTCTTAACCACGCCCTGACGGGTGACCATCATGATGTAATTGTTGTTGATGAATTCCTCGTCCTTGAGCGTCTTCACGTTGAGGTATGCGCGGACGCAGTCGTCCGGTTCTATCATGAGGATGTTCTGGATGGCGCGGCCCTTGGAAGTGCGGGTGCCTTCCGGGATCTCGTACACCTTGAGCCAATAGCAGCGGCCCTTCTGGGTGAACAGAAGCATGGTGCTGTGGTTATTGGCAATATAGATGTGCTCAATGAAGTCTTCGTCCCGGGTGGCGCTGCCCTTCATGCCCACGCCGCCGCGGTTCTGGGTGCGGAATTCCGTGAGCGGGGTGCGCTTGATGTATCCCAGGTGGGAAATGGTGATAACCTGGTCTTCGTCCGAGTAGAAGTCTTCCGGATTGAATTCGTCTTCCGAGAGGGTGATTTCCGTGCGGCGGGGGTCTCCGTAACGGGCCTTGAGGTCCATAGTTTCCTCCTTCACCACCTTGAACTGCTCTTCCACGCTGCCCAGGATCTGGTTGCAGCGGGCGATGAACTTCATCAGTTCGTCATATTCGTTCTGCAGCTTTTCACGTTCCAGGCCGACCAGCTGGCGCAGACGCATTTCCACGATGGCGGAAGCCTGCGGCTCCGTGAACTGGTAACGCTCCATGAGCATGGCCTTGGCCTCGTCTATGCTCTTGGTCTCGTAACGGATGATATGGACAATCTCGTCGATAATGTCCATGGCCTTGAGAAGGCCTTCCAGGATGTGGGCGCGCTTCTGGGCCTTGTCCAGCTCATACTTGGTGCGGCGAACCACTACCTCGTGACGGAATTCCACGAACTGGCCGATGATTTCCTTGAGGCTGAGGGTGCGCGGCCGGCCCTTCACCAGGGCCACGTTGTTGAACGAGAAGCTGCTCTGCAGCGGGCTGTACTTGAAAAGGAGGTTGAGCACCACGCCGGAATTGGTCCCCTGCTTGAGGCGGATGACCACCCGGGTCTCTCCGCGGGCGCTTTCGTCGTTGATATAGGAGATGCCTTCCACCTTCTTCTCATCGGCCAGCTGGGCGATCTTTTCAATCATTTCCCGCTTGTTCACCATGTACGGGATTTCCGTTACCACGATGGTTTCCCGGCCATGCTCGTCCACCTCTATCTCCGTCTTGGAACGGATGACCACGCGGCCGCGGCCGGTCTCATAGGCCTCCTTGATGCCGCTCTTGCCCATCACGATACCGCCGGTGGGGAAATCCGGACCCTTGATGTGCTGCATGAGCTCATCCGTGGTGATTTCCGGATTGTCTATATAGGCGCAGATTGCGTCGCAGCACTCTCCCAGGTTGTGCGGGGCCATATTGGTGGCCATACCCACGGCAATACCGGATGCGCCGTTAAGGAGCAGCAGCGGTGCCTTGGTGGGCAGGACGGTGGGTTCTTCCAGGGTATCGTCGAAGTTGAGGGCCATGTCCACGGTATCCTTGTCCATGTCTCCCAGCACGTCGTCGGCCATTCTCTGAAGCTTGGCCTCCGTGTAACGCATGGCGGCCGGAGAGTCTCCGTCCACAGAGCCGAAGTTGCCCTGGCCCTTCACCAGCGGATAACGCTGGTTCCATTCCTGGCCCAGGCGCACCATGGCGTCGTACACGCTGGAGTCTCCGTGCGGGTGGTATTTACCCATGACCTCACCCACGATACGGGCGCTCTTCTTGGTTTGTCCGCCGTAGCTGAGGCCCATGTTGTCCATGCCGAACAGAACCCGGCGCTGGACGGGCTTGAGGCCGTCCCTGGCATCCGGAAGGGCCCGCGAAACAATCACCGACATGGAATAGTCGATGTAGGCGGTGCGCATTTCGTGATCTATCTCCACCTGCTCAATGTACCCGGTGTTTTCCAGGGGCTCGCTGAGCTGATTCTTCTCTTCGTTATTGTCCATAGATTCTATCTAACTTATAAACGTACAAAGTTAAGAAAAAATATGGAAAAATCAATAAATATCGTCGGTCGTAATATTGCCCCAGCTGGGCAGGGAACTGTCGTCTATGGTGGCGTCAATTACGCGTCTGGCACCCAGGATTACGCTCCTTTCCAGGAACTCCTTTTCCAGCGGCCAGGCGGAGATCATGTAGGCGGCCACATCGTGCGTGCGGTTAAGGTACCGGTAGATGCAATAATCGGCTCCCACATTCTTGAGTTTTCCAGCCAGGTAACTGCTGCCCCAGATGCCCCTGCCAAAGTACCCGTAGTGCTTGTATGCCACGGCGCCGTCGGCCGTTCCGTGAAGGAGCAGCGTGGGGCAGGGCTTAGCATAGTAATCCGGTGCACCTGAGGTACTTATGATGGCGCCGGCGAAAGACATTACGCCACGGAAGTTGAAGCCTTCCGGCAATCCTTCGGCCACCCCGTTCACAATCTGGTTCTCCGCCGCAAGGGCGGTGATGGCACCGGCCGAACTGCCGGCCAGCACTATGTTGTCCGGATTCAGGCCCAGCTCCTCACGGTGCTCATAGAGGAAACTGACGGCCGAAAAGAGATCCTCCACGGCCATCTGCTGCGACAGGAGGAACTGGTCGGACGCCTTGATCATACCCGACAATGTCCTTTTCATCTTATAGCCCTTCATGCCCTGCCGATATTCGATGTAAACCACCGAATAGCCGTTGTCGTTAAGAATGTCGAACCAGTCATAGACATAGTCGCCCGGTTCCATCCGAACGAAGCCGCCGCCCACCACGAAAAGGATGAGCGGTTTCTCCTGCCCCTGGAAAGTGGTTTCCGAGCCCGGGGTGGCTTCGTAAATGCTCAGGTGCAGGGCCAGGGTGTCCCGCTGAGCGAACTGGTAAGTGTCCTGTGCTCCCGCGGAAATCCCCGTCAGAAGCAGCGCCAAGGCCAAAAATGCAAATTTTTTCATCTTTTTTAGCTTGAGCAATGGTTTGGCGCAAGGTGGCCGTACCTTTGCATCAGAAATTAAAAACAAACGGTCATGAGAAACACGGATTACAACATGGAAACCATTGGTTGCTTCCTCTCTTCGGACGCCTCCCTGCAAACCCTCAAGGACATTATTTTGGATCTGGACCTTCAGTTTGAGGAGGTGACGGAACTATAGATACCACCGTACTCTCCTTGTCCGGGGAAAGTCCCACGCGGAGGGTCCGCAGTTCCAGCGCGCTCTTCTTGCGGGAGACCAGCACCCGGTCGGAGATGATGAATTCGGACACGGGGTCCTCCACATATCTCATCACTGCACGCTTCAAAGGGCGGGCCCCGTAGGCCGGATCAAAGCCGGCATCGGCAATCATCCGCTTGGCGGCGGGCGTGATGGTGAGCTTGTAACCCGCTTCCAGTGCCCTGGCCCGCAGGTCCTTGAGCATTATGTCAATGATGGACTCTATGGACTCCTTGCTAAGGGAATTGAAATACACCTGGGCATCCACGCGGTTGATGAATTCCGGCGGGAAAGCCTTCTTCACGGCCTTTTCCACCACTCCCTTGCGGTCCACATCCAGGTTCTTTCCGGCCGTGGCAAAACCAATTCCGTTGCCATATTCCTCTATTTCCCGGCTGCCCACGTTGGAGGTCATGATCACAATGGTGTTCTTGAAATCCACGGTGCGGCCGTTGCTGTCCGTGAGCCGTCCTTCGTCCATCACCTGCAGGAGCAAGTTAAAGATGTCCGGATGGGCTTTTTCAATTTCGTCCAGCAGCACAACGCAATACGGCTTGCGGCGTACACGCTCACTGAGCTGGCCGCCTTCCTCGTATCCCACATAGCCCGGAGGCGCGCCAATAAGGCGGGAAACGCTGAATTTCTCCATATATTCGCTCATATCCAGGCGCACCATGTTGTCCTCGCTGTCAAACAGGTATTCGGCCAGGGAGCGCGCCAGCTGGGTCTTTCCCACACCGGTGGGACCGAAGAAGAGGAAGGTGCCGATGGGCCGGTGCGGATCCTTGAGGCCCGCCCGGTTGCGCTGGATGGCCCGCACCACGGTTTCCACTGCCTCGTCCTGCCCCACGATGCGATCCTTCAGGCGTTTCCGCATATTGATGATGCGGTTGCCTTCGCTTTCGGCCACCTTATTAACGGGAATGCCCGTCATTTTGGAGAGGACGGATGCCACATCTTCCGCATCCACCACTTTTTCCCTCCCCCGCTTCTTGAACAGGGACAGGCGGACCATAGAACCCGCCTCGTCCAGGGCGTCTATGGCCTTGTCCGGCAGGGAACGGTCCGTGATGTAGCGGTCCGTGAGGCGTACGGCGGCCTCCACCGCCTCGTCCGTATAGGTGATGCCGTGGAATTCCTCGTACCGCGGCTTAAGGTTATGCAGGATTTCAATGGACTGCGGGATATCCGTGGGTTCTACCACAATCTTCTGGAAGCGGCGGTCCAGGGCACCGTCCTTTTCCACGATCTTGGCAAATTCGTCCAGCGTGGTGGCGCCGATGCACTGGAATTCTCCCCGGGCCAGGGCAGGCTTTAGCATGTTGGCAGCATCCAGGCTGCCTGAAGCGCCTCCGGCTCCCACGATGGTGTGGAACTCGTCTATGAAGAGGATAAGGTCCGGATTCTCAGAGGCTTCCTTGATAATGACCTTGAGGCGTTTCTCAAAGTCTCCCCGGTATTTGGTGCCAGCCACAACGGAAGCAATATCCAGCGAAAGGATGCGCTTGCGGGCCAGAACGGGAGAAATGGCACCCGTGGCAATCTTCTGCGCAATGCCCTCCACAATGGCCGATTTGCCCACGCCGGGTTCCCCGATGAGCATGGGATTGTTCTTCTTGCGTCGGCCCAGGATTTCAATGACGCGGGCTATTTCCATATCCCGGCCCACCACCGGGTCCAGTTTCCCTTCCCGGGCGGCCTGGGTTAGGTCGTAGGCGAACTCCTCAATGTCCAGCTTCTTATCCTCCGGTTCCTCCTCCCCCTGTACGGGCTGGTTGTCCGGCTTGGACTCCTCCTCTCCTTCCGGACGGAGCAGGCCTTCGTCTTCCATGAAGGCCAGCAGGCGGCCGTAGTCTATGCCGTGGGAGCGAAGATACACCTGTCCGTAGCTGTCCGTGGTGCGGCAGAGCGCCAGCAGCAGATGCTGCGGCTTGGCGGAGAGGCTCTTGAGGCGCGATGCCTCCATTACAGTGATACTGAGCACGTTCTGCGCCTGACGGGAGAAGCTGATATGGTCTATCTGCTCGTACGGGATGGTCTCATTGGTGAAAATGCGCTGGTCTATGAAGGTCTTCAGATCGGCCGGTTCTATCCCCACGCTCCGGAGCGTGGTGAAGGCGGCGTTTTCCTCGTGACGGATAATACCCAGGAACAGATGGTCCGGGCCGATGCCGTAGCTACCGGTGCGCATGGCCTCCTCTCGGGCATATTTGATGACGGCATTTAGCTCGTCGGAAATTTGAATTTGCATGCAGGCAAGAATAAAGGTTTACAAATTTAACGATTTTGCAATTACCTACAATAAAAATGTATTACCTTTGCAGGCATATTATTTGAATATACTGCAGCATCATGAAAAAACTGCTTGCATTTGCCCTGCTCCTTTGCTGCTTTGCGGCCGGAGCCCAGAATTTTGAAGGAACTTTCAAACAGGCCAAAACCCTCAAGGTTTCCGGTAAGGTGGTCAAAAGTGAAGGAAACATCACTTTCACGGCACCGGACCAGCTGGCCATGCTTTATACCAACCCTAACGGGGATTATTTCATCATTGACGGCCCCATTGTGCGGATGGACCTCCGCGGCGTAGCTCTGGACGTGGACACCAAGACCAACAAACTGGTGGCCTCCCAGCGCAACGCCCTCCTGTACAGCATTACGGGAGAATATGAGAAAGTGGCTAAAGAAATGGATGCCGATTGCACCGTTACCCAGAAAAACGGTGGCAAACACGTGGTTATCAAGGCCCGTAAAGTGATGCCCAAGGGCTATTCCGGCCTGGAACTGGACTATGGGAAGGACGGCCGCATCACCCGCATGGTGTTGGAGGAATTCGGCGGCATCTCCACGGAATACGTCCTCACCGTCAAATAATTCCGCTATAAATACAGCGCGTGCGTGTTCTTGATCTCGTCCATCACAAAGGACGAGAGAATGGAACCTATGGAGTCTATGGTACCCAGCACGTTGATGATGAACTCGTTATAATACTTCATGTCCGGCGCCTGGATCTTGAGCAGGTAGTCGTACTCCCCGGAAATATTGTAGCATTCGGCCACCTGGGGAATATCCCGGATTACGGAAATAAAGTTCTTGGCCACGTTGCGGTTCATCTGCTTAAGCTTTACGGAGCAGAACACCGTAAAGCCCCGGCCCAGCTTCTCCGCGTCCAGCACCGCCACATATTTGAGGATGAAGCCGCCCCTTTCCAGGCGCTTGAGGCGCTCGAAAACGGGGGTGGTGGAAAGGTTCACCCGCGCCGCCAGTTCCTTGGTGGTGAGGCGGGCGTTTTCCTGCAGCGCCCGCAGGATTTGCAGGTCCACTGCATCCAGGAGAATCTCGCTCATAAGAATATTTTTCTGCCAAAGGCCGATTGGGGCCGATGTTTTTTCTACTTTTTCTAATTCCTTCCGCAAATTTAGGAATATTTTCCAAATTATCGGCAAGTCTTGTAAGATTTTTCTGCATAACATAACTTTGCAGAAACGAATTTTACTATGGCAAAGATTGAAACACGTTGCGTGCACGCCGGTTACAACCCCGGAAAAGGCGAACCCAGGCAGGTTCCCATCATCCAGAGCACAACCTTTAAATATGAGACGTCGGACCAGATGGGAAAGCTCTTCGACCTGGAAGAAAGCGGCTATTTCTACACCCGGCTCCAGAACCCTACCGTAGACATCACCGCAGCCCAAATCAATGACTTGGAAGGCGGCGTAGGGGCCATCCTCACCTCTTCCGGCCAGGCGGCCAACCTCTTCGCTGTCCTGAACATCGCCCAGGCGGGAGATCACATCATAGCCACCAACAATATCTACGGCGGAACCTTCAACCTGCTGGGCGTAACGCTGCCCAAATTGGGCATCGACATTACCTTCCTTCCGGCCGATTCCCCCGATGCCGACATTGAAGCCGCCATCCGCCCCAACACCAAGCTCATCTTTGGAGAAACGCTTTCCAATCCGGGTGTGGAAGTATTTGACATTGAGCGCTGGGCGGCGGTTGCGCACCGGAACGGCCTGCCGCTGGTAGTGGACAACACCTTCCCCACCCCCTACCTCTGCCGCCCCATCGAATGGGGGGTCGATATTGTAACCCACTCCACCACCAAGTATATTGACGGACACGGCGTAAGCGTAGGCGGCGCCGTGGTGGATAGCGGCAACTTCCCCTGGGATAATTATGCCGACCGCTTCCCCGGCCTGACAACCCCCGATGCTTCTTACCATGGCCTTACCTATACAAAGAGCTTTGGCAAGGCCGCCTTCATAGTAAAAGCCACCACGCACCTGATGCGGGACCTGGGCAGCACCCAGAGCCCCCAGAACGCCTTCTATCTGCACCTGGGTCTGCAAACCCTGCACCTCAGGATGAAGCGGCACAGCTCCAGCGCCCTGCAGGTGGCCCGGTGGCTGGAAAGCCGCCCGGAAGTGGCCTGGGTGCACTATCCCGGCCTGGAAAGCGACCCGCACCACGCCCTGGCCCAGAAGTACCTCCCGGACGGCTGCAGCGGTGTAATGGCCTTCGGCCTTAAGGGCGGAAGGGCCTACGAGAACCGCGTCCTGGACGCCCTGAAGCTGGTCACCATTGAGACCCATGTGGCCGATTGCCATACCTGCGTTCTCCATCCTGCCTCCCATACCCACCGCCAGCTCTCCGACGAGCAGCTGCGGGCTGCGGGCATAGCCCCGGACCTCATCCGCCTATCCGTCGGCCTGGAAGATCCCGAAGACATTATTGCCGATTTAGAACAAGCCTTCGCAAAATAGTATTATACAGGTGTTTCCCTCAGCGAAAAAATGCCGATGCTACGGGAAACACGTGTACCACACAAGAATAACATAATGGTTATTCAAAAAAATGAATAAATATGAGATCATAAGGGATATTCCGCTGGAGGCGGGGGGTGTGTTGGAAAATGCGCACATTGTCTTTCATACCTCTGAAAAGAGGCAGGGAAAGGTGATTTGGATTTGCCATGCGCTCACTGCCAACAGCAACCCGGAAGACTGGTGGCCGGAGATGGTGGGGCCGGGAAAGCCCATCGACACGGACAAAAATTTTGTAGTGTGCGTGAACAAATTGGGGTCTCCGTATGGTTCGGAAGGCCCCGCCAGCATCAATCCCGCCACGGGGAAACCCTGGCTGCTGGATTTCCCTCGCATTACGGTGCGGGACCTGGTATCGGCCATGATTGCCGTACGGAAGCATCTGGGGATTAACGAGATAGACCTTCTGGTGGGCAGTTCCACCGGCGGCTTCCAGGCGCTGGAATGGGCCGTTACGGAGCCGGAACTGTTCCGTCGCTGCGCCTTCCTGGCCACGGCCCCCCGCGTTTCTCCCTACTTCGGCGCTACCGTGGAGGCCCAGCGCATGGCCCTGGAGGCCGATTCCACTTTCCGCGAAGCCGCCTCCCTGGAGGGCGGCGCGGCCGGCCTCCGCTGCGCCCGCGCCCAGGCCCTCATCAGTTACCGCTGCTTCCAGGGCTACGGCCTCACGCAGGCGGAAGAAGACCCCGACACCCTCTTTGCCTCCCGCGTGGCCTCCTACGAACGCTATCAGGGAGAAAAGCTGGTCCGGCGCCTTTTTGACGCGTATTCCTATTATACCCTTTGCAATCTCATTGACAGCCACAATGTGGGCCGGGGCCGGGGCGGCGTGAAGGCCGCACTGGGCCGCATTAAAGCACAGAGCATTGTGGTTGCCATTGATACAGACGTCCTTTTCCCGCCCCGGGAAGGACGCGAATGGGCCTCCTGGATTCCCGGAGCCCGCTTTTTTGAAATCACCTCCAACTTCGGCCACGACGGCTTCCTCCTGGAAACCGCCAAACTCACGGCCCTATTAATGTAAACTATGCAAGTACTCAAATTCGGCGGCACTTCCGTAGCCGACGCCGCCTCCATCCGGCAGGTAATCAATATAGTAGAAAAGGCCCTGGAAGAGGACCGTACGCTGGTAGTGTGCTCCGCCATCAGCGGCTGCACCGACGAGCTTATCCGCATCGGCCGGCTGGCCGCGGCCCGGGACGAGGCCTATAAATCTTCCCTGGAAGCGCTGCAGGAGCGGCATCGGCAAATCATCCGTGAACTGCTGCCGGAAGGCTACCGGAAAAAGACGCAGGAGGCGGTGGACGGCCTGTTCCGCGAGCTGGAAAGCCTCTCCCGGGGCGTCTTCCTGGTGGGCGAGCTCTCCCCTGCCAGCCTATCGGCCATCGAAAGTTTTGGCGAGCTGCTTTCCACCCGCATCCTCACGGACAAATTCCTGTCCCAGGGCGCTGCATGCCGATGGCTGGACGCACGCGAGATCATCCTGGTGCGGGGCGGCAGCGTGGATACGGCCGAAACTTACCGCCGCATCCGGGAGACCCTGGAGAACTGTCCCCACGCCGAACTGCTCATAGTTCCGGGCTTCATCGCCCGGGATGCCGATGGAAGGCCCGCTACCCTGGGCCGCGGCGGGTCCGACTACACCGCCTCCCTCTTCGCCGCCGGCCTGAATGCCCGCCGGGTGGAGATCTGGACCGACGTTCCCGGCATCCTCACCGCCCACCCCAAAGTGGTGCCATCGGCCCGTCCCATTCCGCATATTTCCTATCGGGCGGCGCAGGAGCTGTCCCATTTTGGTGCCAAAGTGATCTATCCGCCCACCATCCAACCCGTTGTGGCAGAGGGAATTCCCATCTATGTGAAAGACACCTTCCATCCCGATGAGCCGGGCACCTTGGTGGAGAAGAATCCCCCGCACGCCCGTGGCGGAGTTATCGGCATAGCCCATTCCGAGGGCATTGCCCTCCTCTCGCTGGAAGGCAGTGGAATGGTTGGCGTTCCGGGCTTCAGCTCCCGCCTTTTTGACGCCCTCTCCCGCGAAGGCATCAACATCATCCTCATCACCCAAGCCTCTTCCGTCCACTCCATGTGCATTGCCGTGGCGGAGGCCGATGCCCAGCGCGCCCGCAAGGCCGGAGAAGCGTGTTTTGCCTACGAAATCTCCCTGGGCAAACTGAATCCCTTGAAGGTGGAAACGGGCTTTTCCATTGTGTGCGTGATTGGCGATGACATGCTGGGCCACAGCGGCG
>CAMHKD010000038.1:0-16579 GCA_946185645.1 uncultured Bacteroidales bacterium
GTTTGGGCTGGCGCTCGTAGTACTTGGAGATTTCAATCTGCTCCTTGTTCTCAAACACTTCTTCCATGGTGTCACGGTCGTTGCGGAACTCTTCCAGTTTCTTGGTGAGTTCTTTCTTTTCCGCCATGGCAATCTGGTTGGCCCTCTTGTAGAGGATTACCACAGATTCGTAAATATTGCCGGTGGGGGCGGCCAAATTCTTGATGTCGCGGGTGACCGTGTTCACGGGTACTTTTTTCTTGCTATCCATAATATAATTCGTTGTTCTTATTAGTTTACACCGCCGGTTTCACAGAAGTTTCAAAAATCTTTTATTCGGCGGAGTCGTCCGGAGCGTCCGGGGCATCCTTGCCCAGGATGTTCTGCACCTTGCGGTACAGGCCGTCCAATTCCTTGCGGTAATGGGACTCCGGATATTCGCCCACGAAGTTAAGATAGTCGTCGACAAACACCAGGTAACGGTCCCGGCGCTTGCTGGCCACACTCAGGCGGGCATAGTTATAGGAAGCCATGGCGGTATAATACAGCACGTCTTCCCGGTAGAAATTATCGGCATTGGTCTTGAGCACGTTGCGGAGCTTAACCTGCGCGGCCAGATAGTCTTCCATGCGGTAATACAGCTTTCCGGCCTCAAAATCCTTCCGGTCCAGGCGGTCCTGCAAGTCGTGCATCATCTCTTTGCAGGCGGCCAGGTGGGCTTCATCTCCGGGGTGTTCCCGCTCATACTCTAAAATGGCGGCCATGCAGGTACGGGTGGGCATCTGGTCAAGCTCGTAGCGATAGGTGGCGCGGTACATGCAGTCCAGCCGATAGAATTCCGCATCGGGAGCGAAGGGGCTGCGCGGGAAGTTCTGGATAAAGCTGGCAAAGTTGCCTTCGGCCGTATAGAAATCCTTGTTGCGGTAGTTGGACATGCCCCAGTAGAACTGGACCGTGTCGTCGCGCGCCGTCCCGTTGGTGAGGACGGCCATGGATTCGAACAGCTGGGCTGCCCGGGCGAACTTCTTGTTCTGGTAATAATTCATGGCTGCCGCATACTTGGCTTCCACGTCGTTGGACGTGAGCAGGGTCTCGAACTTGGAGGCGCAGGCTCCTGCGGTTACCAGGATTGCTATGGCAGCTATCTTTAGGGTCTTCATCGTTTAACTGTTTTGTTCAATGAGGAATTTTTCCGCATCCCGGGCGGCCATGCAACCCGATGCGGCGGCCGTTACGGCCTGACGGTACCGCGGATCCTGCACGTCGCCTGCGGCAAATACGCCGGGTACGCTGGTGCAGGAGGTTTTTCCGTCGGTAATGATGTAGCCGGCTTCGTCCAGCGAAAGCCAGGGTGCGAACAGGGCCGATGAGGGAGAATGGCCGATGGCCAGGAAGAAACCGTCTATGTCAATGTCAAAGACCTTTCCGTCCTTCCGTAGCAGCCGAGCTCCCGTTACGCCCCATCCGTCACCCAGTACTTCCTGGGTGTTGCAGTTCCAGAGTACCTCTATATTATCTTTGGAGAGCACCTTTTTCTGCATGATGGGAGAAGCGCGGAAAACATCCCGCCGTACAATCATATATACCTTTTTGGCCAGTCCGGCCAGGTAGAGGGCTTCTTCACAGGCGGTGTCTCCGCCGCCCACCACGGCAACGGTTTTCTTGCGGAAGAAGAAGCCGTCGCAGGTGGCGCAGGCGCTCACGCCCGAGCCCTTGTATTTTTCTTCTGAAGGAAGGCCCAGATAGCGTGCCTGGGCGCCTGTGGCAATGATAAGGGTTTCCGCTTCCAGATCCGTCTCTCCGTCAATGACCACTTTGAAAGGCCGATTCCCCAGGTCTACGGCCGTGGCCGTACCCTGCCGGATATCGGCACCGAAACCGCGGGCCTGCTCCCGCATGGAGTCCATGAGGGTGTTGGCGTCCACTCCGCCCGGGAATCCGGGGAAATTCTCCACTATGGTGGTAGTGGTGAGCTGTCCGCCGGGCTGGATACCCTCGTACAGGACGGGGGAGAGATTGGCGCGGGAGGCGTAGATGGCTGCCGTGAAACCGGCCGGGCCGCCGCCCAGGATCAGGCACTTGACTTTTTCCATACTTATCGCTGTAAAGTGGTCATGAAATCCTTCTGGTACACGATGCGACGCACTGCCGTGTTCTGGCGGTTACCGTTTTCATCGGCCGAGAATTGGAAGTCCGTATGCAGGAGGGATTCCTGTTTCTGGCCCAGCATGTGGGTCCAGGCGTTTCCGTAGCGGGCGCAGGTGCTGGCAAAATAGCGGGCGGTATCGTATCCCTGGAAGGCGAACTGGGACGGCTCCGTCTGGAACAGGGCGCGGTACGCCTTCACAAAGCGGTCCACTGCAGGACTGTTGTAATCTACGAAGTATGAAGTGCTTATGTGAAGCGAAGCCTGATGGTATGCACTGCCGTCAATGGTGTCGAAGGTGCGAACCTTGGACGGGGCGTACATGACAATGTCGTAGCCCTTGCCCATCATGATGCCCAGGTTGCGGATCACATCGCCGATGAAGGCCTCGCTCTCGGAGGCCACCACCACGCGGTTCACCGTACCCTTCACCATCTTTTCCGTGAGGATGTTGGGAATGCCGCGGCCTTCCACGATGGCGTAGCTGAGAATCTCGTAAGGGAGTTCCTGCTGGGCCATGGAGGTGCGGATGGCTACGGAAGCGGTTACGTTTCCGGCGCCCTTCTCGCTGATGAACAGGATCTGTTCACCCTCCTTGTAGTCTTCCTTTACCCATCGGCCCAGGTCGTCATACTGGTTCTCCACGGGGGTGGGAGCCTGGATGAAGTTCTTGTAATTGGCGGCCAGGGTGCCGGCTTTCTGGTCCAGCGGGGAAATGACGGGAACGCGTCCGTCCACCCGTTGCAGGATGGCCTCGATGTCCCGGCTGGCCACAGGACCCAGCACAAAGTGGTCCTTGACCAGGGCGTCGATGGGCGGGATGCCGGCCGACAGGTCGTACACGTTCATGTTCACCTTGAGTCCGTCGGCCTCCAGGTCCTTCACGGCCATGAGAACGCCGGAGTAAAAATCCATGTTAACCTCGCTCACCTTGCCGCCGGCGTTAAGGGGCAGGATGAGGGAGAAATCCACCTGGTCCCGGGAGGTCCAGGCCAGGATGGTGCTGTCTATCTGGTTTGGACGCTGGGCCTGGTCCAGGAGCGTGGGATCTGCTCCCATGTCTTCCGGAACGGCTTCCTGCGCGGTGGAAGGGCCTTCCTGGGCCTCTTCCGTCACTTCCTTGCCTTCTTCCTGCTCCGCCTCCACAGGGATGCCTTCACCATTTTTCACAGGGATCTTAAGGACCTGGCGGGTTTGCAGTTTCTTGTTCTTGAGGCCGTTGAGCTCCATGATTTCCTTGGCCGTAACGCCGTATTTCTTGGCAATGTCGTCCAGATCCTCATACCAGCGCACCGTATGCTCAATATAGGTGGTGGCGGCGGGGCCGGACGGCTCCTGCGGCTGTGCGGCAGCTTCCGCGGCGCCTTCCTTGAAGGGAATCAGGATGATGGCGTTCTTCTGCAGGCCGGTCTCCCGGAGCGGGGGATTGGCTTCGTAGATCTCTTCTACGCTCACGCCATAGGCCTTGGCAATGCTGAAGAGCGTCTGGCGCTCCAGCACCACGTGGGACAGGTAGATTTTCCCGTTCAGCTTCACCTTTTCCTTGGAAACGGTGACAGGAGTGGGAGTATATCCGCCGTTATTGTCCTGAGCGAAGGCTGTCCCGCCCATGGAGGCGAGAAAGGCGGAGAGAACGAGGATGGCGATTCTTTTCATGGCGTTCTTGTTATAAAGTGTCGGCAAAGCCGGCAAGGCTGCGGCAAAAAGCATCCCAGCTCAGGCGCTGCTTTTCCCGGCCGATGGCCGCGATACAGCTTTCCCGAAGGGCGGGGTCTGCAAAAAAGCGGAGGATTTCCTCCCGGATTACCAGCGGGTCCGGGGCCGATGCGACAATTCCCGTGCCACGGTCTCCGATGGTTCCCCTGAGGCCGCCCACGTCGGTGACCACCATGGGAATGTCGAAATGATACGCAATGGCGCTGATGCCGCTCTGGGTGGCGCTCCGGTACGGGAGGACGGCCACATCGGCCGCGCTGAAGAAGCGTTTTACCTCCGAGTCCCGGATGTAGTCCGGGAAAACGTGCACTCGCTCCTTCCCGTGCATGGAATCTATGATAGCCTGATACTTGTCAAAGGAACCGTACGGCTCTCCGGCAATTACCAGCTGATAGTCTTCCGGAAGGGTCCGGAATGCCTCCAGCAGGATGTCCAGCCCCTTGTATTCCCGGATGAGTCCGAAGAAAAGGAGGGTCTTGAGACCGGGCCGGAGACCCAGCTCCCGCTGCGCTTCTTCCTTGGGCATCTTGGGGCCGAAATGGGAATAGAGCGGATGGGGCAGGAGGATATGGGGTGCGTCCGGACGCAACTGCAGGAGGTCTTTCTCCACGCTTTCCGACATGGAAACGAAGCCGGTGCAACCCTTAAGGAAATAGCGGGTGAGGGGCTTGTCAAACCAGTGGGGTTCGTGGGGGATCACGTTGTCCAGGACCACGATACTTTTGCATCCGGCGTGCCGGGCCACGTAACCCAGCGACGGGGCGAACCAGCTCATCCAGTATTTCATTACCAGAAGGTCTGCTCCCCACTGCCGGATGGCGCGGGCGGTGCGGATGTAGGAGAAGGGATTAACGGTGTCCAGGATGGCTTCGGCCTGTACGGGCGTTGCCTCGTCCTCCGGCGTCACATACTGCGTCTTGCCGGGGAAAAGGAAGTCCGGATACTGCCGGGAAAAGCTGAAGGCCCGGGTATCAAAAGCGCATTTTCCCAGTCCTTCCAGCAAGCTGGCGTTGAACTGGGAAATGCCTCCCCGGAGGGGGTAAAAACTGGACAGGACCGCTACCTTCATGGAAGGTTACTTGTTCTCTTTGCTCTTGATGTAGGCGGCGTTTAGGCCGGCAAGGATTTCGTCCGTAATATCCAGGCGGGGGTCACCGGTAACCACCGGGGCCGACATGATGTTGCCGGAAGTGGTGAGGATGAGGGCGTATTGATGCTCCTCGTTGAACTCCTTCACATAGGTAGCGATGGCGTCCATAATCTGGTTCAGCATTACCTGCTGCTCTTCGGCCATTTCCTGCTGCTTGGTAACTACATACTGTTGATACTGGTTCTGCTGCTCCTGAAGCTTCTGGTACTGAACCTGGGCCACGGACTGGGTAAGGAGACCCTTGTCCATCTTGTTCTGGAAATCTGCAGCGTCTTTTTCCAGCTTCTTGCCGCGGCGGTCAATCTCGGACTGGATGCCGGCTACCTTGGTCTCTACAACGGAGTTGAGATCGTTGGCCATATCGTAGCCCTGCATCACTTTGTCCATATCGAAGAAAACGATGCTGCCGGCGGCGGCGGTGGTGTCTGCCGCTGCGGTCTGGTTGGCCGGGGCCGGGTTGTTGTTCTGGTTGCAGGCAACCAGGGTCATCAGTGCGGCGAGGCCGCATACGAGGATGTTCTTTTTCATTCTATTATTGTTTGTTATCTTTCCGTAAAGTCTGCAAATTTAACTATTTTTTTCGGATTTCCCCAAGATAGGCCTTAATAGTTTGTTCCAGGCCCATGTACAGGGCATCCGAAATGATGGCGTGGCCGATGGAAACCTCGTCCGTCCAGGGAATGGTGCGGACAAAATAGGCCAGGTTTTCCAGGGAAAGGTCGTGCCCGGCGTTAAGGCCCAGGCCGGCGGCCCGGGCGGCTTTGGCGGTCTCCAGGTAACGGGCGATGGCCCTCTCCGGATCCCGGGAATATTCAGCGGCATAATCGGCCGTGTAAAGCTCCACGCGGTCCGCTCCGCAGCGGGCTGCGGCTTCGGCCATATCCGGATCCGGATCTATGAAGATGGAAGTCCTTATTCCCTTATCCTTGAAGCGTTTACAAAGATTGGTGAGCAGCTCCCTGTTCCGGATGGTGTCCCAGCCGGCGTTGGAGGTGATGGCGTTGTGCCCGTCCGGCACCAGGGTCACCTGGTCCGGCACCACTTCCAGCACCAGGTCCACGAAACTGGGCACGGTGGGATTGCCTTCTATGTTGAATTCGGTTTTGAGCAGGGGACGGATCTCCCGCACATCGGCATAGCGGATGTGCCTTTCGTCCGGCCGGGGATGGACGGTGATGCCTTCCGCGCCAAAGCGTTCGCAGTTGAGGGCGGCCTGCGTTACGTCCGGGACATTTCCGCCGCGGGCGTTGCGCAAAGTGGCCACTTTATTGATATTGACACTTAGTCTTGTCATAATTTTCTTTAATTGAATTGCCACAAAATTAGTGAAATTTATAGAAATGTGTTAATTTTGGCAATTAATTTGAATCACCGTAATGAAAATAGGTTATTTCATCCTGAATGACTCCCTGCGGGAAAACCCGCAGATGGCAGATCTTATCAAGGATTTGGAATCGGCCACGTTCGAACTCTACGAAATCCGTACCAAGGCCGATGTCCGTCCGGAGACGGACCTGGTCCTTTCCATGGGCGGAGACGGCACTTTCCTTTCCACGGCCCATGTGGTGGCCGATATCGGCCTTCCCATCCTGGGCGTGAACTTCGGCCGCATCGGCTTCCTGTGCGAGAACCGGCCGGAGGCCGTGAAGAAGGCGCTGGTGGAAGGGGAGTTCCGCATCGAGTACCGGACGGTGCTCAATGCCACCCTCAAGGGCCCGGAGGCGCGCCGCAGCATCGGCATGCTGCCGTATTCGGTAAATGAGGTGGCCCTGCACCGCAGCGGTTCCGCCGTGCTGGGCATCCATGTGAGCATAGACGGAGACCCGCTTCCCACGTATTGGGCCGACGGCCTGATCGTAGCCACTTCATCCGGTTCCACGGCGTATTCCCTCAGCGTGGGAGGCCCCATCTGTATGCCGGATACCAAGGTGCTGGTGGTGGCCCCTATCTCCCCGCACAACCTCAATGTGCGCCCTATCGTGATACCCGAAACCTCCAAAGTGGATATCTCCTTTGAGTCCCGCGACGGGAAGGCCATCATGTCCACCGACAACCGTACCGTGGAAATCCAGCCGGACTGGACCATCCACGTGGAGATGGCACAATTTTCGCTCAAACGTATCCGGCTCGCAGAGTCAGGTTTCGTGAAGGCCCTCACCTCGCGCCTGTTCTGGGGAGAAGACATGAGAAACAATGGATAGCACAAAGAGATTACCCAGACACGTCTCCATCATCATGGATGGCAACGGCCGATGGGCGAAAGCCCGTGGCCTGGACAGAGTAAAAGGCCATATCGAAGGAGTGGAAAGCGTGCGCGCCTGCATCGAGGCCGCCGTGGAAAAAGGCATTGAATACCTATCGGTATATGCATTCTCGGAAGAAAACTGGAACCGCCCTCAGGAAGAGGTGATCGCCCTCATGGAACTCATGATGCAGTCCATGAAGAACGAATTCCACACCTTCCTGGACAACCGCGTGCGTTTCATGGTGCTGGGCAACCGCGCCCGCCTCAGTGAGAATCTCAACCGCACCATAGATGAAATGATGGAGGCTACTTCCCGGGATTACCGGACCACGCTCATCCTCTTCCTCAGCTACAGCGGCAAGTGGGATATCCTCCAGGCCATGAAAAAGGCACAGTCGCAGCTGTCTCCGGAGGAGTTCCAGGCCATGGAGCTGGCCGATTTCGACAAGTTCCTTGTCACCGCCGGCATACCGGATCCGGACCTTCTCATCCGCACCTCCGGGGAACTCCGCATCTCCAATTACCTGCTCTGGCAAACCGCCTATACGGAATTTTACTTTACGGATATCCTGTGGCCGGATTTCCGCAAGCCCCAGTTCTATGAGGCCCTGGAAGAGTATGCCCGCCGGGACCGCAGATATGGGAAAGTGAAATAAAATGCTTACCTTTGCAGGATAACAGTTTTTGGAATGACTTTTAATCGGCTCATCTGCATGGCAATGCTGCTCCTGGCGGGGGTAACCCTTCGGGCGCAGCAGAACCGCAGTTCCATCGAGATAGACTATAACAACCCGCAGAAATACATTGTGGGCGGTGTGGACGTAGAGGGAAACCAGTATTTCAACGCGCGTCAGATCCTTTCCCAGACCGGTTTGCAGGCGGGAATGGAGGTGACGGTCCCCGGCGAGGATATGACCAGCATTGTCACCCGCCTGGTGGCCCAGCGCTATTTTGAGGATGTGGCCGTTGTGGTGGACTCCCTTTGCCCCAGCCGGGATACCGCCTGGTTCAAGATTGTGGTGCGGGAACGTCCCCGCGTTTCCCGCTGGACTTTCACCGGTGTCAAGACCAATGAGCGGAAAGACCTGCAGGAACGCCTGAACCTGCGTGCCGGCCGGGAATATTCGGATTATGTGAAAAACGCCTCCGTAGATATCATCAAGCGTTATTTCAAGGAGAAAGGCTACATCAAGGTAAACGTGGACGTGGACGTTCAGCGTGATACCATGATCAAGAGCGCCATCCAGGTGAACTTTGCCATTAACAAAGGCAATAAAGTCCGTATCAAGGACATCAACTTCGTTGGTAATAACGAAGATGTCAAGGACTACAAACTGGCCAAAAACATGAAGGAGACCCACTCCAACCGGTGGTATAACTTCTTTAAGTCCAAGAAATTCAAGGAAAAGGAATATAAGACGGACCGCAAGACGGTGCTGGACGCTTTCAACGAAGCCGGTTACCGGGATGCCCGCCTTATAAGGGACTCCGTCTATTATGTGGACGAAAAGCACCTTAATATAGACATGGAGTTCGACCAGGGAAAACGCTATTATTTCCGCGACATCACCTGGACCGGCAATTCCGTGTATCCGTCGGAAGCGCTCAACGAAGTGCTCAAGATCAAGAAGGGGGACATCTACGATATGGTCACCCTGAACAAGCGCCTGCTGGGCGGCGGCAAGGAGAGCGACTACGACATCACCAAGCTGTACCGGGACAACGGTTACCTGTTTATCAGTGTAACGCCCGTGGAGGTGAATATCCAGAACGACTCAGTGGATGTGGAAATCCGCATTTCCGAGGGCAAGCCCGCCCGTCTCAACGAGGTGGTGATCAACGGAAACGACCTCACCAACGAACGGGTGATCCGCCGTCAGGTAATGACCCGTCCGGGCTATCTGTACCGCCAGACGGACTTCGAGCGTTCCATCCGTGAAATCGCCTCCATGGGCCAGTTCGACGCGGAGGCCATCATGCAGCAGGGTACCGGCTGGAACATCATCCCCAACCAGCTGAACAATACGGTGGACGTCTATTATAATGTTACCGAGAAACCCTCTTCCCAGCTGGAACTCTCCGGCGGTTGGGGCGGCAATACCTTTGTGATTACGGCCGGTGTGAGTTTCAACAACTTCTCCACCTACCGCATGTTTGACAAGAATGCCTGGCGTCCGGTTCCGCTGGGAGATGCTCAGAACCTCTCCTTCCGATTCCAGACCAACGGACAGTACTATACCAACCTCAGCGCCAGCTTCATGGAGCCCTGGCTCTTCGGCAAGAAACCCACGTCCCTCAGCATTTCCGGCTATTATTCCAGGATGACGGACTCTTACCTGTATATCGGCCTGCTGTCCACGGACAAGGTGTTCGAGGTGTTCGGTTTCAATGCCGGCCTGGGTACGCGCCTCAAGTGGCCGGACAACTATTTTGTCCTTTACAACAACCTCAGCTGGCAAACCTACAAGCTCACCAACTGGACCAACAGCTACTTCGCTTTCAACGACGGTATTTCGCATAACCTCAGCTATACCATCCAGCTGTCCCGTAATTCCTCGGACCAGCAGATCTATCCGCGTTCCGGTGCGGAGTTCTCCGCCTCGCTGCAGTTCACCCCGCCGTATTCCCTCTTCCGGAAATATACGTACGACGAGAACGGCAACAAGGTCAATGTGAACAGCTGGAAGGACGTGAATTACGACAACTGGACATCGGCCCAGCGCTATAAATGGATCGAATACCATAAGTGGAAGTTCAACGGCACGGTGTATTCCAAGCTCATCGGAGACCTGGTGCTCATGACCCGTGCCCAGTTCGGCTATCTGGGCTATTACAACCGCAACTGGGGTTATTCTCCGTTCGAGAATTTCCAGGTGGGTGGCGACGGTATGTCGGGCTATATGACCTACGGCGCGGAAATCGTTTCCCTGCGCGGTTATGAGGATTATTCCCTCACTCCCAAGAAGCTTACTCCGTACAGCCAGGCCGGCTTAAGCTACGCCGGTAACGTGTACGATAAATTTACGGTGGAACTCCGCTACCCGGTAATCCTGCAGCCGCAGTCCACCATCTTTGTGCTGGCCTTCCTGGAAGGCGGTAACTGCTGGAGTGACATCCGGGAGTTCAATCCGTTCCAGATTAAACGCAGCGCAGGTGTGGGCGTACGCATCTTCCTGCCTATGATCGGCCTCCTGGGTGTAGACTGGGGCTGGGGCTTCGACGACTCGGTGGACGGCGGAAGCCACTTCCACTTTGTACTTGGTCAGCAATTCTAGGCATTTTATTTGTAATAGGATATAGAAACAGAAACAAAATTTAACAAACAATAGTATGAAAAAAATTTTCGTGATTGCCCTTGCGGCACTGGTTACCCTGTCCGCATCTGCCCAGCAGTTCGCCCGTGTTAACTTCAATGAGCTGGTGATGCTCATGCCGGAAATGGACCAGGCCCGCGAGGTTATCAACGCTTCCCAGAAGGAAGCCGAGGAAACTTATGGCGCCATGGTGGAGGAATACCAGACCAAGGCCAATCAGTATCAGCAGAAGCAGGCCACCTGGACCGCCGCCATCCGTGAAAGCAAGGAGCGCGAGCTCATGGACATCCAGAACCGCCTGCAGGAATTCCAGCAGACCATTTCCCAGGAACTCCAGCAGCAGCAGAACCAGCTGATGGCCCCCATCCAGGAGAAGGCCCAGAAGGCTGTGGCCGATCTGGCCAAGGCCAAAGGCTATGCCGCCGTCTTTGATGTTTCCCAGTTCCTGTATTACAACGAGACTGCTATCGTGGATCTTACCGCCGAAGCCCGCAAGGCCCTCAACATTCCGGCCGACCGCACGCTGGAGTCCCTCCAGGCAGAGCTTCAGGCCCAAGCCGCCGCAGCCCAGCAGTAATCGCTTGATTTTTCTTAAAAATTAATTGGGAATTCCCTTTTTATTCTTTACATTTGTAACGGAATTAAAGGGAATTCCTAATTTTTATAAATATAACACGAAACAAACCAATTTAAAATGAAAACTACAGACATCATGGCCCGCCTCCAGGCCAAGTATCCGCTGGAGAAAGAGTACCTGCAGGCTGTTCAGGAAGTGCTCGAATCCATTGAGGATGTGTACAACCAGCATCCGGAATTCGAAAAAGCCAAGATCGTTGAACGTATCGTGGAACCGGACCGTATCTTCACGTTCCGTGTTACCTGGATTGACGACAAGGGTGAGGTCCAGACCAACACCGGTTATCGTATCCAGTTCAACAGCGCCATCGGCCCGTACAAGGGCGGACTGCGTTTCCACAAGGCCGTGACCCCTTCCATGCTCAAGTTCCTGGGCTTTGAACAGACCTTCAAGAATGCCCTTACCACCCTGCCTATGGGCGGCGCCAAGGGCGGCAGTGACTTCGACCCCGTGGGCAAGTCCAACGATGAAATCATGCGTTTCTGCCAGGCGTTCATGCTGGAGCTGTGGAACTGCATCGGCCCGGACCAGGATATTCCTGCCGGTGACGTGGGCGTGGGTGGCCGTGAAATCGGCTATCTCTATGGTATGTACAAGAAACTGGCCCGCCAGTACAACACCGGCGTTCTCACCGGTAAGGGCGGCACCTGGGGCGGCTCCATCCTCCGTCCGGAGGCCACCGGTTACGGCGCCCTCTATTTCACCCAGCACCTGCTGGAGAAGGCCGGTAAGGACATCAAGGGCAAGAAGGTTGCTCTCTCCGGCTTTGGTAACGTGGCTTGGGGCGCAGCCCAGAAGGCTACCGAACTGGGTGCCAAGGTGGTTGCCATCTCCGGTCCCGACGGCGTTTGCGAAATTCCCGACGGCATCACCAACGAGATGATCGATTATATGCTGGTAATGCGTGCTTCCAACCGCAACATGGTGGAAGACATGGCCACCAAGTTCCCCGGCAAGGCCAAATTCACTGCCGGCAAGAAGGCCTGGAGCATCCCTTGCGACATCGCCCTCCCTTGCGCTTTCCAGAACGAGCTTTCCGAGGATGACGCCAAGGAACTGAAGGCCAACGGCTGCTGGTGCTGCTGCGAGGTCTCCAACATGGGCTGCCAGCCCGGTGCCATCCACTTCTTCCAGCACAACGGCGTGCTCTTCGCCCCCGGTAAGGCTGTGAACGCAGGTGGTGTGGCCACTTCCGGTCTGGAAATGACCCAGAATGCGGAGCATATCTCCTGGAGCGGCAAGGAAGTGGACGAGAAGCTTCACTTCATCATGCAGTCCATCCACGAGCAGTGCGTCAAGTACGGCACCCAGCCGGACGGCTCCGTGGACTATGTGAAGGGCGCCAACATCGCCGGCTTCATGAAGGTTGCCACTGCCATGCTGGAGCAGGGCACAATCTAATTTTAATGCCGATTGAAAAAGGGCTGGTTTCCAACAAGAAACCGGCCCTTTTTGTTTGCTTATCCGGCCAAATATGACTAAATTTGCGTCGCAAAAAAGTAAGGTATTAAAAATAGTATAATGTCTACTAAAAAACTGAATCCGAAGTATTGTATCTTCCTGCCTATCGTGCTGGCGATCACAATCTTCCTCTGGGCTGTGCCCGTTTCATTTTTCGGCATTGAAGAGTTAACCGTCGTTCAGCAGCGTGTGATCGCCCTCTTCGCTTTTGCCGCTCTCATGTGGATTTTTGAGATTATCCCCAACTGGACCACCTCCCTCCTGGTAATTGTAATATCCCTGCTCACCGTTTCGGATAAGGGTATCGGCTTTTTCTGCGACCCTCAGTACGGAACGCTGGTAGGCTACAAGAGCCTCATGTCGGCCTTTGCAGACCCTGTGGTCATGCTCTTCCTGGGCGGTTTCGTCCTTGCCATCGTGGCCGAAAAATACGGACTGGACGTTACCATGGCCAAGGCCCTGCTGTCCCTGTTCGGCACCAAACCCAAGATGGTGCTGCTGGGTTTCCTGCTGGTGATAGCCATCTTCTCCATGTTCATGTCCAACACGGCCACCGCCGCCATGATGCTGGCCTTCCTGGTCCCGGTTCTTTCCAAGCTACCGGCCGATGATAAAGGCAAGATAGGCCTGGCGCTGTCCATCCCCGTAGCCGCCAACCTGGGCGGTATCGGCACTCCCATCGGCACGCCTCCCAATGCTACCGCGGTGAAGTTCCTCTCGGAAGCCGGTTTTGACGTCAGCTTCGGCGAGTGGTCCATCCGCATGATCCCTTACGTGCTTATCATGATCTTCATTGCCTGGCTGGTGCTGCAGCTCTTCTTCCCCTTCAAGTCGGAGAAGATTGTACTGGAGATCCCGGAGAACACCCGCAAGAAAGACTGGAGGACCACTGTGGTGTGGTGCACCTTCATCGGCACCATTCTCCTGTGGGCTACGGAGCAGTGGACCGGCATCAACTCCAACGTAGTTGCCCTCATTCCGCTGGGCGTGCTCACCGCAACCGGTATTTTCACTAAGGAAGACATCAAGGAAATCAACTGGAGCGTCCTCTGGCTCGTGGCCGGCGGCTTCGCCCTGGGTACCTGCCTGCAGGGAACCGGGCTTGCCAAGGTAATCATCAACGCCATCCCGTTCAATACCATGTCCATCGTGCTGGTTATGATCGTGGCCGGCCTGGTGTGCTACCTGCTGTCCAACTTCATCTCCAACAGCGCCACAGCCGCCCTCCTTATCCCTATCCTCATCGTGGTGGCCGAAGGTATGGAACTGGGTTCCACCGGCACCCGCGCCATGATTTCCTACATTGCCGTGTGCGCCTCCATCGCCATGCTGTTCCCCATCTCCACCCCTCCGAACGCCATCGCATCCTCTACCGGTATGGTGGAGACCAAGGATATGACCAAGGTGGGTCTGGTAATGGGTGCCGTGGGCTTCGTGCTGGGTTATATCTGGCTCACCAAACTGTTCCCGTTCGCATAATTATTCCCTGATATGAAAAAAACGATATTCATCGCCCTGGTCCTGCTCGTCGCCGGCAGCACCGCCTTCGCACAGGAAGAGACCCCTTCCAAATTCAAGTTATACGGATTTATCCGCAACTACATCACCGCCGATACCCGTGCCGTCAACGCCGGTACAGAGGACCTGTATTTCTATATGCCCAAGGGTCATGACATGCAGAACGGTGTGGACATGAACAGCGGTTTCAACTGGCGTTTCGTTTCCCTCACCACCCGCCTGGGCCTGGATGTATCGGCCTATAAGATTGGCACCATGGGCGTCTCCGGCAAGGTGGAGGCCGATTTCTACAACCTCAGCGGTTCGGTCCCCATCCTTCGTCTGCGTCAGGCATACATGAAGCTGGACTGGGACAACAGCCCGCTGTCCCTCACCATCGGCCAGACCTGGCATCCCATGGCCGCGGACCTGCCCCACATGAACAACCTGGAAAGCGGCGCTCCGTTCAATCCCTTTAACCGCAGCCCGCAGCTCACGGCCGATGTGAAACTGGGTAGCTCTCTCACCCTCACCGCCAGCATCCTGTACCTGAACCATTACCTGCCCACCGGTCCTGCCGGAAAGAGCAAGGATTATTACAAGTACGGTCTTCCGGAGGCCTATGTGGGCATTACCTTCAAGACCGCCAGCTTCACCGGAAAGGCCGGTGTGGATATCGTGAACATGCGTCCGTACCGCACGGTGGCCAATGAAGGCAAGGTGAACGCCAACGGCCTCCTCACCACCTTCTCCCCGTTCGTATTCATGCAGTTCACCAGCGGCAAGTTCCAGCTCCGTGCAAAGAGCATCCTGGCCCAGGCCGGTGAGCACATGAACCTCCTGTCCGGCTACGGTGTGGTTTCCTACGACCCTGCAACCTACACATACACCTACACTCCCATGCAGGACTGGGCTTCCTTCGTGAGTTTCCAGTACGGCAAGAAATTCCAGGTGATGGGTATGCTGGGATACATGAAGCAGCTGGGCACCACCAAGGATCTCATGGCTCCCAACATGTTGTGGATTAACAACTCGGCCGACGTACACATCCAGCAGGCTTTCCGTGCCACACCCACCGTGGCCTGGAATATCGGCAAGTTCACCGTTTCCCTGGAGTACAACCTCACCGCCGCCCAGTTTGGCAGCGGAGAGCGCAACGAGCGCGGTATGTTCACCGGCACTCCCGAATGGATCCTGAACCACCGCTTCATCTGCATGACCAAGTTTAATTTCTAGCAGGTGTATCTTGCTAAGAAGCTGATAAATAGATGTTTATAGTTTTTGCCCTGTGATTCGAGTCACAGGGCAAATTGTTTAAGCGGCTGGCCATCAACGAGTTGAGTAAAGCGCCTTAATAATCCGAGTTTTTTTATTATCTTTGTAAACTGACATAAAAACTAAATAACCATGGGAGCATTTCACGCATATGACATTAGGGGCATCTACAATGTAGATTTTGACAAGGACGTCGCCTACAAGGTGGGTTACTTCCTCCCCGAGCTTTTAAAGGCCGATAAGGTCCTTGTGGGCCGCGACTGCCGCCTCTCCGGCCAGGAGATCCACGACTACTTGATCAAGGGTATCACGGACGCCGGCGCCGATGTGGACGACATTGGCTACAGCAGCACCCCGCTGGTGTATTTCGGCACCGCCAATTACGGCTACAAAGCCTCCGTACAGATTACCGCCAGCCACAATCCCCGTGAGTACAACGGCATGAAGGTGAGCCGGGAGAATGCGCTTCCCGTGGGTTTGGACACCGGTCTGGGCCAGATCAAGCAGTGGATAGACGAAGGCCGTCCCACGCCGCCCGCCGCCAAGAAGGGCAAGGTGAAGGAAATTGACATCAAGCCGGATTATCTCAAGTTCCTCATGAAATTCAAAGGGGACTATTCCAACCTCAAGATCGCTTTTGATCTTTCCAACGGCATGAGCACCCTCTTCGCCAAGGAAGTGTATAAGGGAGAGAACGCCACCTTCCTCTTTGACGAGATGGACGGCAGTTTCCCCAACCACGAACCCAACCCGCTGGTGGCCAAGAACGTGGAGCCGCTCAAGAAGCTGGTGGAGGAAATCAAGGCCGATGTGGGTGTTATCTACGACGGAGACGCAGACCGCGTTATGTTCGTGGACGACAAGGCCCGCTTCGTGGCTCCGGATCTGGTGGTGGCTCTCATGGCCCGCTATTTCTGCGACGAAAGAGGGGAGAAGAACCCCCGCGTGCTGCAGGAAATCCGCTCCAGCCTGGCCGTGGCGGAATACCTTTCCAAGAATTACAACGCAGAGGTGCACACCTGGCGTGTGGGCCGCGCTTTCGCTGCTCCCAAGCTCCGCGAGATAGACGGTCTCTGGGGCGGGGAACTGGCCGGCCACTATTATTTCAAGGACTTCTTCTACAGTGACAGCGGTATGCTCTCCAGCATCATCGTCCTAC
>CAMHKD010000039.1:0-16530 GCA_946185645.1 uncultured Bacteroidales bacterium
GAAGGCGGGACATGTCGCGGATGGAACCGAGGTTCTTCTCCAGCTTGGCACGCTGGCGCTCCACCTGGAGGCGCTCACGCTTTGCGAGCTTCTCGAAGGTGCCATCTTCCTTCATTTTGTCGATGGTGTTCATTTTCTTGACGGCCTTGCGAATGGTGGGGAAGTTGGTAAGCATACCGCCCGGCCAACGCTCGGTCACGGAAGGCATATTGACCTCTGCAGCCTTGGCGGCAACGACGTCTTTAGCCTGTTTTTTGGTGGCAACGAAGAGGACCTTACGGCCGCTACGGGCCATTTCCTTAAGGAACTCTGCTGCCTCGTCAATCTTGACGACGGTCTTGTGCAGGTCGATGATGTGGATACCGTTTCTCTCGATGAAGATATACGGAGCCATCTTGGGGTTCCAACGACGGGCAAGATGTCCGAAGTGGGCGCCTGCATCAAGCAGCTGATCGAAATTTGTTCTAGACATGGGTTTGTTTTTGTCTTTGTTAATAACTCTTTCATCAATCCGGAGTAGCAATCCTTGATTGGTCTCCGAAATTTTTTCGCGGCCCGGCAATCCTTGTTGTAGCCTGGGAAGATTCTCATCCTCACCGGGATCTCAGGATTTGATGAATACCAAAGCCGTGCTGACGTAACTCCAGTAATTGCAGGCCGATTAACGCTTGCTGAACTGGAAGCGACGACGTGCGCCAGGCTGACCAGGCTTCTTGCGCTCGACCTCGCGAGCGTCGCGGGTGAGGAAACCGGCGGCCTTCAGGGTAGCGCGATAGGCCTCTTTATCCACCTCGCAAAGAGCGCGGGCGATTCCAAGGCGAACGGCCTCTGCCTGACCTTTGGTACCTCCACCGACGAGAGTTACCTTGATGTCAAACTGACCAGTTGTACCGGTGACCTCGAGGGGCTGGTTCACGATGTACTGGAGGGTTCCCTCCTTGAAGTACTCTTCCATGGGGCGGCCATTGATCACAATGCTGCCCTTACCGGCTGCAACATAAACACGAGCGACAGCTGATTTACGTCTTCCAAGGGCGTGTTTCTGTTCCATGTGCTCTGTTTAGATTTCGTTTAACTTAATGGTTTTGGGATTCTGTGCCTGGTGCGGGTGCTCGGGACCTGCATAAACATACAGGTTGTTGATGAGCTTGTCACCAAGACGGGTCTTGGGCAGCATGCCCTTCACAGACCGACGGATGAGTTCGGCGGGTCTGGATGCAAGGATCTCACGCGGGGTGGTGAAACGCTGGCCACCGGGATAACCGGTGTAGCGGGTGTAAACGCGATCGGTCATCTTCTTGCCGGTAAGACGGATCTTATCGGCATTGATGACAATTACGTTGTCACCACAATCCACATGCGGGGTGTAGCCGGCCTTGTTCTTGCCGCGAAGCACAAGGGCAACGCGGGAAGCCAGGCGACCCAGCACGAGGTCCGTTGCATCAATGACGAGCCACTCCTTGTTCACAGTTGCCTTGTTCAGGGAAACTGTTTTGTAGCTAAGTGTGTCCACTGTCTTGATTATTAATGGTTTAACATAAAAAGTTGCGATCCCCCCATAGTCAGAGGGACCGCAAAGGTAGCAATTTTCTTTGAAAATACCAAAAAATCAGAAACGGAAGCCTGTAGAAAGGCGGACGGTGTGGTGATACAGGTTGGCAGGAAGATAGAGCTGCTTGAAACCCATGTCAAACTCCAGGCCGCAAAACCAGAAGTCCGTTAGGAAAAAATGTACCTGCGTCTTAAGCCCCCATTGATACGGATCCAACTGCCGGGGAACCACAAAACGCCAGCCGGACCAGCCTTCGGTATAATCGTCATACGTTTTATCCCAGCTGATGAACTGGATGTCCGGACCCAGGCCAAAGACCACTTCCCGTCCTGCTATCTGCGCATGATAACGCCCCAGAAGTGACAACTCCGCAAAAGGAAGGATGGTCCCGCCCCAGGACTGTTTTGATACGGAAACGGAAGCTTCTGCACCCGGCATAACCGACCAGCCGCCACCAAGCCGAATGTCCAGACCATAGGAAAGGTCAAAATCGGCCGTCAGACTGCCCTGGATGGGTTTGACAAGGCCTTCCGTCTCCCATTTTATTCCGCCGCCCAAGGTAACGTTATGCTGCACGCGTTTCTTCTGGCCGAAAGCGCAGGTGCAGACAGACACAAAGAGTATTAAGAAGATTAGCTTTTTCATATCTCTTAAACCCAGTCCTAAGGGAATCTTGCATCAGATACCGTAAACGCCTTCCGCCTCAGGGGCTTCGGCGCCCCAGCGGGCGGCCACATAGTCCAGGGTGGAGAGGATTTCTTCCGGGTCTTTGGAGGTGACCAGTTTGATGCGGGTCTCCTTGAAATCACGCAGTCCTTTGAAATAGCAGGAAAGGTGGCGTCGCATTTCATACACGCCGGTAACGGGGCCTTTCAAATCCAGCGAAAGCTGGAAATGCCGTTTGGCCAGCGCCACTCGGTCCCGGACGCTCATGGGCGGAAGCTCCTCGCCGGTATCCAGCAGGTGCCGGATCTCCGTAAAAATCCACGGATGGCCGAAGCTGGCGCGCCCCACCATGATGCCGTCAACTCCGTAACGGTCAAATGCTTCCTTGGCCTTTGCCGCCGAATTGATATCGCCGTTGCCGATGATGGGAATGTGCATCCGGGGGTTGTTTTTCACCTCACCGATGAGGGTCCAGTCGGCCTCTCCCTTGTACATCTGGCAACGCGTGCGGCCATGGATGGTGAGGGCCGATATGCCCGTGTCCTGCAGCCTTTCGGCCAGCTCCACGATGATCTTGGAATTGTCGTCCCAGCCCAGGCGGGTCTTCACCGTAACAGGCTTCCCGACAGCCTCCACGATGGCCTTTGTGATGGCCACCATCTTGTCCGGCTCCCGCATCATGCCGCTGCCGGCGCCCCGGCCCGCAATCTTGGAAACCGGGCAGCCGAAATTGATGTCGATGATATCGGCCCCATGGCCTCCGGCCAGCTCCGCAGCCCTATCGGCCATCTTTGCGGCGTCCACCATGGCATCCGGGAAACTGCCGTATATCTGGACGGCCACCGGCGCCTCCTCTTCCAGGGTGTGCATCTTGGCGATGGTCTTCTGGACATCCCGCACCAGCCCGTCCGAGCTCACGAATTCGGTGGTGACCATGGCGGCCCCCGCCTCCCGGCAAAGGATGCGGAAACTGGCGTCCGTGACGTCCTCCATGGGCGCTAGGGTTACCGGACGCTCCCCCAGGTCTATGTTGCCAATTTTCACTTTTTCAGTTTTTGGAGCAGGGTCTCCGTAAAGGCGGCATCCTCCTCCGGCGTGAGGAAGCTGGCCTCCACCGGAATCTGGAACATGCGCAGACGCAGCTCATCGGGCACCTTTTTGGCGTCCACAATGCGCTGGGCGTCCTTTTCGGTGGTTACCAGGCAGGCCGTAGGGAATTCCTTCACGGCCGATGACAGGGTGCCTATATCGGCCCGCGTATACTTGTGATGGTCCGGGAAGCCGATGCGCCGGACAATCTTGTAAGTGTCCGAAAGGAAGCTTCTGAGCGGCGCATCGTTGGCAATGCCGGTGAAAAGCACCAGCCGCTTGGAATACGTGTAGCGGGCGTCACCCTCCGGGAAAACGGGCTCCATGGCGCCGTAGGTGAAGGTGGTAAAGAAGAGTTTCTGCTCCGGGGTAAGGCGCAGATACTTTACCCACTGGCTTCGCTCCCAGTCGTCCAGATAGGCCGGGCACTTGGTTACGATAACAATATCGGCCGCCTTCATCCGGCTCTTGAGATCCCTCAGTCGTCCCCAGGGCAAGAGGCTATCCTTATGTACGGGCCGATTATAATCCACCAGCACGATGTTAAGGCTGGCCCGCAGTTTCCGATATTGGAAGGCGTCGTCCAGGACAATGAGATGGGCGTCCTTCAACTGCTCGCAGCCCCGAATGCGGTTCTTGTCTACCGCCACGGTCACAGAGGGAAACTTCTTGGCTATCTGGAGCGGTTCGTCACCATAAAGAAGCGCCGTCCCGTCCCGCGGAACCAATTGAAAACCTTTGCTTTTACGTTTATAGCCACGGGAGAGCACCGCCAGGTTGCTATAGGCCCAGTCGTCACTCTTGAGGAGCCTCCGCAGCACCATCTCCGTATGCGGGGTTTTACCGGTGCCGCCAACCGTTATATTGCCGATACAAACGGTGGGAACGGAAGCCTCTTGGGACTTCTTCCACCCCTTGTCGTAAAAGAAATGCCTGATTGCCAATAAAGTACCGTACAGCATACTACGTTTTAATCATACAAAGTTAACCAAAACTGACGGATTTCCATCATTTTTTTATATCTTTGCAAATTGAGAAAATAAGATAACCATGTTACCTAAAGCCAAAGAAATTGTGGACGCCATGTCCGTTAAAATGCAGGATGCGGTAGACTATCTGGAGGAAGACCTCAAGAACTACCGCGTGGGTAAGGCATCCCCTGCCATCCTCAATCCTGTGATGGTGGACTATTATGGCACCGCCACGCCGCTCACCCAGGTGGCCTCCGTCACAACGCCGGACGCCAAGACCATCGCTATCCAGCCCTGGGAGCGCAACATGATCAACAAGATTGAGAAGGCCATCCTGGACGCCAACGTGGGCCTCACCCCTTCCAACAACGGTGAAATTATCCGCTGCATGGTACCGGCCCTCACGGAAGAGCGCAGAAAAGACCTCATCAAGAAGGCCAAGGCCCAGGGAGAGACCACCAAGGTAACCATCCGCAACGTGCGCCGGGACGGTATTGACCTTCTCAAGAAAGCCCAGAAGAACGAAGGCCTCAGCGAGGACGGAGAGAAGGAAGGAGAAGCAGAACTCCAGAAGATCACGGACAAATGGGTCAAGAAGGTGGACGAGGTAATCTCCGCCAAGGAAAAGGATATCCTCACCGTATAATAATGAAGAGGGTAGCTATCCAGGGATACAAGGGCTGCTTTCATGAACAAGCAGCCCGTTTATTTTATTCAGAAACGCCGCTTTCCATAGTGGAATGCGACACTTTCCCGGATTTGTACGTTGCCATGGACGAAGCCCGGGCCGATGCGGCCGTGATGGCCATTGAAAACACGGTCTCCGGGGGTCTCATCCACAATTTCGAACTGCTCCGGGAGCAGGGACTCCGCATCAAGGGAGAAGTGTACCTGAGGATCCAGCAGAACCTCATGGCCCTTCCCGGCCAGCGGCTGGAAGATATTGGAGAGGTACATACCCACTACATGGCCATCAACCAGACGCGTCCTTTCTTTGAGAAGAACTGCCCGTGGATCAAGCTGGTGGAGAGTGAAGACACCGCCAAGAGCGCCCGGGATGTGGCCGAGCTGGCCCTGGAAGGGGTGGGCGCGGTGGCATCCACCCTGGCGGCGGAGCTGTACGGCCTGGAAATCCTGGCCCCCGGCATTGAAACCTACAAGCAGAATTTCACCCGCTTCCTGGTCCTGGACAATTATCTCACCATACCGGAAAAGGACATTGACAAAGCGTCCCTTTGCTTTGTGCTGCCGCACAAGCCCGGTTCCCTGGCGCAGATTCTCACCATCCTGTCGTTCTACGACATGAACCTCACCCGTATCCAGTCGCTGCCCATCCCGGGCCGCGAGTGGCAGTACTTCTTCTATGCCGATATCAAATTCAACGATATTCTCCGCTACCGCCAGGCCCTCCAGGCGGTGCGCCCGCTCCTAGAAGACCTGCAGATCCTGGGAGAATACAAAGCAGCTTTATAAAACGAACATATGATTATCCAACCTGCCAACCGGACACTGTCCGTCAAAGAGTATTACTTCTCCATCAAGAACAAGGAAATGGCCCGCCTCAATGCAGAAAGGGCAACCAAGGGTCTGGATCCCATCATCAACCTGGGTATCGGCTCGCCGGACGGAACCCCGCCCCGCGCTTCCCTGGAAGTGCTGGCCCGCGAAGCCGCCAAGGACGGCGTGCACGGCTACCAGAGCTATACCGGCATTCCGGAACTCCGGAAGGCCATTGCCGGATGGTATTCCCGCTTCTATGGCGTAACGCTGGACCCCGCCTGCGAGATCCAGCCCCTCACGGGTTCCAAGGAGGGCATCCTCCTGGCTTCCCTCACGTTCCTGAACCCCGGCGACGGCGTGCTCATCCCGGATCCCGGTTATCCCACGTATACATCGGCCTCCCTCATGGTGGACGCCCGCATCATCAAGTACGACCTGCTGGAGAAGAATGGCTGGTACCCGGACTTTGAGCAGCTGGAGAAGATGGACCTCACGGGCGTCAAGCTCATGTGGACCAACTATCCCGGCATGCCCACCGGCGCCAAAGCCACGCCGGAGCTTTATGTCAAGTTGGTGGACTTTGCCCGCCGGCATAAGATTCTCCTTATCAATGACAATCCGTACAGCTTCATCCGCAACACGGAGCCGCTGTCCATCCTGGCCGTTCCGGGCGCCAAGGAGTGCTGCCTGGAGATGAATTCCCTGTCCAAGGCCCACAACATGGCAGGCTGGCGCCTGGGTATGATCCTGGGAGAATCGGCCTATATCAAGGAGATCCTCAAGGTGAAGAGCCAGATGGACTCCGGTATCTTCCGTCCGCTTCAGCTGGCCGCCGTGGAGTCGCTGCAGGCCGGTGAGGACTGGTTCCGGGAGCTTAATGCAGAGTATCACAGGCGGGAAAAGGTAGCCTGGGGAATCATGGATGCCCTGGGTGCCACTTACAGCACGGACGCAGCCGGACTCTTTGTCTTCGGCTGTCTTCCGGAAATGCCCGCCGTTCCCGGGAAGACCCCCGGCGAGGTAGTGAGCGACAAGTTGCTGTACGAAGCAGGCGTGTTCATCACCCCCGGCTTCATCTTCGGCCATAACGGAGAGAACTACATCCGCATATCCCTCTGCGCCAATGTTCCCACCCTGGAACGCGCCCTGGAGAAAGTGAAAGCCGTATGCGGACGGTAGGCATCATCGGCCTGGGCCTCATTGGCGGGTCCATGGCCATCGACCTAAAGCGCCGCGGCTTTGCCTCCACGGTGCTGGGCGTGGAAAATGACCCTGTGAGCGCGCATGCGGCCCAAACCATCGGCCTGGTGGACCAGGTGGTCTCCTATGAGGAATGCGTGGAAAAGGCCGATATCATTGTGGTGGCGGTGCCCGTGGGCACGGCGGTGAAGCTGGTGCCGGACATTCTGGACCGTATTCAATCCGGCACAGAGGCATTTTCCTCCGCTAAAAAGAATGCCGATGCTACGGAAAATGCCTCTGTACCGGACTGGAACAGCAAGATTGTAATAGACGTCTGTTCCACTAAAGAGCAGATCTGCCAGGCCACGCATTACCATCCCTGCCGTAAGCAGTTTGTATCCACCCATCCCATGGCGGGCACGGAGTACAGCGGCCCCTGGGCGGCTATGCCGGGCCTTTTTGACGGCCGGGCCTGCATCTTTGCCAATTCGGAAGAAAGCTCACCCAAGGCCGTGAAGACCATTGAGGAACTGTACGCAACGCTGAATATGCGTCCCCTTTACATGGACGCCGCCCAGCACGACGTGCATACCGCATACGTGTCGCACATCTCCCATGTCACTTCCTTTGCCTTGGCCCTCACCGTGCTGGACAAAGAAAAGGACGAGAAGCACATTTTTGACCTGGCTTCCGGCGGTTTCTCCAGCACTGTGCGCTTGGCAAAATCCAATCCCGACATGTGGGTCCCCATCCTCACCCAGAACCGGGACAACGTGCTGCGCGTGATGGACACTTATATAGACAAGATGAAGGCTTTCCGGGATGCCGTGGCCGATTATGACGAAGACCGCGTCCGCAGCCTCATAGAGGAAGCCAACAAGATCAAGAAGATTATCCGATAATATGGCATACGAACTTGACATTATCCCCGGAACCGAGTGGGGCTTCTTTACCCTGCCGCGTCCCATGTGCATTGCAGGCCCCTGCAGCGCCGAATCTGAAGAGCAGGTGATGGAAACCGCCCGCGGACTGGCCGCCTTCGGCATCCATGTTTTCCGCGCCGGCATCTGGAAGCCGCGTACCCATCCGGGTAGCTTTGAAGGCGTGGGTGCACCCGGTCTCAAATGGTTGCGCCGCGTTAAGCAGGAGCTGGGCATGTGGACCTGCACGGAAGTGGCTTCGGAAAAGCACGTGCTGGAGTGCATCAAGTATGGTATCGATATGGTGTGGGTAGGCGCTCGCACCAGTGCCAATCCCTTCCTGATGCAGGAGATTGCCGATGCCCTGGAAGGCACCGACCTCCCCGTGCTGGTGAAGAATCCCGTGAATCCGGACATCGACCTCTGGATTGGAGCGCTGGAGCGCCTGAATCGCGCCGGCATCCGAAAACTGGGCGTAATCCATCGCGGTTTTTCCACATCGGCCCCCATCGCCTATCGCAACGATCCCGGTTGGAAGATTGCCATCGAGCTGCGTTCCCGCTACCCGGAGATGGTCTTTTTTGCCGATCCCTCCCACATGGCCGGAGACCGGAAATACCTCCAGGAACTGTCCCAGCGGGCCATGGACCTGGGTCTGGACGGGCTGATGGTGGAGAGCCACTGCAACCCCGCCTGCGCCCTGTCCGATGCCAAGCAGCAGCTCACCCCGCAAGGGCTTCAGACGCTGCTGGAGAGTCTGATCATCCGCGAAAACACTTCCGACAACAAAGAGTACAAGGAAGGCATCGACCAGCTCCGCGCCCAGATTGACGTACTGGACGAGAACCTGCTCTGGCTGCTGAAGTCCCGCATGGATGTGAGCCGGAAGATCGGCCAGAACAAGAAGGAACACAACGTGGCCATCCTGCAAATGTCCCGCTGGGACGCCCTGCTGGCCGATATGGTGGAAAAGGCCCGGGCTTACGGACTGTCCGAGGAGGCCATCCGCACCATCATGAACGCCATCCACGATGAATCCGTGAGAGTTCAGAACGAAGTTTTAGCCGAAGACCGGAAGCAGTAACTTCCGTTATTATTTGTATATTTGTACAAATTGATATTGATTCTCTATGCTAAAAAAACTAAGAGTTGTCCTGGCCCTGGTGTTCTGCGTGGGAATCACGCTCCTGCTTTTGGATTTTAGCGGAGCCCTGCATCACTGGCTGGGATGGATGGCCAAGCTGCAGTTTCTCCCCGCCGTGCTGGCCCTGAATGTGGGAGTTGTCTTCTTCCTGATACTCCTCACCCTTGTTTTCGGACGGGTGTATTGCTCGGTCATCTGTCCCCTGGGCGTGCTCCAGGACGGGATTTCCTGGCTGGGAACCCGCAAGAGCAAAGCCCCGTACAAGTATAAGAAGGAACTCAAGTGGCTCCGCTATGGGGTTTGGGCGCTCTTTGTGATAGCGCTCATTGCCGGCGTGCAGGTCTTTGTGGCCCTGCTGGCACCCTACAGCGCCTATGGCCGCATGGTCCAGAACCTGCTGCAGCCGCTGTACCTCTGGGGCAACAACTTGTTTGCCTATCTGGCAGAGAAGGCCGGCAGTTATGCCTTCTACCCGCGTGAGGTCTGGATCCGCAGCCTGCCCACCTTTATCGCCGCGGCGGTGATGCTGGTGGTTATCGTGGTCCTCTCCTTCAAGGGCGGCCGCACGTACTGCAACACCATCTGCCCGGTGGGCACCACTCTCAGTTTCCTGTCCCGTTTTGCCGCTTTCCGCCCCGTCATCGACACGGAAAAATGCAAGAAGTGCAAATCCTGCGAGATCCATTGCAAGGCCCAGTGCATCAGCATCGGCAAAGAGGAGCAGAAGATAGACTACAGCCGCTGCGTGGACTGCTTCAACTGCCTGGACACCTGCAAGTTCGGCGGACTCAAGTACCGCTATGTATGGGGAAAGTCCAAGAAATCGGCCCCCAAAGAGGATGACAAGAGCCGCAGGGCCTTCATGACCGGGACGGCCATCGCCGTGGGCGCCGCCGCGCTCAAGGGCATCGAGGCCCGGGCGCAGGAGGCCGACAAGAAGGTGGACGGCGGTTTTGCCGATGTGTTGCCCAAGCAGGCGCCCCGGCGGGAGACGCCCATCACGCCCCCGGGCAGCTTTGGCGCCAGGAACTTCTACCGCCGCTGCACCGCCTGCCAGCTATGCGTGGCCGAATGCCCCAATAACGTGCTTCGTCCTTCCGGCAGGCTGGAACACCTGATGCAGCCGGAGATGAGTTTTGAGAAAGGCTACTGCCGGCCGGAATGCACCCGCTGCGGTGAACTTTGCCCCGCCGGCGCCATCCTGCCCATCTCCAAAGAGGTCAAGACCAACTTCCATCTGGGAACGGCCGGAGTGGATGCAACCCTTTGTCTGGAGGCTACCGGAAAGAGCTCGTGCGGCAAGTGCGCACAGGCCTGCCCCACGGGTGCCATCATGATGGTGGCCGATGGGGAACACAGGCGCCCCGTCGTAGCCGAAGAGGTTTGCATCGGCTGTGGCAAATGCGAATATCTGTGCCCTGTGAGGCCCATCAGCGCCATTACGGTTAACGGAAAGGAGGTACACGTATGAAAAGAAGAGACTTTATCAAGATAAGCGGCGCAGCGGCACTGGCCGCCGCCTGTGCTCCCAAGGGTTCCCAAGGGGCCAAAGTGAGCGACGAAGGTCCGGGAGAGATGGTCTACAGGACCAATCCCAACAACGGGGACAAGGTCTCCCTGCTGGGCTTCGGCTGCATGCGCTGGCCCATGGTACGCAATGCCGAAGGCCGGAGTGAAATTGACCAGGAGGCCGTGAACGAGATGGTGGATTATGCCATTGAACATGGCATCAATTACTTTGACACCTCCCCCGCATACCTGCAGGGACAGAGCGAGAAGGCGGCGGGTATTGCCCTCAGCCGTCATCCCAGGGAGAAGTATTATATTGCCACCAAGCTCTCCAACTTCAACAATCAGACTCCGGAGGCGTCCATAAAAATGTATCAGGACTCCTTTGTGCAGCTCAAGACGGACTACTTCGACTACTATCTCCTGCACGCCATCGGCAGCGGCGGAGTGGAAGCCTTCCGCCAGCGCTACGTGCAGAACGGGATGATGGAGTTCCTGAACAAGGAGAGGGAGGCGGGCCGCATCCGCAACCTGGGCTTCTCTTTCCACGGCAGTCCTTCGGAGTTCGACCAGCTCATCGGCCTGCACGACAGCGGGGAATACCATTTTGACTTCGTCCAGATAGAGATGAATTATGTGGACTGGAACCACGCCGATGGCCGGCGCAACGCCAATGCGTCCTATCTGTATGAGGAACTGGACAAGCGGGGCATTCCCATTGTGATCATGGAGCCCCTGCTGGGCGGCCGCCTGGCCAATGTGCCGGAATCCATCTCCCACCAGATGAAACAGCGTGAGCCGGACAAGAGCGTAGCTTCCTGGGCCTTCCGCTTCTGCGGTTCACACGAGCGTGTCCTCTGCACCCTTTCCGGCATGACCAATATGGATCCGCTGAGGGAGAACGTCCAGACCTTCACGCACTTCCGGCCGATGTCGGAAGAAGAGCTGGAATTCATGGAAGAAATGGCCATCCAGATGACGGAATATCCCATGATCAACTGCACGGACTGCAAATACTGCATGCCGTGCCCTTGGGGAATTGACATTCCGGGAACCTTCCAGCACTACAACCGCTGTATCACGGAAGGAACCTACGCCCAGTCAAAGGAGCAGAAGAACTACCGGAAGCTCAAACGGGCGTACCTGGTGAGTTACGACCGTGCGGTTGCCACGGTGCGTCAGGCCGATCACTGCATTGCCTGCGGCGAATGCCTGAGCCACTGCCCGCAAAGCATTCCCATCCCGGCCCAACTGAACCGGATTGCCAAATACATCGAGAGCCTGAAACAGGATACCCTTTAGATCTTAACAACGGTTTCCCGCCAACTTGTACCGCCGTATTCCAATATGGCGGTATATTTTCCGGGTGCCAGGCCGGTGATATCCAGCACGGCCGGCTGGAAGACGCCGGCAGAGAATTCGGCCGATAAGACTTTGCTGCCCGTTCCGGAATACAGCGTTATCTTAAGCGGCTGCTCTTCCAGGGAATCCGGCCAGAAAGTCACTTCCGTAGAAGCCGGGACGGGATACACGTCCATGGACTTGGAAGAAGTGCGGACAGCCACCCGGAAGCTTTGGGAGACACTCTCTCCCAGCCCGTCCGTTGCGGTAAGGGTAACAGTGGCAACGCCGCTTCCTACCGGGACCATTTCTATGACGGAGGAGGAGTTCACGTTCACCTTCAGCACCATGGAGTTGGAACTCTTGGCCTGCAGGGTGAGGGTTTCCCCGTCCTGGTCCAGGAAAGGAGAGGAGAAAGATTCCGACTTCTGGAGAATCCGGTCTCCTAACTGGTTGATGATTATCGGAGGATGATTGGGTAAAATGGTATAATCCAGGACGGCATCGGCCGAAAGACCCGTCTTATCAGTGGCGGTGAAAACGGCCTTATAGGTACCTGCGGGGGCATTTCGGCCCACAATGACAGCCAGTCCGCTTTCCGGATTGAAAGTAAGGGCGGTCGACCCTGGAGTGCAACTGATGGTGATCTCATCAAAATTGGGATCCGAGGCCGATACCGATACCGTAACACTCTCGTGCGCCTTTAAGGTGACTGCGCTCTTTGAGAGGTTTATCACCGGAGGAAGGGGTGTGCCCGGATCCAGTTTTCCCATTACTTCAAAACCATTCTTGAAAATGGAAACGGCATCCAGTTTCCGGCCGATGGGCTTGGCTCCGCCCACAGTCTTTCCCAGACCGCCCAGGATAATCTCCCGGCAAGTTTCCTGGGTGAAACCCGGACCGCCGAAGTAGGAGACAACCAGTGCGGCCACGCCAGTAGCATGCGGACTGGCCATAGAAGTTCCCGCCCAGCCGGCACCCGCATATCCGCTGGAGTTGGTGGTGGTGGGAACCGTGCTCCAGATACTGCTGCCGGCATTTCTCCCATCTCCGCCCGGAGCGGCAATGTCTACATAACGCCCATAATTGGAATAGGAAGCCCGTGTTCCGTCAAGTCCAAAAGCTCCTACGGATATTACCGGGTCATAGTCCGATATGATATCGTAATCAATATCCTCGTTTCCGGAAGCAAAAAACACCAAGCCTCCCTTCATGGGAGAATCCGACAGCTGGTTCCCCTTGTTGTCGCAGCCGGCATATTTGATAAAATAATCAATAGCAGCCTTTCCTGCCCGGCTCAGTGACATGCCTTTATAAACAATAAGCTCTTCCTCGGAAACAACGCCGTCTTCCTCTCCGTCCACACAGCCGTCGGCATAGTATCCCCAGCTATTGTTGCTTAAGACGGCGCCGTGGTCTGCCCCCCATTTGACGGCGGCCCAGGTTTCGTCGTCCCCGGCCCCATCATCCCCTTCAAAAATCTCGCAGGACATGATGCGGACACCCGGGATGCCGGCTACCGCGTCTCCGCCGGCAATACCTGCAACCCCTTCCCCGTTGTTACTCACGGCGCCAATGATGCCCGCCACGTGGGTTCCATGGCCATCCGGAGTAACATTGTAAGTATTCCGCACAAAATTGAACCCGGACCGGCCGGAAGCGTCCCGCCACATATTGTCCACGAGGTCCGGATGCTCGTACCAGACTCCGCCGTCCACCACGCTCACAATCACACTGCTCCGTCCCTTGGTGTATTGTCCCCACACCTGATCCACATTAATATCGGCATCTTCATATTTGCCGTTCACAAAGTGCCACTGGCGGGAGAAAAGCGGGTCATTGAAGCCGCTCCGGCGTACTTTCCGAACCGGCGTTACCGACACCACACCCGGCACGGCCGATAAACCGGCCTGGGCCTTGGTAAGGGATGTCGGCTGGGAAAACTCCGCCCTGTAGAAACGGTGAAGTCCTTCCCGGCGGGTACGCGGCTCAAACTCTCCCGCATCCGGGAAAACCCGCCGCAAACCCACGATGCCCAGCTCTTCCAACGCGGAATTGAGCGGGGCCGATTTGGTCACCAGAGAGCCAGCCTCCAGGTCTTCTTCGATGAGGGCGATCATGGCGTCGTCAAACTCCACAACGGCCTTCCGGGGACTGACAATAGGTGAAACAGGCTCCGTGTTTACCGGAGCCTGTTCTTTGCTTAATTCCGCAGTGCAGGCGACAGCCAACAGGGCTGCCAGCAGGCACTTAGCGAAGTTTCTTGTAACCGTAACGGGCTTCATCGGCCAGTTCGATCTCGATGCGCATGAGACGGTTGTACTTGCAGATACGGTCCGTGCGGCTGAGGGAACCGGTCTTGATCTGGCCGCTGTTGGTGGCCACGGCAATATCGGCAATGGTGGTGTCCTCAGTCTCACCGGAACGGTGGCTGGTAACGGTGGTGTAACCGTGACGGTGGGCCATCTCAATGGCGTCCAGGGTCTCCGTGAGGGAGCCGATCTGGTTCACCTTGATGAGGATGGAGTTACCGGCACCCATCTCGATACCCTTCTGCAGGTACTTCACGTTGGTCACGAAGAGGTCGTCACCCACGAGCTGGCAGCGGTCGCCGATGGCCTTGGTGAGCTTCACCCAGCCTTCCCAGTCTTCCTCGCTGAGGCCGTCCTCGATGGAGTCGATCGGGTACTTGGTGATGAGCTGCTTGAGGTAGTTGATCTGCTGGTCGGTGGTGAGCTTGCGGCCGCGCGGATCCTTCTTCTTGCCGTCCTTGAGCTGCTTGTAGTCATAGTAGAACTTGCCGTCCTCGCCCTTGAAGCAGAACTCGGAAGCAGCGCAGTCCATGGCAATCTTCACATCCTTGCCGGGCTCGTAACCAGCGTCCTTGATGGCCTGGATAATGCAGTCCAGAGCGTCGTCGATACCCTTGAGTTTGGGAGCGAAACCGCCTTCGTCACCCACAGCGGTGGAAAGGCCGCGGCCCTTGAGCACCTTCTGGAGAGCGTGGAAGACCTCTGCGCCCATGCGGACAGCCTCAGCCTCGCTGTTGGCGCCCACGGGACGGATCATGAATTCCTGGAAAGCGATGGGAGCATCACTGTGAGCACCGCCGTTGATGATGTTCATCATGGGAACCGGCAGTACATAGGCGTTGGTGCCGCCCAGGTAGCGGTACAGCGGGAGACCCAGTTCGGCAGCGGCAGCCTTGGCAACGGCCAGGGAAACGCCCAGGATGGCGTTGGCGCCCAGCTTGCTCTTGGTGGGAGTGCCGTCCAGCTCGATCATGGCCTTGTCGATGGCACGCTGCTGCGTGGCATCCATGCCGATGATTTCGGGAGCGATCACCTTGTTCACATTGTCGACGGCCTTGAGAACACCCTTGCCGCAATAGCGCTTTTTGTCGCCATCACGAAGCTCCAGGGCCTCGTTCTCACCGGTGGAAGCGCCGGAAGGAACGGCAGCAACACCAACAAAACCGGAATCAAGGGTAACTTCTACTTCGATGGTAGGATTTCCACGGGAATCAAGGATTTCTCTACCGAAAACGGATACGATCTGCATAATTTTATAGAATTAAAGTTGATTTGCCTTTAAAATCGACGCAAATTTACGAAAATATTGTCAATTTTCCTACTTTGAACCAACCAAAGCCCGAACGGCCGCGGCGGCCTTGGGATAACCCATTTCTTCGGCCCTGTAGAAGTAGGTGAGAGCCTGCTGGAAGTTGTCCCGGAGCGCATACCAGACGCCACGGGAATAGACCGCGGCGGCGCTTTCCCCGGCCTTATCCAGGAAGGTCTTGGCGCCCAGGGTATCATTGGCCTGCATCCTGGCGTTGGCCCGGTTCAGGTTCACGGTTTCGTCATTGGGGAAGTATTTCACCGCCGTCTCGTACACCTTGTTGAAGCCGGCCGATCCGGGTTCATAGGCCTTGGAAGCGGCATAATACTCATTCTTGCTGAGGGCCGACGGGTTCTGCTCCATGGTCTCCAGCAGCTTCTGGGCCGGAGCATACCTGGCGGCATCCACCTCCGGCTGCACAAAAGCGAAATCGGCCTTAAAAGAGTTTGTGCCCTGGGAAGAACTGGGCTTCCGCTGCGGCTGAGGCTGCGAACTCTGCGTCTGCGGCTTACTGGAAGTACTGGTAGAAACGGCAGTGCTACCGCATGCACAGGCAACCATACCCGCCAAAAACAATCCAACCAAACCTTTAATCTTCATAATACATCTCTTTTATCGTTCAAAGATACACCAAATGCTAAATTATACAAAATTCTGAGCGAAGTGAACGGCGGCTTCTGCCGCCGAGTCCCTCCCCCGAGGGGAGGGATTTAGGGAGAGGGTAACGTGGAGAGGGGAGAAAAAAAGAGCCCTGAAGGACTCCTTCAGGGCTCTCTAAGAACCGCGGCGAATTACTCTCCCAACTGGTGGGTCAGTACCATCATCGCGGGTGAGCTTAACTTCTCTGTTCGGAATGGGAAGAGGTGGTTCCTCACCGCTATAGCCACGGCAATATGTTACTTGAGAGAATATTTCAAGGAAACTCTGGACAGATTCTTCGCTTTTTCAATTTGCGTTATTTTTCTCTACAAGAGAAAGTCTATCGGGCAATTAGTACAGGTCTGCTGAGGCCGTCACCGACCTTACACATCCTGC
>CAMHKD010000040.1:0-16449 GCA_946185645.1 uncultured Bacteroidales bacterium
TCCGAATACGGCCAGTAGATCTGCACATCGGAGGAAGAAAGGGAATCCAGCCAGGCCAGGGCGTCCTCCTCTGTGCCGGCTTTGGTAGCAAAACGCTTTTGGACGGCCTGGGAAAGCAGGTCCCGGAGGGGCGCAGGGTAGCGTTCTCCGGCTTTGGTATCCGCCTCGCTGCCCACACCCGTCCCCGGAGCGGAGAACAGGTCCTGCATCCGGTATTCTTCGTCGTATCCGTTTTCGGCCGATGAGGATGCTGCGTCCATTACTTCCTCCATCTGGGCTGTTCCCAGCGGCACGGAGGAAAGCAGCTGGGCCACCTCCTCCAGGGTTATGAATGAGTTATCCTGAGAGACGACATGGGTCTCCCGGTCATCGTCCAAAGGTTCGCAGGCCATAAGACCCGCCAGCAGGGCACATACCGTGCCCCCAATCACTATTCCGTACTTCATTGCAATCAATTCCGGCCCTAGTGCCGGACTCCTTGCTGCAAAGTACCACAAACTTATCCGTGTTATCAAAAATAACACGGATAAGTGGCAAAATCGGCCTTAGAGAGCCGTAGAAGGCATGTTGCGGGTAGCGGTTTGAAAGTTTTTTGTTGCAAAAAACTTTCACGGAGGGTTACCGCATATAGAAAACGAAGCGGTTTTTATCGTAGAAGTCCTTTACCAGGTCTGTCTGGGAGAAGCCGCTTTCGCGGAAAAGGGCTTCCGTCTCCTTGCCCAGGACCTCGTTGATTTCCGTAAGGCCTTTGCCTTCCGGAGAAAGGAAGCGTTCGCTCCAGCGAACCACGGCCTTGTAGAACAGCAGGGGATTGTCGTCCGGGACAAAGAGGGCCCGGGCGGGTTCATAGTCCACCACGTTGCGCCTTAGCAGCGGCCGCTCCTTCTCCATGATATAAGGCGGGTTGGACAGTATGAGGTCAAATGCCCCGTAGTTGAACTCCTGTTCGGTGTCCAGGACATCGGCCGCCACAAAAGTGGGGGCCAGGGCGCCCTGGGACTTAAGGAGGGCGGAGAAATCCTGGTTCCGGGCCACGGAAAGAGCCTCTTCGGAGATGTCCACGCCCACTACGCGGGTGCCGGGGACGGCCAGGGCTACGCTCCAGGCAATGTTGCCGGAGCCCGTGCACAGGTCCAGGACCCGCACCGGTTCGGCCGATTTGCCGAAAGGAATGCGCATCCGTTTAATTCTGTCGGCAATCTTGATGGCTTCCCGCACCAGCAGTTCCGTTTCCGGACGGGGGATGAGCACGTCCCGGGTGACGCGGAAGTTATATCCGCAGAATTCCGTGCGGCCGATTACGTACTGGATGGGTTCTCCCGCCTGCAGGCGCACCATGGCTTCGGCCAGTGGCTGAACGGACTTCTTGTCAATCTCGAACTGCGGCTCCACGATGTGCGTATAGCTCTTGGTGCCAATAAGTTCCTCACACAGCATCAGGACAATGCTGCGCGCTTCGGCCGTTGGGTACAGGCCCTCCAATGCCGATACACCCTGCCGGATAAAATCTACCAGCAGCATGGGCTAAGAGTTCTCGATGATGGTGGTGAGGAAGTCCGTGATGCTCATGCCCGAGGCGCGCACCATCTTGGGCACCAGCGAGGCATTGGTCATACCGGGGATAATGTTCACCTCCAGGAAATAGATGCCGTCCGGGGCCGATATATAGTCCATTCTCACCAGGCCCTTGCAGCCCAGGCGGCGGTAGATCTTGCAGGAAATGTCCTTGATCTGCTGGGCCAGGGCGTCCGGAATCTCCGCCGGGCAGACTTCCCGGCTGAGGCCGTTGTACTTGGCATCATAGTCGAACCAGCCGGTGGTGGAAAGGATTTCAATGACCGGAAGGGCCTTTTCCTCAATGCCGTCGAAATACACGGCACAGGTGAGCTCATGCTCGCAGGGGATGGCGGCTTCCACCAGCACGGTATTGCCCTCTGCAAAGGCATAGCGGATGGCTTCCGGCAGGTCTTCGGCCTTCTCCACCTTGGAAATACCGAAACTGGAGCCTCCGTTGGTGGGCTTCACGAAGAGCGGAAGTCCCAGATCGGCCACGGCCCTGGCGCTGAAGCGCTCCACGTCCTCTCCCTGGCGGATGAGGGCGTCATTGGCCAGCTTTACATAGTCCAGCCCGCGCAGGTAGCTCTTGCAGGAATATTTGTCAAACGCCACGGTGGTAACGAAGGCGCTGCAGCTGGAATGCGGCACGCCCAGCATTTCCAGATAGCCCTGCAGCAGGCCGGTCTCTCCGGGAGCGCCGTGCTGCATGATGTACGCAAAGTCAAACTTTACCTTTTCCCCCAGCACCATCACGGAGAAATCCGTCTTGTCCACCTCCGGCTGCGCCCCTTCCGGGAAGGGAACCCGCATGGAGTTGGCCTTTCTCATGGCCACCAGCTTCCACTTGCCGAAGCGTGCGAAAATCTCGTACACATCGTACTGGAACTCGTCGATACGGGAGGCGGTGAACTCTCCGCTGCGGCATGCCACCTCCCATTCGGAGGAGTCACTGCCGTAAATGACTGCGATAGACTGATACTTTGCCATTATTCGAAGTAATAATTTTCAAGGTCTGTTTTTTCCGGTGTGGAGTCTTCTGTCTGCGGGGTGCAGAACGGTCCCTGCGACCATTCCGGGAAGACATCCGAGGCCGATATGCCCAGCGTTCCGTCTTTGATTACCTTCTGCATCCAGAGACCCCAGATGGGAAGGGCCATGTTGGCACCCTGTCCCAGACTGTTGTTCACAAAATGTACGTAGCGGTCTTCGCAGCCCACCCATACGCCGGCGGTGATGGTGGGGGTATAGCCGATGTACCAGCCGTCCGAGTTGTCGTTGGTGGTGCCGGTCTTGCCGGCCATCTCTCCCTTGAGCCCGTAGCGGAAGCGGAGCCGGTTACCCGTACCGCCGTCCACCACGGCGCGCATCATCTGCACCATTTCACCGGTGGCCCGCAGCGAGAGAACCTCATGCTTGCGGTCCGAGAAGCTGGCCAGGATGTTGCCGTCGCTGTCTTCAATACGCGTTACAAACAGCGGGTTGGTATAGATGCCGCCGGAGGGGAAAGTATTGTATGCGGTGACCATGTCGTACACGGAAAGATCGGCCGCGCCCACGCAAAGGGAAACCACCGGATCTATATACCCGCCGATACCCATCTTTCTCATCATGTCCACCATGGACTCCGGCCCCAGCTGCTGCATGAGGAAGGCCGATACGGAATTGGAGCTGTGTGCAAGGCCCCAGGTGAGGTTTACCATGGTGCCGTCGGCATGGGTGTCCGTGGGCGTCCAGGTCTGGTCTCCGTTCACCACAATGACAACGGGGGAGTTACGCACCGGGTCGCACGGCGTCATGCCGCTTTCCATGGCCAGGGTGTAGATGAAGGGTTTGACGGTGGAGCCCACCTGGCGGCGGCCCTGCCGTACGTTGTCGTATTTGAAATAGCGGTAGTCCGGACCGCCCACATAGGCTTTGACGTGGCCCGTTCCCGGTTCTATGGCCATGAAGGCCGCCCGGAAGAAGGACTTGTAATAACGGATGGAGTCGTCCGGGGTCATGAGGGTGTCCCGGTAACCGGGCTTGTCCCAGGTGAAAACGCGCATTTGGACGGGTTCCGTGAAGCTTTTCTCAATTTCCGCATCCGTGTGGCCGGAGGCCTTCATCATGCGGGTACGGTCGCTCCAGCGGCGGGCCTGCTTGAGGGTGGTCTCTACAATCTTCTTGTCTACATCGGCTGTGAAGGGGGCGTTCTTGCGGTTCTTGAGCTCTTTGAAGAAAGCCTTCTGCAGGTCCTTGCCCAGGTGCTCTGCAATGGCTTCCTCTGCATAGCGCTGCATCTTGTAGTTAATAGTGGTATAGATGCGCAGGCCGTCCCGGTCCAAGTCGTACAGGCTGCCGTCGCTCTTGGTGTTCTTGTTGAGCCAGCCGTACAGGGGGTCTTCGGCCCAGAGGAGGGAATCCACCTTATAGTCTTCCGCTATGGAATAGGAGGAGCGCTTGGGCTTTTCGGCCGACATGGTGCGGCGGAGCATATCCCGGAAGTACGGTCCCACGCCCGTGGTGCGGTCTCCGGTGCGGGTGTGCAGGACGATGGGAAGCTGCTGCAGCGAGTCGCATTCCGCCTTGGTGAGGTACTTCATGTCCTGCATACGGCTGAGGACCAGGTTGCGGCGCTTGAGGGCATTGTCCGGATTGATGGCCGGGTTATAGCGCGTGGGTTTGTTTACCATGCCCACCAGCACGGCGCTTTCTTCCGGGAGCAGTTCCGAAGGGTGTTTCCCGAAGAACTGGTTGGCGGCCGATGAGATGCCATATGAGTTGGAACCGAAGAAGATGGCGTTGAGGTACATGTCCACAATTTCTTCCTTTGTATAGTTCCGCTCCAGCTTGATGGCCGTGATCCACTCCTTTAATTTTATCCAGATAATCTTTAGCTTGCCCACATGTTCCCCGCGGGGATAGAGCGTTTTGGCCAGCTGCTGGGTGATGGTGGAACCGCCGCCCTGGGAGGAGTCCCGGGACAGGAGGGTCTTGAACATCACGCGGGCCAGGGACTGGATGTCCACGCCGGAGTGCTTGTAGAAACGCTTGTCTTCCGTGGCCACGGCGGCCTGCACCAGCGAGGGGGCCAATTCCTCGTAGCTCACGAACACCCGGTTCTCTATATGGTATGTGGTGAGGATCTCACCCTCTTCCGCAATGACCTGGGTGGCCAGCTTGGAGTCCGGGTTCTCCAGTTCCTCGATGGAGGGTATATCGGCAAAGGCCCAGACCAGGCACAGCAGCAGCAGGAGCGCCACGATGGGGGCGATCAGAATGATCCAGAACCATTTGACGATTTTTTTCTTGGTGGTCTCTGTCATCTCAAAAAATGGTATCCGTACAAGACCTAAGGTCTTGCCAAAAAATGCGTTTACAAAAATAATCAGAAAATTTGGAAAATTGCCCGGATTCTGCTTTACTTTGCAAAAGAATTCGGGCTTTGGCCCCAAAACAGACAGACTATGCAGGGTAAAAACTTAGTGATTGTGGAGTCCCCCGGAAAGGTGAAGACCATTCAGCAGTATCTGGGGAAGGAATATCTGGTAAAGGCTTCCATCGGCCATATCCGGGACCTGGAAGAGCACAAACTCAGCGTGGATGTAGAGCACGGCTTCCAGCCGGAATATGTCATTCCCGCCGGCAAGAAGAAAGTGGTGGCGGAGCTGAAGAAGCTTTCGGCCGAGGCAGATACCGTCTGGCTGGCTTCCGATGAGGACCGTGAGGGAGAGGCCATCTCCTGGCACCTTTCGGAGACCCTGGGCCTTCCGCGGGAAAAGACCCGCCGCATAGTGTTCCACGAAATCACCAAGAACGCCATCCTGGAGGCCATTCAGAACCCCCGGGACATAGATATGAATCTGGTGAACGCCCAGCAGGCCCGCCGTGTGATGGACCGTCTGGTGGGCTTTGAACTGTCTCCCATCCTCTGGCGCAAAATCCAACCCAAGCTCAGCGCCGGCCGCGTGCAAAGCGTGGCGCTGCGCCTCATTGTGGACCGCGAGAAAGAGATCATCGGCTTTAAGAGCGAACCCTTCTACCGCGTGGAGGCCAACTTCTGCCCCCTGCAGGCCGATGTAACCGTAAAGGCTACGCTGGAAAGCCGTTTCTCCACCGGGGAAGAGGCCAGGAAGTTCCTGGAGGACAGCATTGGCGCTACCTATAAGATAGAGTCCATGGAGAAGAAGGAAGGTACGCGTTTCCCTGCGCCGCCTTTCACCACCTCCACCCTTCAGCAGGAGGCCGCCCGCAAGCTGCGTTTCCCGGTTTCCACCACCATGCGCCTTGCACAGGAACTGTACGAACGGGGTCTCATCACTTACATGAGAACGGACTCCACCAACCTGTCTTCCCTGGCCATCAATACGGCCAAAAACTATATCCTGGAGAATTATGGGGAGGAGTATCTGCATTCCCGCCAATTCAGGACCAAGTCCAAAGGGGCGCAGGAAGCCCACGAGGCCATCCGTCCCACCTTCATAGATCGCGTGGAAATTGAAGGGACCGCCCAGGAGAAAAAGCTGTACGAGCTAATCTGGAAGCGCACCCTGGCTTCCCAGATGGCCGAAAGCCGCGTAATGAACACCTCCCTTAAGGTGGCATCCGACAAGCGTCCGGAGCGCTACGGCGTCCAGGCCGCGGAACTGCTTTTCGATGGCTTCATGAAGGTCTATCGCGAGGGTAGGGACGACGACGCCGAGGTGGCCGATGAAGAGGTGATGCTGCCGCAGCTGCAGGTGGGCGACATCCTTAAGGAGAAAGGCATATCGGCCCTTTGCAAGTTCACCCTGCCGCCCATGCGCTACTCGGAGGCTACGCTGGTGAAGAAGCTGGAGGAGCTGGGCATCGGCCGTCCTTCCACTTACGCCGCCACGGTGGATACGCTCATCAAGGGTCGCGGCTATGTGGTGAAGGGAGACAAGGAAGGCCAGACCTTCAAAGTGACCAATTATACCCTTTCCGGCAGCACCGTCCGCTCTTCCCAGAAGAACGAGGTGGTGGGGGCCGAGAGGGGTAAGCTCCTGCCGCAGGAAATAGGCGTTGTTGTAACGAACTACCTGGTGGAGCACTTCACGGACATCCTGGACTACGACTTTACGGCCACCGTGGAGACGGACTTCGACGAGGTGGCCGAGGGAAAGAAGCTTTGGCGGGATGCTATATCCGCTTTCTATAAGCCTTTCCACGCTCATGTGGAAGACGTGCTGGCGGAGAAGAATTACAACAAGGTTTCCCGGGTCCTGGGCACCGCGCCCGACGGAGAGCGGGTAATTGCCGCTTTCGGTAAATTCGGCGCCTATGTACAGAAGGGCGACGGCGAGAAACGCCAGAGCGCTTCGCTGGGCAAAGGACAACTCATTGAAACCCTTACGCTGGAAGAAGCCTTGAAGCTGCTGGAACTGCCGCGCACCGTGGGACAGCTTAACGGAGTGGATATCGTGGCTGTCAAAGGCCGCTTCGGCCCTTACCTCAAGTACGGGGACAAGAATGTGCGCCTCCCCCGTAATGCCGATCCCCTTACAATTTCCCTTGAAGAGTGTCAAGCCCTTGTAAAAGAGGCCGATACAGAGAAGCCTGCAGTGACTTTCCTGGCGGAATTCGGGGATATTAAAGTGGTTAACGGCCGGTACGGTCCATATATTAAGAAGGGAGAATCTAATTACAAAATTCCCAAAGGGGTGGATGTCGCGTCATTAACGGAATCTGACTGTCAGTCAATTATAGAGAATTCTGCGCCTACCACAAAATTCAAAAAAAGGAGTAAAAAATAAAAAACTTTTTGTATTTTTGTGGTGTAAGTTTAAAAATGTAAGTTATGGCAAGTTACCATATTGATCAGATAGACCAAAAGATCCTCTCCTTCCTGGTGAAGAATGCCCGTATGCCTTTCCTGGAGATTGCCCGCGAATGTGGCGTCTCCGGTGCGGCTATCCATCAGAGAGTCAAGCGTTTAGAGTCCAATGGCGTAATCACGGGTTCCCGCCTGCTGGTGAAGCCTCAGGCTCTGGGACTCAACGTGTGCGCCTTCGTGAGCATTTCCCTGTCGGAATCCACCAAGTATCCGGAGGTGATTGCAAATCTTAAGCGCATTCCGGAGATTGTTGAATGTCACTTTGTTACTGGTAAGTACGCCATCCTGGCCAAGCTCTATTGCCTGGACAACGACCACTTAATGGAGGTGCTCCTTAACACCATCCAGAAGATCCCGTACATCCAGAGCACGGACACCATGATCTCCCTTGACGAGCCCATCGAGCGTCAAGTCTGGGTAAAAGACTTTCAAAACACGAGTTATTCCGGAAGACAATAAGTTAACGGAGCCAGTACCTTTGCCAGCTCCAGGTCTTCGGGAGTTGTGATTTTCAGATTATACCGCTCGCCTTCCGTAAAGGTGAGCGGTATTCCGTATCTTTCGGCCACGGAGGCGTCGTCCGTGAAGAGGGTGTCGAAACCCTGACCGTAGGCGGCCTTGAGGTCTTCGCTGTGGAAGATCTGCGGGGTCTGGGCGCCGAAGATGCGGTTTCTGTCGGCCGTTTCTCCGGTGGAGACCAGGCGGCCGTCCTGGCGGCGTTCCAGCACCTTGAGGGTTTCCACCATGGGACGCACGGGAATGAGCGCGGGAACGTTTTCCGCCTCTTCCCACATCCGGTGGATAAAGGAGGCCGAAAGGAGCGGGCGGACTCCGTCATGCACGGCTACCAAAACACCGTCCGGAACGTATTCCAGGGCGTTTTTTACGGAATGGAAACGGGTGAAACCGCCTTTGACCAGGCGCTGCCGGCAGCGGAAGCCCTCCTTGAGACAGTACTGCCGCCAGGGGACCACATGCGCTTCCGGCAAGGTGGTGATAATCTGGATGTCCGGGTCTGCTTCCAGGAACTTTTCCAGGGTGAGCCGGAGGATGGGCTTCCCGTCCAGTTCCAGGAATTGCTTGGGGACGGAGCCCCCCATCCGGGTCCCCACCCCTCCCGCTGTTACTATCAAGTATCTTTTTCTGCCCATGGCCAAATTCTTTATGCGAATATAAGTTTTTTTTCGTAATTTTGAACGATTATTCCATTATTGATAAACGTACCAATACAATATGGCGCTAAGATTCTTAAATCAAGAGCTTGCTATCGACCTGGGCACAGCCAACACCGTCATTTTCCAGAATGACCAGATTGCGCTGGACGAACCCTCCATCGTGGCCATCGACAACCAGACAGGGAAGTGCATCGCCCTGGGCCAGAAGGCCAAACTGATGCACGAAAAAACCAATCCCGGCATCAAGACCGTGCGTCCTCTCAGGGACGGCGTTATCGCAGACTTCAATGCCGCGGAGATGATGATCCGCGGGTTCATCAAGCAGGTGAACTCCCGTCATCGCAGCCTTTTCGCTCCCAACCTCAAGCTGGTCGTCGGCATTCCTTCCGGTTCCACGGAAGTGGAAATCCGTGCTGTGCGTGACTCTTCGGAGCACGCCGGCGGCCGGGATGTATACCTCATCTACGAACCCATGGCTGCGGCCCTGGGTATCGGCTTGGATGTGGAGGCGCCCAAGGGCAACATGGTGGTGGATATCGGCGGCGGTACAACGGAAATTGCCGTCATTTCCCTGGGCGGCATCGTGCAGCAGGATTCCATCCGCGTGGCGGGAGATGTCTTCACGGCCGATATTCAGAATTACCTGCGCCAGCAGCACGTAATCAAGGTGGGTGAAACCACGGCGGAACGCATTAAGATTGCCGTGGGAGCCGTTATCCCCAACCTGGACGTGGAGCCGGAACCCTTCCTGGTCCGTGGCCCCAACCTCATGACCGGTCACCCGGTGGAGGCCCTCATTCCCTATCAGGAAATTGCCCACTGCCTGGACAAATCCATCGCCCGTCTGGAAGCGTCCATCCAGCAAGTTCTGGAGCAGACTCCGCCGGAGCTGTATTCGGACATTGTGGAAAACGGTATCTTCCTCAGCGGCGGCGGCGCCCTGCTCCGCGGCTTGGACAAGCGCCTGTCGGAGAAGGTGAACATCCCGTTCCACGTAGCGGAGGATCCGCTCCGCGCCGTGGCCCGCGGAACCTGCATCGCCCTCAAGAATACGGACAATTACTCCTTCCTCATGCGGTAGAACCATGCGCTCCCGGAAGGTACTTCCCCGTCTTATCAGCCTCGCAATCTTCATTATCCTGGAGATTGCGTCGTTGCAATTGCTCTCCCGTAATGCCCAGCTTCAGCGCCTCTGGCTGTCCAAGAGCGTCCATGGCTTTATGGGATCGGTATGGGGAAGCACACAGCGGGTGCAGGGATTCTTCCGCCTGTCCAAGACCAACAGGGAACTCTCCCTGGAGAACGCGGCGCTCCTTAAAGAGCTCACGGAAACCCGGGAGGCTCTTAGGCGGGCACATACGGACACCCTTAGCTCCGGCCTCCAGCAGGAAACGGGCTTTGTGGTGATCCCGGCGGAAGTGGTGAAGATGAGCCGCGGCACGCAGCACAATTACCTCATCCTTAACCGGGGCTTCGAGGACGGCATCCAGGAAAAGTCCGGCATCATTACCCGTAACGGAGTGGTGGGCATGATAGACGCCGTGAGCGCGCACCATGCCTATGCCTTCTCTTTCCAGCATGCCGATATCTCCATCAGCGCCCGGTTGGGGCTGGAAGGAGGAACTGGTCTGCTGGTCTGGGACGGAACCGGTAACCGCGGTGCCATCCTCAAGGAGATTCCTCTCCAGTACAAGTACAATCCCGGAGATACCGTATACACCAGCGGCCACTCCCTGCTGTTCCCGCCGGACATCCCTTTGGGGGTGGCGGGAGATTCCCGTATCATTAACGGCGCAACCAACGAGATTTCCGTTACCCTGTTCCAGGACTTCAGCGCCATCCGCTATGTATCCGTGGTGCACAACACCGCGTTTGACGAAATAGAGGAGTTCCTGCAATGAAAAAGTCCGGATTCTGGCTCATATACATCATCCTGCTGGTGGCCCAGCTGCTCCTTAGCACGTACGCCAGCTTTACGCCGTACGTGATGGTGACCATGCTGCCGGTGATGGTCCTTTGCATGCCCATCCGGATGGGCACCGTCCTGGCCATGGTCATTGCTTTCGCAACAGGTTTGTCCGTAGATCTTTTGTCAGAGGGCCTGCTGGGACTCAACGCCCTGGCGCTGGTACCGGTGGCCTTTGCCCGTAACTCCATTATCCGGCTCATCTTCGGCGGAGAGCTTTTTGCCCGTGAGGAAGATTTCTCCATTCACCGCAACGGCTTCTGGAAGGTGCTGGTGGCCATCGTGCTTTCCACGGCGCTCTTCCTGGCCGTCTATATCTGGGCCGATGGAGCCGGCACCCGTCCGCTGCTCTTCAACGCCATCCGCTTTGGCGCTTCCCTGGTGGCAAGCACCCTCCTCTCGCTCCTGGTGGTGAACCTGCTGGCTCCGGATTCCAGGTAATGGGTGCCGACGGACGCCATATTCGTCTGTTTATCGGCCTGGGAATAGCTGTACTGCTGCTCCTGGGCAAGATTTTTTCCATCCAGATCTTGGAGAACCGCTACAAGGAAGACGCGGACCGCAACTCCACCATCTACGAAACCATCTATCCCACCCGTGGCGTCATTTACGACCGCAACGGTCAAATCCTGGTGGGGAACAAGGTGGCCTACGACATCCTGGTGAGTCCCCGGGAGGTACAGGCCTTTGACACGCTGGCGCTGGCAACGGTGCTGGACGTGGAGCCCTCCTTCATCCGGGCCCGCCTGCAGGAGTATGAGCGGCGGAAGTCGTCCATCGGCTTCCAATCCGTGACCATGCTCCGTACCGTCCCGGCAGAGACGTATATGCGTTTCGATGAAGTAAAATACCGTTTTCCGGGCTTCAAGGGGCAGGTGCGCGGTATCCGGGATTATCCGGTGAATGCCGGCGGCAATCTGCTGGGTTATGTTTCGGAGGTGAATCAGGACTATATCGACCGGCATCCGGGGGAGTATCGGAGCGGGGATTATGCCGGTATGACAGGTATCGAGGCAGCGCGGGAGGAGGACCTCCGCGGAGAAAAGGGATACCACATCTACCTCCGCAATTCCCGCAACCAGATTGAGCAGCCCTACAAGGACGGAGCGGAAGACAAGGAGGCCGTTCCGGGGCACGACATAGTGACCACCATTGACGCGCAGCTGCAGCAGTATGGTCAGGAGCTCATGCAGAACAAGGTGGGCAGTATAGTGGCCATAGAGCCATCCACCGGGGAGATCCTGGCGCTGGTGTCCTCGCCGGGCATAGACGTGGAGCAGCTGGCCGATATCGGCAAGCATTACAACGATATTGTGAGCAACCCCTATAAGCCCATGTACAACCGCGCGGTGCAGGCTTCCTATCCGCCGGGCTCCGTATTCAAGCTGGTGAACGGGCTCATCGGCCTGCAGGAAGGAACGCTAAAGCCCAGCTACATGTATCCCTGCTCGCAGGGCTATCATTTTGGGGCTGGACATAAACTGGGCTGCCATTCTCACAAGAGCCCCATCAACATGGAAGAGTCCATCATGATGAGCTGCAACGCGTATTACTGCTACGTGCTCAAGAACATCCTGGACAATAAGAAATACCCCAGCGTGGCCGATGCCCTGGACGCATGGCACGAATATGTGGAAAGCTTTGGCTTCGGCCGAAAGCTGGGGAGCGATTTCCCGGCCGAACTGGCGGGCAGCATCCCCACCTCCAAGACCTACAACAAGGCCTATGGCCGCGGCAGGTGGAACTCCACCACGGTTATTTCGCTTTCCATCGGCCAGGGAGAAATCCTTGCCACCCCCATGCACCTTGCCAACCTCTGCGCCACCATCGCCAACCGGGGGCATTACTATATTCCGCACATTGTGAAGGCTTCGGAGGGCGTGGAAATAGAACCTCGTTTTACTGAGAAACAGTACACCAAGGTGGATACGGTGCATTTTACCAAGCTCATCCGCGGCATGTGGAGGGCGGTGAATTCCGGCGCCGGCATGGGAGGAACGGCCTGGGTTGCGCATATAGATTCGCTGGACGTTTGCGGCAAGACGGGTACGGCGCAGAACCCCCGCGGGGCCGATAATTCAGTGTTTATCTGTTTTGCGCCCATGGACAATCCCAAGATTGCCATTGCAGCCTATGTGGAAAACGGCGGCTTTGGCGCCACCTACGCAGCGCCCATCGCTTCGCTCATGGTGGAGAAATACCTCAAGGGAGAGGTGAAGCGTAAGGCCCTGGAAGAGCAGATGAAGTCCCGGGACCTGATGTCCCGCGTAAAGACGGATTAGATGTTAAGGGAAGTGGTAATACCGGAGCGTCGTTTGCGGCAGTCCATAGACTGGGCGCTGGTGGGAGCGTACCTCCTGCTGGTGATCATCGGCTGGATAAGCATTTATGCGTCAATTCATTCCACCAATCCTTCCTCCATCTTTGCCTGGGGCGCCCGGAGCGGCAAGCAGTTCGTGTGGATGCTCACCTCCTTCGGCCTGGCAGCGCTTATCCTGTATGTGATTCCGCCCAAACTCTGGGAGGCGTTCCCCATTCCGCTGTATCTGGGGGTGCTGGCCTTGCTGGTGCTGGTGATATTTGTCTCCAAGGACGTGAAAGGCTCCCATTCGTGGTTTGAGCTGGGACCGGTGAAATTCCAGCCGGCCGAGATATCCAAGATAACCACCTCACTTCTGCTGGCGTTCTATCTTAGCCGGCAGAGCTTCAAGATGTCCCGTTTCAAGGACTTTGTGCTGGCGGCTCTCATCATTGCCGTCCCCATGCTGGTGATTGTGGCGGAGAGCGAGACGGGATCGGCCCTGGTCTATGCCGGATTCATCTTTGTGCTGTACCGGGAAGGTCTTTCGGGCTGGTGGCTGGGGCTTATCGGCCTCATTATCGGCCTGTTTATCTCCACGCTGGTATTGGGGGCGTATTGGTCCGTTATCCTGCTCATAAGCGTTCTGGTGCTGTGTAATGCCTCTGCCGGTAATTTCTGGTGGAGGATGGCGATAGGAGGTGCCTTCGTGGCGCTCATGGCGCTGCTGCCGGGCGCCTGGGAATGGGTTTGCAATGCCGTACAGGGGCACATGAACTGGATGGCCGATGTAACCTGGGTGCCGGAACCCGGTGAAACGCAGCACTACTTTTGGAGCTTCCTCCTCAAGGTCAAGCCCATCTATATTCTGCTGGTGATTAGTCTTCTGGCCCTTCCTGTCCTGGCGCTTTATGCATACGAAAAACGGGATAAGTTCCTGGCGCTTACGCTGCTGGTTTTCCTGGCGGGAGTGCTGTTCATCTTTTCGGCCGATTATATTTTCCAGAACGTGTTGCAGCCGCACCAGCGGGGCCGTATCGAGGTGCTGCTGGGTTTGAAGGAGGATCTCTCCGGCGTGGGCTATAACGTGAATCAGTCTAAGATTGCCATTGGCTCCGGCGGCCTCTTGGGGAAGGGTTTCCTGCAGGGGACCCAGACCACTTTCGGCTTTGTTCCGGAGCAGTCCACGGACTTTATTTTCTGTACTGTTGGAGAAGAATGGGGTTTTGTGGGCTGTTTGGTAGTAATTTTGCTGTATGTGTTCCTAATTGTGCGCCTGGTGCTGGATGCCGAAAGCTGCCGGGGCAAGTTCACGCGCATTTACGGCTACTGCGTGGCGGCGTGCATCTTCATGCACCTGTTCATCAATGTGGGCATGACCGTGGGCTTGATGCCGGTTATCGGCATTCCGCTGCCCTTCCTCAGTTACGGCGGGTCTTCACTTTGGGCCTTTACCGTGCTTTTGTTTATTTTCCTGGCCTTGTACCGGGACGAAAAAAAGTATTTTTGATGAAAAGATTCTTTACATACCTGCTGCTTGCAGTGCTGGTGATTCCCGTGGGATGTACGGAAGATCCCTTAGAGCCGGAGAAAGAGCAGAATGTTCGTTTTTACGGCAACCTCTTCGCCTTCAATGTCATGAGAACCTATTACCTCTGGGAGTCGGAGGTTTCGGACGGCATGTCTTCCTGGAGCTATGGGATAGATCCTGTAGAGAAGGTAAAGTCCTTACGTTACAAGGATTCATCCGGAAACGAGGTGGATAAATGGACTACACTGTACGAGGACTGCAGCGCATTCCTGGGCACCGTGACGGGCAATACCAAGAGTTTTGGCTTTGATTTCAAGCTGTATTACGTGGATGATTCCCATAAGGAAATCTGCGCCGTTGTCACCTATACTTATGCCAATTCTCCGGCCTCCAAAGCCAATCTGAAGCGGGGAGACGTGATTATGAGTGTAGATGGGAAAGTGATGACTCCGGACAATTATTCGGAGACTGTTAACGAGAAATTCTACGGTGGAGGCTCGGTACGCTTTGGCTTGTCCGATGGCCGCTCGGTTTCCCTTACTGCCGTCCAGATGTATGAAGACCCGGTACAGACCGTCCTCACCCTGGATGTGGAGGGAAAGAAGATGGGTTATCTGCATTTCACCAGCTTTACCATGGACGCCTGCCGGGATCTGGAAACCGCTTTTCGCAAGTTCAAGGAAGACGGGGTTGAAGAGCTTGTACTGGATCTGCGTTACAATGGCGGCGGATATACGCTAACTAGCGCTGTGCTGGGATCCATGCTGGCACCTGTAGAGGAAGTAAAGGCCGGCAGTGTCTTTAATCAGGAAATCTATAATAAAACACTTGCGGATGCTTTCAAGGACGATCTGGAAACCTGCTTTGCCGAAGAATATGAGATTAAAGCTTCATCCGGTTCCGGAACCTACAAGGTGCATCCGGTGCAGGTTAATCCGGGAATCAGGAAACTCTGGGTCATTGCCACCAGCGGCACCGCATCGGCCTCCGAGGCGCTTATCTGCGGTCTTAAACCCTATATGGACGTGGTGCTGGTGGGAAAAACCACGTACGGAAAGTTCTGCGGAGGCTACCTCATCCAGGCCGAAGATTTCTTCACAGCCCTGGGCAAGCAGGACAATATAGAGGTTGATACAGAGGAGGGGAAGGAAAAGCTGGCCGGTTGGGGCCTTTATGTGATAGCCTCCCGCTATTCGGACAAGAACGGAGTAACCCTTAGCATGCCCAGCGGTATTCCTGCAGACTTCGAGGCAACGGATAACCCCATGGACGGTCATGCCCTGGGAGACCCTTCGGAAAGCATGCTTTCCCGCGTCCTGGCGCTCTCCACCGGCAAGGTGACCAAGGCTCCCATATCGGCCCCCTCCCTGGATCCGGCCCCGCCGGTTCGCCGCGAGGGCTTCGGCGTTTTGCTCCATTAGTTTTTTTCCGTATCTTTGCAGTCCCAACCAACAGCCTTGGTGGTGGAATGGTAGACACGAGGGACTTAAAATCCCTTGGCCCGAAACGGCCGTGCGGGTTCGATTCCCGCCCGAGGCACAACAAGACTTTGTAAGTTGTTGATTTTCAAACATTTTACAGGGTCTTGTTTTTTGTATCCCCAAAAAATGACCACAATTTGACCACTTATTTCTTCCACCCATCTCCCACCTGGACAATCTGTCCACAAAATGGACTATTTGGCACTTCTATGGTGACAAAAAGTCCATCATCCCGGCACTGGTCCCAGCTTTGCAATATCCTTAGGCGTTCCGATGAGGAACCCGGACGGAAGGCCACGTAAGGACCCGAAACCGAAGAATGTTTAAAATGATTTTGTTATGTTACCTACGATTAGAAGGAATCAAAGCTGGTTGCCTGACATCTTCAACGACTTCTTCGACAACAGCTGGATGGAAAGAACGAACTATACCGCTCCGGCCATCAATGTAATAGAGAACGAAAAAGAATATGACGTGGAGCTTGCCGCTCCGGGTCTCACCAAAGAGGACTTCCAGGTCCATGTGGACGAGGACAACAACCTTGTCATCAATATGGAAAAGAAGGCCGAGAACCATGAGAAAAAACACCACGGAAGGTATCTACGCC
>CAMHKD010000041.1:0-16260 GCA_946185645.1 uncultured Bacteroidales bacterium
ACGGCGCTGTCCTTGCCGCCATAGAGCATGGCGTGCTTGAAGAAAGGCTTGGCTTCCAAGTCCTTACCCTGCAAATGCAGGATCCAGGCGAAGGTGTCCAGATAAGTTGCATTGTCCGGCTCCGCCTCCACGGTTTTCTTGGACATGGTATAGGCCTTCTTCAGGTTCTTGCCCATGAGGCTAAGATAATATGCGTAATTGTTGAGCACAGGCGCATAGGAAGGGTCTATCTTGAGCGCCTGGTCGTATGCCTTGAAAGCCTGCTTGGAGTCTCCTTTGGAATAATATGCATCCCCCTTCATGGCCAGGGCGCTCTTGCACAAGTCCTTGTCCTTGGGGTAATTGGTAAGGAGATACTGGCAGTTGCCGATGATGGCATCGTAGTCCTCCAGCTGGTAGTTGGCCTGGTTGGCAAAGTCCAGAAAACCCAGCTCATTAAAGCGGTCGAAGGCACTTAGGGAACGGTCCCGAAGCTCCTCCCAACGCCCTTCCATGGTAAGGTACTGCAAGTACGTGACCGTGTGGGGAAGGCTTTCCGGATAGATATCGGCCACTTCCTTGAACCATTTCCCGGCTTCCTTGGTGCGGCCGGTGGAGTAATAATAGCCGGCCACGGTGGAAAGCACCGTGCTGTCCGTGGGGTGCAGCGTGGCTATTTCCTGCACTGCCGCATCATATTCCTCCTGATGCAGTTGGAGAAGTTTGGGGTCTATGGAACGCGTTAAATTTCTGATATACAGCGCCTTGGTTTCCGACGGAACATCCTCTGACTGGAAGAAAGTGTCCAGCGTCCGGAAATATTCCGGGTATTTGCGAAGGTGCCTGTACACTTCCGACAAACCCAGGACGGCGGGCACATAACCGCTGTCCAGTGAAAGGGCCTCCGTATAATAGGAAAGCGCCAGGGAGTCCTGATACTCAGAAAGATAATAATCTCCCAGCGTGGAAAGGATGGACGGCGAGGAGTAATCCTTGTTGAAATTCTCCAGGGCCGCCACGGCCTCTTCCGGACGGTCCAGTTGGCGGTAAATCTCGTAACGGGTCTGGGCCATGGACTCCGAAGGGCCCCGCTGCGTTTCCACCTCATCCATGGCCTGCAGGGCCTTCTCAAATGCACCCTGCCGGAGATAAAGGTTTAGCAGTTCATAGCTAAGCTCTTCCTTGTCCGGGAAGTCCTTTACCAGGTCTTCGAACATCTCGATACCCAACTCCTCTTCCCCCTGCGTAAGATACAGGCGCGCCAGGGTGCGGCGGTACCAGTAATTGCCTCCGTCCAAAGCAATGGCCTGCTCCAGATGCTTCCGGGCTGATGTAAAGTCCTGAAGGCCGACCTCCGAGAGTGCCAGGTAATACCAGACAGCGTCGTCCTTGGGCGCTATGGCCGATAAAGTTTCCAGCCGTTCCTTTGCCTGCTTATATTCTCCGTTGCTGTACAAAGACACGGCATCCACCAGGTAACTCTCTACCTGCTGGGCATGACTGAAGATGCAAATATGGAAAAGCAGGACAAGCGCTGCCAGGACTTTTTTCATAATGACTACAAAAATACACCTTTTGCGAAAAACATACAACTTCCCTTCGCCGATTCTGATTTTTTTGCGAAATTTGTGCAGAAAGAACAAAATCCGGACCACCCGTTGAAACGTTTTTGGCACAACTTGCATCTAATAACATGGACGAGGGCTGACGAACCCCCGGGAGGGTCGTCGTCTCCGGAACGCCTGGTCCCCGCATGCAAGGAGGGTGACAGGAAAGCGCAAAAACAGCTTTTCGACACCCTGGCGCCCAAAATGATGGCTCTTTGCCTGCGATACATGGGGAACCGGGAAGACGCGGAGGATGTGCTGCAAGAGGGTTTCATCACCTTGTTCAAAAAGCTGGACAGCTATACCGGAGCCGGATCATTTGAAGGCTGGGCCAGAAAGATCTTTGTCAATACTGCACTGATGCATCTCAGGAAAACGGACGCCCTTAGCCTTGGCGAAGATATTCAGGAGGCTCGCGGGTTGTTCACCGAGGAAGCCACTCCTGTTCAAAAGATGGGTTATGCGGAACTGATGCGTATGATTGGGGAACTTCCCCCGGACTCCAGGACCGTATTCAATATGTATGTGCTGGAAGGATATTCCCACAAGGAGATTGCCAAGGAGCTGGGCTGTACGGAAGCCACATCGCGTTCCAAATTACAGCGGGCCCGCATCAGGCTGCAGGAAATGATAAAAGAAAAACAATGAAAGAGAGAGATTTTGACATAGCCATAAGGGATATCCTGCAGGGTGCGGAAGAACCCGTTTCGCCCCGCGTATGGGAAGGCGTGGAGGCCGGACTCAACCGGCGCCGTATCTTCCCGGTATGGGCTTGGAGTATCGCCGGCGTTGCAGCCGCAGCTGCCGCGGTGGTTCTGGGCGTTTTCCTGCTGGGTCCTGGCAAAACAGCACATTCTAACCCCACTATATCAATTGTCGAGACTCCGAAGGCAACTGTTCCTTCCGCAGAGCCCGCCCCCGAACTGGGGGACATCGCTCCCATAGAGGAACAAGTTGCCCGGAAAGTCTCGCGTCTCGCCTACGTGCCGGAACCCGTGGCGGTTCCGGCCGCAGCCGAAGAGCCGGTCCTGGCTCCTCAAGAGGCAGAACCTCAGCCGGAAGAAGCAAAGAATTCCACCATTGCATCGGTACAGTCGGACAAAATGCCGGAATCGGCCGTGGAAGATGTGGACGCCTTTAATCAGCTGGTATATTCTCAGCAAGAGAAGAAGGAGCCGCGCGGCTTCTCCTTCACTGCCGGCGGTAACATCCAAAGCAATTCCCGGGGAGAAGTTCCCTCCGGAATCGGTTACCGGGCCCCCGGAACCATTCCGCTGCTGGCCCCTGCGGTGGATCACGGCGTGTTCAACGAGCAGCCGGAGCTCAACTTCAGCCTGCCCTTCTCGCTGGGCTTGGGCGTCAAGTTCCACTTCAACTCCCGCCTGGCCCTGGGAACCGGCATCCGCTACACGTACATGAGCCGTACCTTCCTGGCAGACTACAGGGACATTGACCAGAACATCCATATTATCCAGACAGATGTGGACAACCACCAGCACTGGCTGGGCGTTCCGCTCAACTTCTATTTCAATATCATTGACAACGGACGCTGGCGCCTGCACACCTTCGTGGGTGGCGCCGGAGAATTCCTGGTGGACAACGATTACTTAATTCACGCCTCTCCCAAGGACATCCATTATCACCAGAGGGGCAACAACATCCAGTGGTCGGCCGCAGGTGGCCTGGGCGTAGAATTCCGTCTCACTCCCGCGGTGGGCCTGTATGTGGATCCCAGCATCCGCTATTACTTCGGCGCGGCCAACCAGCCCCGTTCCATCCGCACTATCCAGCCTCTCCGCATGGAGGTGGAAGCCGGCGTACGGTTCAGTTTTGGTGCACAATAAACCGCCAATCGGTTGAAACGTTAAAATATTCGTAAAAAACAGTACAAGCGCTCAACCGATTGTGCTGTTTTTTGTTTTTCGTCGCTATCTTGGCCGTCAAACAACAATGCCTATGCGTGCGACGAGTGCTTTGGTGCTGCTGGTGCTGGCAGCCGTTTCCTGTCAAAAAACCTTCTTTACCGGTACGCCCCGCTGGATGCGGACAACGGACCGGTACAATTACCATTCTTCCAATGGAGACAGCATCCCGGAAAGGCCCGACAATCCCCCGCCCGGACCAGCGCCGGAACCGGAACCGTCGGTGTATATGAGTGCGCTCCGCTTCCCCGAGGGTACGGCCTGGCGGGATGGGGAGCGTTCGGGAGCCCACCTTGTGCTCTGGAAGGACGGAGAAGAAGTGCTTGACCTGCCCGTGGAGCATTATCCGGAACCGGACCGGCACAGAATCCGGGGAGGTTATCTGTGGTGGGACGACTCGGACGGGTTGTCCACCTATGTTTACCGGAACGGAAAAGAGGTCTTCCGTTATAATGGAGACGAGATTTTGCGGGGGCTCCTGGAGGTGAACGGGAAAATTCACACGCTGGGCCAGCGGGCGGGACGCGGCGGCTTCTCATACCGGATCAATGGGACGGAAGTGTTCTCCCATCCATCGGCCCAGGTCCTGGGCTCCTTTGACGAGCGGGCATGGGAAGGCGGCGCCCTCATGCAGGACGGGGACAGCGTGTATTACTGCTATTCCACGGCTTACGAGTACCGGGTGATGCAGGGGAAGAAGCCGCTGCGGATAATATCGGCCGAAGAAGCGGGGAAAGTGTTTGACATCCGCGTCTGGGGCGGAAGCGTGTACCGGACCCAGCAGCGCGGTACCGGCGGCAGTTCCATGGTTATGATGCGGGACGACACAGTGGTTCCGCTGGGCCTGGCCGATAATGATCAGGTGCATCTGTGCCGGCTGGTACCCTTCGGCAACCAGATGCTGGTGAAAGGATACAGCACCCGGAACGGAAGCGACGATTACCAGTACTGGTTCCGGAGCAACAGCGGCGTGGTACAGCTGCTGGAGAGCGATTTGCCCCTGGCCGACCTGTACCCGGACAACCCGGACGGGGTTGCCGTTTATCTGGACGGCGGACGCGTGAACAGGATCTGGGACGGAAAACAGATCCTGAATATCTGGCCGGGCCGGTATACGCTCTACACCCCGGCCTGTACCACCCTTTACAAGGGCACCCTGTATGCTGTCCTGAGCGATGCCGGCGGGAGTTCGCATCTGCTGCTGCAGGGGGACCAGGCAACCACTTTCACTTTCAACGGCTGCTTTACCGGGATACGGATAGAATAACTTTTCGTATCTTTGCAGAAATGATAACGTATCCCAACGTCAAGCTGAACCTGGGGCTCAACGTGCTCCGCAAGCGGCCCGACGGCTTCCATGATCTGGAAACCGTCTTCATCCCCTATCCGGACATCCATGATGTGCTGGAGATAGTGACGGGAGAGGACTACAGCCGCACCCTCATGGGGCTGCAGGAACGCTACAGAGCCCTTGCGCAGGCCATTTCGCCGGACGGGAAGCTGATGATTTCCATTGCCCGGGCCGAGGGGGTGGACTGGGATCCGCTCAAGGACCTCACGGCCAAAGCCTACTTCCTGCTGGCGCAGGATTACGCCCTTCCGCCCATGAAAATCTATCTGGAGAAGCTTTCCCCCGTGGGGGCCGGTCTGGGCGGAGGATCGGCCGATGCCGCCTTCGCGCTCCGGATGATTGCGGAGCTGGGCGGATTGTCGCTTTCGGATGCGGAACTGGCTGCCTATGCCGCCCAATTGGGCAGCGACTGTGCGTTTTTCATCTACAATCGGCCCATGTTCGGCAGCGGACGCGGGGAGGTGCTGGAGCCCTTTGACCTGGACCTGTCGGCCTATGAATTCAAGGTCTTTATCCCGGAAGGCGTGTCCGTTTCCACGGCCGATGCGTACCGGGGCATTGTACCGCATCTTCCGGAAAAGCCGCTCCGGAAGGTCCTTTCCCAGCCCGTGGAAACCTGGAAAGAGGAACTAAAGAACGATTTTGAGGAAACCGTCTTTGCCAAGTACCCTTCTCTGGCTCCCGTGAAGGAAATGCTTTATAATGAGGGTGCTGTCTATGCCGCCATGTCCGGGAGCGGATCGGCATTTTTCCAAATTAAAAAAAAGTAACGCAAATCGGTTGAAACATTTCCGAAAGTTTTAACGTTTCAACCGATGAGTTTGCCGGAATTGTCGTAGCTTGCAGGCAAAATGTTACGACGATGCTGGTATACATTCATGGAGCAAAGTGCGTGGGTATAGAGGCCGTGCCCATCGTGATAGAAGTAGAGATCGGCCTGGGAATAGGAATCCATCTGGTGGGTCTGGCCGATGCCGCAGTAAAGGAGAGCCTCCTTAGGACGGTAACGGCCCTGCAGGCCAAAGGTTTCCACATTCCGGGAAAGAAAATTGTCATCAATCTGGCACCCGCCGATATGCATAAGCAGGGCAGCGGATACGACGTTCCCATTGCCCTGGGAATCATTGCCGCGTCGGACCAGCGGAACCTGCCCGGGCTGGAGAAATACCTCATTATGGGTGAGTTGGGTCTGGACGGAAGCATCCGCCCGGTGAGCGGCGTCCTGCCCATGGTGGAGCTGGCCCGCCGGTGCGGATTCAAAGGGTGCATCTTCCCGGAGGAATCGGCCCTGGAAGCGGTGGATTATGACGACACGCTGCTCTATGGCGTACGGACGCTGGACGACGTGCTGCAAATCTTGGAGGAAGTAGAGGACGTCTCCCATCTCCTTATCTGGAACACGGAACGGTATCGGCAGGCGCTCTCGGAGGCCTCCGTCCGGAGGGAGCGGAACTATATGGATTTTGCCGATATCATCGGCCAGGAAGGGGCCAAGCGAGGGCTGGAAATTGCCTCTGCCGGACACCACAATGCAATTCTCATTGGTGCTCCAGGTGCCGGGAAGAGCTCGCTGGCCAAGGCGCTGGCGGGGATTCTGCCGCCCATGAGCCTGGAAGAAAGCGCCATCACATCCAAGATTTATTCGGTGGCGGGAAAGAGCGCCGGCGGGGTGGGGCTCATGCGCACGAGGCCCTTCCGCGCGCCACACATATCGGCCTCCAAGCCGGCCTTACTGGGCGGCGGCAGTGGCGAAAACATCCTTCCCGGGGAGGTGAGTTTGGCGTCGAATGGGGTCCTCTTTCTTGACGAATTTTGCGAGGCACCCAAGTCCATCCTGGAGAGCCTGCGGGCGCCGCTGGAGGACAGAAAAGTTACCATTTCACGCCTCAAGGCCAAGATTGAATACCCTGCGTCCTTCATGCTCATTGCCGCTTCCAATCCCTGCCCCTGCGGCTATTACGGAGAGGGCGACCGCTGCACCTGCACCGTGGGCCAGCGGGCCTCCTATCTTCAGAAGCTGTCTGGGCCGATTATGGATAGAATTGATATTCAATTACTTGTGCATCCCGTTGATACAACTGCGCTGGTGCGGGGCAGGAAGGCGGAACCCTCGGAAGCCATTGCTGAACGCGTACTGAAGGCCCGGGAAATCCAGCGGGAGCGCTTCCGGGGCAGCGGCATTTTCACCAATTCGGAAATGAATTCCAGCCAGCTGGAACGTTTCTGCCCGCTGAGCGAACCCTGTAAGGATCTGCTGGAAAAACTCATCGACCGCCTGGGCCTGAGCGCCCGCGCGTACACCCGCATTATCAAAATAGCCCGTACCATAGCCGATCTCTCCGGTGAAGCGAACATCCAGCCCTGTCATCTGTCCGAAGCCGCCAGTTACCGCTTCCTGGATCGCCGGAATATCCTGGATTTGTAGTATATTTGCAGCATGAAGCATGAGATCCATATAGCAGGTCTGGCCAATCTGGAGCGGGCGGCGCGGGAGTTCCTGAGGGAGATTGGGAACCGGACGCTGATAGCGTTTTATGCGCCGATGGGGGCTGGCAAAACCACTTTTACTACGGCGGTGTGCAAGGTTTTGGGCGTGCAGGAAGACGCCGTGAGCTCCCCCACCTTCGCCATTGTGAACGAATACCGGACGGCCGATGGAAGTCCGTTGTTCCACTTTGACTTCTACCGCATTGAGCGCCTGGAAGAGGCGCTGGATATCGGCCTTTACGACTATCTGGATTCCGGCTTCCTGTGCCTCATGGAATGGCCGGAAAACATTGAGGATCTCTTGCCGGAAGAGACCCTCAAAGTAACTATCCGGGTAAATCCGGATGGATCCCGGGTGTTGGACTGGGAAGACTAAAGCTTCTCGGACATAACGGTTAGGCGGATCCGGTAGTTCTCCTTCAACAGTTTCACCGCCTCGTCAAAACTCATATTCTCGTCACCGTTGATGATATGGCCGCCGTTCATGGAGGCGTCATCGGCCGGATTCCACAGGCGGAAATTGTATTTGGCCGAGCGGGAAAGCCGCTCCTGCAGCTGGTCCATATAACCGGGAATGGTTTCCAGCTGCGGCAGCAGCTCCTGGAAACGATTCCTCACCTTCTCGGCAAAGGCGGGATCTTCGAACAGGCGGGCATACCAGATGGCGTTCCGGTTGATCAGGCCCGTCCTGCCGTGTGGGGAAGTCCTGTAGGAAAGGACGCCCCAGTCAAAGTCCCAGCAGGGGCCGGCTACCAGCTTCCCGCCCCGGTCCTTATGCATATAAACGCTGCCGGGATTGGCCAGCTCGTGGTTTCCCATCACCTCGAAGACAAGCCAGTAGTCCACAAAAGAATCTACATCCAGATAATGAGCATAGCCCTTTTCAGGATCCGTAAAATCCGGCCCGTAAAGCGCCTCGGCCGCATGGAAGACGTAGTTCTTGATATAAGTCTCCTGGGTTGTGGTAAGGTCTTCCGGGTCCGGGTATTTGATGCCGAAAGGAATACCTCCCTCCATCTGGACACAGCTGCCGTGGGTGTCCCTCCACTGCACCTCGTTGTCGTAATGGAAATCCAGCTCCAGCAGATAGCCGCCCGTGAGCGCGTCGCCGGAGTTGTCTTCCTTGGACATTTCCGTAATATTCACCCGGTTCTTATCCACCCGCACCTGCTCAATAAGCAGGTAGGTTCCCTGGTGCAGGCCATTCAGGACCAGCTCTACCGGCTGGCAGGAGGGCGTCCAGGCCAGACCGGTCATGGAAGACACTTTCATGGAAACCAGGTTCCGCATCAGTGTCCGGTCCATGAAATTGGCCAGCAGGATCCAGCGCTTATGCTTGGGCATCCCCAGCACCGACTCCTTCTTGTCCAGTTTGATAAGATAGGGTTTCTTGGGCCATCCCCAGGTGGTGTTTCCACGCCCGCGGACCTGGCAGGTTACATCTTCCAGCTCATAATCCCCGCCGACGGAGCGGATGCCCAGAGTGGCCGTCAGATAATCGGTCTTGGAGACGATGGGAGCCCCGTCCTCCGTATTGACAAATACTGTGGGGAGCCCCGTTTCCGGAATCAAGACGCCCGGATCGGCCCGTTTGAGACGAACCGTAAAGACGGAAGAAAAGACAAAGACCTCTTCCCCGGCTTTCTCCCTGACACCTAGCCGCACGGCCTGTTCATAGTCATCTTCGCCACCCTTATCGGCCAAAACAGCCACGTAGAGGAATTCTCCCGCAGGGCGCACTTCCTGCAGCGTGAAAGCTTCCGAAGAAGGATAAATGGTTACGTCCCGCTGCAAGTCGAAGCTAAAGCCCGCGTCTTTCACGGAGAACAGAACCTCTACCGTTCCTTTTTCCGGGATTTCCACGATTTCGGAAACTACCTGGACATAGTGGAGCACGGGTTGCGGCTCTTCCGGTTGTTGCTGTTCTTTCTCACAGGCGGTCCAGGCCATCAGGAGGGCCAGGCAAAAAGCGATCTTACGGAAATGACGCATGACTTTTCAAACTATTTTCCCCAAATCACGGACTGGATGGACTTGGCAGGGATCCTGCAGGGCACGGAAGCGGTTCCGGTAACAAAGTTCACCCGGATTTCGCTCCCGCTCTCGTTCAGCAGCAGCAGGGCGTTGGAGCCGTCGGGGTTCCGGTACCACTGGTAGGTGAGCCCGTCGGCCGAATAGCCCTTGGTTCCCAGCCGGACGGCGCCCGGCTGCAGCACCTTGGAGCAGTGCGCTACATTGTAGTAGTGAGAATTGCGCACGATGGACTTGAGGGAATGATCGGCCGATGAAATGGTTACGGCACCAAAACAGGTGCTGCAGCCGCCGGGGCGGTAGGGCTTTCGCTGGTCGTCCAGCATCAGGTTCCACAGCGTGACGCCTTTCCCATAGCGGGACAGCGTTCCCAGGAAGATATCCCGGAAATCGTTGATGAGGCAGCCGTCAAACGAATAATTCCACGTGCCGATGGACGCCTCCGTGAAATAGATATCCTTGTCGGGGAAGCGGCTGTGGACCTTGTCCAGGGTGCTTACGTGCCCCCCGTAATTGTGCCAGGCCGATCCGGCCACGTACTGCGCGGCATCGGCATCCTCCAGGATATGCAGCGGATAATCCCGCTGGGAGGCGATGTCGTCGTAGTTGTAGTTGTGGTCAAAGAGCAGGATGCGGGTCTTGAGCCCGGCGGCCCGGAAAGCCGGTCCCACCGCCTGCTTGATGAAGTCCCGCTGGTCTTCCCAGGGCATATACAGGGACATGGAATTGCCCCGGTTCAGCGGTTCGTTCTGCAGGGTGACGGCATAGATGGGATAGCCCCGCCGCTCCATCTCCTGGATCCACTTCACAAAATAGGTGGCGTAATCCTGATAATAGGCGGGATTCAAGCGTCCGCCGGTCCAGCTGTCGTAATCCCCGCTGCCGCTCTCCCGCATTTTCATCCACTTGGGACAGCTCCAGGGGGAGCCAATGATGCGCACATCGGGATTGATCCGGAAGATTTCGTCCAGGATGGGGAAAAGATATTCCTCGTCCAGGGGATGTACGCCGAAGTTTTCCATCCCCTTCCGGTCGCACCAGGTGAATTCGTCCATGGAAAAGTCGGACCCGCCGATGCATACCCGGATAAGGGAGGAACCCAGGCCTTCTTCCCGGCTGAACAGTTCCTTGAGGAAGGCCGTCCGGTCTTCGGGAGGCATCAGCAGCAGGTTAAAGCAGCTGGCCTGGGTAATGGCCAGGCCGAAGCCGTCCACCTGCTGGAAGGTTTCCCCGCTCAGTTCCACCTTGTAGAAAATGGCATCTTCCGGTTTTCCCAGGCGGACTGTGCTCTCCGCCATCCTTTGCCCTGCCACGGATGTGGTGAAGACGCTGGCCTCCGGCCCGGAGGGTTCCGGCTGGGGAACAGGGTCATCGGCCTTGACTTCACAGGATACAAGGGCCATCAGCGCGGCCAGGGCAAGGAAACGGATCATCATACCATTAACACTATTGAACGTTGAATGAAACGGGCTCTCCGGAAGCGCTGTCGCCGGCTACCCAAAGACGGAATTCACCGGGTTCCACCTTCTTTACGCCGTCCAGGCCCACAAAAGCCAGATCGGAGACAGGGATTTTCACCTCCAGTTTCCGGCTCTCGCCACTCTTGAGGGATACCCGCTGGAAGTGCTTGAGTTCCTTGACCGGACGGGTAATGGAGCCCACCAGGTCGCGCACATACACCTGCACTACCTCCGTACCCTCCACGCTGCCGGTATTGGCCAGGGTAAAGGAAACGGTAATGGTGTCGTCTGTACCGTAAGTGTTGCGGTCCAGGGCTATGCCCGAATAGGCGAAAGTGGTATAGCTGAGGCCGTAGCCGAAGGGGAACAGCGGATAGGCGCCGTAATCCAGGTAGTAGGACGTATTGCCCAGCGAGGTCTGGCCGGCCTCTTCCGGGATGTCGTCCAGCAGGGTTTCGCCGTTGTAGGGGCGTCCCGTCATGTTGTGGCTGTAATAGAGCGGCGCCTGGCCCACGGTGCGCAGGAAGGTGACCGGGGTCTTTCCGGAAGGATTCACGTCGCCGAACAGCAGGTTCGCCAGCGCGGGACCGCCCATCGTTCCGGGATGGAACGCGTACAGCAGCGCGCCGCAGTTGGGCAGGTCGCGCTCGATGGTGAGCGGACGGCCGGCCATCACGGTCGCGACGACCGGCTTGCCCGTGGCCTTCAGGGCGGCGAGCAGTTCGCTCTGGGAGCCCTTCAGGTTCAGGTCGGCCAGGGAATGGGCTTCGCCGGAGAGGATGGCTTCCTCGCCCAGGAACACCAGCACCACATCGGCGCGGCGGGCGGCGGCCACCACCTCGTCAAAGCGCTCCCGCTTTTCACGGCTGTAGGTGAGGCCAGGCACGTAAGTAACCTTTCCGGGGAAACGCTCCTGCAGGGCGGAAAGCGGCGTAATTGTATGACTCTTGTCGCCGTCGAAGGCCCAGGTACCCAGCTGGTCGTGCGGGGCATCGGCCATGGGACCGGTGACCAGGATGTTCCGCACCGAAGCGCGGTCCAGCGGCAGCACGCCGTCGTTCTTCAGCAGCACCACCGACTCTTCCGCCGTCTTGAGGGCCGATGCCAGGTGCGAGGAAGCATACTGTACGGCTTTTCCGGCCTCCACGTCCACGTACGGATTCTCGAACAGGCCCAGCATGATCTTCACACGGAGGATGTTGCGGACGGCCTGATCCACGGTTGACTCTTTTACGGCACCGCTGCGCACCAGTTCCTCCAGATGCGAGAGGAAGCCGAAAGTCATCATATCCATGTCCACGCCGGCATTGGCGGCTTTTTCGGCCACATCCTTGCGGTCCACGCCAAACCCGTGGGCAATCATCTCACCCATGGAATCCCAGTCGGTGACCACCAGGCCGTCGAAACCCCACTCGCCGCGAAGGACATCCTTCACCACAAAGGCATTGCCGGTGGAAGGGACGCCGTCGTTGTCGTTGAAGGAGGTCATCAGCGTCATGGCGCCGGCTTTTACGGCCGCCTCGAAAGGAGGCAGGTAAAAGTTGCGCAGCTGCCGTTCGGTAAGGAAGGTGCTGTTGTAGTCCCGTCCGCCCTCGGCGGCGCCGTAGCCCACAAAATGCTTGATGCAGGCGGCCATGGAGGTAGCGTCGGCCGTACGGCCCTGATAGCCGTACACCATGGCTTCTGCCATCCGGGAATCCAGCCAGGTGTCTTCACCGCTTCCTTCCGCAATACGTCCCCAGCGCGGGTCCCGGGCAATGTCCAGCATAGGCGAGAAAGTCCAGCGGACGCCCTGTCCCGTTGCCTCCACCGCCGCGACGCGGGCGCCTTCTTCCACCAACTGCGGGTCAAATGTGGCGGCCAGCCCCAGCGGAATGGGGAATACAGTGTGGAAGCCGTGAATCACGTCGCGGCCCACCAGCAGCGGAATGCCCAAGCGGGACTCTTCCACGCAGATGCGCTGGAACTCATTGATTTTCACGGGGTCCACCTCGTTCAGGATGGAGCCTATCTGCCCCTGGCGAAGAGCTTCGGCATAATTGGACACGTCCCCGCCGGCAGAGACCTGGTTCATCTGGCCGATCTTTTCGGCCAGGGTCATCTGCGAAAGGATTTTCTCCACGCGGCTTTCCACATCGGGGGAAGAACCTATGGTAGAGGGTTTCCGCTCCGCGCAGGAGAAAGACGCCACTACTAAGGACGCCAGAAGAAGGTTGCGGATTATATTCATTTTTTACTTTTTCTTGAAAACTCGGACATAGTCCACTTTCATGGTGCAAGGGAGCGCATTCTCATCTACGCCCTGGCTGCCGCCCCAGTCCCCGCCCCAGGCGAGGTTGAGGATCAGGTAAAAGTCCTTGTTGAACGGCCAGGTGTCGTCGTCTCCGGCTTTGTCGTTGCTGTAAGTGAAGTGCTTTTTGCCGTCCACATAGAAAATGAGGGCATCGGGCGTCCACTCCAGGGCATAGACATGGTAGCCGTTTTCGGCGCCGGCGGTGTACTGCTCGTGCGTCTTTTGCGTCCCAATGGCGTGATAATACTTTTTGCAGTGGATGGAAGAAGAAGTGTAATTGGCGTGATAGCCCACCTCCTCCATGATGTCAATCTCACCGCATCCCGGCCATCCGCGGCTGAAGTCGTCCGGCATCATCCAGAAGGCGGGCCAGGTGCCCTTTCCCTTCGGCAGCCAGATGGCGGCTTCCATATAGCCGTAAGTCCAGGATTTCTTGGAATACATACGGGCCGATATGATATCCTTCCCTTCCTTGATGGCCCGGATGTTCAGCGCACCGTCCTCGATGAAAGCGGTTTTTACGCCGTTGCGGCCGCCGCCCACATAGGTCTGGAGTTCGTTGTTCACCCAGCCGGCGGGCTTGTTCTCAAAGCGCCACATACTTCCGTCCGGGCTGCTGCCGTCGGGCAGGTCAAACTCGTCGTTCCAGTCCAGCTGATAGCCTTCCGGGATTGTCATCGGCGGAGCGGGCTTGGGAAGATCGTCCACATTAAGATCCTGCTTTACAGGAACTTCCAAAGTTTTTGTACCATAGCGGAAGGTGATGGTTGTTTCCCGTATCTGACCGGTCCGGTTGGGTTGCAGTGCCACTTTCACGGGCGCCGTGCCTGCCACTCCACCGGAGGGAGAGACCGTGCACCAGTCCTTGTCGGCCGACGACACGCCCCAGTCTCCGCTGGCGGTTACGGAAAGGGTTTCCGTAACGGCATCCCAGGGGGCATTGACAGCTCCCGGAACAACACTCAGGCTGGCTTCTGCCGGCACCACGGGTTTACTACCGCAAGCGGCAGTAAAAAGGGTTGCCGCAGTAAGCGACAGCAGCAACCCTTTCAAACAAACTAACCACCTCATCTATTTTTCTTCCATAAAGATGATTTCACTTGCTTCAATAACCGAGCCGATGGGGCTGCGGCCAAAGTCGAAGATGAGCATCAAGTTGTCACCGGACACCTGCTGCTTGAGGCCTTCCTTCACATAAAGGAGGGTTTCGCCAGCTGTCAGCTTCACCTGGCCGTCGTAGAAGAAGGCATAAGGATCGCCATCACCTTCGGGATCGTTGGTGAGCTTGATGGTCACGGTCATATCCTCATCGGCTGTAAGTTTCACGCTAAAGCCGTAGGTCTTCTGGTTGGAAGTGGCGATGCCGCTCTTGAGCTTGGTCTGGCCCTGCCATTCGCTGCCGCCAATTCCTTCCGGAATGGTTACCTTGATGCCGTTGCCGGCCGTGATCTCATATTCGGGATTGCCAATCTGGCCCCAGCCGCCGTCGGCATACCATAATTCCAGATTGATGTTGGCACCGGTCCACAGGTTGCCGTCCATATGCTCCTGGAACAGGATTTCAGAAGCCTGGACGGTGGAGCCCACCGGGCTGCGGCCGAAGTCGAAGATGAGCATCACATTGTCTCCGGACTCGTTCTGCTTGAGATGCGACCTGCGGTACACCAGCGGTTCACCGGCGGTGAGTTTCACCTGGCCGTCGTAGAAGAAGGCATAAGGGTCGCCTTCACCTTCGGGATCGTTGGTGAGCTTGATGGTCACGGTCATATCTTCATCGGCCAGGAGGGTGACGCTGAAGTCGTATTCCTTGTCGGCCGAAGAGGCGATGTGGCTCTTGAGCTTGGTCTGGCCCTGCCATTCGCTGCCGCCGATTCCTTCCGGAATGGTCACCGTGATGCCGTTGCCGGCCGTGATTTCGTATTCCGGATTGCCAATCTGGCCCCAGCCGCCATCGGCGTACCATAACTCTACGTCCAGATTGGCGGCCTTCCAGAGATTGGTCTCGCCGTTCACGTCGTAGTTGGTGGGATCCAGCGGCTGTACCGGGTCGGGACCGGGCTGCGGATCCACCTGACCGTCCTTGGGACGATAGATGAACTGCCAGGAAATGCCTTCAAAGTTGGCTACGACAAACAGTTTGTTGTCATTGAGTTCCTTGATATACAGACGGTTGACCTCGGAAAGGACCTGCGGCTTGGGGATGTAGCCGTACAGCACGCCGGCAGGGAGTTCAATGTAGTCACCCTGGGCATCGCTGCCCATAACATAGGTGGACTCCATTCGCTCTGCGGGAGCGTCGTAGTCGGTGCTGCCGTCACCGGAGTAGTATCCGTCGGGACGCCAGCCGGATTCCCAGTTGCAGTATACCATACCGTTCTCACCCGGATCGAACACATACTTGCCGTTGGCGAAGAAGGTGATTTCATCGTCGATGAGGCCGAAGGAGTCCTTCTCGTGAGGACCGGCACTCCACCAGCCGCCGGAGTTGCCCATATCGGGACCGCAGCCCATATAACCGGCACTTTCGTTGTCCAGGACCCAGGTCTTGCTCTCGAAGCCGAACAGCGGATCGGCCGCATCGGGGTTGGAGCCGAACGGAACGAACTCATAGTACCAGGAGATGCCGTCGGGGTTGTCCGGCGTATTCACGGTAGCCATCAGCTTGATCTTCTTCTTCATCTCGGAAGTCTTGGTCTCCATCACCTGGTAGCGGGGCTCGTCGACGATGCTCTTGTGCGGAACATAGGAGAGCTCGCTGCCGGAAGCCAGCACAAGGTAGATTTCCTCGATGCCGGCATCGTTCCAGCTGTTCTCGAAGGTGTACTTGGAGGTCTTCTCCTCGGTCGCGAACAGGTAATCCTCGTCGGCGGTCTTGTACTCGGACTTGTACTCGGAACCCTTGTTGGCGTAGGCCTGGCCGTCGCCGGGGTTGAAGGTGTAGTTGCCCTCGGAAGTGAACGTCATCGAATCGTCATACAGGAAACCCTTCTTGCCATTGGCCTCGCAGGTCCACCAGCCCAGCGGGTTGCCCACAGGACCGCAGCCGAAGTGACCGTTCTCGGTGCTGTTCCACACCCAGGTCTGGGAAGAGCCGTTGGAGATGGCCTTGACGTACGGAGCCGGATCGAAC
>CAMHKD010000042.1:0-16182 GCA_946185645.1 uncultured Bacteroidales bacterium
GCTGGTGACGGCCGCCTTCAAAGTCCGTGTCCAGCCACATGCGCACGATGGAGGAGGCTACGCGGTAGCTCACAAAGCGGGCAGGAAGCACCAGGACGTTGGCGTTGTTGTGAGCGGCCACCAGTCGGCCAACTTCCGAGCACCAGGCCAGGCCGGCGCGGATGCCCTGGTGTTTGTTCAGGGTAATGGCCATGCCGTTTCCGGTGCCGCAGAGGGCAATTCCCAGGTCCACTTCGCCGCTTTCTACAGCGTTGGCCAGCCGATGGGCATAGTCCGGGTAGTCCACGCTAACTTCCGTGTCGGTTCCGTAATTCACTACTTCGATGCCGCGTTTCTGCAGCATGCCGATGAGTTTAAACTTGTATTCCACGCCAGCGTGGTCGTTGCAAATCCCAATTTTCATAGCTTATTGTTTTTTCTCGGTGTGGGCCCTTCTGAGGGCGGGAATGTTCTCCAGGTCTCCCAGGTTTTGACCGGGATCTATGCACAGAACCGGTTTATGGTCCTGGACAAAGTTGTAGTGACGGGCATTGTCGGAATTGTTGTAGCCAATCTTGATGGGTTCGGCCATGGTGGGAAGGGAGACTTCCGAGCCGTGGTCTGAGAGATCCCACTGGAAGGCTTCGTCAATGATAACCAGGTTACCCAGGTCCTTGTTCAGGCCCAGACCACCCAGATCCATCTCAAAGCCCGTTACGATGGCGGTGATGCGCACTTTGTCGCCAAATTCCGGGTCGTCGTCCCAGATGATACCTTTCTTGAAGTGATTGGCGCTGCCGGTATATTCGGAAATCATGTCGTCAATCTTTTCCAGGTCGCTCATCTTGGCGCCGCGCTCGTTGTTGCCCGTGGTGATGTTGATGAGCACGTTCTTGGCGGTCTTGAGGTCAAAGTCGTTCAGGAGCGGACTCTCGAAGGCGCCCTTCACAGCTTCCTGCAGGCGGTCGTTGCCGGTACCTTCGCCGCTGCCCATGAGGGCCATGCCGGAGTTGCGCATCATCTTGCACACATCCTGGAAGTCCACGTTGATGTAGCCGGGGCAGCTGATTACCTCGATGATGCCCCGTACGGCGGTAGCCAGCACCTCATCGGCCTTGGGGAAGGCTTCCTGGATGAGGGTGTCGCCAAAGAACTGGTACAGTTTCTCGTTGTTGATGATAAGGAGCGAGTCCACGTTCTTTTCCAACTCGTGGATGCCGTCTACGGCCTTGGACTGGCTCTCGTTACCCTCGTTCTTGAAGGGGATGGTCACAACGGCCACGGTAAGGATGCCGCGGTCCTTGGCCATCTTGGCAATCACGGGGGATGCGCCGGTGCCGGTACCGCCGCCCATGCCGGCGGTGATAAAGAGCATCTGCGTACCGCTGTCCAGCACCTTCCGGGCAATCTCGTCCTGGCTTTCCAGGGCGGCGTTACGGCCGGCGGTGGGGTCCGTTCCGGCGCCCAGGCCGTTCTGGCCCATCTGGATCTTGGTGGGCACCTCGCTGGTCTGCAGGGCCTGTGCGTCCGTATTGCAAACGATGAAGCTGCAGCCCTGGATGTTCTGCTTATACATGTAGTTCACGGCGTTGCAGCCGCCGCCACCCACGCCGATCACCTTGATGATGGCCTTGTCTTCCGTCCAGTCGAAAGGAGTGATGTTATTGTTCAGATTCAGTTCCATGGCTTATTCCTCGTTTGCTTTGTCGTACATATCCAGTGCGGCGCCCTTCACGGTCTTCCACACAATATTCAGGAAACCGGTGCTTTCCTTCTTGGGCTTGGGCACCTTCACCTTTTTCACCTTCTTTTCCTTCTCTTTCTTCTTCTGCTCCTCTTCCGGAATTTCACCCATTTCTTCCGGGGTGAAGAGGGCATCGGGAGCGGGGGTTTCGTCGGTCACTTCCACTTCCATCATTTCCTCTTCGGGCGTTTCCACCTTTTCTGGAACGTTCACGCAGTCCGGAAGATGATCGTCCTTGGCGGCCAGAACCATGCCGATGGCCGATGTGGCGCTGGTGCTGTAGACGCCGCTGCCCACGGAGGCGGAGAACATATAGCGCGGATAGCCCTTGCGCACGTCGTAACCCGACATCTCCTTGAACAGGGTGATGAAGTTGGTGAGTTCGGCGCTGCCGCCGGTAACCACCACACCGCCGCGGATGGCATTCTGGAGGCCGCTTTCCTGCAGATAGTACAAGATGGCTTCCACAATCTCCCGGCATCGGCAGTCAATAATTTCCGAAATATAGCGCACCGGCACCTCCTTAAAGGGTTCGGTGAGGCGGATCTGCAGCACTTTCTCGCTCAGGGTAGCCAGTTTGCCGGGCAGGCAGGCACCAAAGCGCTTCTTGATCTTTTCGGCCAGGTCCTCGGAGATGGAGCATTCCGTGCGGATGTCGCCCGTGATGGCCTTGCCGCCGAAGGGAATGGCCGCGTAATAACGCATGATGCCGCCTTGGTAGACGGAGAGGGAAGTGACGCCTGCGCCGAAGTCCACCAGGGCCACGCCGCTGTTCATTTCCTCACCGGTGAGCACGGTCCTTGCCACCACGTCCGGCAGGAAGTACTTCTTGGCCACGGCAATGTCCAGGCTGTTGAAGATCTTGTCCAGGGCGGTGGTGGCGCGACGACTGCCGATGAATACCTTGAAATTGCCTTCCAGGGCGGTGCTCAGCGTACCCACCACTTCGTTCTCCACCAGCTGGATCTCGTCGTCGATGGAGAAGGACTGGGCCACGGCTCCGTACATGATCTGCTTTTCCGGATTGGGCAGGGGATAGGTTTCCAGGGCTATGGATTTGAGGCTCTGGACTTCCTCGTCGGTGATGTAATCGTCGGAGTTGGTGCGCTCGATGCGGGCGCTGGCGGTTACCTGCTCCACCTCGCTGCGCGGCATGCCCACCACCACCTGCAGGATGCGGATCATGAGTTCATCCTCGGCCTGCTTGATGGCTTCCTTGAGCTTCTGTGCGGCCTTCATGGGGTTGGAGATGAGGCTGGCGCGGATACCCTCCGAGGGCGTTTCCCGGTAGTAAACAATCTGGACATCCTCTCCGTTCACCCGGGCCACGCAAAGCCCGAATTTGGAGGTTCCCAGGTCGATTGACGCTATGTATTTGTCTTCCATATATAGATAGTTTTATTTTCTGCAAACCAGTTGGTTCCGGTACCGGAGGTCCACCGTTGAGTAATATCCGGGGTCCTGTGAGGGGGCCACGGCCTCATAATAACTGCGCATGAGGAGCAGTTTCTCCTTGACGCGCACCGGCTCTCCAAAGATGAACCGTTCCCGGCCTTCCCAGGGCGTGAGAACCAGATCTCCTTTGGCATCTACCGTAATCTGCTTTATGTTGTTCTCCCAAACGGAGCCTTTGATATAATTCACCAGGCCGATTACCTGCTGGAGCCACGCCAGTTGCTGCGGGTCCTCCGGCATGCCCTTGAAGCCCCGCTCAACCTTGAGTGGCAGCTTGCCGTCCACCACGGGAACCTGTACGGAACCGCGGGACTGGAGCGGGAAGATGTAGCCGGTGGCATCGGCATAATAGCCGTTGTGGCCGTCGTCAAAGCGCACCACCGGTTCCCGCTGGGAAATGGCCAGGTGCAGGATGCCGTCGTCCGTGAGCCAGGCTTCGCAGCTGCGGACAGCACTCCGGCTAAGGACCAGTTTCTCTATCCGGTCCAGATTCACGCTGTCCAGGGGCAGGCCCACGTAGGCGTGATAATCCTGGTCCAGCCACTTTTCCAGGTCCTCTTTGGCCACGAAATGCCTTTCGGCGCTGTCCAGCACCGTTACCTGGATGCCGCTCTGACAGGTGCGGGTACGCCGATCCTTTCCGCCCATCCGGAGGGTGAACAACCAGACGGCGGCGCAGGCAAGGATGGTGAGGACACCAAGCCCTCGGCGTACAATGGGCATCATAAGCGGTTCTTCAATAATTCGGTTATAGGTTCAATATAGCGGTCAATATTGCCGGCTCCAAAGCTCACCAGCACGTCCAGTGGCTCATCGGCCAGGTAATCCATGAGCTCCTCTTTCTTGAGGAGTACTTTCTCCGGTGCGGTTACGTCCTTGAAAATCATCTCGGAAGTGACGCCGGGGATGGGTTCCTCACGGGCCGGGTAAATGTCCAGGAGGATGAGCTTGTCAACGGCCGAAAGCGCCTGGGCGAACTCGGGCGCAAAGTCCCGGGTACGGGTGTACAGGTGCGGTTGGAAGATGGCGGTGAGTTTCCGTCCCGGGAAAATGTCCCGGAGGGAGGAAATGGCCGATGAGAGTTCTGCCGGATGGTGGGCATAGTCGTCCACATAGGCCAGTCCCGGCGCATTCACATGCACTTCCAGACGGCGTTTCACGCCTTCGAAGGTGCCGATGGCCGCCTTGATGGCCGCAGGGTCCAGCCCGTAGGTGAGGGCTATGGCTGCAGCGGCCACGCTGTTCTCCGCATTCACCCAGCCGGGAGCGCCCACGCGGACGTCTTCCAGCACGCCGTTGGGGAAGTGGAGATTATAGTGAAAGCAGCCCATGGCATCCGGATGGGGATTCTCGGCGTAAAAATCGGCCTCCGGGTTGGTATAATGGTAGGTTAGAACTTGGGCTTTCGTATCTTTAGGGCCGATGGGCGTGCCTTTCTTGGCGATGACGGTTCCGCTCACCTGGGAGGCGAAGGCCTTGAAGGCTTCCACCACGTGGGCGTAGTCGCCGTAGATGTCCAGGTGGTCCGGATCCACGGCGGTAATGACGGCAATTTCCGGGAAGAGCTGGAGGAAGGAACGGTCGAATTCATCGGCCTCCACCACCACGGTTTCGTTGCGGCTCACCAGGAAATTGGTGCCGTAGTTGCGGGAAATGCCGCCGAGGAAAGCGCTGCAGCCTTCTCCGCACTGGGTGAAGATGTGGGCGGTGAGGGTGGAGGTGGTGGTTTTTCCGTGGGTTCCGGCCACTGCCAGGCAGCGCTGGCCGCGGGTAATCTCACCCAGCGTCCGGGAGCGCTTGAGCACGGCATAGCCGCCATCCATCACTTTCCGGAGCTCGCCCAGATCGTGGGGGATGGCCGGGGTATAGACCACCAGCGTCTCGTCTTTGTCCTCGGGAATGAGGTCCGGCCGGTCCTCGTAGTGCACGGAGATGCCCTCCTGCTCCAGCTGGGCCGTGAGGTCACTGGGTGTCCGGTCATAGCCGGCCACTTCATATCCCTTGAACTTGTAGTACCGGGCAAGGGCGCTCATGCCGATACCGCCGATACCTATGAAATAAACGTTCTTCATACCAGTTTGTATATTTCATCACAAATTACCTGTGCCGCATTCCTAAGGGCCATGGCCTCTGCGTTGCGCTCCAAGGTGGCAATCCGCTCAGGCGTATTGGCCAGGTCGATGGCGGTGGGGAGGAGTTCATCCACCGCTTCGGCGTCTTTTACCAGCATGGCGGCTTCCTTTCGCACCAGGGCCATGGCGTTGTGGGTCTGGTGGTCTTCGGCCACGTTGGGCGAGGGCACGAACACGGCCGCTTTCCCCATGGCGCAAAGTTCGCTCACGGTGCTGGCGCCGCTCCGGGAGATGACCACATCGGCCGCGGCATACGCCAGGTCCATCCGGCCGATAAAGTCGTAATGGCGGATTCCCTTCACATCCGGATGGGCCTCCATAAACGCATCTATCTCTTTCTTATAGTACTTTCCGCACTGCCAGATTACTTCCAGATTCTCCCCGCCGGGGCATCCGTCCTGGATCCAGTGCTGCATGGCGCGGTTCAGGGTACCGCTGCCCAGGCTGCCGCCCACCACAAAGAGGTGCCTCTTGGCTGCATCCAGGCCGTAGAACTCCATGGCTTCGGCCTTCATTACCGCTGTGGGCGGGGTGGAGACGGCCTTCCGGATGGGATTGCCGCTCATCACTATCTTCTCCTTGGGGAAGAAGCGCTCCATGCCCTCATAAGCTACACAGATGCTCTGCACCCGCTTAGCCAGCATCTTGTTGGTGAGGCCGGCAAAACCGTTCTGCTCCTGGATTACGGCGGGAATCTTCATGCCCGTGGCGGCCCACAGCAGGGGAGCGCTGGCATAACCGCCCACACCCACCACCACGTCGGGCTTGAATTCCTTGATGATCTTCCGGGCCCTCCGGACACTTCCCAGAACCTTAAAAGGTACCTGGAGGTCGTTCACAATGTTCTTGAGGGTGAGTTTCCGCTGCACACCCACAATGGGAAGGCCCACGATGCGGAAGCCTTCGGCCGGCACCTTCTCCATCTCCATCTTTCCTTCGGCCCCTACAAACAGGATTTCCGTAGCCGGATTCAGTTCCTTGAGCTTGTGGCCGATGGATACGGCCGGGAAGATGTGGCCTCCCGTGCCGCCTCCGCTGATGATGGCTCTGATAGGTTTGTAATCCATTACGCAGTAGTATCTTGGGTCCAATTGTCTTCGTGTTCGATGATGGGTGCCGCCTCCGCTTCCCGTCGGGCCATGTTCTCCCGGGCGTCCTTGGAGATGGAAAGCAGGATGCCAAAGACGATGCTGAACACCAGCAGCGCGTTGGTTCCGTGACTCACCAGCGGCAGGGTCTGGCCGGTCTGGGGAATGAGCGGCAGGTGCACGTTCACCGCCATATGCATGAAGGCCTGTCCCGTTACCAGGAGGATAAGGCCTGTCACAATCATCTTGTCGTAGTATTTGTCGCACTCCTTGGCCACCAGGGTTCCCCGGGCCAGGAGGCTGAAGTAGAGGAGGATAATGAGGGCCGCTCCCCAAATACCGGTTTCCTCTATGATGAAGCTGAACATGTAGTCCCCAAAGATCACGGGAACGGCATATTTCTGCGTGCTGTTGCCGATGCCCTTGCCCAGCGGACCGCCCTCCTTGATGGCCAGGAGGGCTCCAACGGGCTGCTTGAGCTCGTCCCGGGCGTCGTTCCACTGTTTGGAACCGCGCGGAGCGGAAAGGAGCACGTCCATGGTGGCGTCGTCATCATTGGTGATACGGGACACCAGGGTGCCCAGACGGGTATCTTTGAGAATGCCCATCTTGTAGGCGCCGAACATGCAGCCAAAGGCCACGGCCAACACGGCAAACACTATGGCCACGTCCTTGAAGTCCAGGCCGCCCACCAGCACCATGAGGATCATGATGCCGCCAATGAACAGGGCCGATGAATTGGAACCCGTGCTCACCATGAGCGTGACCAGCAGGAGGGGACAGTAGATATACAGCATCTTCTGCCAGAAATCGCGTCCCAGGAAGGCCAGGCGGGGGATTTTCTCCGACAGCAGATTGGCCCAGCGGAAGCTGTGGTTCTTATAGGCATCCAGGGCCCAGCCCAGGTACATGATCATGAACAGTTTCACGAACTCGTACACGTGGATCTGCTTGCCGGCTACAGAAAGGATGCGCCGCGCCCCGTTGATGGAGGCAGCCCTGACCACTCCCAGATTCAGGTTGAATACCAGGATCACCAGGATGGCAAAGCTCACCGCAAAGCCCAGCATGGAAAGTTTGCGGTACCATTCCGACTTTCCGAAGTAATAGATGACGAAGATGATGCCAAAGCCCACGGCCACCGCCTTCAGCTGGTCCACCATGATGCTCATGCGGTCGCTGCCCAGTTCGCGTGCCAGAAGCGGCGTGGAACTGAACACGGAGATCACGGAGATGAGCATGAGGAACAGGGCGATCAGAAAGATCACCTTATCCCCACTGAAGCGGTCCATCAGGTTCCAGAGGGAACCCAGGGTGCTGGTTTTGGCTTTCTCTTCTTCCATATGCGTTTACAGGTTCCGGACGGCAGCCTTGAACTGCTCGCCGCGGTCTTCATAATTCTTGAACAGGTCAAAGCTGGCGCAGCAGGGGCTCAGGAGCACCACGTCTCCCTCGGCAGCCAACTTGGAGGCCTTCTGCACGGCTTCCTCGGCACTGGAGGCATCCACCATATCCTTTACCATGGTGCCGAAGGCAGCGTGGATCTTGCTGTTGTCCACGCCCAGGCACACGATGGCTTTCACCTTTTCCTTCACTAAGTCGTTGAGGACACTGTAGTCGTTACCCTTGTCCGTACCGCCCACAATCCACACAACCGGACGTTTCTGGCACTCCAGGGCATACCAGGCGCTGTCCACATTGGTGGCCTTGGAGTCGTTGATATAAAGCACGTCCTTGATGCTCAAGACCGGCTCCAGACGATGTTCGATGGGCTGGAAGGTGGCCAGGGAATTACGGATCACGGCGTTGTCAATGCCCGTCACCTTGGCAGCCAGGGCAGCGGCCATGGAGTTGTAGATGTTGTGCTTGCCGCCCAGGGCCAGCTCTTCCAGGAAGAGGTCCGTCTCCTCCTTCTCGTAGCGGAGCACAATCTTGTTGTCACGCACAAAGGCGCCCTGCTCCAGTTCCTTCTCCTGGGAGAAGGGGAGCATCTTGCAGCGGAGCACAATGTTGGAGAGGTGCCCTACGGTAATGTCATCGTCCGAGTCAAAGATGAAGCAGTCGTCCGGGCGCAGGTTCCGGGTAATGTTGAACTTGGCGGCCACGTAGTTCTCCATCTTGTGGTCGTAACGGTCCAGGTGGTCCGGGGTAATGTTGGTGATGATGGCAATATCCGGACGGAAGTCGTAAATGTCGTCCAGCTGGAAACTGCTGATTTCCAGGACATAATAGTCAAAATGCTCGGTTGCTACCTGATAGGCGTAGCTTTGGCCGATGTTCCCGCCCAGGCCCACGTTGAGTCCTGCGTTCTGCAGCAGGTAATAAATGAGGCTGGTGGTGGTGGTCTTACCGTTGGATCCGGTGATGCAGATCTTCTTGGCCGAATCGTATCGGCTGGCGAATTCTATCTCACTCACCACGCGGATGCCTTTTTCACGGATCTTGCGTACCATGGGAACGGTGCCCGGGATGCCGGGGCTTTTCACCACCTCATCGGCATTCAGGATCAACTCTTCCGTATGCTGTCCCTCCTCGAAGGGGATTTCCCACTTCCGGAGCATCTGGGCATAATTCTCTTTGATCTGTCCCTTGTCGCTGAGGAACACATCGAATCCTTTCACTTTTGCCAGGACCGCGGCTCCAACGCCGCTCTCGGCACCACCTAAAACAACTACTCTTGCCATTCTACCTTAATTTCAATAAAGCTAACGTACTAACTGCCAGTATAATTCCTACAATCCAGAAACGGACTGTGATCTTTGCTTCGTGCTGGGCGGGGACAGGCTTGGGGAAGATCACCGGGCCTTCCGGCGCCTTCTTGTCCTGATAATGGTGGTGGAGCGGAGTCATGCTCCAGATGCGGTGTCCCACGCCGGTCTTCTTACGGGTTCTCTTGAAGTAGAAGCGCTGCAGCAGCACCGACAGGCTCTCCACGAAGAAGATCCCGCACAGCAGGGGCAGCAGCAACTCCTTGCGCATGAGCACGGCGCCCACGCCGATGACTCCGCCTATGGTGAGGCTTCCCGTATCTCCCATGAACACCTGGGCCGGGAAGGAATTGTACCAAAGGAAGCCAATCAGGGCCCCCACAAAGGCACTCATGAAGATGGCTATCTCTCCGGAACCTGGTATATACATGATGTTCAGGTAATTGGAATCAATGAGGTTGCCGCCCAGCCAGGCCAGGACGCCCAGTACCACGCCCACTACGGCCGATGTCCCCGCCGCCAGGCCATCCAGGCCGTCGGTAAGGTTGGTGCCGTTGGAGCAGGCGGTAATTACCAGCACGATCATGAGCACGTAGATGGCCCATTTGCAGTACCAGCCCCACTTGCCCTTCACCGGCGACAGCCAGCGGTAGTCGAACTCATGGTTCTTCACAAAGGGGATGGTGGTCTTGGTGCTCTTCACCACGTCTTCCTGTACATATCGGCCGCTGGTAACGGTGGTCTCGGTCTCCAGCGTGCGCTCAATACTCTCTTTAACCTCCACTTTTTCCCGCACCACAATGTCCGGGCTCATCCATACGGTGAGGCCGATGACAAAGCCCAGTGCCACCTGGCCCACCAGCTTGCCCTTCTCGCTCATACCTTCCTTGCGATGCTTGAAAACCTTGATATAGTCGTCCGTGAAACCCAGGGCGGCGCACCAGAGGGTGCTCACAATGAGGAGGAGCACATAGATGTTGGTGAGGTCGCAGAAAAGCAGCACGCCCGTCATGATGGACAGGATGATGATGAGTCCGCCCATGGTGGGGGTGCCTTTCTTCTGGATCTGGTCGGCCAGGCCCAGGTCACGCACGGTTTCTCCAATCTGTTTGCCCTGCAGCCAGCGGATGATGCGCTTGCCGGCTATGAGGGCGGTAAGGACCGCGGTCACGGCTGCCAGGATGGCCCTGAAGCTCAGATAGTGCATCAGGCCGATACCGGGGAAGTCCACCCCGATGCTCTCCAGATATTGGAACAGATGGTATATCATTTTCTAAGCAGGTTGAAGGTTTCGTTCACAATTTGTTTTTCGTCAAAGGGATGCTTCTCGTGGCCCACGATCTGGTAGGTTTCGTGTCCCTTTCCGGCCACCAGGATGGTTGCGCCTTCCGGAGCGGTGAGGATGGCGGTGCGGATGGCTTCCCTGCGGTCCGTAATCACCAGCGTCTTCACGGCTGCGGCCGGGCTGAGGCCCTTCCGGATGTCTTCTATGATGGCTTCCGGCACCTCCGTGCGGGGGTTGTCGGAAGTAATAACCAGTCTGTCGGCCAGCTTTTCGGCCACCTGGGCCATTTCCGGGCGCTTGGTCTTGTCCCGGTCTCCTCCGCAGCCAAAGAGGCAGATGAGCTGCCGCTCCGGTGCAATGGCCCGGAGGGTACCCAGCACATTCTCCAGCGCGTCCGGCGTATGGGCGTAGTCGATGACCACGCTAAGGTCTTTGGGGCCTTGCAGATTCTCCAGCCGTCCCGGGGCCGATTCCAGGCGGGACAGCGCCACCAGCGTCTCCTGTGCATCCATGCCCAGGCATACGGCCGTGGAGTAGATGGCCAGGAGGTTGTAGGCGTTGTGCTCGCCAATCAGGCGCACCCAGGTTTCCACGCCGTCTATCTTAAGCTGCATGCCCTCGAAGCTCTGCTCCAGGATGCGGGCAGTATGGTCGGCCAGTCCCTTTACGGAGTAGGTGACCACCTGCGCCTTGGTGTTCTGCACCATCACGGCGCCGTTGCGGTCATCGGCATTGATGAGGGCGATGGCGCTCTTGGGCAGATTGTCAAAGAACAGTTTCTTGCAGCGGAGGTATTCGGCAAAGGTCTTGTGGTAGTCCAGATGGTCGTGCGTAAGGTTGGAGAAAATGCCCATGCGGAAGTTCAGGCCCGTAACACGGTCCTGCTCCACGCCGATGGAGCTAACCTCCATGAAGCAATATTCGCAGCCGGCATCCACCATCTGAGCCAGGAGGCTGTTGATGGTAACAGGATCGGCCGTGGTGTTCTCCGTCTCCAGCCGCCTGCCGTTCACATAATTGGCAATGGTGGACAGGAGGCCGCAGGCATAACCCATGCTCCGGAACAAATTGTACAGCAACGTAACAGTGGTGGTCTTCCCGTTGGTTCCGGTTATTCCCACCAGCGTAAGCTTCCGCGAAGGATGCCCGTAAAACTCATCCGCCGCCAGTGCCAAAGCCTTCCGGCTGTTCTCCACAACCTCGAACTGAACTCCATCGGTATTGACCGAAGGGATCTCTTCGCAGATAATACCGGTTGCGCCTTTTGCAATGGCGTCGGCAATATAGTTGTGCCCGTCGCTGGCATAGCCTCTTACGGCTACGAACAGTGCTCCGGGAATCACTTTCCTGGAGTCGGCGGTTATGAGGGTGAAGTCTCTATAGTTCATGGCTCTTTCTCCTCTTTTTTCATTACAGGCACGCTGCCCGTGCGATGCAGTTCCTTTTCCCACTCCGGGTCCAGGGCGTAGATCTTGTCCACAATCTCACGGACCGCCAGGGCCGGCAGGGTGCCGCCGTAGAAGCTTTGTCCGGAGAGGTAAGAATACACCGTGCACAGGATGGTGTACTTGGGGTTATCGGCCGGGAAGAAGCCCACGAAGGTGCCCTGGTTCTTCTTGCGGCCCCAAGGGTCGTGATATGGGTCAATGCTGCCGGCACGCTCCTGCGGGGTGAGGACCACCTGCGCCGTACCGGTCTTTCCGGCTACGGACAGTTTGGCTCCCTTCAGGCGGGTGGCGGTACCGTCCATAACCACGGAACGCAGCGCACGCGTTACGGTATCGGCCGTGTTGCGGGAGCAGATGTTGTTGAGGACGGAAGGTTCGTAACGCTTGATTACGCGTCCGTCCTTCTCCACGCTTTCCACTAGGTAAGGCTTCATCATTCGGCCCTTGTTGGCAATGCCGTTGTAGAAAGTGGCCACGTGCAGCGGTGTAACGCTGATTCCGTAGCCGTAGGCCGTGGTGCCCAGGGTGGTCTTGCTCCAGCCGGCCGTGCCGGGCCGATTCACCACCGGGGTGCCCAGGCCGCTGATGTCAAAGTCGAAGGCCTCGCCCAGGCGGTAGGAATAGATATGGTCAAAGAGCTCCTGCGGGCGATTCCCGTAGTAGTTCTCTGCCAGCCAGGTGAAAACGTAGTTGGAGGAAATCTCAAAGCCGTGCATGACGGTGATTTCCCGTCGGCCCGTTTCCCGCTGATAGTCCAGGATGTGAACGTCCTGCTTGTAGCCGCCGGGCACAAAGCCGTTGTTGGTGGGGAGGGTCTGCTCCAGATTCTTCACATAGCCGTCTTCCACCACGGAGAGCAGCGTGACGGTCTTCATTACGGAGCCCTGTTCACCCACTTCCGTGAGGCAGAGGTTTTCCCGCTCCCAGAGAGTGGTCTGCGGTGTGGCGCCGCGGGACAGGTTCACCATGGCCCGCACGGCGCCCGTCTGGGCTTCCATGATAATCACAATACCGGCGCGGATGCCGTCGTTTTCGTTGATCTGCTTGCGGAGGGCCCTGTCGGCAATATCCTGGAAGTCCACGTTGAGGGTGGTGCGGATGTCGTTGCCGTCCTGGGCGTGCACCACGGTGGAATCCAGATCCCGGATCCAGGAATTGTCGTCCGTCACCCGGCGCCACTCATAACCGGCTTTGCCGTGCAGCTCATAGTCAAAATTGGCCTCCAGGCCCTTCCGGAGGGTATCTTTCACGTAGCCGATAACCCTTCGGGCCAGGGAATCGTAGGGGTAGATGCGCTCTTCGTGGGATTCCACGATGATGCCGCCCCGGTATCCGCCTTCCCGGAACAGGGGGAAGTCCTGCACCCGGCGGAGGGTGTTAAGGTCAAGGTTCTTCCGGATGGACAGGTACTTGGAGCCTTTCTCCCGGCCCTGAATAATGGCGTTGTAATACTGATCGGCCGATTTATCCCCGAATTCGCGGCTCAGGGCGGTGCAAAGCTCCCGCGCCTTTTCCCGCCAGGCCTTTTCCGCCTCGGCGTCACCCTTCTCCTCGAACTCCCGCTTGCGGATGGTGCAGTCCATATAGATATCATAGAGAGGGGCCGATATGGCGAAGGGACGTCCGTCGGTGGAAAGGATGCGGCCGCGAACGGGCTCATCCACATGACGCTGGGACAAGGGACGGAACAGGTTCACCACCTTGGGGTCCACATTGTAGCTGGCCTGGATATGGACAACCCGGGCCAGGATGAGGACGGACAGCACCAGTACCACGATGGATACGAAGAACATCACCACGTGGATCCTGTCGCGGTTTTCAATGGTGTCCTGTATTTCGTTCTTCTGTCTCATCGTTTCTTGATAATGGTTGCCGGCTGCTCCGGGGAGGTTACCTTTGAACCCATTTTTCCCAATCTCTCTTCCATGCCGGAGGCGCTGCGCAACTTCACCAGGGCGGCTTCCCGCTCGGCATGATGTATCTTGAGTTCCTCGATGGCGGCCTTGTTGGCGCCGGCCTTGGTGAGGGTTTTGTCCACCTGCAGGCTTAGCATGATGGAAAGCCACATCAGCAGGAACAGATACAGGATGTGCATATACAGTTTGTCGGCCCGTACCCGCAGCAGGAATTCTCCGTTACGGATGGCTCTCAGGGAGTTCTTGATGGCGGTCCAGACGGTGTGGGCTGTCATAGGGCGGCCCTCCTTTCCGCTATCCGGAGCTTCGCGCTGCGTGCGCGGGTGTTACCGGAAATCTCTTCTTCCGACGGGAGGATGGGCTTGCGGTTAACAGCCTCCAGCGGGGCCTGGCATCGGCCATACACGTCCTTCTCCTGGATGCCGTCCACGTTTCCCGTCTTGATAAAGTTTTTCACCATGCGGTCTTCCAGGCTATGATAAGTGATTACCACCAGCCGGCCGCCTTCCTTCAGCGAGCGCGCGGCCCCTTCCAGGAACTTCTCCAGGGAGCGCATCTCCTGGTTCACCTCTATCCTCAATGCCTGATACACCTTGGCCAGCACCTTGTGCTCCGCCCCCTTGGGGAGGATGCGCTCCAGTGCCCGGTCCAGATCTCCGGTGGTGGCCAGTGGTCTTGCCTGGACAATGAGCCGGGCGGCGTTCCGCGCTCCGTCCACCTCTCCGTACAGCCGCAGGATGTGCTCCAGCTCAGCTTCACTGTAGGTATTCACCACTTCTTCGGCCGTCAATTTGGCTTCCTGATTCATCCGCATATCCAGCGGCGCCTCCTCAAAGCGGAAGCTGAAGCCCCGCTCCGCGGTGTCAAACTGATGGCTTGAAACGCCCAGATCTGCCAATATTCCGTCGAAAACGGCAGGTGCAGCAGTGTTTGCCGTAGCATCGGCATAATTTTCAGCGGAGGCAAACACTGCTGCATCTGCCTCTCTGCGGAGCTGCTCTGCATAGTTTTCAATGAAGCGGAAGTTGTTGTGCACCAGGGTGAGCCGGGGATCTTCCGAAGCGTTGGCTATGGCTTCATAGTCACGATCGAAGGCGATGACCTTCCCGCCGTCATTTAAGCGTGAAAGTAGTTCGGCGGTGTGACCACCGCCTCCGAAAGTGGCATCGGCGTATGTTCCGTCGGGATTTGTGACAAGGGCGGAAATGCTTTCCGCTAACATCACAGGAATATGATATTCAGACATTTCGAGACCCTCCCTATTTTTTGGCGGATAGTCTCGAGGCGGTTTCTTTGAACTGTTTGTCGGAGAGAAGTTCTTCCTTCATGGCCTCCGGGTCCCAGATCTGGAGCTTGTAGCCCACACCGCCAAATACTACCTCTTTGGTAATACCTGCACTTTCAAGCAGCTCTGACGGTATGTTCAGTCGGCCCAGCTTTCCGTCCGGAACCAGGGTGAAAACGCCGTCGTTGTACTTGGTCCAAAAATCGGCGTCTTCCGTATTCAGTTCGGGGTCAATCCCTTCCAGCACTCTGTCGCTGCGGTTCACCCACTCCTCGTAGGCAAACACATCCAGGCAACGCTGCTGGACATTCTTTTTGATGATAAGAGTCATTTCTTCGCTGCCACCGCGCACCATGGCGTCACGGAAGATGGCCGGGAGCACTACGCGTCCCTTGTCATCTACCTTACCGGTGGCTTTGCCGAAGAATCTGACCATTGTTTTTGTGTTACTTGAATACTACTTGCACGCTTGATTGCAAAGATAGGGAAAGTTTTCCATTTTATTACATTTTTTTCCAAATTTTTCCACAAAGTTTTTAACACTTGTCTCCCGGAAAGCGTAACTGGCTGACAGACTGGCATATAACAAGTTCTCCCTGTGACGGGAATCACAGGGAGAAAAGTGTAAATGACTGATAATCAGTGGGAACGCTACAGTTCGCGGCGCAGGCGGGCTTTGGGAATGTCCAGAAGGGCCCTGTACTTGGCAATGGTGCGGCGGGCCACCTTGTAGCCTTTGGCGGCAAGACCGTCCACCAGCTCGTCGTCCGTGAGGGGATTGTGCTTGTCTTCGCCGTCCACCATTTCGCGGAGGGCCTTCTTGATTTCTCGGGTACTGACCTCTTCGCCCTCCTTGTTTTCCAGACCTTCCGAGAAGAAGTATTTGAGCGGGAAAATGCCGAAGTGGGTTTCTATCCACTTGCTGTTCACCACGCGGGAAATGGTGCTGATGTCGAAGCCCGTAATCTCTGCAATATCCTTCAGGACCATGGGCCTGAGGGAGCTTTCGTCCCCGTCCACAAAATAGTCGTGCTGGTAGTCAATAATGGCCTGCATGGTGCTGGAGAGCGTATTCTGCCGCTGCCGGAGGGCCTCGATGAACCACTTGGCCGAATCTATCTTCTGCTTCACGAAGGTGGCGG
>CAMHKD010000043.1:0-16051 GCA_946185645.1 uncultured Bacteroidales bacterium
CCCGGCATCGGACGGGCCGTCCTCATCTGCCGGTATATTTGGTCTTGCAGGCCCGTCGGCGTACCCGCGGCATGTCGCCATGCAGCGTCGTGAGCCCTTACCTCGCGTTTTCACCCTTACCGGAGAAAAAAAAGAAAAACTCCGGCGGTTGTTTTCTGTTACGCCGATTGAAGATTACTCCCCACTGTGCTTTCCACAGACGGGTGCCCTTCCCTGTGCGGACTTTCCTCAGAGCCTACGGCTCCGCGACAGATCGTCCCGCCATTCTGGGCGCAAAGTTACAAACTATTTTTTAATTGCTCAAGGGCGGACTGGACCGCAGGGTACTCGTAGCCGCGTGAGAGGGCGAATTTTATGAGCTTGAGCCGGGCCTGGGGGTCGCCTTCCAGGGAGCGCTGCTTTTCCAGCAGCAGTTTCTCCAGGCGGGCATCGGCCTTCTGGGTGTCTATCTCGGAGAGGGCGGCGGAGATATCGGCCTCCGAAATGCCTTTCCCGCGCAGCTGGAAGCGGATTTTCACCGGTCCCCAACCCTGCAGGGAGGCCTTTTCGCGGGCGAAGGCGGCGGCATAGCGGGCATCGTCCACATAGCGGTCCTGCTTAAGCTCCGCCACCACACGGGCAGCCGCTTCCGCATCCCCTTCCAGGTCCTTCAGGGCCTTCCGGTAGATATCGGCGGAACAGTATTCGGCCTTGGAACAGAGCTTCTGCAGGCGCGAAAGACACTTCCCGTATTCCATACCCTAGAAATTGAAGCCGATGGAAAGATACGCCCCCACCTTCCGGGTGATGGTGGACCAGTGGATATCCAGTTTGAGCGGACCCAGAACGGAATTGTATGCATACTCCAGTCCTGCGCCGAAGTTGTGCTCTCCCTGTTCGAACTCCCTGAAGCTGTTAAAATCGTATGCAGCATTGAAGATAGCGCTCACAAAATGGCTGCCGGCAATGTTGTAGCGGGCATCCAGCCGGCCGATCATCATGTAGTTACGCCGGATGGCGGCCTTGTTGATGCCCAGGAACGGACGCTGCTGGTCCACATATCGGCCGGGGAAATCACCGCCCATCACGTTTGCGAAGACAATGGGGATGTCCTCACCGAAAAGGAAGCGGAGGCTGCCCCGCGGCACCAGGGTGAACTTACCCCAGCTCACGGGCATCATGCCGTCCATTGCCACGGAGACGAAAGGCTTGGGATGATTGTCCACGAACATGCGGGAGACAAAATCCGCCTGGACGCCGGCTGATACGCCCCTGGTGGGGAAATAACCGTTGTCCAGGGTTTCCATGCGGGCATTAAGGAAAGCGCCGGGATAGTCTGCGGAAATGGTCCGCGGATCATAATTACCCTGCACATCCGAAGCCAGGATCTGTTTGATATTGAAGTACTGGTTCCGGAGACCGGCCTGTACGTCGAAGCTGGACCACTTCATCCTGGAGAAATAAAGCTCCTGCGTATACTGGTGGAAGACTATGCTGTAATTGTTGTCTCCCGAGACGAAGTTGTTTCTGTCCGCCCAGCGGAAGAAGGCCCGCGCATTGATGGTGGGCAGTTTGGGAGAATTGTACGCGTAATGCACATCCAGATAAGGATTTACGCCGATTCTTCCCGTCAGGTCCAGCGATGAGCCCCGGATGGAATGGGTATTGAGGCCGATATTCACCAGGATGGACACCAGATCCTGCGAATCCACCCGGAAGCCCAGGCCCAGCTGGTGCATGGGACCCCGCTTGCAGAGAATCCTGAGCCGGTACGGCTCCATGGTACCGCGGAGTTCATAGTTCACAAAATCGTACGTACCCTCGCCGAAAACCCTGGCGATGTCCTCTTCCAGGAGATCATAATTCACCACGGACCCCGGCTTTACGGACAGTCTGGAGCGGATATAATCCGCCTCCTCGGCCGTTACGCCAACCACATCTATATCCCCTATCACCACGGACTGGTTGTTGAGGTCCACTGCCGGACGGGCCTGCAGCCTGCGTTTCTCCGAACCCACTTTCCTTCTCACCGCCGCCAGATCCTTGGCCGCCTCCACCGCTGCCTTATAGCCCCGGTTGAACATGGTGTCAATGGCCACGTCGTTGAAGCTGAGCATATTATAGCCGGTAAGGTCCGGATGGATGCGTACGTCCACGGAACGGAGATTCCGTTCATAGGAATCCCCTGCCAGCATATCGATACCCTGCCAGAGGATGTCTCCCAGATTGTTGATCTTATCGGCCTCCGTACTGCCCGTGGAAAGGTCTATGCCGATAACTATATCGGCCCCCATGTCCCGGGCAATATCTACCGGGAAGTTGTTGCGCATGCCGCCGTCCGCGAGCACCATGCCCTGGGTGCGAACCGGCGTGAACAGTCCAGGGATGGACATGGTGGAACGCATGGCCAGGTTGATGGAGCCGTCGTGCCAGATCTTGGCCTTTCCGGAAGCCACATCCGTGGCCACGCAGGCGAAGGGAATGGGGAATTTGAAGAAGTCCGTGGAATCCGAATAACCCACCGTACGGGAAGAAATGATCTGACAGACGTTCTGGCCGTACACGAAGCCGGAAGGAAGGCTTCCCATGAGGTTGTCGCTGATGATGCGGTCTATGGAAGTGCCCTGCTCGTCCGCGCCCAGGTGGAGTCTGCGCTCCTCACCGGAGGCAAAGGGCATGTCTCCCGTGACATAGTTCTGATAGTCATCCGTCCGGTAATAGAACGGGATGGAGACCAGGAATTTCTCCTTATAGCGCGTCCGGGAATACGGGATGTATTTGCGGTCCACCTTGTCACTCAGGGCCATTTCCCAGTTGATGTTGTGGATGAGGCTGTCCAGGTAGTCTGCACTGTAGCCAAGGGAATACAGGGCGCCCAGGAGGCCGCCGATGCTGGTTCCCACCACCATATCCACGGGGAGGTCGTACTGCTCCATGAACTTGAGGGCGCCCACGGTGGCTGCACCCTTGGCGCCGCCGCCGGAAAGGACCAGGGCCACGGTGGGCCGGTGCCTGCGGATCTGGGCCATCTTTGCCTGGATGCTCCGCACCGCCTGGGCATCCTTGGGATCCAGGCCGAAAGTGGAAGAGGCACGGTCCTGTGCCAGGGCACTGAGACCCAGCAGGAAACAGGCCGATATGAAGATTAAAAGCCGTTTCATAGTTCTTTGTGTTTTCCGGCCAGGAGGCCGCATGCAGCAAAAATGTCTTCCCCGCGGGAGGCCCGGATGGTGGCTGTGATTCCGCCCCGGGTAAGGCGGTCCCGGAACGCCTCCATCTGCGGCAGCGGAGCGGGGCCGTAAGGGAAATCCGGAATCCGGTGGAAGCGGATGAGGTTCACCCGGCACTCCAAGCCCTGGAGCAGGCGCAGGAGGGCATCGGCATGCCGTTTTGTATCGTTCCAACCGGCAAAGACTGTGTATTCAAAGCTTACCCGGCGCTGGCCGGTAAAGTCGTATTGACGGATGAGGTTAACAACATCTTCCAGGGGCCAGGCCTTCTGAACGGGCATCATTTCCAGGCGCTCCTCCCCAAAGGGGTTGTGCAGACTCACTGCCAGGTGGCAATGGCTTTCGTCCAGGAATTTCTTTAGATTGGGCAGTACGCCGATGGTGGAAAGCGTAACCCTTTTGGGACTCCAGGCAAGGCCCCAGGGTGCCGTGAGGATTTCCGTTACTCGCTTAACCTCTTCCCAGTTGTCCAGCGGCTCTCCCATGCCCATGAAAACGGCATTGGAGAGCTCTCCCGCTTCGTCTATGGCGAAGAACTGGTTGAGGATATCGGCCGCAGAAAGATTGCCGTGGAAACCCTGCCGGCCCGTCATGCAGAACTTGCAGGACATCTTGCAGCCGGCCTGAGAACTCACGCAAAGGGTCTTGCGGTCCTGGTCCGGAATCATAACCGCCTCAATGCACGAAACTTCGTCACGTCCTGCGGCCACAGGGCATCTCACCTCAAAGAGGTACTTCTTTGTCCCATCGGCCGACGTCTGGCAATCCACCGGAGCGGCATATCCCACTTCCCAGTCACGCGAAAGCGCCTCCCGTCCGGCCTTGGAGAGATTGGTCATCTCCTCCACCGAACGGACACGCTTGAGGTACAGCCACTGCGCCATCTGCTTGCCGGCAAAGGCAGGCAGACCGGCAGCGAGCGCTATTTCCTTAAGCTCATCCGGCGTTTTTCCCAATAGACGTTGTTTCATAGTACAAAAATAAACATTTCCCCGGGAATAATGAATTTTTTTACCAATGGGCAACAGTTTGGCGCAAGATGGGCCTAAATTTGCCCCCAGAAAAGATTTGATAATAGCAGAGTTTTTGATTATCTTTGTGCTTGCGGTCCAGGATGCCCGCGCAAAACTTAAAACAGAAACAAATTATGGCAAAAGCAGCAGAAGAAATGACTCAGGATCAGGTGAACGCCGCCAAACTGAAAGCCCTCCAGGCAACCATCGACAAAATTGAGAAAGACTATGGGAAAGGCACCATCATGAAGCTGGGAGACCAGCCGGAATGGGACGCTTCCCAGGTTATTCCCAGCGGCTCCATCTCCCTGGACCACGCCCTGGGCATCGGCGGTTATCCCAAAGGCCGCATCATAGAGATCTACGGTCCGGAGAGTTCCGGTAAAACCACCCTGGCCATCCATGCCATTGCAGAGGCCCAGAAGGCCGGAGGCATTGCCGCCATCATAGACGCGGAGCATGCCTTCGACCGTAGCTATGCCAAGGCGCTGGGCGTGAACCTGGACACCCTCCTCATCTCCCAGCCGGACAACGGGGAGCAGGCCCTGGAAATTGCCGATAATCTCATCCGCAGCGGCGCCGTGGATATTGTAGTAATTGACTCCGTGGCAGCCCTCACCCCCAAGGCGGAAATTGAGGGAGAGATGGGAGACAACAAGGTGGGCCTCCAGGCACGCCTCATGAGCCAGGCCCTGCGCAAGCTCACTGCAAACATCTCAAAGACAAACACTTGCTGCATCTTCATCAACCAGCTTCGAGAGAAGATCGGCATCATGTTCGGCAATCCGGAAACCACCACCGGCGGCAACGCCCTCAAGTTTTACGCTTCCGTACGCCTGGACATCCGCCGCACCACCCAGATCAAGGACGGAGAAGACGCCCTGGGTAACCACGTGCGCGTGAAGGTGGTCAAGAACAAGATGGCCCCGCCTTTCAAGAAGGCAGAGTTTGACATTGTCTTTGGAGAAGGCATTTCCCGCAGCGGAGAAATTGTGGACCTGGGCGTAGAACTGGGCATCATCCAGAAGTCCGGTTCCTGGTTCTCCTACAAGGATTCCAAACTGGCCCAGGGCCGCGAAGCCACAAAGAAGCTCATGCTGGACAATCCGGAACTGGCCGAAGAAATTGAGGCCGCCATCCGGGAAGCCATGGCCAAAGTCCAGGACTAACCCTCCACTACCCCATTATTCTACAATCTTAGTCACGTCTGGCCCTCCATTCGTGACTAAGAATGATTCTCTTGACGGTCTAAGTCACGTTTGGGGGGAGGTTGAGATTATTGGGAGACTGCTAGCCGGCATTTTGAGAGTTTGTCGGCGTGTTCCTGGGAGAGCACGCCGGCTTTTTTGAGGCCTTCCACCGTCCAGGCTTCCCGGGGCTGATGCGTACGGTAAAGGACAACGCCATGGGCTTCTTCTTTGGAAATATAGGGGTGACGGGCCAGATCGGCTTCCGGGAGCGTCCAGAGCGGGTATGGCTCCGGTTCCGAGCAAGTGATAAGGTCGCTTAAGCCGTCGTATTTCTCACGGTCAAAACGGTAGATCTCCAGCAGCTGCTCCGGATGGGAGTAACCGCCCAGTTCCTTCCGGAAAGAAACAATCTTTCCGGCATACCAGGGGCCGATGCCCGGGAGTGCCAGCAGAGCGGTGCTGTCGGCCTTGTTGATGTCCAGTTTGGGCAGGTCGATGAATGGCTCCAGCCGCGCGAAAACGCTGTCGGTCACCACATAGGACTTGGCGAAATCGGCCTTGCGGCGGAAGCGTCCGCCCTTTTGCCGATAATTGTCTATGGCCTGCGCCTGCTTTTCGCTGAAGCCCAGCCGCTGCAGGTCCTCCACACTCACGGTGTTGGGATTGAAGCGGAAACTCTCCACCCGCCGGGTCTGCTCCCGCACCTTCCGCACACCGGGACTGTGGGGCGCATTCCTGCGGAATGTAGATGCAGAGCCGGAGGAAGAAGCCTCCTCCGCAGCATCGGCATAGTTTTTCGCGGAGGAGGAGACTTCTTCCGCAGGCGCAGCATCGGCATAATCTTTCGCGGGGGAGGAGACTTCTCCTGAAGGCTTTGTCTGGACGATATACACCGTATCCGGATGGTCCCGGTTGGCTTCTATGCGCGTGACCGCGGCCCTGTGTACGAACAAGGCCACTTCGTAACCGATTATCAGGAATACCAGGGCGATGGCGCCCGTGACAAAACTGCCTTTGAGGCTACTCTTCCCCTTCTTCTTCCCCTCTTCCATACCGCTTCTTCTTTTCCGGTTTCACCGGCTCCGCGCCGGCAACTACAAGTACTATTTCCCCCTTGGGCTCATGCTCCCGGAACCAGGCAGCCACCTCCCGGAGCGTGCCCCGGCGATGCTCCTCATGCACTTTGGAGATTTCCCGGGCCACGGAGCAGCGCCGCTCCTCCCCGAAGAATTCCGCCATCTGCTCCAGGGTTTTCACCAGCCTGTAGGGCGATTCATAAAAGACCATGGTCCGGGTTTCCGTGGAGAGCTGCTGCAGGAGCGTCTGCCGGCCCTTTTTCTGGGGCAGGAAGCCTTCGAAGCAGAAACGGTCGCACGGCAGGCCGGACGAAACGATGGCGGGAATGCAGGCCGTAGCGCCCGGAAGCGTCTGGACCTCAATGCCTTCATCGGCACAGGTACGGGCCAGCAGAAAACCCGGGTCCGAGATTCCCGGCGTGCCGGCATCCGAGATAAGTGCCACGTTGAGCCCCGCCAGGATGCGCTCTTTCACCAGCTGCACCGTCTGGTGCTCATTGAATTTGTGGTGACTCTGGAGTGGCCGATGGATGTCATAATGCTTGAGCAGGACGGAACTGGTGCGGGTGTCCTCGGCCAGGATTAGATCGGCCTCCTGCAGCACCTTCACCGCCCGGAAGCTCATGTCCTCCAGGTTCCCCACCGGCGTGGGAACGATATAAAGCTTCCCCGCCATTAACCCAGCTTTTTACGGATGGACATCATGAAATTGTACACCACGTCCGAATGCAGGTTCCACTCCGGGAAATGCATTCGGATATAGTCCACAGCCTGGTCCAGGGACACGAATTCGTTCAGGTCCCGGATGGTGTTCTCGTACAGGGAAAAGTCTTCCTTGAAAAGCGTGCCGATGAAAAGGGCCCTGTCGTACAGCGAAATGCCGCTACGGATGTTCTTGACCTTAAGGCCCGGCTTGTCCTTGCGCCACGGCAACGAGGCAGTTTCGTCCGGAGCAGCAGGGGCCGGAGCGGAGGGTACAGTGGTCTCCTCCGGAACATCGGCCTTATTTTCAGTGGAGGAGGAAACCACTGTATCCTCCGATAAATCCAGATCCGTAAAGTCCACCGGAGCGTCTTCCGGTTCCTCTTCCATCACAGGCGTGGCCTCCTGGGGCTCATCGGCCGGATAATTCTCCAGCTTCTCCTCCAGGGCGGCGATTCTTTCTTTGAGGGCGGCTATTTCTGCAAGACACTCTTGCACGAAATCTGTTTGACTTTTCTCCATAAATGACTAAATTTGTAGTCAACACTAACAAAGATACGGAAATGTTTTTGGAAAATGCAAAAAAAGCGGGCTGCATTGAGGTAATTTGCGGCTCCATGTTCTCCGGAAAAACGGAAGAGCTCATCAGAAGACTCAAAAGGGCCCAGTTTGCCAAACAGAAAATAGCCACATTCAAGCCCACCATTGACACGCGTTATTCGGAACTGGACGTTGTCTCGCACGATTCCCACAGCATTTCCTGCACCCCCATCAAAAGTCCTTCCCGCATGCTCCAGATAGATCCGGACGTGCAGGTAGTGGGCATTGACGAGGCTCAGTTCTTTGATGAGAGCATCATTGATGTGGTCCAGGAACTGGCCAACAAGCGCGGCATCCGCGTCATTATCGCCGGTCTGGATACGGACTATATGGGCAAGCCCTTCGGCCCCATGCCGGGCCTCATGGCCATTGCGGAAGATGTGCAGAAGGTACACGCCATCTGCGTTCGCTGCGGCAGCCTGGCCAATCATTCCCATCGGCTTTCGGCCTCCAAGAAGCTGGTGGTCCTGGGAGAGAAGGACACCTATGAGCCCCTCTGCCGGGAATGCTACCAAAAGGCCCTGGAAGAAGATAAAGCATAGTACGGCCCGTTGCATGAAAAGGGTCCTGCTGGCATTGCTGCTGTTGTTTCCGGTGCTTGTGGGCGCAGCCCAGGAAAAGCCGGACACAACAGCATCTTTGCTTAAGCGGATGGACACCAGGATGTATAATAGCCAGCACAGGGCGGGCGTGGATACCAACTATATCCATATTCCGGAAGAACGGTGGACTCTCAAAACATCATCCAATATATCCTGGAACACTCTGGGGGTCACACACCTGGAAGAGGATACCGGTTTTGCCACCGTGCTTAACTCGGCCCCCACTTATTCGCAGGGTTTTTCCGTAGCCTGGCGATGGCTGGAACTGGGGGTCAACATCAATCCGGCCTGGTTTTTCCCCCGTCTGAAGAACAGCGACCAGGCATATTCCATTTCCCTATATGGGAATAAGTTCTGTATGTCGGCCACCTTCCGCTATTCCAATTCCTACGAGGGGCGCATGATTTCCTATCCGGACTCCACAAGCACGGTCCTTCCCCGGGGAGATGTGAATGTGGACCTTACAGGTGATTTCGACGCCTGGTACGTGTTCAACGGGGACAAGTGTTCCTTTGCCGCTCCCTTCAGCATGATGCAGGTCCAGAAAAGGAGCGCCGGCAGCCCGGTGCTGGGGCTTTCCCTTAGGAACGGGCTCACAAAGTTTGAGGGCAGCAGCTATCAGGGGTCCGAAGTGATGTCACTGATGACCAACATCCTGGCCATTGGAGCCGGCTATGCCCATAATTTCGTGACTGCCAAAAACTGGCTCATCCATTTTTCCATCATGGCCAACATGTCCGTACTAAGCTACAATAAATGGTATACGGAAAAGACCCAGGGAATAATGAAGAATACCTTCCCGGACTGGGTAGGTATTCTTCAATTTTCGGCCCTTCACTGGAAGGGGAAATGGTTTTACGGAGCCAATTTTACCATAAGGGGCGCCACCTACGGCACTATTTCCCAGCTTAGCTTTTCCAACGCCCGGACCGAAGGGCATCTTGTGCTGGGCTGCCGTTTATGAGATACTTACAGCGAAGACACCCTGGAGCCGCGGGAAATATCGAATTTGGTCTTAAGGGCAGCACCGTCCACAGCCTTATAACGGCAGGTGGAAGCGCCGGAGGCCTCAACTTCAATGCTTTCCTTCACTGCAACCCGGGCCGATGAGGCGCCGGAAAGCTCTATCTTGGCCTTCAGCGTGGGGGCGTCCAGGGCGCGCAGGTCCGAAGATCCGCTGCCCTCGTACTGCAAGGAGCCGGACAGGACGGCCACATCGGCCCTGGAAGCACCGGATGACTCTATGTCCATGGTCTTGCATTCCGGGCCCTTCAGGTCCACATGGGCCGATCCGGAAAGGACCACGTCCCAATCTTCGGCTGCAATGTCAAAATCACCCCTGGAGGCACCGGACAAATCCATCCGGACCTGATAGTATTTACCTTCATAGCTCTCGCAGTTGGCCGCGCCGCTCATGTACAGACGGGCCTTGTGTGCATCCACGGCTACGTTTTCGGCCACCGAAGCACCGGAAAGGTCCATGCGGAATTCTTCCTCGCCGGTTAGGGTGAACCGGCCTTCCTGCCAGCATTTGGAGGCTCCGCTCAGGGCCAGCTTGGTGAGCCGGGGCATATGGACGGTTGCCTTGAGAACCGGTCCGTCCTTGTATTTGCGGGAATTCTGAACCGATCGGGGAAGCTCCTTAAGGGCGATGCGAAGCGTACCGGCTCTCACCTCCACATCCAGGTACTGCTCCAGGAAGTCGCTGTATTCCACTTCCACGGACCACTTGCTGTCCTGGACCAGCGTTACTTTGAAGGAGTTTCCAACCGACAAAGCCTGGAAATCCTTGTAGGAGTACTGTTTGGAAAGCACGGTAGCAGCCTCTTCGGCTTCTTCTGCACGCAGGCCGACGGCCGAGAAGGCCAGGGCGGCGAATAAAAGGGCAATGATTTTTTTCATGGTTTTATCTTTTAACTGTTTTCATAATCTTGTCTACACCATCCAGGAGGTCTCCGTAATGGGCCCGGAGAATGGCGGCCTGCTCCTGAGGAGACAGTTCGTCGGGCAGCAGGTCTCTGAGCGGGATGGCTTCGTTGGTGAGGCTCCCCAGCATGGCGGCGGCCTCTTCATCATAAGCGGCCACCTTCCAAGCATCGGCCACAACCGCCAGATAATGCTCGTACACGGCGTCCGGGTTGTTTCCCAAGCCGCGGAATCCTGCAGATTTCCAAGGCAGAAGGGCCAGGATGACGGCAACGGCCGCAGCAGCGCTGAAGGCAAAATAGAAGATCCTCTTCTTCCTGCCTTTTTCTGCGGCTTCCCAGCGCTCCAGGAACTGTTCCTCCGCTCCGGAAGGCGGAAGGGCGGTATCCAGCTGCGAGGCATTAGCCTGGATGTATTCCTCCAATTTATTCATGGTTTCTTAGTGATTTAATCAGTTTCTGTTTGCCTCTTGCACAAATGGAACGGAGCGTAACTTCTTTTTGTCCGGTCACTTCTGCAATTTGAGTATAATTGAGGCCTTCTATCAAAGCCAGGTTGAGCACCAGGGCGTAAGGTTCCGGCAGGGCTTCCATGGCCCGGTGGATCACGTTCATGTCCGGCATCGCCTCCCCTTCTTCGTAATCGGCCGCCGGGATATCTTCATCCATCAATTCATCGGCATCCAGGAAGACGGGATCCTTTTTGCGCGAACGCAGCCTGTCTATGGCTTTCCGGATGCAGGTGGTCCTGAGCCAGGCCGATGCCTGCGCCGGGCTACCGCTCCGGATTCCGCCGGAGAGATACTTCAGGAGCGTGTCCTGCATCACTTCCGCTGCGTCGGACTCGTTTTGCAGGATTCGTAGGGCCGTATTGTAAACGGGCGTGCTGTGAATCCGGTAAAACGTTGTTGCTTCCTGTCTGGTCATCAATATTGTGCCTCTCCGGCCCCGGCTTTTCAGGGGCCTCTACTCTATAAACGGAGAAAAACTGCATTTGTTGCAATCCTGCACGTAAAAATAATAAAAAAGGCGTATTTTTGTATCATTATGAAAGTAACGCTTGTACAGTTCAGCCCGGCATGGGAGGCTCCCGCAGCCAACCGGAGTCGTCTTGGAACGCTTTTGGCCAATATTCCGGCCACAGACCTTATTGTGCTGCCGGAGATGTTCTCCACCGGCTTTGTCACGGAGCCCGCAGGCGTAGCAGAGAAGGACGGGGAAAGCCTGCGCCTTATGCAGGAAACGGCGGCGGGGCACAACTGCGCGGTAGCCGGGAGTGTGGCCACAGAAACGGGAGGAACCTACCGGAACCGCTTTTATTTTGTTTATCCGGACGGAAGGGAAATCCATTACGACAAGCATCATCTATTCACTTTTGGCGGTGAACACAAGCGTTTTACGGCAGGAGACCGGCCCGTTGTGGTTCCTTTCCGGGGCGTAAATATCCTCCTGCAGGTCTGTTACGATCTACGCTTCCCGGTATTCAGCCGGAACCGCTTGCTAACGGACGGAAATGCCCTGTACGATCTGGCCCTGTATGTAGCCAGCTGGCCGGAGAGCCGCATGGATGCCTGGGACATCCTCCTGAGAGCCCGCGCCGTGGAGAACCAATGCTACGTTGCGGGGATAAACCGGGTGGGAACAGATCCCAAAAACCGTTATTCCGGTCACACGGCCCTTATCGGCCCGAAAGGGCAAATGCTTACAAATTGTAAGGAGAACGAAGAAGATATAAGCACTTTCGATATCAATATCCCGGAATTGCTTGCATTCAGAAATCAATTCCCGGTTTTACAAGATGCTGACAATCAATAAAATAGTTTTTGTTTTTAAAATTATTTAACTATCTTTACGCTCAGTTAGTGTTTTAAACCTCGCGTAGCGATTTACCCATTTAACGTGAACTATATTAATGTGCGAGGGCAAACTTTAGTTAGTAAGTGTAAGATAGCCTATGAAAAGCATCTCCTGGGACACCTTGGGCTTCGACGCCTACCGTACCCGTACCATCATTTTCTCCCGATATAAGGATGGGGAGTGGTCCCCCTTTGAGGCCACGGAAAACTTTTCCTTTACCTTCGACCCCTTCGCCCAGGTCCTTCATTATGCCATTTCCTGCTTTGAAGGACTTAAGGCTTTCCGGCAGAAGGACGGGAGGATTGCCATCTTCCGCCCGGACCAGAACGCCGCCCGGCTCAAGCGAACGGCCGATTATCTGGGCATGCCCGGCCCTTCTCAGGAAATGTTCATCAAGATGTGTGAGGCCTGCGTAAGGAACAATCTGGAATATCTGCCACCTTACGGGCACCGGGCTTCCCTGTACCTTAGACCCCTGCTAATGGGCGTTCACCCGCAGATGCAGCTGGTTCCCTATCCGGAAGCCATCTTTGCCGTTATGTGCGCCCCTGTGGGTTCCTATTACGGGGAGCACCTCCGCTCCTTCGCCGCCGTGATTCCCGGTAATTACGACAGGGCTGCACCCAAGGGCTCCGGCAGCTATAAGATCGGCGGTAATTACGCCGCCACGTTCATGCCCTATCAGATTGCCCACAGCCAGGGCTATACGGAACTGCTGTACCTGAACTCCTGCACCCGTCAGTTCGTGGACGAATTCGGTTCTTCCAACTTCTTCGGGATTAAAGGGAACAAGTACATCACTCCCCTGTCGGACAGCATCCTGCCGTCCATCACCAACAAGACCTTGCAGGAAGTGGCGGCCGATTTGGGCATGGAAGTGGAAAAACGCCCAGTCCCGGTAGAGGAACTGGCCGATTTTGACGAAGCCGCCGCCTGCGGAACCGCCGTGGTGATAACGCCCATGTCCCATATTGACATCAAACCCGTGCTGGAAAAACCGGAGATAACGCAGTCCTACCGCTACCGTCCGGACGGCAAGGTGGGCCCGGTCTGTACCAAACTGTATAGACAGATTACCGGCATCCAGTTTGGAGAACTGGAAGACAGGCACTATTGGTGTTATTATATTTAGCTATCTCCCCGCCAGCGCACGCAGTTTCTGGATGCGGCGTACGCTTTCATCTATACGGGATTCCGGAATGACGCCGTCTTCAACCGCTTTGAGGACGGCGTCAAATACTTTGGGATAGTCCCGCGTACCCAGGAGGATATCGGCCCCGGCCTGGATGGCCAGGATGGCGGCCTCTTCCGAGGAGAACTGCCGGGTTATGGCACCCATTTCCATGCCGTCGGTGATGATGACCCCGTCAAAGCCCAACTCTCCCCGCAGCTTCTCCTGCAGGATTACGGGAGAGAGCGTGGAAGGGATTTCGGATCCCGTCACTTGGGGGGCCGATATGTGCGCGCTCATGATCATGGGCACACCCGCGGCAATGCCAGCCTTGAAGGTATACATCTCACACTCAAGCATTTCCTCCCAGGTCTTGTGGCTAACTGCATAACCCAGATGCGTATCGGCATAGGTATCTCCGTGTCCCGGGAAATGCTTGAGACAGCTCACGATTCCCGCCGCTTGCATGCCCTTCACGTACTGCGCCACCATGGGGGCGGCCACGGAAGGCTTGTCGGAAAAAGCGCGGGCGCCTATGATTACGTTCTCCGGATTGGTGTTCACATCGGCCACAGGGGCGAAATTGACGTCAAAGCCATATTCCTTGAGGTAGCTTCCGATGGCGAAAGCGGCATCGTACGCCGCCTGCGGATCTCCGGTTGCGCCGATGGCAGCCATGCTCTGGTAAACGGGGACCTGGAAATTGGGATTGTTGGCAATCCGGGCCACGCGTCCCCCTTCTTCGTCTATGCAGATGAGCGGATGGCCTTTGAATCGGCGCAACTCCCCGATGAACTTCTCCACCTGCTCCGGCGTATCTATGTTGTGGCCGTACAGGAGGATGCCGCCCACTGGATACTTCTTGTTGGTGGCGGCCATGCGGGAATTAACGCTGCGGATGGCGTAGGGCACCAGGTCTTCCCCGGTAACCCACTCAATCTCCGGATCAAAGGCTTCCGGACGCACGATGAACATCTGTCCTATTTTCTCCCGCAGGGTCATCTTCTTAAGATCATTTTGGGCACAGGCCTGGAAAAACAGGGGTATGGCAAGCAGGATCAACAAACACTTTCTCATAGGCTAACCGCAGTCGAAGTACTGGTCCACCAGCTTCCGCATGAGCTCCGGCTCCCGACGGGCCATCACCTGCAGTTTGGCGTCGTCGTGGGCACGCAGGGCCTGCAGGATGCCGTCAATCATCCGCGGACGGAAGACATCGGCCGCCTCGTACACCTTACGAACCTTTTCCAAGGCATCGGCCGATTCCGCACAGCAGGTGGGAAGGCTTTCCAAGGTTGCCAGGCGGGCGGCATTCTCGCTGCGGTGGATGTCCATGTCCACATACTTCTCCGCCGCCAGTTTCAGGGCCTTCTCCGGCTCCATTTCCAGGCCGATACGGGCCGCCACGCAAAGGCCGGCCATGAGCTGATAGATATCGGCTGAGCAGTCCGGGGAGCGCATCTCGAAGGTTTGTTTGGCGGTAGTGTCGTGGTCGGACGATTCCTCCAGCGGATTGGCGCTGTGGCACATGTCCGTTCCGGAGCTCCAGCCCAGCGGCACGCGGACCAGGGCACTGCGGTTGCAGTCTCCCCAGCAAACGTTGGTGGGGGCCTCCTGATGCGGCACCAGGCGGAAATAAGAGGTGGGATTCTTGTTGCCGAAGGCCGTGATGGACGGAGCCATGAGCATGAGGCCGGCGATGGCACGGCGTGCCTCCTCCGACAGTTTCCCGTCCGGACCCAGGGTGGCGTTCCGGTCTCCGCGCATGAGGCGCATGTGGATGTGCATACCGCTTCCGGCCTTCCCCACCGTGATCTTGGGGGCGAAGCAGACGTCCAGGCCGCTGCGGAAAGCCAGGTTCCGGATTACCCATTTGGCCAAAAGCAGCTGGTCTGCAGCCGTTTCCACCGGGCAAGGGAGGAACTCTATCTCGTTCTGCTCATAGATTTTCCCGTCCAGGGTAAAGTTACCCACCTCGCTGTGGCCGTATTTGATCTGACCGCCCGTGCGGGCCACATGCATCATGCAGTCCCGGCGGAAGTCGTTAAGCTTGGCAAAGGGTTCACTCTCGTGATAACCCTTCTGGTCCGTAGCGGGGAACAGCGGATCTGCATCCGTAATCACATAGTATTCCAGTTCTCCCATGGCCTCGAACTGCAATCCGGTAGATGCCTCGAAGGCCTCTTCGGCCCTTAACAGGGTAGCGTGCGGGGCGCAGTCAAAGGGAGCGCCGCTCTTGTCAAAAAAGCTGCACAGGAAGCACAGGGTGGGTGTTTCGTTGAACGGATCCACGAAGGCGGTGCGGTAACGGGGAATCACATAAAGGTCACTGTTGCCGGCTTCTATGAAGGAAGGGAAAAGGCTGGAGCCGTCCACCCGCTCCCCTTCCGTGAGGATGGTCTCTGCATAGGCCAGGCTGTTTATGGTGAAGTTAAGGGTTTTTACCCTGCCGTCCTCGGCCGGATACATGAAGTCTATCATCTTGACATCGTTCTCGCAGATAAAGCGGAGCATGTCTTCCCGGGTAAAAGTTTCCGGGCGTTTCTGCAGGAAAGCGACTACCTCATTGGGGTTCAGCGCAATTGTTTTGTCCATATAGAATGCGGTTAGTTATAAAACACTCCCCTGGGCCAACACCTGCGGGGAGTGTCTGGAGCGGAATGCGAGGTTCGAACTCGTGACCTGCGGCTTGGGAAGCCGCCGCTC
>CAMHKD010000044.1:0-15804 GCA_946185645.1 uncultured Bacteroidales bacterium
AACGGTAGCATACGTTCTTTTGACAGATCCATTGGAAACATAGGCCGAATCCGCAACAGAATTCCGTAAAAAAATAATGGAACCACGCTCGGATGCCTGCGCGCGTAAAGAAAAAAGACTCACGAAAAGAACCATCAAACTGAGGACAGACCGGAGGGCCTTCCCGAAAGATTTGATGTTAAAGTTCTTGATCATGTGTTTAAGTAACTGATTACTTGTCTTTTATGCTTTGGGCTCTAATTGGGCGAGCCGATTGTTATTCTCTAATTGGTTGCAAAGTTAGAAAAAACATTTTAAACAACAAATTTTTTTTTCAATATTTTTTTTATTTTTTTGACAAAAAATTGTTAAATCTTAAAATTAAGGCTCTGGAAGGTATTTATGGCCGAATCTGGCACTAAAAATCGTTTTAGCATATAATAGCAAAGAAAAAAAAAGAAGAAATTCTATCAATTTCCGTAAAACTGCCCTTATACGTTTTTGAAACGACTTTTTTTCCGAAATAAAAATTTGTTCATTTTTTGAAAAAAAATTTTTGTTTTGTAAATAATATTGCATATCTTTGCATGGGGAGAAAAAAGATAGGCTCCCCGGAAAATAATAAGTATACCTTATATATATAATATAATATGAAACCGCAGTTTTACTTCATCGCAGCCCTTTCTTCCCTTCTGGGAATCCTCCCGTCCTGCACAAGAGTGGAAGATATCCCTGGAAAGGATGAAGGCTCCAAGCAGCTGGGCTTCAACATCCGGGTCACCCGTGACGGCAAAGAATTGGACACCAAGGGTTATAAGACCAAGGGAGAGATTGACGCAGGAGACATGCTGGCCACCATGGATACCCGTATCCCCTTCGGCCTTGTGGGCATAGAAAAGGGCACCAACACCGTCCTTCTGGATAATTCTCCTGTTTACAGCACCGGAGACGGCGAATACAGGAAGGTTTTCGAATCCACTTTCTGGAAAACCCCCACCACGGTTCTTTTCAGCGCATATTATCCGTATGTCAATAGTATTGTATATGGTAACGAGAATAGGGAGTATTCCATCCCCTACACGGTGAATGAGGTGGAAGCTGGTCCGCTGGTGTCCAAAACCACAGAGCGCTCCATTGATCAGCTTAATATATTACCGCTTGAATTTCAGCACATTACAAACGATATCGGCTTTAAGGTCTGCGATGTAACTCCCAAGAAAGAGCTCCAGGGGCTCATCCATCTTAAGAAGATGACTGCCACCAATGTGGCATCGGCCGGTATCTATGTGAACGATCTGGCCGTGAACCGCGGCAACTGGAATTATCAGGGTTATTACAGGGACGTAACGGTATTTGACGGCGATTCACCTGTGGGCGTGGGTACGGACAACGAAAAATTTGTGGGTTACAATTCGCTGGAAGACCATAAGGCCGAAAGCCACCGCTACTATGCCATCCCGGACGAGATTGAAATGGCCAAACAGTGCGTGGAGGTTGTCTTTGACGTGGATGGTTTCACCCTGAATAACTTTGATTATCCACCCCTGGAAAACCAGGTTCTCAGATATATGTTATACGGACTGCTGCCAGATAATGTGTTAGTCCCAGGTAAACAATATACCTTCCACATTGGTCTGGATTTGAGTTCCATATACCATGAGATTACATTCGCTCCTTCCGTAAGTGGCTGGGAAACAAAAATCTATGAGAACAACGACGACTTCTGATGATTGAACCGGTATTCATTTTCCTGCCAGCAATAATCTGTTTGTTCTGGGTGGTCATCCATTGTGTATGGTCATTCAGGACAGATAATTTCTGGATAATCCTGCTGCTGATACTGGATTTGGCGCTGTTTCTCATATCAGACAGCAGCTATCTGGTTCCCGGGGTACCGCTCCGGGTTTTGGCCGTTGTAAACCTTGTCATGGTATTGACAGCGCCAGTGATCATTCCCCTGGTATGGCTGTATCTGGAAAAACTCCGTTTCGGACCAGGCCGGCTTCAGAATCCGGCTCACTTGATCTGGATCATCCTCCCCACGGTACTGTTCACCGTTTCAGTGCTCCTCACCTCCATGATTGGTTATCAGGAGGCGGAAGGTTTCTATCACCGCCTGCTGGAAGGAGGGAATGATGCAATCGAGGAGTATCGTGGAACCATATTCTACACTTATTATAACTGGACTGTAATCATTTTCAGGTATGTTTTGGCCTTTGAAATGCTCTGTTTCCTGGTGTGGGTTATCTATCTGTTCAAAAAAGACCATTTCAAGCTCCAGGACCTCTATGATTACCTGTTTAAAGGCAAGCCCATTCGCATGGTGGAATTGCAAACATACTCCATCTTCCCTGCTACAATTTGCTTTGTAGTAAAGATTACGCTTTTCAAAGACTTTACGGATACCCACATAGGATTGACTATCCTTATCAATTTCCTGCTAAGCATCTCCTTCCTGTTCTACTTCTTTCCCACGTTGTTCTCTGTAAATAAGACAATTAGCATGAAGCAATTTGGGCACTCCTTCCTGTACAATTATGGGAAAAAGAGCAAGACCGAGGTTGTGGAAACCATTATAAACGAACTGGTAGAAGAGGCCGAGGAGGCCGCCCTCAGGCGCATCCAGGATAAAATTGGCGCGTCATTGTCGGACGAGGAGCTTAAAGAAATGCCACAGAACCTTGCCAGTACTCTTTTCACAGCTGTTTCAGATTCCTGGGAAGAAGACAGCCTCATGTCCAGATTCCAGCATTTGATGATAGACGAGCAACTGTTCCTGCAAGCAGGTCTTACCCTGCAGGATGTGGCCGATAAGCTTAACTCCAACAAAACCTATATCTCAAAACTGGTTAACAACACGTACAATCTGGGATTCCCGGAACTGATCAATATCCTGCGCGTAGATTATGCAGAGCAGTATATAATGAGCCACCGGGACGCTATTCAGTCGGAAGTGGCAGCCGCCTGCGGATTCCAGAGCGCCTCGTCCTTTAACATCATTTTCAAAAAAGTAACCGGCGTAACTCCCAAAGTGTGGGCCGGAACCCGTGAGAATTAACAAATGAAGCCGGAAAAAGATCTATCACAATATGATATCCTGGCAGTGGATGACGTTTCGCTGAATCTCATTCTGCTGGAGAAAATGCTATCCAGGTTCAATATCCAAATAAGGAAGGCCTCTAACGGCCTGGAAGCCATGAGGGAAATCATCGCCAAGAAGCCGGATCTGGTAATCCTGGACCTCATAATGCCCTTTATGGATGGATTTGAAGTGCTGCAGAAAGTGCGGGAAACACCGGATTTGGAAGATGTAAGGATAATTGTCCTCAGCGCTCTCAATAAAAACGAGGATATAGTACGCGCATACGACTGTGGGGCCAACGACTTTATAACCAAACCCATTTTCTTTGAAAAACTGATAAACAGCGTAAACAATCAGCTGAAACTGATAAAATAATCTATTGAAATACTTGCATTTAAGGTCGGGCAAAATGTGACGCCCGGCCACTTTCGTTTTTATGATTTTACAATTATTTTGATTTTGAACAAATAATATTTGTTCTTTCAGGATTTATTCATATCTTTGAACACAAAATCTAAACACCGCCTTTATGAAGCCCTGGCCATCCATTTCCTTCGCCGCCCTCGCCCTTCTGGGGTGCCTATGGGGTTGTACCGGAATTGACGATCTTCCGGACGGGGATAAGCTTCAGAATCAGAAGAAAGTAGCTTTCGATATCAAGGTTACCCGGGACGGAGTGGAAATTCCCCAGGAACCCTTAACCCGCGGTGAACTGGTAGATGCCGGAGACCTTATCGCTACCATGGATACGCGCCGGCCCTTTGGCCTGGTGGGTATTGAAAAGGAGAGCGGCTCCCTGCTCATAGACAATTCCCCTGTATATAACAGCGGCGCCGGATACAGCAAACTGCTGGACTCGGGGCTGTGGGATGCGCCCAGGACGGTCCGGTTAAGTGCATACTATCCTTTCGTAAGCAGCGTTTCCTATAAAAACGACAATAAGGAGTATTCCATCCCCTACACCGTAAACGAGCTGGAAGCTGGCCCGCTGGTATCCAAAACCGTGGAAAGGGCCATCCAGGAACTCAATCTGCTGTCCCTGGAATTCCAGCATATTACTAATGATATCGGCTTCAAGGTGTGTGATGTAACCCCCATGAAGGAACTTCAGGGCCTTATCCACCTGCGCAAACTGGTGGCCACCAAAGTGGCGTCGGCCGGCATCTATGTGAACGACTTAATGGTTAACCGCGGATTCTGGAACTATCAGGGATATTACCGCGACGAAATTGTTTTCCAGGGAGACACCCTGGTTGGAGTGGGAACCGATAACGAGATGCTGGTGGGCCACCGCTATTACGCCATTCCGGACGAGATTGAGATGGCCAAACAGTGTGTGGAAGTTGTTTTTGACGTGGATGGATTCACCCTTAACAACTATAAATATCCTCCTCTTAAGGATCAGGTATTCAAATACATGCTGTACGGTCTGCTGCCCAATAATGTCATGGCTCCCGGCAAGCAGTACACCTTCCATATCGGCCTGGATCTGAGTTCCATCTATCACGAGATAACCTTCGCCCCCGCCGTCGGCGGCTGGGAGACCAAGATTTACGAGAATAACGACGACTTCTGATGCACTGGCTAGACATACTGGGGTTCCTGCCGACTGGCGCATGTTTATTCTGGATAGTTTTTTACTGTCTGGGGGCTTCCAAGACCAGTTCTTTTTACGTTACGGTAACCCTGCTCTTCTGCCTGGGCGCCTATCTGATTGCCCCAAAACACGTCCTGGCCCTGCTCACAGGCCCCAGCCTCATCCCTTTGATGATGCATTATCTGGACCGCATCCGGCTGGATGAGAATCCACCTTTCTACAAAATGCTGTGGGTTGTGATTCCCACTGTCCTGTTCACCATCGGCGTCATCCAGATACGTCTTACTCCCCCGGCCGAACTGGAGGCGCACAAAGCCGCTCTCCGGTCCGTGTACCACATAGTACTGATGGTGGAACTGGCGCTGTTCATCTCCTACCTCGTTTTCCATATGGTCCGGAAAAAATACCGGCCCTGGAAAAATTTGTTCGGCTTCCTGTTCAAGCATCAGTCCATTACCCTGGTAGAGCTGCAATACTGCATCCTGTTGTTATGCACCATCTTTTTCCTGTTCATAGCGCTCCCGGCTCTGGACCCCTACGAGATTCCCATAGCCCCGGCCCTGTTCGCCTCGTGCGTCTTCCTGTTTGCCTATGTGGCCCTGGCAGGGACCCGGCAGCGGGTAACCCTCAAGGAATTGGGCAACCTTATCCGCTACAACTTTAGCAAGAAGAACAAAGGGGAGATCATTGAATCTACCATCATGAGTTTGCTGCCGGAAGCGGACACGCTGTCCCTGATCCGCATCCGTGACAGGATAGGAGACCAGTTGCCGACGGGAGCAAAAGAGGAGTACGAAGAGAACCTGAACGACCAGAGGGTCCCGTCCGTGACAGATGGCTGGCACAACAATCCGCTCCTGGAAAGCTTCCAAAAAGAAGTGATCAAGAAAAAGATGTTCCTGAAACCCGGCCTTAGCCTTCAGGATGTGGCCGATGCCCTGGGCTCCAACAAAACCTATGTTTCCAAACTGGTGAATAACGCCTACGACATGGGGTTCCCGGAACTGCTGAACATCCTTCGCATAGACTATGCCGAGCAGTACCTGCAAAGCCACCAGGACGCCAAGCAGACAGAGATGGCACAGGCCTGCGGCTTTGTGAGCGCCTCTTCCTTCAACAGCGTATTCAAGAAAATCACCGGCCAAACGCCCAAACTCTGGATTGCAAGCCGAAGCAAATAAGGTATTCCCCCCTCTCCCAAAACACATTGTTCTCTGCGGCTGTACATATCAGCTATGTACAACAGGAAGACCAAAAACCTCGCTGAAACTGCGACAAAACTGCGACTACAATAAAGAATCAGGCATCTACGAAAAATCGTAAATGCCTGATTTCAGTTTGTGGGCGGTACTGGATTCGAACCAGTGACCCCCTGCTTGTAAGGCAGGTGCTCTGAACCAGCTGAGCTAACCGCCCGGAAAGGACTGCAAATGTAGTTACTTTCCGTTTAATCTCCAAATTTTAGTTATAGATTCTTCGCTTTCGCTCAGAATGACAGCCTCAAAGCTCAGAATGACCATTACTGCACTTCGGAAACCAAGACGCCTCTGGAAGCGCTGTTGGCGCGGTAGTGCGAGGCGTAGAGGGACTCTATGGTAACCACCGGGGCCACGAAGGCACCGGCCTGCGTTACAAAGAATTCCTCCGTGATGGTGGTCTTCTCCTCTGGATAGCTGTCAAAGAAGTACTCTGTTCGGTCGGCCTTCACATTGCGGTAGCCCTGCGGCGTAAAGCTCCTGAAGCTCCAGCCAATAGGGCCGGAAAGCTGCTGCACAGGGCGAAGGGCGGCCTCGCGGGCGGCGTCCAGCTTCACGAAACTGCGGTTCTCGCCGTTCCAGATCCGGTATTCCACCGTAATCTTGTCGCCCACCTTCACCGGATCTCCAGGCCGGATCTCCCGCCGGGTGGAAATCTGCCGGTTCCGCGGCAGCGTGGCATCGTCGTACAGCAGTTCCTCCGTCACGTCCTTGTAAAAGACACGCTCGATGGTAAAGCCGTTTCCGGCGGCCTTAATGCGGCTGAACGGCGCCTCATAAGTGGCCGACAAGGCCAGCACACGGGTATCCAGAACAGCCTTGGAGCCATCCAGAATGGAGGTAATGGCATCCACAAAGGCCGGATCCGTCTCCCACTTCTGCGTCTCCTTCTGCAGCATCAACCACAGGCGGATTCCATCGGCTATGGTAGCAGGGGACGGAGTATTGTCCCCCGTAGCATCGGCCTTCTTTTTCGCGGAGGGGGACAATACTCCATCCCCTGCCGCAGCACCGAAGCTATCCATCAGGTCACATAGCAGGGCATGCGCGTATGCTTCACTTTCCATCAGACCCCGCCAAGGCATTACCGCATTGGGATAATACCAGCCGCCGTCCCGGTGCTCCACAGCATACTCCACCAGCGAGAGCAGATCCTCCTGCATGGATTTGGCCAGCTTGGACTGGTCCAGCGTAACGCCCCAGGCGCCGGAGAGCGCCACCCCCGCCTCGTTTTCGCTCAAATGCTTGAGTGTGAGGAGCCTGCGGGCCTTGGAGAGAATCTGGCCCTGCAGTCCCCTGCCGTCCTTCTTGCTGGGCAGCAGATATGCCTTCGCATCCTTCTTGAACTGGTCCATCCGCTTCTTGTCGGCCTTGGAAACGGCCTTCACAGTGAACGGCACCTCCGGATACAGCGCCCGCACGTGCATGTACTGCGCATCGCTCACCCAGCCCCGCCACACGGGGAAGGACGTTCCAAACTGCGTCTTGTCCAGGAACAAGACGGCCTTAGTCATTTCCGGCACTTCAAATCCCCGCTCCCGCAGCTTGGAAAAACGCTCCAGCAGCACCGCCGTAATCACGGCCGATGAACTCATCCCCTCGAACCAGCCGAAGCCACCGTCGGAGTTCTGGCACGCCAGGATCTTCTCCAGCAGCTCTGCAGCAGCCTTCTTCTCGGCGGAAAGTTTCCCGGCCAGCAGCTGCACGTACCACGCCTCGGAGAGCGAAAGCACATCCTTGCCGGACGGCTCCACATGGGACGGAATGGCGTCGCGGACCATGTCCATGACGGTGATTTCCTTCAGAAGCGCCTCTGCACCAGACACATTCACAAATCGGCCACGGAGCTCCTGCAGCAGGGCCTCCCGGTCCATACCGGCAAGCAGCACGGCCGAATGCGCCTCCGAGAGCACCTGCGCCGCCGGATACACCGGCACGGTCACCTGCACGGCGTCCGAGAACTCCTTGGAGAGGAAGGAGGCCGTGAGCGTAAGCTCCTCCGGAGCATCGGAGGGAACCGCCACCAGGAAACGGTGGCTCACCACCTCGCCGGCGGGAACGGTGACCGGGATCTCCTGCATGGAATCCCCATAGCGAAGCTGCAGGAGGCCGGAAACCGGCTCGTCGGAGATGCTGGAAACGGTGAGAGCCGCCTCGTAGCGGTCTCCCGCATAGAGGTACTGCGGTTCCACCAGCGCCACTTTCACCGGCAGCGAAACCACCATCTCCTGCTGCACCAGGGCATTGCGCATATCCTTCCCGTGCGCGTAAACCGTTACATAATAGGTGCTTAGCTTATCGGAAGTGCGGAAGCTGAATTCCAGCGTCCCGTCCTCGTCGGAGAGCAGGTGCGGCTGGAAAGTGAGGGCGCTGGAGAATTCGGTACGGACCACCGGCTCCGCCCCCATCTCTTCGGCATCATCACTGCTAATCCTGTCGGCCGATTCGTTGCGGGCCATGGGCGCCGGCAGGGCCACCATAGCCTCTTCCACCAGCATCATTCCATCTTCCATGGACCCAGCCGCCTTGGACAGCAAGCGCCCTCCTGCGCTGGAGCCGTACAGGACCACACGGTCCTCTCCCTTCTCGCCCGTGATAAAGCCGCAGGCCGAGTTCAAATAAACGTCCGGCACGGAATAGCCGCCCATGGAAGCCACCGGCCAGTAATTGACGGCAATGGCATCCAGGCTCTTGTCCCACGCGGCGGCCAGAGCCTCCACGCCCGCGCCAGTCTGCAGGGTGAAACTGTATTCGGTGCCCGGATAGGCATCGGAATGGAAACGGGTAAAGCGCAGCGGCAGGGAGAGCTTGTCTTTTTCCCGGCGGAACTGCCGTTCAAATTCCACGGATTCCCCGTCCTGGAAGTAGAACACTTGCATGCGCACGGCATCCGGATAAGTGGCCGCATAGGCAAAGCTCACCTCTCCGGGAACGCCCTGCTCCAGCTTGAACGTTTTGGTAGAGAGTACCTTCCGATTGTCGCCGAAGAGCGTTGCCACACCCCAAACGGGGCCGTAGGTAGAGCCCAGGCGCATGGACATAACGCCGTCGGTGACGGTAGTGGGGCTGGAAAGGAAGAAACGCTTCACCGCCGGGGTAAGGCTCTTGTCGGAGGAGCGGACCACCAGCACCTTGCTCCTGGCACTGTCCTTGAGCTCCGTTTTGCCGTCCCGGGCCAGCACGCAGGCTTCGGCCGATAAAGTATAGAGCCCCGAAGGAAGCCCCGCAAGGTCTATGTTCACTTCCGTGCCGGAATCCACCTTCCCCTGCCGGACCGTCTTTCCCGCTTCGTCCAGGAGCACGTACTCCGAGGGCACGGGAATGAGCCCGCCTTCGGCATCGTCCACCTCCAGATAGGCCCGGAGATTGTTTCCGTCCACTATATAGCGACTTTCGGAACGACGGCGGTAATAGGGCACATCCTCCGGCTCGCCTGCCGGAACAAAGCTGCCGTCGGCCTCCCCTCTCACCTGCAGGTTCATCTGGATGCGGTCGCCGATATATTTATAGGTGCGGAAGGAGCGGGTTTCCCCAGTGGCGTCCGTAACGGTCACTTCCGTAACGTAGCCGCCCTGCATGGGGGAGGGGAACACGAACTTGAAGGCGTTGTCCGGGCCCAGCTCCTGGCTTTCCTCCCTGATTACCTCGCCCCGGCAGGTGACCTTGGCGCTCACGCGCGCACCGGTGAGGCTGTGGCCGGAATAACTGGTAACCTTGCCGCTCACGCTAACCTCGTCGCCCACCAGGTAAAGCTTGTTGTCCTGGTCAAAGCTTAGGTCGAAGGAGGGCAGCACGAACTCATCTACCCGGAAAGTGGTGCGTTCCAGCACTCCGGAGGAACCCTTCTGGCGCACGTTCAGCGAGAACATACCGTTCCGGAGCCCCTTGGGCAGGACGAAGCTGCCGGAGGCCGATCCGAACTCGTTGGTCCGGAGCTCCTGCGTGGCCAGGCTGTTGCCTTCCGAATCCCGCAGTTCCACGGCAAGGTCCTTGCTGGAGCACACGGAAAGGCTCTTGCGCGGGTCTCCCCGGAACACCACCAGCTTGTAGCGGAGGGTGTCTCCGGGATTGTAGGCGCCGCGGTCCCGGTACAGGTTGCAGCGGGTGTCTGAACGGTCCCCGTTGTAGAAGTAGTCGTCCAGGCCCAGCTCCCCGGAGCAGCGCTTTCCGTCCTCGGCCACCAGATAATAGCGGGAGTTCGGCTTCTTATCCATAGCCTTCCGGAAGGAGGCGGGAAGGGCCGTGAAGCCGTTTTGGGCAACGGTGGCGGAGGCCAGCTGCTTGCCGCCCTTGAACAGGCGGAGCTTCACTTTCTCCAGCGGTTCACCGCTCTTGTGGTCCGTGACATACACCTGCCAGAGGTCTTCCGTCATCCGGGAAGCAATGGAAAGGGTGTATTGGTTGTAAGACGCATGGCCTGTTATCTTGTCCTGGCTCACCTCCAGCTCGTAAGAGCCGTCGGCCACTACGGGCATGGACACCAACAGGGTATCCTGCACGTAGAAACTGCCCGCCGGGTTGGTGAGTTTCCAGCTTTTTACTTTCTTGCCGTCCGAGGCGGAACCCTTGTAGAGCACCAGCGTGGCCTGCTTCAGGTTCTGGAAGGTGACGGTAATGTTCTGACGGTTTGCCTTAACGCCCAGATTCCGTTCCGTGAGCCTGTTGCGCAGGTTCTGTACGGCGTAATAGCCGTTAAGGATGCGGGCTTCGTCTCCCGTGAAGGCCTTGCGGTCTGCTTCAAAGGCCTCGCAGGCGTTATACAACGCCTTAAACTCCGTGTGCGGAGCCTTCTCGCGGGAGAGCTTCTCCATCTGCATCTGCAGCAGGGCACCGCGGGGATACAGGCTCACCGCCTTCCCCTGATATTTGGCTGCAAGGGCCTCCAGGGCCGCTTTTTTGGCCGATTCCTGATCGGAATAGCGGTATTTGGTTCCCAGCACGTAATACTCCAGTGCGGGCTCGTTGGGGTACTTCCCCGCCACTTCGGCCTTGAGGAGCTGATAGATTTCGTCGTCTTCTATATGCTCGTAGTAACGGCGGGACAACAAGCGCCAGAGTACATACTCTTTGTCGGAGAGGATAAACGGCGCCAGATTGCCGCCCAGGTATGAGCCGATGTTCCGGTAAAACGGCGTATTGCGCCCCTGGAAGCGGTCGATGTTCTCCTTGACGTACTTCCACTGCCAGTCCGTGGAGGAGTTCTGGTAGTCGTTCATCCACAGGAAGGTAACGATGGGCTGGTCCAGCGCCTTCACTTCCTCTTCCAGCGCCTTCAGGGCCGGTTCCCGCTGCTTCCAGTCCCGCCGCTGCGCGGTGGAAACGTATGCCGTGGCGGCATCGTAAAAGTCCACCACATAGTGCTGGGCAGCCGCTTTTTCCTTAATCTCCTTAAGGATTTCCAGCTCCTTTACCGGCCGGTCGGCATTACGGGCCGCCTCGTACTGGGCCCAAAGCTCTTTGAGTTTGTGTCCGTCGTCAGTCATAGTTGCAGCGATTGCGGTTGCGCCGGAGAGCACCAGCGCCAACAGGGTGAATATGCGTTTCATGGCAGTAAGGCATTTTTACTTATCCAAATTCAATTATTGTGCCTTTCTCTTCCGGCACGCCGCCAGGACCGTTTTCCCGGCTTTTTGGTCCTGCGGCCGGGCGCCCGGCTAAAACAGCGGAACCGCTTCGGCCACCACGAAGGTGCTGCCTCCTATATAGATGAGCGCCGGGGCCAGGTTTTCGGCCGATGCGCTGCGGCTGGCGGGGCCGCCCAGGTTCTGCGAGAGCTGGATGGCCATCTGCACGGCCTGGCGCACGCTGGAGGAGAAAAAGGCGCGGGTGGAGGCGCCGCCGCGGTATTCCGTGAAGCGGCGGAGGATCTCCCCGGCCGGCAGGGCACGCGGGGTATCCGGGGTGGTAAAAATGTATGTGGCGTCCCTGGGCATCAGGGGCAGGATGGCATCCAGGTCCTTATCGGCCATAATGCCGTAGACGATGATGAGCGAGGAGAATTTCCCGCTCCTTACCATAGCCTCCAGCTGCGCGAAATTGTACTGCAGGGCGTGGGCGTTGTGGCCGATATCGGCCAGCACATAGGGCTGCTCCGAGAGGCGCTCCCAGCGGCCGTGAAAGTGCATGTTGCGGGCGGTGTTCTCTATGCCTTCCAGCACTTGCTCCGTCTTGTTAAGTGACTGGAACAAAGGAAGTTCCTTGAGGATATCCACCGCCGCCAGTACGGTTCTGAGGTTTTTCTCCTGCACCGGGGCCCTCAGGTCCATCTTCCTTAGGATTTCCGCATGGCGGTACCACAGCGAAGGACGCACATGGTCGGCAAAAGTGAGGGGGCAGTTCATCCAGGCCTTTTCCTTGAACACCGGCGCCGTTTCCTCCTGGCTCTCCCCCACCAGCGCCGGCACGCCGGGCTTGAAGATGCCCGCCTTCTCGGCCGCAATCTCCGGGAGGGTGTTCCCAAGCAGGGCACAATGGTCCAGGCCGATGGTGGTAACGATGGAAAGCGAAGGTTTCTCCAGGATGTTGGTGGAGTCCAGCCGGCCTCCCAGGCCCACCTCGATGACCGCCACCTCTACGCCGGAATCGGCGAACCACTTGAATGCCAGGCCGGTAGTAATCTCAAAGAAAGAGAGCTGATGCTCCAGGAAATACGGTTTCCACTCCGTGAGGAACTTGAAGACGTACTCTTTGGGAATCAGAAATGCCGATGCTCCCTCCGGAGCCTGAGAGGCCGAAGAGGGCACCCCTCCGGTCGCTGAAAAAAATGCCGATGCTCCCTCCGAGGTGCCCTTCTCCGGCCCGGCGATGAGCATCCTCTCCCGGAAATCTACCAGGTGCGGGGAGGTGTACAGGCCCGTTCGCAGACCGCAGCAGGAGAGGGCCGATGCCAGCATGTTGGCCACGGAACCCTTGCCGTTGGTGCCAGCCACGTGGATGGAGCGGAAGGCGCGGCTGGGATGCCCCAGGGCCTCCTCGAAGCCCAGCATGCCTTCCAGGCCGGGTTTGTACGCATTAACGGCGAAACCCGCCCTTTGCACCGAAGGAAAGCGGCTGAATATTTCCTGTAGCAGGGCCTGGTAGGCCGCCTCCGAGAACAAAGCGTCATTCATACATACAAAAATAATCATTTTTCCGCAGACTTCCCATTTGAATATATCCAGATTTTTCACTACATTTGAAAACGATTGTTATTGTATGACCGAACTTGACAACATCCTTTACGGACAATATATCATAGACGGAGTGCAGATGCCCCTGTCCCCCGCCCGGATGCTCAGGGAATGTACCCTGGAGCCCCCGCTGGAGCCGGACGGCGCCCCGGAAACCCTGGCCGACGAACACTTGGACCCCACCCCCGGAAGCTACGAATTCCGGGAGGCGGACGTGGATAGTTACGCCGCCGCCATAGCAGAGCTCAAACGCAGCCTGCCCCTCCCCTTCGCCGGATCGTTTACGGCCGGGAAAGTGGCCCAGGCGCTCATTGACGCCATCTGGATGTCGGGCCATTTCCGCCTGGGAGACCTCACCCTCCGGGCCGACTGGAAGTGGAACGGAAAAGCCATCGGCAACCTGGCAGCTTTTTACAGTTCCGTGGAAAGCGCCTGCAATTATATAGACGCGCTGGGCGTCAAGATCTCACGCTATTCCCTGGTAAAAGGCGCCCCGGGCGTGTCCTTCAAGGCCTCCACCATCGCGGAGGAAGACGAGGTGGACGAGGAGGAGAGCCTCTTCCGGGAACTGCCGTACCGCACGGCCAATCCCCGCATCTCCCGACGCCGCAAATGCGCCAGCACCCTGGTGCCGGAACCCTCGGACTGGCTCCTTTTCATCCCCTTCGACACCTGCGACTTCCGCCTGGGCGGATCGGCCCTCTCGGAGGCGGTGGGCGCCAGTTCCTCCACGGCGGCGGATGTAGTTGATGCAGACTACTTTATCGATTGCTACGAAGTGGTGCGGGAACTGGTGGAAGACGGCGTGGTAAAGGCCGGCGCAACGGTCTTCGAAGGCGGTGTTACCATGGCGCTGAAAGCCCTCACATCGGCCGGAACAGGCGCCCGCATCAGTGTGGACGACGTTTGCAAAGCCTATGCGGAACCCCTGCCCGTGCGCGTTCTCTTTGCAGAGGTTCCCGGCGTGGTACTCCAGATTGCCGATATAGACTACGACTATGTAGATGCGGAACTCCTGCTGCAGGATGTGGCGTACTTCCCCATCGGCCATCCCACACCCGGCTCCCCGGGTGTGCAGATTGCCCCCAAAGCCAGCATCCCCGGCATCCTGGAATCCCTGCTCAATACCCTGGAAGGAGAAGACTAAAACTGAATATGGCCAAAAAGAAAACGACCACCCCCAAAATCTTTGTCCTGGACACCAACATCATCCTGCACGACTACAACGCCGTAAAGCAGTTCCAGGACAACGACATCGTGATACCCATTGCGGTGATCGAGGAACTGGACAAGTTCAAAAAAGGCAACGACGCCCTCAGTTTCAACGCCCGCGCCTTCATGCGGGAGATTAACAAGCTCACAGACGGAAAAGACTTTGAGGAGCGGGGCGTTCCCCTTGGGAAACGCCTGGGATACATTAAGATAGAGCCCAGCCACCCCTTTGCACCGGATCTGCAGGACCTGTTCCGGGACGATATCCCGGACCACCGGATCCTCTCCACGGCCATGTGGGTACGGGACCGGAATCCCAACCGCTTCGTGGCTCTGGTTACCAAGGACATCAACCTCCGGCTCAAGGCCAAGGCCGTGGGAATGGAGGCGCAGGACTACCTGACGGACCGGGTGAAAGACGAGGTGATGGACAACCTGGAAAGGCAGGTAATCGTGGTAGATACGGGTTCCGACGCCGTCCAGCGCCTTGCCTACGGGCAGGACAACTGCCTCCCCTGGAAGAAGATCCAGGACACGGAACCCAAACCCAACCAGCTGTACCAGTTCAACTTCGGCGGTGCCACCGTCTGCGCCCGCTATGACGCCAGCCGCAAGGTGATAGCCCTGGTGCGAGGGCAGGAGGCCTACGGCATCCGGCCCCGGAACGACGAGCAGCGCTTTGCCATAGACGCCTGCCTGAACCCGCACATCCCGCTGGTGTCGCTCACCGGCGGTGCCGGAACGGGTAAAACCCTCATCGCCCTGGCATCGGCCCTGGAACAGGAGGCCGACTACGACCAGATTATCCTCTCGCGTCCCACCGTGGTGCTGGGCGGGCAGGACATCGGCTTCCTCCCCGGAGACCAGAAGTCCAAGATGAGCCCGTACCTGCAGCCGCTCATGGACAACCTGGACGTTATCCGAAGGCAGTTCAAGCCCTCTTCCCGCCAGGCCCTGCGCATAGAGAACATGCTCCGGGAGGAGAAGCTCATCATCTCTCCCCTGGCCTATATCCGCGGACGTTCCCTGGGCAAGGTGTTCTTCATCATCGATGAGGCGCAGAACCTTACGCCCAACGAAATCAAGACTATCATCACCCGTGCCGGCGAAGGCACCAAGATGGTGTTCACGGGCGACATCTTCCAGATTGACCAGCCGTACCTGGACCAGTGGTCCAACGGCCTCACCCACCTGGGCGAAAAGATGGCCGGCCAACGCGTCTTTGAGCACGTCTTCCTCAAGAAGGGCGAACGCTCCGAACTCTCAGACCTGGCCGCTAAGCTGCTGTAATAGTTGCTATTAGCACCTTTCGGAGCGAAGCGACTAAGCCCTCCCCCGAGGGGAGGGTTTGGGTGGGGGTAACGTGGATAAAGTTAAAGGTTGTGGCCCGTGAGGGTCACAACCTTTATCAAGCGAAGCAAATAGGGCTTGTCCCTATTTGCTTTGTTTGATCTGGGCCTGGGCAGCGGCGAGGCGGGCGATGGGCACGCGGAACGGGCTGCAGGACAC
>CAMHKD010000045.1:0-15635 GCA_946185645.1 uncultured Bacteroidales bacterium
GCTGATGCCTCTCCGGTCGCTGAAGAAAATGCCGATGCTCCCTCCGAGGCACCAGTCTCCACCGTCAAGAGCGATCCTGCGCTGGTACCGGAACCGGAACCGGCAAAGAAACGCCATTTCTGGCGCATTATACTTATAATTGCCATAGTTATCCTTGTGGCAGTCATCGTCCTTGCCGTTCTGGGCCGGGTGGCGCCGGAGTGGCTGGACAAATTCCTTTATTCGGAGGAAGAACTTAGAATCCTTCACGGTTGATGAGTCCTGTTAAGAGAGAAGGCTACAAGTTTTGCCAGGACATCTGCATCCCCTGTTACCAGACGGACGCCAATATGGTCCTGAAGCCAGCTGCGTTCATGGACGTAGCCCAGGAAATTGCCTACTGGGCCGCCCAGGAGCTGGGTTTCGGCTACGATACCCTGCATATCCACCATACGGCCTGGGTGCTGTCCCGGATGCATATCCATTTTGAGAAACTTCCCGCCTGGCGGGACAATGTTAAACTGTACACCTGGCACAAAGGGGCCAACGGCCTGTTCTATCTCCGTGATTTCAAGATGATGGGGCAGGATGGCACCCCTGCCGTTACAGCCACCAGTTCCTGGGTGGTCATTGACGAGCAGACCCGTCGCCTGGTGCGCCCGGAAGATCTGGCCCAGCTCCTGGATGTGGATTTCAACGTGGACGATGCCATCGCAGAACCCGCTCCCAAACTCTCACTTCCCAAGGACAGGGAGGCGGAACCCGTTGGGGAGCATGTGGTTTCCTATTCGGACGTGGACCTTATCGGCCATGCCAACAATGCCTGCTATATGGTCTGGGCCATGGATTGCCTTCCGCGGGAAGTGACGCTGGGGGGGCAGGTGAAAGATGCCTATATCAATTTCAACAAGGAGACAACGCCCGGAACACCTGTACAGCTGTTCCGCCTGCAGGAATCCCAAAACGTCTGGTATGTGGAAGGCCGGGTGGAAGGAAAGTCCCATTTCATTGTAAGACTGGAGCTATGATGGATCTTGTATACCCCGCCGAACCTGCACCCATCTATCCCCGTCCTTCCGTGGACCATCCCGGAAGGCCCGCGGTGGGCTGTGAAGAAATGCTGCCCCTGGTGGAGCCCAGCGGCCTGGTTTACGGCCAGGCCACCCGGTCGTACTGCCACAGCGGTGCCCGGGTACTGCACGCGGTGGTTCATCTGCATATCATTGACCAGGAGGGGAAGCTGTATCTGCAGAAGCGGGCCATGGACAAAGATCTTCTGCCCGGTTACTGGGATACGGCGGTGGGCGGCCATGTAACTTACGGCGAGCAGGTACAGGAAGCCCTTTTCCGCGAAGCGGGGGAGGAGCTGGGCCTGCAGGCCTTCAATCCCACTTTCCTGGGTGTGAACATCTGGGAGACCGAAAGGGACCGGGAAATGGTGTTCGTGTTTGCCATGATAGGCCATCCCAATCTGGATCCGGACAATGCCGAGGTTTCCGAAGGCCGATGGTGGAGTCCGGAGGAACTGGAAACCGCCCTGGGCAAGCACATCCTCACCCCTAACTTTGAGTGGGAGTATTCGAATATCCGTGAGCGTCTGATGGTGCTTTTGTAATAATGGCAGGCGATATTGACAAATTCGTACACGATCAGCTGTCGGTCTGGCCGGCGGTGGCTGCCAAGTACCGTGCCCTCAAGCGCGCCAACACCCGCACCATGCCCTTTGGCGGTATCTTGGTAACGCTTCAGTCCAATCCGGGCCGCATGCCCATCTTCGACCATGGCTGCCCGCTGTGCGAGGAAAACTACATGGAGCACCAGCATACCCTTCCCTTCGAGGGCCGGAAAGGCCGGAAGTACAATATCCTGGTGAACAGGGCACCCATTTTCCCCAACCACCTGGTCATTACGCGGGACATCCACGTTCCCCAGACCATATGGCGGCGTTTTCCGGACATGCTGGATTTATCGGCCGCCCTTGGGGAATACATCGTCTTTTACAACAGCCCCGGCAGTGGCACCACGGTGCCCGGTCATGCCCACTTCCAGGCCTGCCCCAAGGGGTATATCCCTCTGGAACGGGCGGCGGAAAGGCTGTTGCACGCCCTCAAGGATCAGAACGGCGTTGTGCCGGAAGCCCTGCAGGGAGACCTGGAATTCATGGACTCCGTACGGGATGCCCAGCTGTTCCATTACAAACATTTTACCCGCGGCATTTTCATGCTCCGGGCCCTTACGGCCAAATCCATGGCCAAGATGTTCTACCGGCTGCTGGATTGCGTGAGCCTTACCGGAGAGGCCTCGGAGCCCCTCTTCAACGCCTTCACCTGGTGCAGTGAAGGAGAATATCGCGCCCTGGTGGCCATGCGAAGCGGAGAACTGCCCCGCTGCTATCATGCCGAAGGGGAGGAGAACTTCTCCATCCGTCCCGGTGCGGCCGATATGGCCGGCTTCATAGTGGTCCCCCAGGAGAAGGACTTTGACCGGATAGACGCCCGCATCCTGGGAGAGATCCTGGACGATGTGTCTATTTCCGAGGCCGAGGAAAAACGCCTCTTGTGGCGCCTGGTGCGCACCCAGCCTAAGATTGAAGTGGGTATCCTGGCCGCTCCGGAGATTACTTTTGAGATTATTTCCGACGGAGCCGGCCCCCAGAAAGTATCTTACAGGGAGGGGAAGATAGACTACAACGGCATGCTCTACGACGAGCTGGAGTTCGAAGCCCCCACCATCTCCACCCTCTTTGCGGAACCGTCCTTTATCCTGCACGACGTGACCATCGGCATCGGCTTCCATTGGGAGCGGAAGCAGGAGGAGCGTTTTGCCGGCACCCTCAAGTTCATTGTGGACGGCGGCAAGGTGCAGGCTGTGAATGTGATTGGCGTGGAGGATTATCTCCTGAGCGTGATTGCATCGGAGATGAAAGCCACCGCCTCGCCGGAGTTCCTGAAGGCCCATGCGGTCATCTCCCGCTCCTGGGTAATGGCGCAGGTGCAGCAGCGGAAGGCCGGAAAACCCGCCCGTACCGGTCCCGATTTCAAGGGAACGCCTTCCCTGGTAACGTGGCTTTCCAGCCAGGCCGATGAAGCGCCGGACAGCCCGTCCCGGGAAATCCGCCGCTGGTTCAACCACGAGGACCATCACCGCTTTGACGTGTGTGCCGATGACCACTGCCAGCGTTATCAGGGCCTCACTTACGCTGTTGGAGAGGCCGTCCGCGCCGCCATTGACGAGACCTGGGGACAGGTCCTGCGTTACGATGGGGAGCTGGTGGACGCCCGCTTCCACAAATGCTGCGGCGGCAGGACGGAACGTTTCAGCGCCGCCTGGGAAGATGTGGATTATCCTTACCTCACCGTGCACGAGGATCCCTGGTGCAACACCCGGGATGAAGCGGTCCTGAAGCAGGTGCTCAACGACTATGACTTGGAAACCAAGGACTTCCACGATTGGGAGGTCCGTTATGGCGTGGAGGAGCTGTCGGCCCTCTTTGCCGAACGTTCCGGAGAGGATGTGGGCCTCCTTACCGCCATCGAACCGCTGGAGCGGGGTGGCTCCGGACGCATAACCCGCCTTCGTGTGACGGGGACCAAGGGCTCCATTATCATCGGCAAAGAGCTCATTATCAGAAAGTTCTTCTCCAAGAGCCACCTTTATAGCTCCTGGTTTGACGTCTCCTTCGAAGGCTCCGAAGTGGTTTTCCGGGGGCATGGCTGGGGACACGGCGTGGGCCTTTGCCAGATTGGCGCCGCCGTAATGGCCGCTTCCGGCAAATCCTATAAGGAAATCCTGCAGTTCTATTATCCCGGCACCACCCTATGAAACCCCGTTCTCCCTGGCTCTGGGTTCCCACCCTCTATTTTGCGGAAGGCATTCCGTATTTTGTGGTTAACAACATCTCCGTGATCCTGTTCAAGAAGATGGGGATGGGGAATGCCGATATGGCCCTCTACACCAGCCTGCTGTATCTTCCCTGGCTTATCAAGCCGTTCTGGAGCCCTTTCGTGGACATCCTCCGCACCAAGCGCTGGTGGGTGACGGCCATGCAGATCCTAATGTGCGCCCTCTTCGCCGGCTTGGCGTTTTCGCTGCCCCGGACAACCGGCAGCGAGGTGTCGCTCTTCTCGGCCTCTCTGGTGCTGTTCTGGATTACGGCTTTTGCATCGGCCACGCACGATATTGCGGCCGACGGATTCTACATGCTGGGCCTTTCGGAAGGGGAGCAGTCCTTCTTCGTGGGCATCCGGAGCACGTTCTACCGCATTGCCAACCTCTTTGTACAGGGAGCGCTGGTGGTGCTTGCGGGCGTGCTGGAAGGCCGCGGAGACATTCCCCGGGCCTGGCGCCTGACGCTCCTGGCAACAGCCGTTGTGTGGACGGTGATCACGCTCTACAACCTCTGGGCCCTGCCCAAACCATCGGCCGATGCCCCCCGCACCAGCCATTCCTTCGGCGCAGTCTTTAAGGAATTCGGCCGCACCTTCGCCACCTTCTTCCGTAAGCCCCTGGCCTGGGCAGGCATTGCCTTCATGCTGCTGTATCGCCTGCCGGAAGCCTTCGCCCTCAAGCTCCTGCCGGCCTTCCTGGTGGATCCGGTTTCCGAGGGCGGAATGGGTCTTTCTACCGTGGATTTCGGCCTCATCAACAATACGGTGGGCGTAGTGGGAATTGTCCTGGGCGGCATCCTGGGCGGCGTTTTCATCTCCCGGCACGGGCTTAAGCGCTCCCTTTGGATCATGGCCGCTTCGCTGGCCCTGCCTTGCGTAGTGTACCTTTATATGGCGCTGGTCCAGACGGTTCCGCTGTGGGTGGTGGGCATCTGCGTCTTCATTGAGCAGTTCGGCTATGGCTTCGGTTTCACGGCCTATTCCCTGTATATGATCTATGTGTCCGAAGGGGAATTCAAGACCTCCCATTATTCCCTCTGCACCGCCTTCATGGCCGCTTCCATGATGCTGCCGGGCCTGGTGGCCGGTATGCTCCAGGAAGCCATGGGCTATCCCTGGTACTTCGGCCTGGTGCTTCTCTGCGGGCTGGGCACCGCCGTCGCGGTCCTCATCGCCCGCCGCGGCCTCCCGGAAACCTTCGGCCGCAAATAAAAACAGGGTGCAATCTCTTGCACCCTGCGCTTAATGAAAAACTTGTTGATTAACGGTAGATGTTGTACTGATTGTACAGACTGCCGTACATCTGTCCCAGCACCTCCAGGAAGGGCTCGCCCTCGAAAACGGTGGTGCGGTATACGGTGTTGTCCACCAGGTAGTACTCAATGCCGTTCATTACAATGACCACATAGTCGTCCGGGAGGGAGGTGACCAGGGCACCGGCCGGAGGAACGATGGTGGTATAGGAACCGGAGGCATTGATGGCGTAGAACACACCGTCCTGGTAGAAGTACTCGGAATTTGCGTAGGCAAAGCTCTGGACCAGACCCAGCATGTTGGCCAGCTCGTAGGCGGAGAGCGCCCTGTTGGCGTTAATCGCGTAATTGGCGTTCTGGGCTGCGATGCGGGCGTTGTTCTGGGCGATGATCAGGTTCTGCCGGGCAATCACGTTGTAGTTGTCAAAGACCGTATTGTAGGTGCGATAGGTGTCGCAGTAGTAGGCGAAGCGGACTGCTCTGAGGATGGCCCTCTCGATGGCGTGCTCCAGCGGAGTTCCGAAAGGAGGACGGCAGATTACATAAGAACCGCCATAAGGACGATAGTAAATGCCGTTGTAGTAATAGTAGTCGATACCCCAGTGGGTGATGCGGCGCCAGTGCGGAGGCAGGGTGTGGATCCGGTATCCGTAGTAGTGAGGATGGTCTCCCCAGAAGGAACCCGGACGGTCCCAGGCCAGCGGATCACGCATGTGAGGAGCCACACGGTACATCTCGTGATGGTCGTCCACGCGGAACTCATCGTTGTAACGGTAGTTGAAGCCGTTGTCGCGATAAGGCTCTTTCTGCTGCTGGGCAGCCTGGTTGCTGCCGCTGGTAGCGGAAAGGCCGCCACGGTCTACATTGCTGGCGCGTACGTTGCCGCCGGTTGCTGCGGTGGAACCGCTGCGGGTTCCGGAACCGGAGCTGCGGTTGTTGTCCTGCTGGGCAGTGCCGGAGGACCGGGTGCTGCTGCCGGAGGTGGAACGGGTTGCGCTGGAGCTTCCGGAAGAGCGGGTGCTGCTGCCGTTACCACGGCTAGCATTGCCGCTGGTGCTGCCGGAAGACCGGGTGGAGGAGCTGCTGCCGGAAGACCGGGTGGAGCTGCTGCTGCCGGTGCTGCGGTTGCGGTTATCCTGCTGGACGGCACCGGAAGAACGGTTGCTGCCGGAGGAAGAACCGGAGGACCGGGTGGCGGAGCTGCCGGAAGACCGGGAAGCGGAACTGCCGGAAGACCGGGTTGCGCTGGATCCGTTGCTGCGGTTTCTGTTGTCCTGCTGCACGGCACCGGAAGACCAGGATGCGCCGGAGGAGGACCCGGAGGAGCGGGTTGCGCTGCTGCCGGAAGAAGAACCGGAAGAACGGGTGGCGGAGCTACCGGAGCTCCGGGAAGAAGACGAAGTGCTCTGGGAAGAGCGGGTGCTGCTGCCGCCCGTCCCACGGGAGCGGCTCTGGGCCAGCATATCGGGTGCTGTGAGCATGGCGATGGCCATTACCAGAGAGGCGGCAAATGTCATAAACCTTTTCATAGCATCTGAGTTTTAAAAGTTATTGGTATAAGTAGTACTTGCTGGAAACCGTCTTGAAATCCTCTGTGTCCTTGTTCCAAAAATCAACGATGTCGGAGACTTTTAAACGCTTTCCGAAAGTAGTCCTTACATAATCCGTACCACAAACGATATCCAGCATTCTGGTGCTCTTGAGCGGGAAAGGATTATGCCCCGGAAACAGCTCCTGGACGGCCTGCATTACGTAAAACTGGGTGAGCGTAATTGTGGCCTTTTCATAGTCCGGGAAGAAGAACTGCACCCCGTGGACCAGCTTTCCGGAGAGGCTTCCGGAGATGGGTTTATAGTGGATGGTGCGGAAGGCCGTTCCGGGGATGTTGTAGCTGTCCAGGCGCTCCTTGAGCTTATCTGCATCTATCCAGGTGGCGGCGAAGGTCTGGAAGGGGATGGTATAGCCCACGCCGATGTTCAGATGGCCGATTTCCCCGCAGATGCCGGCGCAGGGATAACCCAGGGCCGATGCCTCCGAGGGAATATTGGGGGAGGGCAGGATCCACGGCAATCCGGTGTCCCGGTACTGCATCCAGCGGCGCCAGCCCCGCATGGGAATCACATTGAGCTTGCACTTAAGGTGCGCTTCCTTGCCGTTCTGTCCGCGGTTGAGGCCTTCCTCGTTGATGAGGCCGGCCAGTTCGCCTACCGTGAGACCATATACATAAGGGATGCGGAATTCGCTCACGAAGGAGTGGAAGTTCTCCTCTACATAAGGGCCTTCCACCTTGAGGCCGCCCAGGGGATTGGGACGGTCCAGGACCAGGACTTCAATATCGGCCTTGGCGCAGGCGCGCATCACCAGGCCCAGGGTGGAGATGAAGGTGTAGCTGCGGGTGCCCACATCCTGGATGTCGTACACCATGACGTCCACCCCTTCCAGCATCTTCTGTGTGGGTTCCCGGGTGGGGCCGTAGAGGGAGTACACCGGAAGGCCGGTCTTGGGGTCCTTGGTGCTTTCCACGTGGTCTCCGGCGTAGGCATCTCCCCGTACGCCGTGTTCCGGGCCGTAGAGAGCCACCAGATTCACCTGGGGCGCTTCAAAGAGGATGTCTATGGTGGAGCGGAGCTGCCTGTCCACACCGCTGGGGTTGGTGACCAGGCCCACGCGTTTGCCCAGAAGCTCCTCAAATCCGTTTTGTTCCAGTACTTCAATGCCGGGAATTACCTGCGCCTGCAGGAAAAGGCTCCCAAAGAGAGCCCACATTATGATGATGAATCTTTTCATACTACTTGACCAGTTTGAAAATGCGTTCCAGCGAATCCGGTTCTCCGGAGAAATACAGGTCTACGGAGAACGGCCCTTCGCCGGTGGGGATACCCCTTTCTTGCAAGATGCGGACCGTTTGCCGGGCCACGGCCGGTGCGGGGTCTATGATCTTCACCTCCGGTCCTGCCAGACGCTCTATGAGCGGCTGCAGGAAAGGGTAATGGGTGCAGCCCAGGACAATGGTATCGGCCCCTGCGTCCAGCAGCGGCTGGAGGGAGGCGCGTACGGTGGCTTCGGCCTCCGGTCCGTCCAGGATGCCGTTTTCCACCAGTTCCACGAAGCCCTGGCCCACGTGCTCCACTATCTTTACGTTGTCCTGGTACAGGCCCCTGGTATTGAGGTATTTGGAGCCTTTGAGGGTGCCGGCGGTGGCCAGGACGCCTATGACTCCGCTCCGGGTGCCCAGTGCGGCGGGCTTTACCGCAGGCTCCATGCCGATGAAGGGCACCCCCGGGTATTCGGCCCGAAGCGTTGCGATGGCGGCGGCGGTGGCGGTGTTGCAGGCCACCACGATGATATCGGCCCCCAGGCCCAGCAGCACTTCCGTGATGGTTCGGCCCCGCTCCTGGATGTAGGCGGCGGTCTTTTCCCCGTACGGGCAGTGCGCATTGTCCGAGAAATAGAGATAGCGTTCCAGGGGAAGCGCCTTCACCAGTTCCCTGTATACGGACAGGCCGCCCGCGCCGGAATCGAATATGCCGATACTTGCCATAACTACGCAAATATAGTCATTTTTGGGCAATAATGCCTATATTTGTAATATGGTGTTGAGTCTGGATATGTATGCAAGCGCGGGAGTGGGCGTACTGGCCCTCCTCCTGGGGATATTCTTTACCCGGAAGGTCCCTTTCCTCAAGCGTTTCTGCATTCCTGCACCCGTTTCCGGCGGCCTGATCGTCTCCCTCCTTACCCTGCTGCTGTACAGTGTTTTCGGGGTGGAATGCCGCTTTGACGGAACGGTGAAGGAGCTCTGCATGATGCTGTTTTTCACTTCCGTGGGCTTCCAGTCCAACCTGAAGGTGCTTCGGAAAGGAGGAAGGCCCCTGCTGGTGATGGTGGGGCTGGTGGCGGTGCTCATAGTGGCTCAAAACCTCATTTCCGTTGGGATTGCCAAGGGGCTGGGCCTGTCTCCGCTCTTTGGCATGGCGGCCGGTTCCATCCCCATGAGCGGTGGCCACGGCACATCCGGCGGCTTCTCTCCGCTTTTGGAGGAGCTGGGGCTCCCGGGGGCATCGTCCATCACCATGGCTGCGGCCACTTTCGGCCTTGTGGCGGGATCCCTTCTGGGCGGTCCGCTTGGGGAGATGCTCATCAGGCGGCACCGGCTCAGCGAGCAGTCCTCATCGGCCGATGTAATGACCAGCGTGGAAACAACGGAATCCCATCAAAAGACCCCCGGAACTTTCCGGGAGTACCTCCGCGGCGCCTGCGTGCTGGTCATCGCTATGGCCCTGGGAACGGGCCTCAGCAAGCTTCTGGCGCTCACCGGCATTACCTTCCCCACTTACTTCGGCGCGCTCCTTACCGCCTGCGCCATGCGGAACCTTTTCGGCCTTTCGCCCAGGTGGGAGAAGGAGCTCAGCATTGGGGAGGTGGTTTCCATCGGCGACATCTGCCTTCAGCTTTTCCTGGGGATGGCCATGGCCAGCCTGCGGCTCTGGGAGCTGGCTTCGCTGGCGCTTCCGCTTACGCTCATCCTCCTGGCACAGGTGGCTTTCATGGCCCTTTACGGCACTTTTGTGGCCTTCCCGCTGCTGGGGAGGAACTACGACAGCGCCGTGCTGGTGAGCGGCCTCTGCGGTTTCGGCCTGGGAGCTACGCCCAATGCCATGGCCAATATGTCGGCGGTGTGCTACAAGTACCGTTATGCGGTGAATCCCTTCATTATTGTGCCCATCATAGGGGCCATGTTCGTAGACCTTATCAATACGGGGGTGGTGACGCTGTTCCTGAACCTGCTTCACTGATAAAGGACCGGAAAAAAGTGCTATCTTTGTACCCATGATTACGCTGGAACAGATAAAGGACCTGCAGGAGCGGGTGAAGAACCTGGATGGCTGCCTGGACATTGCCGGGAAGCGGAAAGACGTGGCGGCCAAGACGCAGGAGACGCTGGCGCCGGACTTCTGGGGAGACCCCAAGGCGGCGGAGGCGTTCCTCAAGAAACTCTCCGGCATCAAGTCCTGGGTAACGGATTTTGACAAGGCCCGCAGCCAAGCCGATGATCTGGAAGTGCTCTACGACTTTGCCAAGGACAGTCTTTCCGGCAGTGAGGACGAAGCGGTGGAGACGCCTGAGACCAAAGAACTTGAAGAAGCCTATACCGCGGCTGTGGAGGCCGTGGAGGCGCTGGAGCTCAGGAATATGCTGGGGAACGAAGGAGACAACCTGGGCGCGGTCCTTACCATCAATTCCGGCGCCGGTGGCACGGAAGCCAACGACTGGAGCGCCATGCTCATGCGCATGTACACCCGCTGGTGTGAGCGCAACGGCTACAAATACACGGTGACCTCCCTCCTGGAAGGGGAAGAGGCCGGCATCAAGAGCTGCACCATAGAAGTGGAAGGGGATTACGCCTACGGCTATTTAAAGGCCGAAAATGGCGTGCACCGTCTGGTGAGAATCTCTCCCTTCAACGCCCAGGGAAAGCGCCAGACCACCTTCTCCAGCGTGTTTGTGTATCCGCTGGTGGACGACAGCATCAACATAGAGATAAACCCTTCAGATCTGGAATGGGACACCTTCCGCAGCGGTGGCCACGGCGGTCAGAACGTGAACAAGGTGGAAACCGGCGTTCGCGTTCGACACCTGCCTTCCGGCATCATGGTGGAGAACACGGAAACCCGTTCCCAGCAGGATAATCGGCAGCGCGCCTTGTTAATCCTGAAATCCCGGCTCTACGACATTGAGCTCAAGAAACGCCAGGAGAAGCAGGCCGAGCTGGAGGGGCAGAAAAAGCGTATCGAATGGGGCTCCCAAATCCGTAATTACGTGCTTCATCCGTACAAGCTGGTGAAGGATCTCCGCACCGGCTGCAGCACGGCCGATACGCAGGCCGTCCTGGACGGAGACATCAACGAATTCATGAAAACCTATCTTATGGGAACCGGTACGGCTGTCACGGAACCGGACGATCTGGATTAACGTTTTCGGAGGATAGGATCTATTGCGGCCAGAACGCCGGGCAGCAAAAACAGAATGATAATAAGGATGGCAGCGGCCCCGATGGACAGGCTGCTTAGGATGGCCGATATCATAGGGTCCGTCAGGGCCATTTTCATCACGTAAGGCACACAGGCCAGGATGAGTCCGGAGGTGAGGATGGAATGGGAAGAACCCTTGTAGGCCGCCTCCAGCGCGCCTTTCCTGTCGGCCGATTTCCGGGCATTGAGATAGTAGGACGTGAAGAGGATGGAGTAGTCTATGGTGGCGCCCATTAGAATGCCCTGAACAATCAGATAAGCCAGATAATACAGGGTGTTGCCGCCAAGTCCGCTGGCCCATACGTTGGCCCATACGCCGGCCAGCACAGCCATTACCAGCGGGAAGGGAACCAAGACGGAGCGGAAGGTGAGGGCCACGATGAGGAAGATGGAAAGGGCCGTAAGAAGCGTCAGCAGAAGCACTTCCCGCGGGAAGCCGTCCTTGAGTTCCTTATACATCTGGGATTCTCCAATCCAGTAATGGGGCTTTGCCAGGGCCTCATCGGCCGCTGCCCGGGCGCGCAGTACATAGTCAAAGGTGGGTTCGGATTCCGGCTCGTAGTCACTTAGGATAGCAGCGGCGGAATAGTCTTTTCCACGGAGCATTCCCACCTGAGAAAGCAGCTGTTCCCGTGCCTCCAAAACCATGGCCCGGGTGCTATCCGGAACCATGCCGGCAACGGCGGGGTTCACCAGGAGGGTATCAGCCAGATAGTCCAGCAGGGTGCCGGGCGCAAGGGCCATTTCCGGATCATATCCTTTCTGAGCACCTGCGTAAAGATACAGCAGGTCAATTTCTTCCGGCTTCACCGGGATCTCGGCGGCGGCAAGGGCCGCGTACAGTTCGGAGGCCGGATAGCGGTTGCCGCTAAGCGCCATATCCATAAGGACTTCCTGAGGCGTGAGCTCGGGTTCGGGAGATTCCCGGTCGGGGCCGGGAATGACGGGGGAGGGGCCGGGAATGACGTCATGGCCGACCTGCTCGGCCATCTCCTTTTGTTCGGGAATGACCGGTTCATCATGGTCGACTTCTTCGTCATTTTCGTCATGGCCGACCTGATCGGCCATCTCCTTTTGATCATGAGATTCCCGGTCGGGGCCGGGAATGACGGGATCGGGGCCGGGAATGACGGGCTCCGGAATGGGTTCCGGACCGGCGGCTATTACCTGGTCCAGGGCTGCCTCAAAGTCGGCAATCTGCTGGGCCGTGCCTTTGGGGATGAGGGCGGCGTAGATCCGCTTGTTCAGGATGTTCTTCTGGATGTAGGTCACAAACTCCTTGGGCGTCATGGTCCCTCTCCGCTTGCCCGCCAGGCGGTACACCGTGTTCACCTGGGAGTTGTCCTGGCCGGTGAATTCGGCCATTTCTGCGGCGGTATAGGCCTTGGTGGCCTGCTCGTAAGTAAAGGGCGCCGTGGGCGTGGGAGCAATAACGGCCATCGTATCGGGAATGACTACCGGAATTTCAGCAACCTCGTCATGGCCGACCTGCTTTTCGTCATGGCCGACCTTTCCCTCGTCATGGCCGACCTGATCGGCCATCCCATTTTGTTCGGGAGATTCCCGGTCGGGGCCGGGAATGACGGGGGAGGGACCGGGAATGACGTCATGGCCGACCTTCTTTTCGTCATGGCCGACCTGATCGGCCATCTCCTTCTGTGATGGTTTGGGTTTTCGGGCAGGTTTTGAGAGGGTCTTCATTAGCTGCTCCGGATTGAACCGGCCTTCCGGCATCATGCCTTTGGCTGTGAGCTCTTCGGCCGTTGCCTGCAGTTCCGGCAGGCTGAAACGCTCGTCCCGCTCCGGGTGGGAATGGGCGTAATACACCAGCTGCAGCAGGTCCTGAGGGATTTCCGGGGAGCCTTCGGAGAGGCTGTCGGCCATGGCGCTTAACTCCTTTGCGGTTAGCGGTCGTTTCACCAGCGAAGGATAGCTCACGCATTGCCGCACCATGGGATCCGTCCCAATGCTGTCCAGGAGGGTGGGGATTACATCCTCTTCCTCATTGGCATAAAGCAGCATGAGGGCGTTGCCCTGGATGTGGGCGTCCGTTGCGGTGCTGTTCCACTGGGGGGAGAAGGTGAGGGGTGTACGGCGCTGCAGGAGGAAGAAGCCCGCGAAAACCGCCAGAAAGAGAATGGCTATGGGTATGCGGAAACGCTCCTGGAAGCGCGCCAGCGGGGCTGCCGGCAGGGCGGGAACTTTTTTCCGGGTGGCTTCCACGCCCTTGTCGCCCCACAGGATGAGGCTGGGCAGGACGGTGAAGTTGCAGATGAGGGAGATGGCTACGCCTTTGGCCAGCACCACACCCAGATCGGCCCCAATCTTCATCTTGATGAAGCACAGCATCAGGAGGCTCACTACCGTGGTGAAGGCGCTGCTGAGGATGGTTGACGCTGCGCCGTCCACGGCTCCTTCCATGGCCGATAAGGGCAGTTTCCCCTTCAATTTTTCCTGCCGGAAACGGTTCATCAGGATGATGGAATAGTCCATGGAAAGCACCATCTGCAACACTGATGAGAGGTTGTTGGTGAGCATGGAAACGCTGGGCAGGAGGGCGTTGGTGCCCATGTTGATGACCACGGCGTAACCCACGGTTATCATGAAGAGCAGCACTTCCATCACCGATGAGCTCATAATCAGGAGCACCACAAAGAGCAGTGCTACGCCGATGCTGAGCGCCTTGGGAAGGTCGCTGGGCATGAGGTCGTTCCCATCGGCAAATACGCTGCCGAACTCTTCCATCTGGGGCCCCAGGCCGGGCAGCTGCTCCTCCAGCAGGTCCATGCCCTGCTTCATGGGGGAACTGTCCGGAAGGTACACCACCATGTTGGTGTTGATGTTGATGTGCGGGATAAGGAGGGCGCATGCAACGGCCGCCGCCGTCATAAAGACAAACAGCCAGATCCTGTAACGGACCAGCAGACGGGGAATATGCGGGGTACGGCCTTCCATTTGGGACGCAAAGTTAATCCTTTTTCCCGGAAAAACGCTATCTTTGTATAATTCAATTTCCTAACTATGGATGTAATTAATAATGCCTATGTCTCCGACAAGTACCAGTACACCATGGGAAAGTCGTATCTGGACTGCGGGAAACAGGACCAGATTGCCGTGTTCAACCTCTTTTACCGCAAGGCTCCGGAAAACAACAACTGGGCTGTGGTAAGCGGCACGGAGGAGGTGATTGAAATGGTGCAGCGGCTGGGTACGGAGCCGGAAGAGTTTTACGAGAGATTCCTTCCGGGAGAGGAGTATAAGGAATTCCGGAAGTACCTGAGCACCATGAAGTTCACGGGCGATTTATACACTATGCGGGAAGGGGAGATCGTTTTCCCCAACCAGCCGGTGGTAATTGTGGTGGGGCCCATGATCCAGGCCCAGGTGCTGGAAACCCCTATGCTGTGTATCCTGAACCACCAGATGGCGGTGGCCACCAAGGCCTCCCGTGTGTGCCGTTCTACGGACAAGCCGGTTTCGGAGTTCGGCTCCCGCCGGGCCCACGGCCCCTGGGCGGCGGTCTATGGCGGCAAGGCGGCCCAGATTGCCGGCTGCGCCAGTTCCTCCAACATCCTCACCGGCGCCTTCAACAACGTGCCTTCCACCGGGACGATGGCCCACAGTTTCGTCACCTCCTACGGCAGCACCGTGGAAGGGGAGCACCAGGCTTTCTGCGACTATATCAAGACCCACCGGGGAGAGAATATCATCCTGCTCATCGACACCTACGATACGCTCAAGTGCGGGGTCAAGAATGCCATCCGGAGCTTCCGGGAGAACGGCATCGATGATAATTACGCGCCCGGATACGGCATCCGGCTGGACAGCGGAGACCTGGCGTACCTGTCGCAGGAAGTGCGACGCATCCTGGACGAGCACGGCTGCTTCAAGTGCAAGATCTTCGCTACCAACGGCCTGGACGAATACCTGATCACAGACCTGGAGCGCCAGGGCGCCCGCATCGATAGCTACGGCGTGGGAGATGCCATCGCCACTTCCAAGGCGGCTCCCTGTTTCGGCAACGTGTACAAGCTGGTCCAGGTGGATGACGAGCCCGTGCTCAAGCGTTCGGAAGACAAGATCAAGCTCATCAATCCGGGCTTCCAGATCACCTGGCGCATATCGGCCCAGGACAAAGAGAAGGGCAATTCCCTGGACGGCTACGTATTCAAGGCCGATGTAACCTGCCTGCGGGGCGACGCCATGGACCTGGCCATCCAGCAGGGGAAAACCTTCACCGTCCGCGACGAATACGATTCCTTCAAGACCAAGACCTTCGAGGAGGGCCAGTACGAGGCCCGTCCGCTCCAGCTGCAGTCCGTGAAGGCGGGAAAGCGCATAGCCCCTTATTACTCCCTGGAGATGAAGAAGGCCTTCTACAAGGACAACCTCCATCACTTCTCCCCGGCCGAGCGCCGTCTCATCAACCCCCACTATTACAAAGTGGACATCTCCGACGCCTTGTACGACGTGAAGATGTCCAT
>CAMHKD010000046.1:0-15507 GCA_946185645.1 uncultured Bacteroidales bacterium
GTTTCTGGAAGATGTTGTTGATCTGGCCCGCCATGATACCGGTAACGTTGGAGAAGAGCATCTCCGAACCGTTGGTGGTGATACCGGATTCTTCCGAGGGGAGGAAACCGCCGGCCAGGAGCAGATAAAGGAACTGTTTCTGTACCTTGTCTTCCGTGTTGAGGGCTGCTTCCACCTGGGCCTGCGTGGTGGGGTCCAGATCCGGAACTTCAATGGAGAACTGAATCTGCGGGTTACTCAATTTGTCCGTAATGCTGATACCGCATTCCACGTTTCGGCGGCTCACGGCATTTTCATCGGCAATGAGGTTGGCCAGGCTGGCTTTGGTGGTGTAGAGGCCGTTTACGTTGAGCTCCGTGTCCCAGAGGTCTCCGTAGAAGCGCACCCAGCTGCCGTCCTGGATGGTGAAGTCCCGGCTCACCAGGTTCATGGCCGAGAAATGGAAGCTACCCTGCTTGAGCTGATAGTTTCCGTTAAGGGTGAGGGAAGAGGTGGAACTCTGGCTGTCTATCTCTATGATGCCGGTGCCGCTGGCCTTGAGGGAATTCTCGTCGCTGAGGTCCAGGTACACCATCACGTCCTGGGACGGCCGGACGGTAAGGCGGATGCTGGTATTACCCATATGCCGGGCCGATTGGGTGGTGGTGGCCATCATCTGCTCGTACGGATCCAGCACAGTCTCTTCCTGCGGTTCCACGAAGGTGAGCATCTGGGAACTGCGGCTGGAGCTGGCTCCGCCGATGAGAAGGTGCAGGTTACCTTCCCGCACCGTGGAGGCGTTCAGGTCCAGGTTCAGGTCCGGCGACCAGCCGGTTACATCGGCCGTTCCGGTGGCATAAAGGTCTCCGTAAAGCAGGGAATTCATGCCTCGCTTGAGTTCCAGGACCTTCATCCGGTTAAGCCGTACGTGCACGTCCAGGCCGTAATTGGTGAATCCGTCCAGCAGCACGCTGCCCCGGATGGTGCCGATACCTTCTTCCATGTCCCTGATCCGGACGTCCGTGAAATGCAGGCCCTTGTCGTCCAGGTCCAGGTCGCCGGATACACTGTAGGGGACCTGGGAGTAATCCAGGGTAATGCGCCCATCGTCTATGGAAAGGTCCTCACTGGAGAGGTGCAGATTGTCCAGATGACCCTGCAACCGCACCTTGCCGCTGAGTCCGCCGCCGAAATCCGAGAAAGCGGTGATCAGGATGGGTGCCGCGTATTCCAGGTTTAACCCGTCCAGGGTGAACAGGGCGTTGAGCTCTGCGGTGGAAGGATTGAGGTAACCGTCCACATCCAAGGTCTTTTTCCCGTCCAGATCGTTGCCTACTACAAAGTCAAAGCGGTTCTCCGCCTCGTTCCGGTGGCTTTCTATCTTCAGCTGTCCCAGACGTTTCCCGGAAACCAGGGTGGAGTCGCAAGTGATTCCGGCCACTAGGCCTACAGCGGGGCTGGAGGGAGAGATTACCAGGGCGTTGCCCGTGGCGCGTCCCTGCACCTGCGGGAAGCCGCCCGTGAGGGTGTTCAGAAGGGCCAGGTTGAATTTCTCCATCCGGACGTTCAGGGTATCCGGCTGATGGGAGGAGAATCCGCCGTCCACCAGCAGGGTCTCGTCCTCATGGCTGGCGAGGAGGCGGGAAATCTTCCAGTCTCCGTCCTTGAACAGGATGTTGTCCGAGGAGATACCCCAGCCGTCACCCTCGTAGTAGATGTTGGAGGGGAGGGCCTGGGCGTTCACCACAAGCTGTCCGTCCTCCCGGGAGAAATCGGCTCCCAGGATTAGCTCGGCGCGCGTTTCGGCCTCTGTTTCGTTGTCGAAGGAGTAGGAAACGCCCAGATGGTCGTCATTGGCGAAGATGGTGAGCCGGTTCCCCTTGAGTTCCAGGCCGGAAAGGTAGAGGGACGGGCTAACCAGATCGACCTCAAGGGCCTGTCCGGCATTGTCCAGGCTCAGGTTCACGTCCCGCAGGAACTTGTCCATATAGGCCAGCCGGCCGGAGGTGAGCCGTCCGCCCAGGGTTCCGTCCCTGTCCAGGGAAACGTGGAGCCGGGTGTTGTTCTCTATGTACAGTCCGGGCGCCACGAAGGCTAGGAGCTCCCGCGTATCCCGCACCGTAACGTTAAGGTCATAGGCCGTGCCGTCCCAGGCGTAGCCGGAAGGCGTTCCCAGGATGGAGGGCAGTTCTTTGTCCAGGATCAGGTACTGAAGGTCGTTCACAAAGCTTTGGATGGATTCTCCGCCGGAGAAATTCACATCCATGAAATCCGATTTGAGGTCTATCCGGTGCTGATAGTTGCCGGCAAAGGCGGTGGCGGTAATATCGCCGATCTCGTGGACACCGCTGTCGTTTTCCAGGCTAAGTCCCCGGATCAGCAGATCGGCCTGGAGGTCTTTGTCCTTGGAAAGGGAGAAGTTGGAGTCTGCCTCGAAGCTCACGCGGGAGGTGCCGCGTTTATCCAGGTTCAGGGCCTGCAGGTCGGCATAACCCAGGCTCAGGAGGAAGCTATAATAGTCTTTGCCGTCGCTACCCGGCTTGCAAGCACCCTGGAAGAGGAAGCCCAGATTGGGATCGGCCGATACGATGCGTCCGTCAAAGGCGCCGTTCCGGTAATAGCCGGAGCCGGAGATGTTGTTGTACGTATAGTCCAGCGCGTGGAGGCGGGCAATATGGAGGGTGTCAATTTGCAGCTGAGGACCGCTTTGGGCCAGGGTGGCATTGAGCCGGGATTCCAGACTCACCGCTCCCAGCGCATCTATGCCCAGGATGCGTCCCAGGTCCAGATCGCGGGTTTTGAGCCGTCCGTCCATGCCGATGTCCCGTTTCTCGTCCACCGCGTTCAGGAGCACCATATCCACTATGGCTTCTCCATTTCCCGTTGCGGCGCTACCGTCAACGTTCAGGCGGTTGATGGGACCCTGGACGGTACCGTTGAAGACAAAGCGCTGGTCTTTGGCAATGCCGGAAAGGTCCAGGTTGGTTCCCGGTGCCCAGGAATTCACGAACTGGGCTACGCCGGGCATATCGAAGTCCAGTCCGTCCAGCCGGAAGTCCAGCGTGCAGTCCATAATTTCCGGAAGGCCTTTCATCCCGCCCCGGATTTGGGCGGCGAAGTTGGCATCGGCATCCTGCACCACTATGTCCTGCAGATTGAAATCACTTACGGTGCCGTTGAAGCGGCCCTGCAGATAACCGCGGAAGTTGGTACCCTTGGGGAGGGGACCGAAGTGGCCCACGGTTTCCATGGAGACCAGGGTGCCCCGCTCTATCTCCGCCTCTATCCGGATTTTGTTCACGAAGTCCCCATAGTCGTCCAGCGGACCGTCCAGGAGCAGTTTCTTGGCCAGGATATGGGAGTTCTTCTCCAACAGTTCAAGGTCTGTAATGAGGGCCTGGGCATTGCCCACTTTAACTTTTCCTGCGGCTTTCTCTATAACCAGCCCGGTTTCGTTCTCTCCAAACCGGAGGTTGTCCACCGTACCGGTGAAGACGTTGTGGGAGTAGCGTAGGTCCCTGGCTTTGAGGACGCTGATCCAGGCGTCCAGGTTGTTCCAGTCTATGGTTCCTTCTTCAAAAGTGTAGCCTTCCGCTTCGTTGGCCGGATTCAGGAGACGGAAACGTAAATCTTTCATTTCCACATCCTTGGCATCGAAGAGGTTGCCCAGGTCCTTGGTTTCTTCGTCCGGATTGCTTACAAGGCGGAAGATGCGCTCGATGTTGGAAGAGGTATGACCGGGATACTCCGTGGGCTCTATTACCAGGTTGAAGGTGACGCCCTGCGCCGTTAGTCGGCTTACATGCACGCCCTCACGGGAGAACAGGCCGCGGATGTTGAATTTGGCCGAAAGGTGGGTGAGACAGGCAACCGTATCGGCCCGATGGTCCACGGCGGCCGGGTCCGTGACCAGCACGTCCTTGAGAATGAGGGTTTCAAAGGGCTTGAAGCTCACTTCCGAGAAGGAGATGTCTGCATCCATGCTGCTCTGGAGCCGCTCCACCACCTTCTTGCCGATATAGGACTGAATCTTGGGCGATTGCATGGCAACCATGCCCCCCAGCAGCAGCAAAAATACCGTTACCAGCGTCCATCCCAATATCTTGAGGGTTATTTTGAGCCCCTTTTTCATCAGTTTACAAAAATAAGAATAATTTTTGTAAAATGGAGGGCCTGATTTCCGGTCTTAGTCACGTTTTGGGGCTAAAACGTGACCGAGATTGCTGATACTGACGATCTAAGTCAAGAAAACGGCCTAAAACGTGACTATGACCGTGAACCGAAGTATAGCAGCACCATACTGACTAACAGCAGCAACAGGTCCAGGGCCATGGATTTGAGATTTTTCTCCTTCAGCAGCAGGGCGCCGATGGCAAAGCTCACCAGCACGCTGCCGCGGCGGATCATGGATACTACGGCAATGAGGGCGTCGGGCTGCGAAAGGGCCTGCATATAGAGAAAATCGGCCCCGCAAAGGAAGATGCTTATGAAGGGAATGGCCGGACTCCAGTGGAAAGGAGTGGTTTTCCGCCGACGGGGCCACCACAGGAAGGCTATCACCACCAGCATCATAAGTGCCTGATACAGAGAGTACCAACTAAGCACCTGCATCCGGTCCAGCCCCAGCTGGGAAGGTGACATGAGGTACTTGTCATAGAGGCCGCTGAGCGCCCCCAGAAGGACTGCAAGGATAAGGCAGAGAATCCACTTATTTCCCCGCTCATAACCTTCCTTGGCTCCGCTCAGGCGCATGAGGAAATAGGCTATGATGGCCAGTGCTACACCTGCCCATTGGAACAGATTGAGCCGTTCCCCAAACAGGAAGATGGCCCCCACTAAAACCAGCACGGGACGTGTAGCGTTAACCGGCCCCACAATGGTGAGCGGAAGATGCTTCATGGCGGCGTAACCCGCTATCCATGAGGATAATACAAGAATGCTTTTGGCAACGATATACTTCTGGACAGCCCAGCTTCCAAAGCCGGTCTGGAACAGCCAGGGGGAAAAGAAGGCGGCGCAGAGGAGGGTGTTCAGCAGCAACACCGGCAGGACGGCATTGTCCTTGAGGGCAATCTTCTTGAAAGAATCATATCCACCCAACAGGGCGGCCGATCCGAATGCCAGGAGCCACCACATACCTTAGAAATCGGCCATGCGTGAAACGGGGGCCACGTCCAGCGGGGTGCGGACACCAGCCTTGTACTGGAACCAGCCGGCAATGGCTATCATGGCGGCGTTGTCCGTGGTGAATTTCCGTTCCGGGAGATAGGTGTTCCAATGACGCTTAATTCCTTCGGCCTCAATTCTTTCCCTTAATCCGCTGTTGGCACTTACCCCGCCTCCTATGGTCACTTCCCGGATACGGGTTTCCTTGGCCGCACGGATGAGTTTGCCAAGGAGTATATCGATGAGCGTCTTCTGGAAACTGGCGCAGAGGTCTTCCTTGTTCTTCTCCAGGAAATCCGGGTCCAGGGCAATCTGGTCGCGAACAAAGTACAGCAGGGACGTCTTTACGCCGCTGAAGCTGTAATCCAGGCCGGGAATGTTGGGCTTGGCAAAGTGGAAACGCTCCGGGTCTCCTTTCTGGGCCAACGCGTCAATGATGGGGCCGCCGGGATAGCCCAGCCCAAGCATCTTGGAGCATTTGTCAAAGGCTTCTCCCACCGCGTCGTCTATGGTCTGGCCCAGAATCTCGTACTCCACCGGGCTTTTCACCTTAACAATCTGGGAGTTGCCGCCGGAGACCAGAAGGCACAGGTAAGGGAAGGAAGGTTCCCGCACCGGAACGTCCGGCTGCCGGATGAAATTGGCCAGGATGTGTCCCTGCAGGTGGTTCACCATCACCATGGGAATGTCCAGAGACAGGGAAAGCGCTTTGGCAAAGGAAGTTCCCACCAGCAGTGAGCCCAGCAGACCCGGGCCGCGGGTGAAGGCGATGGCCGTGAGGTCTTTGGCCTCTACACCGGCCTTCCGGAGGGCTTCCGACACCACCGGGACAATATTCTGCTCATGCGCACGGGAAGCCAGTTCCGGCACCACGCCGCCGAAGTCCTTGTGCACCTGCTGGGAGGCAATCACGTTGGACAGCAGCACGCCGTCACGGATAACGGCCGCCGAGGTGTCGTCGCAGGAAGATTCTATGCCCAGGATAATGTCTGCCATTTCGGGTGCAAAGTTAACACTTTTCCGCGCAATTGATGCCGTCCAGGGCCGATGAAACGATGCCGCCGGCATATCCGGCGCCTTCTCCGCAGGGGTAAAGGCCCGGAACATCCACGTGCTCAAGGGTTTCCGGATCGCGGGGCAGGCGGATGGGGGAAGAGGTGCGGGACTCTACGCCCAGCAGCAGAGCGTCATTGGTATAATAGCCGTGCATCTGGCGGTCCACCTGCGGGAAAGCGCGCCTGAGACGCAGCGCTACATGCTCCGGAAGCAATTCGTGGAGGGGAGCGGAAAGGGCACCCGGATGATAGGAGGTTTTGGGCAGATCGGCCGATACAATGCCGCGGCAGAAATCCTTCATCCGCTGGGCCGGGGCCGATAGCGGATGCTTTCCGCCGTGCTGGGAAACCCACTGATACATAGACCGTTCCACGTCCCGTTGAAAATCCATAAGGGCAAAGGGGCCCTCGTACTGCGCCGGCTGGTCACCGGGCTCTATCTGCACCACCACGCCTGCGTTGGCCCACTTGGAATTGCGGGCTGCGTTGGACATGCCGTTCAAGACCACTGTGCCGTCTTCCGTGGAGGAAGGCACCAGGATGCCGCCCGGGCACATGCAGAAGGAGAACACACCGCGCTCTTCCACCTGCTGCACAAAGGAGTATTCGGCAACAGGCATAAACGGCTGATATTTCCCATGATAACGGATCTGGTTGATGAGCCACTGCGGGTGTTCAACCCGTACGCCCAGGGCAAAGCCCTTGGCTTCCAGAGCCCAGCCTTTCCGCTGGAAGAGTTCGTAGATATCCCGGGCCGAATGGCCGGTGGCCAGAATCACTTTATCGGCCTTGTAAATAACTGATCCACAATGCACTTCTTTCGTCATGCCCGGCTCCGACCGGGTATCTCCCCGCACAACGATGTCTGTGACCCGGCTGTCAAAGTGATACTCTCCGCCATGGTCTTCAATGCATTGGCGGATGTTCTTTACAATCTCCGGCAGGCGGTCCGTACCAATGTGCGGATGTGCATCAATCAAAATGTCCGGGTGAGCCCCGAAAGCTACCAACTGGTGCAGGACCTCCCGTATATCGCCCCGTTTGGAGGAACGGGTGAACAGTTTTCCGTCGCTGAAAGCTCCGGCTCCACCTTCTCCATAACAGTAATTGGAGTCCGGATCTATGACGCCCTGCGTGGATAGTTTGGCCATGTCCACCTTGCGGCGCTCCACGTCCTTACCCCGTTCTAACACAATGGGTTTCAATCCCTTCTGCAGAAGCTTTAAGGCAGCGAACATGCCGGCGGGACCGGCTCCTATCACTATCACCGGAGGGGCCTGGTGAACATCCTGGTAAGGAGCAACCTGGAAGGGTTCGTACGCCTCTCCCTCCCGGTACGCCTGCACCCGGTAGCGGTATAGGATTTCCTGCCGGGCGTCAACGCTGCGTCGCACCACCACCCATCGGCCCACTTTTTCCGGCTTTACGCCCAGGGCTTTGGCGGCAGCTTCCTTAAGCTCCGCATCCGTTAGCTCCTTGCCAATCTTTTTGGCTATTTCGAACTCTTTCATTCCTTAAAGAGGACGCTACAGTTTCACCACGGCGCGGCCGGCGCGGCCGTCTACGCAGACGGTAACGGGGTTCTCCAGGCGGATGTGGCGGAGGAATTCCGTCTCAAATTCGGCCGGGAGGGCGTCCAGGGGGCTCAGATCGAAGAAATCGCCCTGGCGGGAATACGGGTCCACGTTCACGTAGCCGGCATTAAAGGAGGTGAGGTTCTGGAAGAAGTGCGTGCCCTGGCTGGGATCCACGCGGAAGTCCGGCAGGCAGCACTCTATGAGGGCCTTGGTCTCGGAAATGTCGCTCCAGGCAACGGGCACGCCCAGGGTGGGGATGCTGGAGCCCCATCGGCCATAACCAATGAGGACATACTGGCGTCCTTCCGCCCTTAACTTGGCGTTCAGGGCCCGCAGCTCGGCGGCCATCTCCACGGTCTTCATCTTGTCAAACTTGTCGGCCTTGAGGTATACGATATCATGGATGTCCGGGATCCAGCCGGTGCCCAGGGCGCTTTCCGAACGGACCAGCGCGCCGGAGCAGTCAATCTCCCGCCAATCCACTTCGGCCTGCAGGCTGTCGGAAGATATCGGCCTGATTTGCAGGGCGTTGAAGAGACCTGTTGAAAGTTCTGCGGCAAATTCAATCTCCACGCTGCAGTTCATTTCCGCGGTGCAGATTTCCAGCAGTTCCTGGACGATGGGCGCCAGCGGGAAGGTCCCGTAGCGGAGCACGTGCGCAAAGGTGACGATCTTGGGTCCGCGGGGGAAGGGGGAGTCCACGATGCGCATATTCTCAAAGTCGTAGGTGGAGACCACCTTGGAGAAACTCTGGAACTTTTCGCAGTCGGAAATGGGAACGCGTTCCAAGTTCACTGCGTCGTCCACGGAGGTCTTGAACTTCTCCGGCTGCAGGTTAAGCGCATACATCACCTGCTGGGTTTCCCGCATGGCCAGGTCCGGTGTGGAGGTCTGGAGCACGTGTTTGGGATAGGCAGGGGAGAAGCGAAGCACCTGCTCGCCGTCCACCACCGCCTTGCCCAGGCCGTAGGCCACCTTGGCAATGCCTTCCTCGGCCTTTTCATAGCCGATGGGATAGAAGTTCACGCTGCGGGCCACGCCGGAAAGGGTGGGGAAGAAGAAGCCGCCGTCTTCCGTGCCGCAGACTTCCTGCAGCACGATGGCCATCTTCTCTTCCGAGATCACGTTGGCCGTTGCAGTGATATAACCCTTGGAGGAGGCAAAGTATACGGAGGCGTACACGCTCTTGATGGCTTTGGAGAGGAGCCGGAGTTCCTGGTCCTCGTTCTCCACCGCCGGGATCATGTAGGTGGAGTATACTCCTGCAAACGGCTGATAGTAAGAATCTTCCAGTTTGGAGGAGGAGCGAACGGCCAGGGGCGTACGGACCACCCGGATAAAGGCCCGCAGTGCCTCGATGAGGTCCGTGGGCAGGTTGGAGGACACAAACTCGGAGAGGATTTCCGCATCCGAGATGTCCGAATTGATCACATACTGGAGACCGTTTTCCAGGATGAAACGGTCGAAGTATTCCGTAGCGATGACCAGCGTCCGGGGCACCATTACGCGCACGTCTTCCCACTTCTCGTAGAGGTTGTGCTTGTACAGGATGTTGTTCAGGAAGGCCAGGCCGCGGGCTTTCCCGCCCAGAGAGCCCTCGCCGAAACGGGAGAACCAGATGGTGTCGTTGTAGGTGTTGGGATCGAAGCGCGCCACCACGCCCAGGCTCTGCCGCACGCGGTAGTTGTGGATGAGCGGAATGGCCATGGCGCGGAACTCGGCCGCGGTGGGGAGCCGGCTGCTCTTGATGGCGTTTCCTTCCTGGAAGATACCGCGGGCCAGCAGCCAGCGGGAAATGTAATTCTTGCTGCGGAGCTTGTCCAGCACCTTTTCCGGCAGGGTTTCCAGCACGTCTTCCACTTCCTGGAGGTCCCGGGCGCGGGCAATCTCCCGCCCGCGGTCGCTCATGGCCACAAAGTCGCCGAAGCCGAATTCCCGGCCGATGTATTCGGCCAGTTCGTGCGTCAGGGTTTTGGAGCGCTTCATCAGGAAGCCGGCGTGCAGGCCTTCGGCCACCTCGCGCATGCTCTCCTGCGAACTCTGCATGAGGATGGGCATGCGGGGTTCGTCGTGCCGGATGAACTGGCACAGGTCCACGCCCGCATCCAGCTTCTCCGTGGAAGCCTTGTCTCCGCGGTGCAGGACAAAGCCGATGTCCGAAATCACGCCCAGGAGGTTCTCCTTGTACGTATTGTAGAGATTAAGGGCATCCTCGTAGTTGGTGGCCATAAGGATCTTCGGCCTGGCCCGCTTGCGGAAGATCTGCTGCTCCTCGTTGAGCGCATCCAGGATGGCGGCGCTGTTCTGCTGGAGCACCAGTTTGTACAGCAGGGGCAGGTACGTGGAGTAATAACGGACCGAATCTTCCACCAGCAGGATGCACTGCACACCGCCTCCCAGGATGTCGTCCTGGGCGTTCATGCTGTCTTCCAGCAGCTTGATGATGGCAATGATAAGGTCCGTACTGCCGTTCCAGCAGAAGATGTAGTCGATGGCGGAGCGGTCGTGCTCCTCCATCTGCCGGTAAACCTCCTTGGAGAAGGACGTGAGGAGGATGATGGGGACATCGGCCCCGTATTCCTTCATCCTGTGGGAGAAGGTGAAGACATCCACCTCGCCCACGTTGTACATCGTGATGACCAGGTCCCAGCGCTCCCCGGCATCGGCCAGTTCCAGCGCCTCTTTGGTGGAGGCCGCGCGAACGAACACCGGCGGGTTGCTAAGGTTCAGTTCTGCATATTCCCGGGCAATGCGGGCGTCCAGGCGTCCGTCCTCTTCCAGGGAGAAGTTGTCGTAATTGTTGCAAACCAGCAGAATCCTGCGGATCCTTCTGGCCATCAGCGATGTAGCGTCGGTCATATATAGTTTTATACCAGTCCTTGGTCTGACATGGCGCCGGCCACCTTGATGAAACCGGCTATGTTGGCGCCTTTCACGTAGTTGACGGTGCCGTCTTCACGGGTACCGTACTTTACGCAAGCGGCGTGGATGTCCTGCATGATGCGGCGCAGGTACTGGTCCACTTCCTCGGCAGTCCAGCTCTGGCGCATGGAGTTCTGGCTCATTTCCAGGCCGGAAGTTGCAACACCGCCGGCGTTGGAGGCCTTACCCGGGGAGTACAGCAGGCCGGCGTCCTGGATAACCCGGATGGCGTCCGGCGTAGTGGGCATATTGGCGCCTTCGGCCACGCAAATGCAGCCGTTCTTTACCAGATTCTGGGCATCGGCCAATTCCAGTTCGTTCTGCGTGGCGCAGGGGAGGGCTATGTCGCAGGGGATCTTCCAGGGGCGTTCGCCGGGATAATAGGTGACGCCGGGGAATTTCTGGGCGTACTCCTTGATGCGGCCGCGGCGGATGTTCTTGAGCTCAAACACATAGGCCATCTTTTCCTCGTCCAGGCCGGCAGGGTCGTGGATAAAGCCGTCGGAGTCCGACAGGGTGACCACCTTGGCGCCCAGGCGCATGGCCTTCTGGGCGGCGTACTGGGCCACGTTGCCGGCGCCGGAGATGCACACGGTCTTGCCTTCAAAGCCTTCTCCGCGGGTGGCCAGCATCTGCTCAGCAAAATAGCACAGGCCGTAGCCGGTGGCTTCCGGACGCAGCAGGGAACCGCCCCAGGCGAGGCCCTTGCCGGTGAGGGTTCCGGAGAATTCGTCCCTCAGACGCTTGTACTGGCCGAAGAGGTAGCCGATCTCACGGCCGCCCACGCCGATATCGCCGGCCGGCACGTCCGTGTTGGGGCCGATGTGGCGGTAGAGCTCCGTCATGAAGCTCTGGCAGAAACGCATCACTTCGTTGTCCGAGTGGCCGCGGGGATAGAAGTCCGCACCGCCCTTGGCGCCGCCCATCGGCAGCGTTGTGAGGGCGTTTTTGAAGGTTTGCTCGAACGCGAGGAACTTCATGATGGAGAGGTTCACGCTGGCGTGGAAGCGGATACCGCCCTTATACGGGCCGATGGCGCTGTTGCACTGAACACGGTAGCCTTTGTTGATGTGGATTTCTCCACGGTCGTCCATCCAGGGGACGCGGAACATGATCACGCGCTCCGGCTCCACAATCCGTTCCAGGATTTTCTGGTCCATCAGGTGGGGGTAGCTGGTGATGTAAGGGGCTACGCTTTCCACCACTTCGCGTACGGCCTGGTGGAATTCACGCTCTCCGGGGTTCCTGGCAATAACATCGCCCATGAATCCCTCAACATAGTTTTGGGTAAATTTGTCCATAAGTTCGATATTGATACACTACTAACTTGGCAAAGATAATAATTATTTTTAATAATTACAAGAGCTTTTCCGGAATCACTATCCTGCGGACGTTGCAGCCCACATAGTTGCCAATTACAATGACAGGGTAGTACCACAGGATGGCGGGGCTCCATTTCCAGGCGGCCACCAAATATACCACATCGGCAATGGAGTGGTAGAAGCCGCAGACGATGAACAGCGGCACGCCAAAGAGTATGGGTACCAGGCTGTTGGACTTGCGGTACAGCCACACGGAAAGGTCTATGATGAGGCCGCAGCCGATGGCCCTGAGGAAGCTTCTCCAGGGGCCCTGGGCCAGCCTGCCGTCCACCACCGCCTGTGCCCTTTCCTGCGGTTCTCCGCCGATGGAGACAACCAGGAGGCCGATCACCACGCAAGCCAGTACGTTAAACAGCCAGATCATGGTGAGGGCGCCGATATCCGTCATTACGCCGGCTTTTCCGGTGTAGAGAAGGGACCCCGAAAGGACCACACCCACCAGGCCGAAAGCAAAAATAACGGCGCCGGGAATACCTCCAAGCGCCAGGAAACCATACGCACCCAGGCCGATAAGGATGCCGGCCAGCAAAGAAAGGCGGTTGTCTTTGGACATATATTCTCAGATAATAATCGTTTTACAAAAATAATAAAAAATCTTATCTTTGTAAAGTTGTGGAGGCCGAAGGCCGATAGTAAGTCCCTTCCCCGAGGGAAGGGATTTAGGGATGGGGTAACGTTAGGCAAAAAAATGAGCGTTGGGCGGTAACGATGTTATGGTACAAGAACTCGTGGGGAAATATATTTTTCTTGTCCAGACCTTTGTGGAGGCCGGGGAGCGGGGGCTTTCGCTGCAGGAAGTGTCCCGCAAGTGGGAAGACCGCTACGGGACGGAGTATCCCCGTCGCAGCTTCCTCAATCACCGGGCCGCCGTGGAAGAGGTTTTCGGCATTGTTATTACCTGCGACCGTTCCACCAACCGCTACAGGATCAATGAGGCGGAAAGCGCCGTAGATAAGCGGGAAGCCGTGGATTACCTCATAAACACTTTCACCGTTAACAGCCTCCTTACCCTGGGGAAGGAGCGCCTCAGCGGGCGGGTTTCCGTGGAAGACATTCCCTCCGGTCAGCAGTACCTTATTTCCGTGATGCAGGCCCTGCTGGACAATGCGGAGCTCCGTATCGGCTATCGCAAATACCTCAGTGAAGGGGAGGATGTACGCATTATCCGGCCCTATGCCCTCAAGGAGTTTGAGAAGCGCTGGTATGTGGTGGCCTACAGCGTGGAACGGAAGGCATTAAGGGTGTATGCCCTGGACCGGATAACGGCTCTGGAGCGCACCGGAGAGACTTTCAAGATGCCTTCCGGCTTCAATGTGGACAGCGAGTTCGAGGCCAGTTTCGGCATTTATCTGCCGGAAGGGGAGAAGCCTTCCCTGGTAAAGATCCGCACCACCCTCCGGGAAGCCGCGTATCTGCAGGACCTGCCGCTGCACCCTTCTCAGCACCTGGTGAAACGGGAAGGGGACCACTGCCTTTTTGCCCTCCGGGTCATTCCCAATCCGGACTTTGTGATGGAACTGCTCCGGCACGGGAACCGGCTGGAAGTGCTGGAACCGGAGAACTTGCGCCGGACCGTAAAAGAAGAATTGGAAAAAGCTTTATTACAATATGAAACGTAAAACCATTATCCTGGCGGTGGCGGCCATGGCCCTCGTCGCCTGTCAATCCAAAGACATGAAGCCTCAGCAAGGTTACATCGGCCCGTCCAACATCCAGATCCAGGACGGCATCATGACTCCGGAAGCGCTCCTCTCCCTGGGACGCATCTCGGACCCTCAGCTTTCCCCGGACGGGAAAACCATCCTATATGGCGTGAGCTACACGGACATCGCGGAAAACCGCAGCGTCCGCAACCTGTTCACCATCCCCGTGGAGGGCGGAGACCCCACGCAGCTCACCATGGACGGGAAGAGCATAGCGTCGGCCAAGTGGGCGCCGGACGGAAAGGCCATCTTCTTCCTGCAGGGCGGACAGCTGTACAAGGCCGCCTATAACGGCAAGCTGGGCAAGCGGGAGCAGCTCTCGGACGTTCCCAAGGGTATTGACGACTATCTGCTTTCCCCGGACGCTTCTCAGATCATTTACGTTTCCACCGTGCACAGCGCCGTGGAGGTTCCTTCGGACACGGATCCGCTCCTGGACAAGGCCGAAGCCTACGCTACGGAAGACCTGATGTACCGCCATTGGGACCACTGGCGCACGGATATCAACCACAGCTATGTGGCCCCCCTGGGCAAGGGCATGATCAAGGAAGGGAAGGATATCCTGGGCGGCGCAGATGTGCTCTTTGAGCTGCCCAACGGCCCCTTCGGGGATGTGGCCGATCTGTGTTGGAGCCCGGACGGAAAGTACATTGCGTATTCCTGCAAGCCCCTCACGGGCAAGGAGTACGCCTTCTCCACCAATACCTGCATCTTCATCTATTGCCCCTCCACCGGAGAGACCACACAGGTTACCTTCGAGGGTGGTTACGACACCCATCCCATCTGGAGCCCGGACGGCAGCCGCCTGGCCTGGCTTTCCATGGAAAGGGACGGCTACGAGGCCGACAAGGTGCGCCTGATGGTAGGGGAGGTCACGGGTTCGGAAGTATCCGGCATTCGTGAGCTTACCGCTTCTTTCAAGTATAACGCCGACGGCCCCGTATGGGCTGAGGATGGCAAGTCCATCTTCTTCGCAGCCCTCGCCGAGGGCCTTCAGGGCGTCTTCAACGTGGTAGTGGAGGCCGATGAGCCCGCCATCTTCCGCCTCACGGCCGACAACCTCTGGTTCGACTTCGGCTCTCCTTTCGGCATCCTGCAGGACGGTACGCTCCTCACCACTTATGCTTCCATGGATTTCCCCACGGAACTGGCAGCGGTGAACGACAATGCCGTGCGGCAGATCACCTTCGAGAACGAGCACATCCTTTCCCAGCTGGACAAGCATGAGACCGAGGCCCGTTATGTCAAGACCGTGGACGGGCAGGAAATGCTCACCTGGGTTCTGTTCCCGCCGCAGTTCGATCCCACCAAGGAGTATCCGGCCATTGAAATCTGCCTGGGAGGCCCTCAGGGCACGCTTTCGCAGGGCTGGAGCTACCGCTGGAATTACCTCCTGATGGCCCATCAGGGCTATGTGGTGGTGCTTCCCAACCGGCGCGGAACCACGGCCTTCGGACAAGAGTGGTGCGAGGAGATTTCGGGCGACTACATCGGCCTGAACATGCAGGATTATCTTTCCGCCGCGCGCATGATAAAGGCCGAGCCGTACATCAGCGGTGTGGCGGCCTGCGGTGCTTCTTACGGTGGCTATAGCGTTTATTACCTGGCCGGTATCCATGGAGATACGTACGACTGCTTCATCGCCCATGCGGGTATCTTCAACGAGGAGCACATGTACATGACCACCGAGGAAATGTGGTTCCCCAACTGGGACAACGGCGGC
>CAMHKD010000047.1:0-14945 GCA_946185645.1 uncultured Bacteroidales bacterium
AACTCGCGACCCTCAGCTTGGAAGGCTGATGCTCTACCAACTGAGCTACTTCCGCATTTTTCTTCGAAAAAGTCGGGTTTCTTGGCGGCGCCTCGGAAATACAAGTAAACTTGATATTTCGCTCGGCTTGCACAAGAACTCCGCATCTTGGCACTTCGTAGCACCATCCGAAGATGAGTGGGAGGAGGTGGACTCGAACCACCGAACCCGAAGGAGCGGATTTACAGTCCGCCGCAATTGCCGCTATGCGATCCTCCCAAGTTAGCTTTTCAGTATTTCAAAGCTCCTTCGAGCCGATAGAGGGATTCGAACCCACGACCCCGAGATTACAAATCACGTGCTCTGGCCAACTGAGCTATATCGGCAGCTCATTTGAATCCTTCATTCGCTGAAAGGACTGCAAAGGTAGAAACTATTTTTGAATTGACCAAATTTTTTAGACATTTTTCATCATCTCCACCAAAAGGGCGTAGATGGAGTCTTCGTCCAGGGAGCAATCGGCCAGCTGGGCACGCTGGGTGTCCTGCTGGATGAACTTGTCCGGAATGCCCAGGCCCTTGATGCGGGGCGGGTTGGAACGAAGTGAAAAATATTCACACACAGCACTATAGAGGCCGCCCTTGAGGGATCCGTCCTCCAGGGTGAGGATGGCAGAGAACTTGCCGGCCTCTTCCAGGATGGCAGGATCCAGGGGTTTGAGATAGCGCATGTCGTACACGGCGGGAGCCATCCAGTAATCTTCCTTGTGCCGAAGGGCCGCTGCGAGGGCGCGGTTCACCACCGGGCCGATACCCAGGACGGCCACTCTCTTACCGTCCAGAAGTTTTTCTCCCTGCCCCACCGGCAGCTCCTGAAAAGCGGTCTCCTTCCAGGGAGTGCCTTCCCCTATTCCGCGGGGATAGCGGATGAAGAACGGTCCCCTGTCGGTCTTCAGGGCCGTATACATGAGCTGCTTGAGCTCCACTTCGTTGCGCGGGGCCGATATGACGGCTTCCGGAATGCTGCGGTACGCCGCCAGGTCGAAGCAGCCGTGGTGCGTGGCGCCGTCTTCCCCCACCAGTCCGGCGCGGTCCAGGCAAAGGACCACCGGCAGGTGCTGCAGGGCCACATCGTGGATAATATTGTCGTAGGCCCGCTGGCTGAAGGACGAATAGATGTTGCAGAAAGGCCGGAGCCCGCCCGCGGCCAGTCCGGCCGAGAAGGTGACGGCGTGACCTTCCTCGATGCCCACGTCAAAGAAGCGTTCCGGAAGGGCGCGCTCCAGGGCGTTCATGCCGCAGCCCGTGGCCATGGCGGGGGTGATGCCCACCACCCTTTTGTCCATGCGGGCCAGTTCCACCAGCACTTCCCCGAAGACATCCTGGTAGCGGTCGGCCGGATACACGGTCTTGATCCGCTCTCCCGTTTCCGGGTTGAATTTGCCGGGAGCGTGCCAAGTGGTGGGATCCGCCTCTGCGGGAGCATAGCCACAGCCCTTGCGGGTGTGGATGTGCAACAGGCGCGGTCCCCGGAGATGGCTGATGCGCTGAAGCGTCATAGTTACCTGCTCCAGATCGTTCCCGTCGATGGGGCCGAAGTAGCGGAAGCCCAGGCTCTCAAAGAGGGCACCGCCGCTGCGGCGGACCAGGTTGGACTTGGTGTCAATAACCCGTTTCTGCACCCAGTCGCGGGTCTTTCCTTCTCCCAGCGAGCGCCACACCCTGTTTTTTACCCTATTATATATAGAGCTGGTGGTGATCTTCAAAAGGTAGTCGTGTACCCCACCCTTGTTCTGGTCAATGGAGATGTTGTTGTCGTTGAGAATAATGAGGATATCGGCCTTGGAAGCGCCGGCATTGTTCATGCCTTCCCAGGCCAGGCCACCGGTGAGGGCGCCGTCCCCTATAACCGCCACCGCCTTTTCTTTGCTCCCCCTGAGCCGGGCCGCCTCCGCAAAACCCAGGGCGGCCGATATGGAAGTGGAGGAATGGCCGGTGCCGAAGGCGTCGTACGGGCTTTCATCCCGCCTGGGGAAGCCGCTGATGCCGTCCCTTGTACGGTTCTTTTTGAAGGCTTCCCTCCGTCCGGTGAGGATTTTATGGGCATAGGCCTGATGGCCCACATCGAAAACCAACTTGTCCTCCGGCGTATTGAAGACGGAATGCAGGGCTACTATCAGTTCCACCGCCCCCAGGCTGCTGCCCAGATGACCGGGATTCACCGCACAGCACTCCACCATGTATTGCCGGATTTCCTCACACAGCTGTTTCCGCTTCTTGAGGGACAGCTTGCGAACATCGGCAGGTGAATTGATCTTGTCTAGTAGCTCGTACATCACTTCTTTTCGCGGACCGGGGACGTCCGTAAATGCAAAGATAACCAAAACTGTCGGTATTTCAAATCGGCGTCCCCTAAATCTTCACCAGGGTTAGCCCAGGAAGCGGCGCCAGAGGGCGTCCCACCAGCGGGTGGGGAGGATGGCGTGGAACCAGAGGAGCAGGCGGGCGCCCCGGCCGGGATGGTAGCGGTGACGGGGATGGCGGGCGGTAGCGGCCTTGCCGATGGCCCGGGACACCACTGTAGGACGCGAAAGGAGCTTGCTGGAATAGGCAATGTGCATGAGGCGAGCCTCCTTCTGGGCCGATTGGGCATAGGGCGTATCCTTGCAGGATTCCTCCAGATGGTCGGCCGCAATGTGGCCCCATTCCGTGTTGATGCCGCCGGGCTCAATGAGCGCTACGTCTATGCCGAAAGGTTTCAGTTCCATCCGGAGGGCGTCGGACAAGGCCTCCACGGAGTATTTGGACACGTGGTACCAGCCGCCGAAGGGCAGCACCACGCGGCCCACCACGGAGCCCACGTTCACAATACGGCCGGAACCGTGCTCCCGCATGGAGGGAAGCACCAGCTGCGTGAGGCGGGCCAGGCCGAAGACGTTCACTTCCAGCTGCCGGCGCGCCTCGTCCAGGGTTACGTTCTCTATTGCGCCAAAGTAACCGTAGCCGGCATTATTCACCAGCACGTCAATCCGGCCTTCCGCCGCCAGGATATCGGCCACACATTTCTGCATGGACTCCTCGGAGGTTACATCCAGGCTCATGGGCGTAATGCCGTATTCCTTAAGCGGTTCCATACGCTCCACCCTGCGGGCGGCGCCGTATACCTTATGTCCTTTTTGGGCCAGCAGGATGGCGCTTTCATAGCCAATGCCGCTGCTGGCTCCTGTTACTAGAATAATCATCGGTTGGGTTTGTCAAGTTGCAGTTCGGGGTGACGGGCCGATGCGCGGCGGAACAGCAGCGCCACCAGGAGGGCGGCCACACAGAGGCCCACGAACATAAGTTCCACGCTCACGGGACCGTTATCGGCCGATTTGCCCAGGATGATGCCGGCCAGCCATTTGAAGCTGAGGAGGCCCAGATTCTGCACCCAGTAAATGAGGGCGAAGGTGGTACCCAGCACCTTGTCGGGTACGATCTTGGGGACGGAAGGCCACAGGGCGGCGGGCACCAGCGAGTAGCCGAAGCCCAGGAACACCATGGACAGATAACCCCAGAAGGGAACGCCGGCGGGGGCGAAGGCCAGCAGGAGATGGGCGATGAGGGCCAGCACGGCTCCCAGCACCATCCAGCGGGTACCCTTGCCGGCCTTATCCACCAGCATACCGAAAAGCGGCGCAAAGATGACGGTGGAGAACGGCAGCATACTCACCATCCATCCGGCGGCTTCGGCGGGAATGTCAAAACGGGGAATGAGGATGGCTCCGGCAAATTTCTTGAAGGCGATAATGCTGCTGTAAAACAGCACGCAGAGCAGTCCCAGCAGCCAGAAGTTCTTATTGCCCAAAACGCCCAGGACGTCCTTGAAGCGAAAAGCCTCGTCATGGCCGGCCTGATCGGCCATCTCAGGAGATTCCCGGTCAAGCCGGGAATGACGGTTGGTCAGTCGGCCATGACGGTCGGCACGGGCATCCAAAGCCACGAAAACGGCCCAGAGTATGAGTCCCAGGGCCATGAGGCCCATGCCCACCACGGCGGGGCGGGCGGTTTCGGCCAGAGAATATACATGCCCGGCCTGCTCCTGGACCAGCTTCGGGGAAAGGACCAGGGCGAAGGCCGTGCCCAAACGAGCTATGGCCAGCTGCAGGCCCATGGCGAGGGCCATCGGCCCGCCTTTGAACCATTTGGCTATGCTCCGCGTGACGGCCGTTCCGGCAATTTCGCTGCCCAGGCCGAAGAACATGCAGCCCACATAAGCTACTGTGAGCGAAGCGGAAGATCCGCTCAAAAGTGCCCAAAGCACCAGGCCGGCGCCGGCGGCCATCATGCCCACGAAGATGGAGCCCGTGATACGTACTCCCCACTTGTCCAGCAGGATGCCACACACCACCAGGCCGCCGAACACACACAGGACACTATAGCCGCTGGTGTAAAGACCGTACCCCGCCGCATCCCAGCCCAGCTGTGTGAGCGCAGGATTCTCGAACAGATACGAGATGCTGGAGAACATGTCGTCGAAGAAGTACGACGCGAACATGGGCACAACCAAACAGGCCAGCGCTATCCAAGCGGCTGACCTGTTGAAAGACTTCTGTGTTGTCACGCTCATTACTCCTGAATGTTAGGCAGTTCCAGGCCCAGACCCTTCTTGCGGTCCACCACTTTGAGCACCAGGCCCAGCACCAGGGCTGCAACGCCCAGGCAGGCCAGCATCACCAGCGGAGCCGTGTAATTGAACTGGGTGGGATCCGTAACGCCAGGATTGGTCTTGTCCAGCACCTTGCCAATAAGGAGCGGGAACAGCCACAGGCCGATGTTCTGGATCCAGAAGATGAGGGCATAAGCACTGCCGATGACCTTGGAATCAACAAGCTTGGGCACGGAGGGCCACAGGGCGGCGGGGACCAGCGAGAAACTGGCACCCAGCACCAGGATGGTGGTGTAGGCCACGATTACGCCTCCCACGGTATTACCCTTGAAGGCGGGCAGCACGAAGGCGAAGGTGAGGTGGCAGGCGATGAGCAGGATGGCGCCCAGCACCAGCATGGAGGCACCTTTACCCTTGCGGTCCAGGTAATTGCCGAGGATGGGAGTGATGAGCACAGCCAGCAGCGGGAACACCGCAAAGATGGATTCGGCGCTCTGACGCATATAGCCCATATAGCAGTAGGCGATGAGGGCCGCAATGGAAATGCCCAGGAAGATATACTGGTTGGTCTTTTTCTTCTGGAAGTTGCTGGCAAAACCTGCGGCGGCCACTACCAGCATGATGATGTACTGGACGATGGTGACGCTGGAGCCGGCCCAATAGGAATCGGCCGCGGGCTCAACCAGCGTAAGGTTGCACTGGAGCATATTCACCGCATACTTCTGGAACGGGAAGATGGCGCTGTAGTAAAGCACGCACAGCAGGGCCACGATCCAGAATCCGCCGTCCGAGAGGATCTTGCCGATATCGCTCACCTTGAACGGGTCGTCCTTCTCTTCGGCCTCTCCGGTCTGGCTGTCCAGCTTCTTGTCCATGAAGAAGTAGACGATGGTCATGATGAGGGCGATGCAGAGGAGCACCACGCCGAAGGCTACGGAGCGGGAAACATCCACGCTGCCGCCCAGCTTGGCGAAGAAGGGGCTGAAGATCATGCAGGTGGCAACGCCCAGGCGGGCCAGGGCCATCTCCGAACCCATGGCCAGGGCCATCTCACGTCCCTTGAACCACTTCACTATACCGCGGCTCACCGTAATGCCGGCCATCTCGCAGCCGCAGCCGAAGATCATGAAGCCGCAGGCCGCCAGTTTGGCCGATGCCGGCATGCCCCGGTAGAAAGGCGACACGCCCAGCTCGTCGAAGAGCGGAATATAATTGAGGTTGTTCGTGAACCAGGTCTCCAGGCCACTGCCCATGAAGGATTCGCTCACGGCGAACCACTTGATGATAGCGCCCACCAGCATCACCCCGGCGCTTAGCACGGCGGTGAAGCGGACGCCCATCTTATCCAGGATGATACCTGCAAAAATGAGGAAGAACACAAATACATTCAGGAACACTTCACTGCCCTGCATGGTTCCGAAGGCGGTGGAGTCCCAACCGCGCGTCTCCTGCATCAGGTCCTTGATGGGAGACAGGATGTCCATGAAAATGTAGCTGCAAAACATCGCGAGGGCCAGCAGCAGCAGGGCTGTCCAGCGCATGGCCGCCGAGTCGCGAAGGGTTTTCTTAATCTGATCTGCCATTATCTTTGTTATTTAGTTATTTCGTTCCCTGAAGCTGCAAGCGGCCTGCCGCCCGTGCCTCCTGCCAGCGTTGTTTGCGCTCCCCGCTCTTAGAGCTAGCATCTATAACCTCTTCGGTAAAATTGCCCCGGGTGGCCTCCAACAGCTTTTCCTGCTGGGAGCTGAACACATCCAGTTCCTTATCCGAAACCTTCATCATGAGCTTGCACTGCTCAAGGCATTCTTCCATTCTTCTTAAGTGGCTGAAGCTATAGAAAGGGTAAACGGAAGCATCGAAATCACACAAGTCTTCATAACTGGATAAGGCCACAAACGCATTCTCCTGGAAAGGATCCGACACCACGCTCTTATAAAGCGAGCGTGAATCGTAGAACGAAGACACGGTTTCCACAAAGAGGATATTGCCAATAGTCTGAATGGTCTCCACGTTGGAGCGGAAGATATTTTCCGTGGTGGTAGAATAGGTAAGATTGGGAATATTCGCAGCCAGGATGCCCATTTTTCCGGAAAAGTCGGAGCGGAACTCCTGAGGATGGGCTATGACGTCTATCTGGGTGTCGAAAAATGACTTGATGCCTTCGTCGCACACCTTTATTTCCTTAAGTGACTCGCGCATGTCGTACATGATCATCATCACCATCTCCCGCTTTTCGGCCTTCTGTTTCTGGCGGTCAATGATGGCTGTAGTACCGAATGTGAGCACGATGGAGACCGTTGTGGCCGCCAGCGTACCCAGAAAATTATGCATACTCGTTGACATAGTTACAATTGCTGACCTGCAAAGATAATCATTTTCTTTAAGAAGGCAGGGTTTTTGCTTAGGAGAAAGGCCGATGAGTTCACTCGTCGAAAAATCCGGCACTTTTATCGAAAAAATTTTGTGGAATAAAAAAACCATTATATATTTGCAGTGTAATAGCATACTAATACAGCAAAAATGCTCATAGAACTGAAAGGAATACACAAGACCTATGACAACGGGCAGCCCCTGCACGTGCTCAAAGGCATTGACCTTAATATAGAAAAGGGCGAATTCGTCTCAATCATGGGTGCATCCGGATCCGGAAAGTCCACGCTCCTCAATATCCTGGGCATCCTGGACAATTACGACGAAGGCACCTACCACCTGGGCGGAACCCTCATCAAGGACCTTTCGGAACGCCAGAGCGCCGACTACCGCAACCGGATGATCGGCTTTGTGTTCCAAAGCTTCAACCTGATTAACTTCAAGACGGCCGTGGAGAACGTAGAACTGCCGCTTTACTATCAGGGCATAGGCCGGAAAAAGCGGCACGAGATGGCCATGGAGTATCTGGAGAAGCTGGGCCTTACCCAGTGGGCCAGCCACTTCCCCAACGAGATGTCCGGCGGTCAGAAGCAGCGTGTGGCCATCGCCCGCGCCCTCATTACCAAGCCGCAGATTATCCTGGCCGATGAACCCACCGGCGCCCTGGATTCCAAAACCAGCGTGGAAGTGATGCAGCTTCTCAAGCAGCTGAACCAGGAAGAAGGCCTCACCATCATTGTGGTTACCCACGAAGGCGGCGTGGCCAACGAAACAGACAAGATTATCCACATCAAGGACGGTATCATCGGCGAGATTGAAGAGAACCGTTCCCACTCCGCCTGGGGCGGCAACATTATCAAGTAATGCGTGAACTCTTTCACGAAATAGGCAGCACCCTGCGCACCAACAAGCTCCGCACTGCCCTTACGGGCTTCGCGGTGAGCTGGGGTATCTTCCTGCTCATTGCCCTGCTGGGAGCCGGCAACGGCCTCATGAACTCCTTCGTGGGCAATATCGAGGACTATATCTCACAGAATATCACCGTAGAGGGCTGGCGTACCTCCAAGCCCTATGCCGGATACAAGGAAGGGCGGGACATCCAGCTGGACGAGAGCGATGTCCTTTTCACCGAATCGGAGCAGTGGAAAGGGATTATCCACGACGTCTATCGCGGAACCGGCGTCACCAGCGTCTCCCTATCCTTGAACGGACTCAGCGTGTCCGGCGCCCTCCGCGGGGTGATGCCGGACTACAAGGAGGCCGAAAAGATGCGGATGTACACCGGCCGCTTCCTGAATCCGGACGATGTGGACGAACGCCGCAAAGTCATTGTCATCAGCCTCTATCAGGCCAAGGAACTGTCCCCGAAAGACCCGGACGCCATCCTGGGCCGATGGATTGCCGCCGGCGCCATTTCCTACCGGGTTGTCGGCATCTATCACACCGACGAATCGGAAATGTCGCGCCTGTGCCCCATCCCTTTCTCTACGTATAAAGGTATCTACGACAACACGGACAAGGTGGAGAGCATCTCCTTCTCCGTCACCGGACCGGAAACCCTGGAGGAACACGAAGCCTTCGAGAAACTGTACGGCACCGCCATCCGGCTCCGGCACGACATTGCCCCGGACGACCGCCGTGGCATCTGGATCAACAACGGCTATACCGACAACCTGGAGATGAACAAGGCTTCCCGGATGATCAACATAGCCCTCTGGATCCTGGGTATCCTCACCCTCATCAGCGGCATAGTGGGCGTATCCAACATCATGCTCATCACCGTGAAGGAACGCACCCACGAGTTCGGCATCCGAAAGGCCATCGGCGCCAAGCCCGGCGAAATCCTCAAACTCATCATTGCCGAAAGCATTACCATCACAGCGGCCTTCGGTTATATAGGGATGTTCCTGGGGATGGTGGCATGCCAGATTATGGACAAGACCGTAGCCCAGCGCTCGATAGATATAGGCGGAGAGAAGATCCAGATGCTGGTGAACCCCACCGTGGGCCTGGACGTAGCCCTGGAAGCCACCCTGCTGCTTATTATCGCCGGAACCATCGCCGGGGCCATCCCCGCCTGGAAAGCGGCGCGTGTTAAACCCATTGAAGCATTGAGGGCCGACTGATGAAAAAGTGGTTTGATACAGATACCTTCCGGGAAATCCTGGACAGCATCCTCAGGAACAAATCCCGCAGCCTCCTCACCGGTTTCGGTGTGTTCTGGGGCGTATTCATGCTCATGCTCCTAACCGGCGGCGGCCAGGGCTTTAAGGAACTCCTGGTGCAGAACTTCGAGGGCTTTGCCCAGAACACCTGCATCATAGCTACCGACAGGACCACTAAGCCCTACAAAGGATTTGAAAAGGGCCGGACCTGGAATCTGGACTACGGAGATGTGGACCGCCTCAAGAACATGGTTCCGGAGTTGGAGACTGTTACCCCTTCCGTAAGTCTCTGGGGTAAAAGCGTAACCCGCGACGAACATACTTCCTCACGCGCCGTAGTGAAAGGCGCCCGGGCCGATTATGCCAATATAGAAACGCCCGAGATGAAATACGGCCGATGGCTGAACGACGCCGACAATCTGCAGGAGCGGAAGGTTTGCGTCATCGGCAAACGGGTCTATGAAGAACTCTTCCCCGAAGGCGGAAGCCCGCTGGGCCAAAGGGTGAGCGTGGACGGGAGTTATTATACGGTGATTGGCGTGGACTGGAGGGATTCCGGCGGTATCAGCATCAACGGAAGTGCGTCCGATGCGGTGACCATCCCCATCAACCAGGCCCGCCGCGCCTATAACCTGGGCAATACCGTGCACCTGCTGTGCTTCACCGCCAAGCCGGGAATCACCATGAGTGACATTACCCCGCGGGTGCGGGAAGTGGTTGCCAGAAGGCATTTTATAGATCCCACCGACGAGCAGGCTCTGTTCCTGCTTAACACCCAGCTCATCTTCGGCATCGTGGACAACCTGTTCAACGGCATCAATTTCCTTATCTGGCTCATCGGCCTGGGAACGCTGCTGGCCGGAGTGATCGGCGTGTCCAACATCATGATGGTGAGCGTGAAGGAACGCACCACGGAGATTGGCATCCGGCGCGCCATCGGCGCCACGCCCAACCAGATCCTGGGGCAGATCATCTCCGAGAGCATCGTGCTCACGCTGGTAGCCGGCATGTCGGCCATCGTGTTCAGCGTGCTCATCCTCTCCGGAGTGGAACTGGCCATGACCACGGACGGCGTACTCAAGGCCCCCTTCCAGGTGCCTTTCTGGACCGCCGTGCTGGCAGCCGTCCTGCTGGCGGTGCTGGGAGTAGTGGCCGGCCTGATGCCTGCCGCCCGGGCCATGCAGATCAAGCCCGTGGATGCCATGAGAGACGAATAATAAATACAATGACAATATGAAAAAGTTTGGTAGAATTCTAATGATTGTCCTGGTGGCGGCCGCTTTCATCGGCACCTTTGTGTACCTGTTCCAGCGGTCCCGTCCCAAGGATATCCAGTACCAGGAACTCACGCCCGAAATGGGCACCATTGCCAAGTCCACCGTTGTAACGGGCAAAATCCAGCCCCGGGACGAGGTTAACGTGAAGGCCCAGATCAGCGGTATCGTGGCCGAGCTGTACAAGCAGGCCGGCGACCAGGTGAAGGAAAACGAGGTTATTGCCAAGCTCAAGGTGATTCCGGAGATGAGCCAGCTTTCATCGGCCCAGAGCCGCGTGCGTCTTAGCGAAGTGAACCTGAAGCAGGCCCAGACCAACTACGAGCGAGAGAAGAAGCTCTTTGACCAGCAGTTGGTGAGTGCCGAATCCTTCGAGCAGGTGGCCCAGGCCCTCAAGCAGGCGCAGGAAGAGTACGCCGCCTCCCAGGAAGCCCTGGAGATTGTGCGCGATGGTGTTTCTTCATCCAATAAGAGCGGCAGTTCCACCCTGGTGCGTTCCTCCGTTGCCGGCCTCATCCTGGACATTCCGGTGAAGGTGGGTAACACCGTCATCAACTCCAACACCTTCAACGACGGTACCACCATCGCCACCGTGGCCGATATGGACGACCTCATCTTCGACGGCAATATAGACGAGACGGAAGTGGGCCGCCTGCACATCGGCCTGCCGGTGATTATCACCGTGGGCGCCCTGCAGGACCTGCACTTTGACGCCGCCCTGGAGTACATCGCGCCCAAGGCCACTGAATCCAACGGCACCAACCTCTTTGAGATCAAAGCCACGGTGAAGGTTCCTTCCGACATTACCATCCGCAGCGGCTACAGCGCCAATGCGGAGATTGAGCTCCAGCGAGTGGAGAACGTACTCATGATCCCGGAAAGCGCCATCCAGTTTGACGGAGACGATACCTTCGTCTACGTGCTCAAGGCCGATGGCACCTACGAGAACCGTCCGGTGGAAACCGGCCTTTCCGACGGCGTGAACATTGAAATCAAGAGCGGCCTTTCCCTTGAAGATAAGGTCCGGGGTCCTCAAATCATCTAGTTATGAAAGCGTTACTTTTAGCACTGGCCTTTGCCCTGCAGGCTCCGGCCGATACCCTTCCGGACTTTTCGCATCCCTGGACCCTGGCGGAATGCACTTCCTGGGCCATGGAGCACAACCTCACGGTGGCCCAGCAGGCCAACAGCGTGGAGAGCCGGGAAATTGACCGGAACACCGCCCACATGAGCTGGCTGCCCGGCGTTAGCGCATCGGCCAGCGAAAACTTCAGCTTCGGCCGCGGCCTGGGCGGAGACAATACCTACGAGAGCGGTAACTCCAGCTCCACGGGCTTCAGCATCGGCGCCAACATGAACCTCTTTGACGGTGGCGCCACGTACAACCAGATCCGTCTTTCGGATTTGAACCTGGAGGCTGCACTGGCCGATCTGGAAAAGGCCAAGGACGATATCCGCGTCCAGGTGGCCCAGGCCTATGTCCAGATCCTGTACAATTACGAGATCCGCGACGTGGCCCGGCAGCAGATTGCCATCGACTCCCTACAGGTGGAGCGCCTGGAACGCATGTTCGAGAGCGGCCGCTCCTCCGCCGCCGAAGTGTCCCAGCAGAAGGCCTCCCTGGCTCAGAGCCGTGTAACGCTGGTGCAGGCCGATAATAATGTGCGCGCGTCCCTGTTGGACCTGGCCCAACTGCTGGAGCTGGGCACCTGGGAAGGCTTTTCCATCGTTCGGCCCAATGTTTCCATGGAAGGCGTTTTCCTGGGCACGCCGGACGATATCTACGCACAGGCGCTGGGTATCCGCCCCGCCATCCGGGCCGAAGAGCTGCGTCTGAAGGGAACGGAGCGTTCCATCGCTATTGCCAAGAGCAATTACTTCCCGTCCCTTTCCATCAGCGGCGGCAGCGGCACCAATTACTACTCCAATTATGGCGGAAAAGCCTTCTTTGACCAGCTAAAGAGCAACTTCAGCTCTTACGTGGGAGTGTCTCTCAACATTCCCATCTTCACCAAGTTCAGTACCCGGAACCAGGTGCGCTCCGCCAAACTGAACCAGGTGAACCAGGAGATTGCCCTTCGCCGCGTGAAGCAGAACCTGTACAAAGAGATCCAGCAGGCCTGGAACGCAGCCGAAGCCGCTCGCGCCAAATGGGAGGCCTCGCAGATTGCTTCCGCCGCGGCTGAAGATTCATTCACCCTGGTCCAGGCCAAATACGAGAACGGCAAGGCCACGGTCACGGAATTCAACGAGTCCCGGAACCAGCTCCTGAAGACCCGCTCGGACGCCGTTCAGGCCACTTACGAGTATCTCTTCCAGACCCGTCTGGTGGACTTTTACCGCGGCGGCCGGCTGGAGTTCTAGGGGCTTGCCGCTTTCGGGAAAATGCCGTATCTTTGTGGAAACACAAGATACCATGATCAGCGAATCCCACCTAGACCTTGCCATTAAGGACCTTTTCCAGAATATCCAGTTCCAGGACGCGCCCAAAGGGCTGTACGACCCGCTCCGGTACATGATTGCCATTGGCGGAAAACGGCTGCGTCCGCGGCTTTGCCTCACCACCTTCGGCCTGTATAAGGATTCCTTCGGGCCGGAGATACTGGAGCCGGCGGCGGGATTGGAAGTCTTCCACACCTTCACCCTCATCCACGACGACATCATGGACCGTTCGGCCATGCGCCGTGGTCAGGACACCGTATGGAAGAAATGGAACCAGGACACCGCCATCCTCAGCGGGGACGTCATGTGCATAGACTCCTACAGGCGCCTGATCCAGGCTCCTGCACCCGTGCTTCCGGCCGTGCTGGCCCTCTTCTCCAAAACGGCGGCGGAGGTCTGTGACGGCCAGCAGCTGGACATGGATTTCGAGAATCTGGACGTAGTGCCCATGGCGGACTACATGCAGATGATCGGCCTTAAGACGGCCGTCCTCATTGCCTGTTCGGCCCAGATGGGCGCCATCATCGCCGGGGCGCCGCAGGAGGAAAGCCGCGCCATCTATGCCTATGGTTACGACCTGGGCCTGGCGTTCCAGGTGGCCGATGACTATCTGGATGCGTACGGAGATGCAGCCGTTTTTGGCAAACCCATCGGCGGAGACATTGTGAACAACAAGAAGTCCTGGCTCACGGTGAAAGCGCTGGAATGCGGTGCCCAAGGCCTGCAGGAAGGCCTGGCCCTGCCGGCGGAAACGCCTGAGCAGAAGGCCCATAAGATTGCCACCGTAAAAGCCATCTACGAATCCCTGAACATCCCCGCCCTGGCGCGCAAGGAAATTGCCGCCCTACACCGGAGCGCCGTTGACAAGCTGCAAGGATTTGATCCGCAGAAGCGTGAGGTTCTTGATAACTTTGCCCAAAAGCTTGTTGGCCGCACCGTGTAATGCGCAAACTGCCCAACACTTACGTACTCATTGCCGCGCTCATTCTCCTTTGCGCGGTGCTCACCTGGTTTGTGCCGGGCGGTCAGTATGTAACGGCCGATGACGGTACCCTCAGCTATCAAAGCGTCCCTGCCGCGCCCCAGACCTGGCAGATCTTTTCGGCCATCTATCACGGCTTTGTAAAGCAGGCCGGCATCATTGTGTTCATCCTGGTGGTGGGCGGCGCGTTCTGGCTGCTCAACGCCACCGGAGCCGTATCGGCCGGAATCAGCCGCTTCATCGGCAAGGTGGGGAAGCGGGACAAACTGGTCCTGGCGGCCATTACGGTGCTGTTTTCCCTGGCCGGCGCCGTCTTCGGGATGAGCGAGGAAACCATTCCCTTTGTGGGAATTGTGGTGCCGCTGGTGGTGTCCATGGGCTACGACGCCTTTATGGGCATGCTGGTAGTGTACGTGGCATCCAACATCGGCTTTTCCAGCGCCTTCCTGAATCCTTTCACCGTGGGCATCGCACAGGGAATGGCCGATCTGCCCCTTTTCTCCGGCATGGGATACCGACTCATCTGCTGGGCTTTCTTTACGGTGCTGCTGGTTGTGGCGGTATGGATTTACGCCAGAAGGAGTAAGAAAGCTGCCCCGGAGGTGGAATGCCCCCCGGACACTTCCTCCACCCTCCGGGAACCACTCACCAAGCGTCAGGGCTGGATCCTTGCCGTTCTGGGTCTCACGGTTGTTGCGCTCATAGTTGGCGTTACCTGCTGGGACTGGTACATGCCGGAAATCACCGCCCTCTTCCTGGTGATGGGGATTGTCTGCGGCATCATCGCGGGCTTTTCGGCCAACAAGATTGCCGATGAACTCATCGCCGGCGCCCGAGACATCCTCTCCGCGGCCCTGGTGGTGGGTTTCGCATCCGGCATCATAGTGATCCTGCAGGACGGGCACATTGTGGACAGCATCCTCCACGGCATGCAGGAAGGGCTGGACGGTACGGGGCCGATGGCATCCTTATCGGCCATGTACGGCATCCAGGCGCTCATTAACTTCCTCATTCCCAGCGCCACTGCCAAAGCCGCCATCACCATTCCCATCATGGCCCCCTTTGCCGATATGGTGGGCGTCTCCC
>CAMHKD010000048.1:0-14374 GCA_946185645.1 uncultured Bacteroidales bacterium
TGCCGAAGCAGTTCTGGTCGTAGTCCATCCACATCCAGTGCGGCCAGCGGTAGCGGTCTTTCTGGGGGCCGATACCCCACTGCCAGTAGTACTGGGCCACATAGCCGCCGCCCGGCCAGCGCAGGCAGGTGGGGTGGAGGTCTTTCACGGCCTGGAGAATGTCCGGACGGAAGCCGCCCAGGGACTGCCCCGTTGCGGTGGTCAGGGAGAACTGGTCCACCTGCACGGTGCCGTCCTGAGCCAGCAGGGCAAACTCCGCGTCATCGGTAGAGAAATCCGGAGAAAGCTTTACTTCCAGGCACTTCCAGGAGGCCCCGGGAACGCCGAAGTCCTGCTTAAGGAGCACCTTGCCATCCCGCACCAGTGCTGCGGAGACGGAGCCGCTGCCCTTGGCATAGAAAGAGCCGATATAGGATTCCCCGGCAACAATGTGCTGAGGCCCCTGGGAAACGCCCGCGGGAGCCGCTCCGGCCTTGATCTCCTGGCTGTAGTCCATGTTCACGGCGTCGCCTTTTACCAGGCGGTATTCGCCTTTCCCGAAGGCCTTCCACTGCGGCGCCACTGCGGGGATCTTTACATCCTCCGGCGTGCCCTCAAAGTACACCGTCTTCCCGTTCAAGGAGGTGACGCGGATGTTGCGGTAAAGCGCCTCCGTATAATTCACCCAGAGTGTGATGTCATTGTGTCCGGTGCGGTCCAGCTTATTGTAGCTCAGGACCTTTTTGCCGTCCCAGTATACATCGGCCTTGGCCCCTTTGCTCACGATGCGCAGCTTGTGCCAGTCCTGGTTCTCGTTGATCTGGGCCGACGTGGCCGTCTTGGAAACCAGCGGCTCCAGCGTCTTCACCTTGCGCGTGCGACCGCCGAAGAAGGGCATCTCTTTCTCCACCAGGGTGGCAATGGAGAAGTTGGGCTCGGTGGGCTGGGCCGATGCCTCCCGCTGCGCCCGGGCCAGGTTGGCCGCCTGAATTTGGCTTTCCGTCTGAGCCGGGGTGAAGGTGCGCACCTCGTAATAAGGGTTGTGCGCCCGCACGTAATACGGCTCGCCGGAAGCCTGGTTCCGGAAGGCGAAGCGGATGTCCATGAGGCCGCCGCTCCAGGAACGCCGTGCCAGCCTGTAGGAACGCCAATTCACATCGGCCGATATCTCATAATCGTCCGTGTCCAGCGACACAATCTTCAGCGGTTGCTCGTAACGGGTGGGGGAGTGCAGCACCTGGGACTCGTCCATGAACCAGCCGTCAAAATAGCCGTCCCGCGGCGGGATACCCGGGTAGTGCTCCGGTTCAAAGGAGCGCTCGAAGATGAGTTCCTGCCACACGCCGTTGTTGGCCGAAAAGTAGATATGCTCGAACAGCTGCCCATACAGCATGGGATCAATCATACCGGCGGTTTCATGGGAGCGGATGTCAATGGCGGCTTTCTCCTGAGCGGTGACCGTCAGGGCGAGGCAGAGGACTGCCAGTAGGGTGATCAGGCGTTTCATTTTGGGTATTACTTTACTTTCCAGACGTCAAGGTTGATGCCGCCGGGCTCTCCCATGCCGGGTTGGCAGAGGAAGAGGCATTCGTTCATCCAAGCGTACTTGCTGTCTTTGGGGGCTTCGAACTTGGGGGCGCACTTGAAGTACATGCCGCCTTCGCCGCCCATCTTGATGATGCCGCAGTTGCGGACGTGGATGCTCACTCCGTCGTCCGTACGGATGCAGTAGATGGCCTCAATCTCCGTGCGGCCGTCCAGCTGCATCTGGTAGTCGGCACCGCCGGGAAGGACCTCACCCTTGATGTTGGGACCCTCAAACGTTCCGCCGGTGATGGGAATCACGGTGCGGGTGCCCTTGCCGGTATCACCCACGCTGAAGGCCTGGCCAAGCGTAACGTGGAGGCGTACTACATATTCCAGTTCGGGACCTTTGGGCTCACCGCCCTGGGGCATTCCCTGTGCCCAAGCGCCCAACGCTGTGAGCGAACATAGTATAATTAGGAAAAGGTGTTTCATGATAACTTATTGTATTATAATTATTTCCATAAAAACCCTGCTGCACTTTTACAGCAGGGTATTCGTGTAAGTATTAATGGGGTAATAAGTTAGCCAATTCGCTGGAACGTACGAACACCGGGATGGTGCGAAGGTCCACGTCCGTCTGGATCCACTGCCGGTCGTCGTAATGCTCGCCGGTCCAGAAATCCGTCCAGCCGCCTTCAGCGGCGGGCAGGTAAGTGGTCCAAAGCTCCGCACCCGCTTCCAGCACGGGATTCACCAGCAGGGACGGGCCGAACATAAACTGGCTTTCCCGGCTAAGCGCATCCGGGTCATCGGCAAAGTCGAAGACCATCGGCCGGAAGAGGGTGTAACCTTCCTGGGAAACGCGCTTGGCGCACGCCAGGATGTACGGGCGCAGTTTTTCGCGAAGTTCCATATAGGAGGACAGGATACTGAGGGTCTCCTCACTGTAGCGCCAGGGCTCCGTCTCGCTCATGTAGCCGTGTACCCGCATGAAAGGCAGGAAAGTGGCCACCTGCACCCAACGGATAAGCCGCTCCTGGTATTCCTCCGATGTATACTGGTCCCCGGGCCGGAAGAATCCGCCTGCGTCGAAAGTCCACCAGGGGAGGCCGGTGGCCACCTGGCCCAGGCCGCCGGCAATCTGCCGACGGAGGGTTTCCAGATCGTTGCCCACGTCCCCGCTCCAAGTAACAACGCCGTAGCGCTGAATGCCAGAGAAGGCACTGCGGGTAAGGATTACGGGCGGATTGCCCAACTCCTTGAGGCCATTGTACATGGTACGGTTTACCATGAGAGGATATACGTTGCGGTAGAACTCCCCAGGGACTTTTTCTGCACCCACCAGGCGGTCGGCCAGGTCGTCGTTTTCCGGCTCCGTGGCGTCGAACCACCAGGCGTCAATGCCGTAAGGTACGGCCAGGCTGTCCCGGAAACTTTGGAAATAGAAATCGGCCGCCTCGGGTTGGAAGAAGTCTATCCAGTCCGTTCCGTCAATGTAGTATCCCTTCTCTTCCAGCTTCTGGCCCAGTGCGGTGGAATGGTCCACCTTGGACCACACGGAGAGCATCAGGTGCACGTTGTCCTTGTGCAGGGAATCTGTGAGGGCGCGGGGATCCGGATAGTGCTCCGGGTCAAAGACCATGGAGTTCCAGCCGGTGCTGCCCCACCATTGCCAGTCTTGGACAATAACATCCAGAGGCAGGTCCCTCCGCTTGAATTCGGCTGCATTCTCCAGGATTTCCTCCTGCGAATGATAGCGCTCCCGGCAGTGGATATAGCCGAACATCCATTCCGGCATCTCCGGAACGGGTCCCGTAAGCGTACGGTAGGCGGCTATCACCTCATCGGCCGTACCGGCGAAGACCGTATAGTCCAGCGCCTGCGCTACGGGGGAGCGGAAGGTGGTGTTGTCTTCCACCGGACGCCAGCAGAGGACCGGTTTGTCGTTCCGGACCCCTTCCGAGCGCAGCGTGTGCTTCCCCGCCGTGAGGTAAACGATGGCCGATGTGGTGGGCGGCAACCACGTGTTGGTAACGTCAAAGACAGGCTCGTCGTCAATGCTTAGGAACTGCCGGCGGGACATGGCCTGCCCGCAGTCCAGCAGGATGGCGTAAAGGCCGTCGGCAGGGACGTTAAGCTCTCCGGTGAAGGTCTGGTACCAGCGGCGTTCGCGCCGGTTGCCGGCCGTACCGGTGGCGTTCACCGTCTCTCCGTGTCCCGTCTCCTGCTCCGGCTCCAGGGCTACGGCGTTATCGGCCGGATTGAAGTCCGTGAGTCCGTAGTTGTTCCATAGAAGCCCGTACCCCTTGCTGGACAGCAGGAAGGGAAGGGCGATCTGTGTGTTCACCTGGGTGAGCCGGCGGGTGAGTCCCCGCACGTTCAGGTAGCCGTCCTGGAACTGTCCGGTGCCATAGAGCGCCTCGTCTTCCGGAGAACGGAAGCGCTGGGAAACGTTCCAGGCGGGATACCCTTTCACCGGCGCGCTTTCCACCTTCCTTCCGCCGGGAATCTCGGAGAGGAGCACCTCTCCGGCAGCATCCAGGAAGGTGAGCGTGCCGTCGGGCTTGCTGTACCGGGCGGTGAGGGAGGCGGTGCTAAGCTCCACCCCCGTCTGGGTCTTCACCGTCTTGAAAGAGGGCTTCTGCACCTTCTCCGTATATACCAGTTCCTCCTGGAGCGAGGCGCCTTCCGGCATCACCTGCACCCGGATGGCATTGTCCGTGAGCGGCGTAAGTACCAGCATCCCCTCCGGGGTGGAAATGCTCACACGGTCTTTGGCGCACTGGCACAAAAGGCCGATGAAAACAAGGGCTGCAAAAAACCGTTTCATTATTTCACGATAATCTGGTGTCCCAGTTTGAGCTTGTCGCCGGAGTCGTCCACAGTCCAGTACTGCGGCTTGCGGGGACCGTTGCCCTCCACGTGGTGCACCACATAACGGAGCTCTCCTTCAAAGGTGCGGAAGAGCATGCCGTGGCCGGAGTTGTTGGCCAGGAACGGTTCCGGTTCCTGCACCCAGGGACCGGCGATGGTGCCGGACTGGGAGTAGCACACCACCTGCAGGTAACGCTCCTTGCCCCAGGTGCTCCAGAGCATGCCCAGCTTGCCGGTCTGCGTGCGGAACATCTGCGGGCCGTCGGTTACCCAGCCGGGCATCTTGAGGCCGAAGGTGGCTTCGCCCAGGCCGTTCATCTCGCCGCAAGGAGGGCACTCGGAGGCGCGGAACATGGTCACAGGCCATTCGGAGATGGTCTTGGTGAGATCCGGTGCCAGTTCAATATAGTCCATGGTACCGTCGATGAGCTGGGTCCACTCATGCACGAAGATCATATAGATGTGACCGTCCTCCTCGTAGAGGGTGCCGTCGATGCAGTCCCACTCGTAGGGCTGGTAGTCATAACCGGGCGTCACCGAGAAGGGCACGAAGGGACCTTCCGGGCTTTCCGAACGGAGCAGGTAGGTCTGGTTGTGGGGAACGTTGTAACGGCGCGGGATGGCCTGGATAATCTCGCTGTGGTCGCTCCAGGTGCCGGCATAATAGTAATAATTGCCGATCTTGTGGATTTCGGCCGCGGCGGCAAAGCCGGCCTTCTCGCACCAGGTGCCGCTGAGGTCGATCACGTTGTACGGGCCTTCCCACATCACCAGGTCCTTGCTGCGCCACTGGCGGCCGCCGGAGGAGGTGAGGTAATAGGTCTGAGTGGCTTCATCGGCCAGGATGAACGGGTCGCTCATGGACAGGTCGTTGAAGTGGACGGTGCGGATGCGGTTCTGTTCCTCACGCATCCGGCGCATCCGCTCGGCCATACCGGTGGTGTCACGCGGGGCGCTGGAGATGGAGCCGCCGAAGTTCCGCTGTCCGGGGTCTGCGGGCGGGGCCTGCTCCACGGGCTGAATCACTTTTTTCTGAGTGGTAACGGGTTCGACCGGTTTCTCCTTGCAGGAGCCCAGGATGGCCAGGGCGGCCAGAGCCGCGAGGGTGAATCTTAAGGTCTTCATTTTGGTTATAATTTGATTGTTAGTTCATTTCCGTTATAGTTCACGCTCTTTTCGCTGCGCTTTCCGTCTGCCCCAAACACCGTGAGACGGAACTGCCGGCTCTCCAGCATGCCCGGATAGGAACCTTTCCGGGCTCCTATCTTAAGCGTGCGGCCCTTGAGGGTGAAGCCGATGGTGCTGTATGCCCCGTCCTTATAGGCCTGGCCGTCAAAGGCATCCTCGTACAGGGTGAACTGTCCGTCGGCCCCCAGGAAGATGCGGATTTCCAGATTGTTCCACGGCTTTTCGTTGCTATACTGCACGTCCGGACCCAGCGGCACGATGGCGCCGGCCCTGGCAAACACCGGGCAGCGGTCCAGTGGGGCATCGGCCATCACACTGCGTCCGCCCTTGAGGGGGGCGCCGGAGAACCAGTCGTACCAGAGGCCTTGCGGGAGATAGACTTCGCTCTGGTGCAGCGGGCTCCAGTCCACGGGCTCTTCCTGCCAGCGGCGCTCTTCGGAGGTGTAAAGGGCGTGGGTTACGGGCGCCACCAACAGGGACCGGCCGAAGAAGAATTCGTCGTTGCACTCCCAGGTGCGCTTGTCGGCCGGATAGTCCATCCAGAGGGCGCGCATAAAGCTGTCGTCGGCACTGGATACCTGCCAGGAGGTGCTGTAGATATAGGGTAGCAGGCTGTAACGCAGCCGGATGGCCTTTTCAATGGCGTCGTACACCGGTTCTCCCGGCTCTCCGAACTCCCAGATCTCCCGGCGGGAAGACTCTCCGTGGCTTCGCATCATGGGATTGAACAGGCCGAACTGCAGCCAGCGCACGTACAGCTCCTGGAAGCGGGGGTTCCGGGCGCAGGTGGCGGTTTCCCCGCGTTTGTTATACCCGCTGGGGAAGAAGCCGCCGATATCCGAATTGAAGTTGGGGTTGCCGGTGAGGGTGAAGCCCAGGCCGGCGGGAATCTGATGCCGGAAATCTGCCCAGGTACTCTGGACGTCTCCGCTCCAGGTGTTGGCGCCGGTGCGCTGCTGCCCGGCATAGACGCTCCGGGTGAGCACGAACGGCCGGCGGTCGCTGCCTTCCAGCTGCTTCTCCACTACGCCGGAGACGGAAAGCAGGGGATAGGCGTTGAGCACGCTCCGGTAGCTGCCCAAACCCGTCATCTGCTCCAGGTCGCTGTCTTTGTAGTCCAGGTGGTCCGGCTCCGTGGAATCCATCCACCAGCCGTCAATACCCATCTTCTCCAGCCGTAGCAGGTGCTTCCAGTAGATCTCCCGGGCCTCGGCGCTGAAGGCGTCGTAGGGGAGTACGCCGGAGGGGTAGTCCCTCCGCGGAGGCCAGTCCGACAGGCCGCTCTGCGGCCAGGTGGAGAAGTGGAGCAGGTGCCCGGCGGCCTCCAGCTCCCGGTAGGGCTTGGTCATCGGCCCGAAGGAGGCCCAGATGGAGATGAGCATATGGGCGTTGCTCCGGTGCACCTGGTCTATCATCTGCTGGGCGTTGCGGAAGTCCTCGTTCAGGAATTCCATGGCGTTCCACTGGTAGTTGTTGCCCCAGTACTGCCAGTCCTGGATGATGCCGTCTATGGGAACCTGGCGGTCCCGGTAGCCCTGCAGGGCGTCCAGCAGCTCCCGGGAACTCTTGTAGCGCTCCCGGCTCTGGAAGAAGCCGTAGGTCCACAGCGGCAGCATGGGCACGTGCCCGGTGAGGGCGCGAAGGCGCCGGATCACACCGTCGGCCGATCCGCCGTAGAGGAAGTAGTAATCCTCTTGCAGGCCCACTTCCGAGGAGAAACTGGCCACGTTGTCCTTGTCCGTGAAGGTACCCGTGGAAGGGTTGTCCCAAAGGATGCCGTAGCCTTTGACGGACTGCACGATGGGTACGAAGTCCTCCGTATTGTCCTGCCGCAGGTAGCGGGTTTTGCCGCTGAGACTCAGCTGCCCGTCCTGCAGGATGCCCAGGCCGTACAGCGGTTCGCCGCTTTCCAGGAGGAACTGCTGCGTTATCTCGTATGCGCCTTTGTCCAGGCCTTCCTTCCGGGGAACGAAGGCCGTTTCACCTTCCTGCAGGAGCTTTTTCCCATTGGCGAGGGAGAAGGTGACCCTCCCGTCGGCATTCACCGTTACCCGCAGCCGGGCCGATGAATAGGTGGTGCCGCCGCGGCTGGTCCTTACTGTTACGGGAACCGTCTCCGGGGCGGCGACAACGGCCAGGCTTCCGCTTTCCGGGAAACTGCCTTCCGTTACTTTTTGGATGCGCACCACGTCGGGCGTATAGAAGGTGACTTTTACCTGGGGGGCCAGGGCGACTAACAGGGCAAGGAATAGGGATTTCATGGTATTAGGTCTGTATTGCGGTTTCTTTCAGCAAAAATAGTGTTTTTTTTGCAGAAAAACTCTTACCTTTGATAATACAAATACTAAAACTTGTGAAACCTGCTTTCCTTCTGCTCCCCTTATTGCTTCTCTGCACCCTGGTGCGGGGGCAGGAGGTGGTTTTCAACGCCCACAGCTGGAACTTCGGCCCGCTCAACGAGGCCGATGGCAGCGTGGTCCATGATTTCGGCTTTCGCAACAACGGAGACCGTCCCGTGAGGATAGGTTCCGTATCCGTTAGCTGCAGCTGCGTCCAGGCAGAATTCCCGCATACGGAAATCCCCGCCGGAGGAACGGGCGTGGTGTCCCTCACCTTCAGCCCCGCCGGCGCCGCCGGAAGGACGCACCGTTATGCCGATGTCTATTCCCAGGAAGGCAAATACCTGGGCCGCCTTAACATGGAGGCCATAGTCACGCCCATAGACGTGGCGCTGGAAGAGCGTTACCGGACGGTCCTGGGGCCCATGCTCCGCGCCCAGCGCTCCATCCTGCCGTACGGTTATGTGTGGCCGGGGAAGGCGGTGACAAAGGAAGTCTATCTGGCCAATCTTTCGGACAAAGCCGTTAAGCTAAGTACCCAGTCGGACGGACTTCAGGTGGAGGGACCTTCAGAGATTCCCCCGCGTGGGGAAGTGACGCTCAAGGTGTCCTTCAACCCTACCAAGCCGTACAGCATGTACCGGGACAGGCTCCGTTTCTTTGTGGACGGGAAGCCGGCCGACCGGGATATTGCGGTATCGGCCATCTGCCTGGGGGATGAATCCCCGGGACAGTCTTCCATCTGGGTCACACCCTCCCAGGGCCGCCTGCATCGGGGCCGTGGAAGTGTCCTTCTTGGCAACAGCGGCCGGGAAGACCTGGTGATCCTGGCCGTGGAGGCACCGGAGGGCGTACGGCACAACCTGCGTGCCGGGCAGCGGATCGCCCCGGGCGAGAAGGTGAAAGTGCGGGTATCATCGGCCTTGCAAACATTTGAAATTCATATATTTACCAACGACCCTCTGCGGCCGTACAAAGAATTACGTTTCACATTATGAAAAAAACCATCGTAATCCTGGCCCTTGCCGGAGCACTGTTCTCCTCCTGCGGGCCCAAGTATGAGTATCCGTTCCAGAACCCCCGGCTCAAGACGGAGAAGCGTGTGGAGAACCTCCTCTCCCTCCTCACCCCGGAGGAGAAGGTGGGCCTCATGATGAACAAGTCTGTCTCCGTGGACCGGCTGGGCATCCCCGCCTACAACTGGTGGAGCGAGGCCTGCCACGGCGTGCGGGCCGACAATTACACCGTGTATCCCCAGCCCATCGGCCTGGCTTCCTCCTTCGATCCGGAGATGATGCGGAATGTCTTCTCCACCGTTTCCGACGAAGCCCGCGCCAATTGGAACCGTTCCGAGCGGGAATGGAACGTGGGGGACGACGCCCGCTATTATCCCGGAAACCCGGAACTCTCCTTCTGGTGCCCCAACATCAACATCTTCCGTGACCCCCGCTGGGGACGCGGCCAGGAGACCTGCGGCGAGGACCCGTACCTTACCAGCGTAATGGGCCTGCAGACCGTCCTGGGCATGCAGGAGTATGACGGCAAGTATTACAAGACCCACGCCTGCGCCAAGCACTATGCCGTGCACAGCGGCCCGGAACCGCTCCGTCACAGCATGAACGTGTCCGTGTCCATGCGGGACCTGTGGGAAACCTATCTGCCGGCCTTCAAGACCCTGGTGGTGGAAGGCGATGTGCGGGAAGTGATGTGCGCCTACCAGCGTTATGAGGGCGAACCCTGCTGCATGAGCGACCGCCTGCTCATAGACATCCTGCGCAACAAATGGGGTTACGACGGCATCGTCCTCACGGACTGCGACGCCATCAACAACTTCTACACCCGCGGCCAGCATATGACCCATCCGGACGCCGTACACGCTTCCGTGGACGCCGTGCTCAACGGTACGGACCTGGAGTGCGGACGCAGCTTCCGTTCCCTGAAGGACGGCCTGGAGCAGGGACTCATCAGTGAGGCCGACCTGGACAACGCCCTCCGCCACGTCCTCCGCGGCCGCTTCGAACTGGGGATGTTCGACCCGGACGAGAAGATCCGTTGGTCCACCATCCCGGAGGAGGTCATCAGCAGCGAGGAGCATCACGCCCTGGCCGTGGAGGCCGCCCGTGAGAGCATGGTGCTGCTGAAGAACAACGGCGTGCTGCCGCTTTCCCCCGACGTGAAGCGCATCGCCGTGGTGGGCCCGAATGCCGACGACGTGGAGCTGATGAACGGCAACTACGGCGGCACCCCCATCGACGCCCACAAGTTCTCCATCCTCTCCGGCATCCGCGCCGCCCTGCCCAATGCCGAGGTTATCTATGAGAAGGCCTGCGAGCTCAACGACGAATACAACACCGTGAACCATACCGCCGACTTCAATGGTGGTCAGGGTCTCTATGTGGAATTCTTCAACAACACTTCCCTGAAGGGTGAACCGGCTGCCAAGGGCTATTATCCCACGGTGAACTTCAGCACCTTCGGCGGTTACGGCTTTGCCGACGGCGTGAATACCAACGACTTCTCCCTCCGTGCCACCGGTAAGTGGACGGCCCCGTTCACGGGTATTCTCAAGTACTACATCTCCGGCGACAACGGCTACAAGTTCATCGTGAACGGCAAGGTGGTGGAAGACGCCAAGCCCGCCATGGGTGGTGGCATGCGGGGCTTCGGTTTCGGCCGCGGCCGTGCCGTCCCTTACAAGGAGTTGAAGGTGGAAGCCGGCAAGAACTACGACTTCCGCATCGAATACGTTAAGGGTTCCGGTCCCTTCGGCATGTTCAACGCCCAGTTCTGCGAGCGTAACCTGCCCGACTTCGACGCCCTTACCGCCCGCATCGGCAACGTGGACGCTTATATTATGGTGGGCGGCATCTCGCCCCAGATGGAAGGGGAAGGCGGCGACAAGGCCGATATCGAACTGCCTATCGCCCAGCAGCGCCTGCTGAAGGCCCTCCGGGCCAGCGGCAAGCCCGTGGTGTTCGTGAACTGCTCCGGTTCCTGCCTGGGCTTCGCTTCCGTGGAAGAGAGCTACGACGCCCTCCTGCAGGCCTGGTATCCCGGTGAAGGCGGCGCCCAGGCCGTGGCCGACGTGCTCTTCGGCAAGTGCAATCCTGCCGGCAAGCTGCCCGTCACCTTCTACGCCTCCACCAGCCAGCTGCCCGACTTCATGGACTACAGCATGGAGAACCGCACCTACCGTTACTTCAAGGGCGAACCGCTGTATCCCTTCGGCTTCGGCCTCAGCTACACCACTTTCGCTTACGGCGAGGGCAAGCTTTCCGCCGCTTCCGTGAAGGCCGGCAAAGGCGTGAAGGTTACCGTTCCCGTTACCAACACCGGTTCCGTGGAAGGTGCCGAGGTGGTGCAGGTGTACGTGAAGAGCCTGGACAACCCGGAGGCTCCCATCAAGGGCCTGAAGGGCTTCCAGCGCGTCTCCATCGCCCCCGGCGCCACGGCCAAGGTTACCGTGGAGCTCAAGCCCGATGCCTTTGAGTACTACGACGGTAACGACGGTCTGTCCGTGTTCCCGGGCAAGTACCAGATCCTGGTGGGCAGCTCCTCTGCTGACAAGGACCTCCAGGCCCTGGACTTCCAGGTGCTGTAAATGGGTGGAGGCTAAGCGCCTGTCCCTTAACTGTTTAAATGGTGTTCCTGTGTGCCTCCGGGTGCACAGGAACATTGTTAATATATTGAAAATAAGGAACTTACGCTCCGCTGTTTGTTCTGGATATTTTTAGTATCTTTGCAACGCTAAAACCTGAATTATGAAGATTGAAGGAAAAACTGTGCTCATTACCGGAGGATGCTCCGGAATAGGAAAAATCATGGCCAGGCGCTGTCTGGAAAAGGGCGCCAAGCCGGTTATCATCTGGGACATCAACGAGGAAGCGCTCAAGGCCACTACGGCCGAGCTCTCGGCGGGCGGCAAGGGCTATGTGTTTGGCTTCAAGGCCGATATCTCCAACCCTTCTTCCGTGGACGAAGCCTTTTCCCTTACCCGCCAGGCCTGCGGGGATGTAGATATCCTTATCAACAATGCCGGCATCATCACCAACAACAAGACTTTCGCCGAACAGACGGACGCCGATATCAACCGCACCTTTGACATCAATACCAAGGGCGCCATGTTCGTGACGCTCCGCTTCCTCCGGGATATGAAGGCCCGTGGCTGCGGCCACATCTGCAACGTCACCTCATCGGCCGGGATGCTGGCCCTTCCCAAGATGAGCCTTTATGCCTCTTCCAAGTGGGCGGCCATCGGTTGGAGCGAGAGCGTCCGCATAGAGCTGGAACGGGAGAAGAGTCCGGTGAAGATAACAACCATCGCCCCGTATTTCATCAACACGGGTATGTTCGACGGCATCCGCTCCTTCTTCAAGATCCAGGATCCGGAAGTGGTGGCCCGGAAAACCCTTTCGGCCATAGAGCGGGACCTGGGCTACCGGGGCATCCCCTTCTCCGAACATTTCATCCGCCTGATGCAGGGCCTCATTCCGCACCGCCTGTTCAACTTCATCTTTGGTGATATCTGCGGCCTCTATACGGTGATGGACCATTTTACCGGCAGGAAAAAATAACTGATTATTAACTAATTAGAGTTTTCTCCCTGTGTCTGGAATCACAGGGAGAAACACATAACCAATTGAAACACAATGGCTATCGAAAACACCTCCGTCGAAAGAATTCAGGAGCTCGTTGAAAAGCAGCGGGCCTTTTATGCCACCGGCACCACCCGGGATGTCCAATGGCGCAAGCAGCAGCTCAAGGCTTTCAAGGCCGGGCTCCAAAAGTGGGAAAAACCGCTTGCTGACGCCCTCTGGGCCGATCTTCACAAGAGCTACGAAGAAGCCTACCTCACCGAAATCGGCCTGGTGTACGGGGAGATTGGCGAAGCCATCCGGAAAGTAGGCCGATGGGCCCGGCGCAAGTGCAGACCCACGCCGCTCACCGTGATGCCGTCTTCCAGCTATATTGTGCGCGAACCGCTGGGCTGCACGCTCATCGTGAGCCCCTGGAACTACCCCGTGCAGCTGTTGCTGAACCCGCTGGTGGGTGCCATATCGGCCGGCTGTACCGCCATCCTGAAGCCTTCGCCCTACGTGCCGCGTGTCTCCGCAGTGCTGCAGCAGCTCATCGAAGACACCTTCCCGGAGGAATATGTGGCCGTGGTGCAGGGCAACCGCCTGGTGAACGGGGAACTGTTCAAGCACCGCTACGACCTGGTGTTTCTCACCGGCAGTCCTTCCCTGGGCCGCATCGCCATGGAAGCGCAGGCCCGGTACCTTACGCCGATGGTGCTGGAACTGGGCGGCAAGAGCCCCTGCATCGTGGACAGGGACGCCAACCTGAAGATGGCTGCCCGGCGCATCGCCTGGGGCAAGTGCCTTAACAGCGGCCAAACCTGCATCGCCCCGGACTACCTCTTCCTGCACCAGGATATCAAGGACGCCTTTGTGGAGGCCTTCAGGCAGGAACTTGCCCTCCTGTACCCGGACGGTACGGAGAAATCCGACAAATTCGTGCACATTGTGAAGGAAAGCGCTTTCGACCGTCTCACCAGTTACCTCTCCGACGGAAAAATCATTGCCGGAGGACGTTACAATAAGGAAAACCTGTGGATAGAACCCACCCTGCTGGAAGGCGTTTCGCCCGATGCGCCCGTGATGCAGGAGGAGATTTTCGGCCCCATTTTCCCCATCCTTACCTTCCAGGATCGGGAAGAGGTGGTGAAGTTCGTGAACGGCCGGGAAAAGCCGCTGGCTTTCTATTACTTCGGCAAGGGGGCCGACGGCTGGGACATCATCGGCCGCACCACTTCCGGCGGAGCCTGCCTCAACGACACCATCATGCACATTGCCAACAGCAACGTGCCCTTCGGCGGCGTGGGCAATTCCGGGATGGGCAGCTATCATAGCGAGCGCAGCTTCCTGGCCTTCAGCCACGAGCGCTCCGTGATCAAGACGCCCACCTGGATAGACCTTCCGTTCCGCTATATGCCTTACAAGCTGTTCTCCCTGGTGAAAAAAATGCTGTAATTATTCCAGCAGACCTTCCGGAATAATAAGGGAGATTTGTTTTGAACTCTCATCCATCCACTGGACCAGGTCTTCGTGGAGGGGAAGGAGCACCTCGTTGCCATCAGGACGCCGGACCCAGATGCAGGGGTTGCCGGGGATGTTTTCGTAGTCCACCACAAAGCCCACGATGCCGATGTTCTGCTCTTCGATGACGGTCCAGCCCACAAGGCTGAATGCGTCTTCTTCTTCAAAGTAATCGGCCAGGATGGCGCGGCCGGCCAGTTCATCGGCATCCTTAAGATTACGCACGCCGGTTAGACGCACCAGGGCGCGATTGTTACCCCTTTGGGTGAAAGATTCAAAATAAAAGGGAACCGGCAGTCCATCGAATTCGATGTATACCGGTTCCTGGAGGTCGATATCCTCCGGGGCCACGTCGAAGAAGCTGATGAG
>CAMHKD010000049.1:0-14128 GCA_946185645.1 uncultured Bacteroidales bacterium
TTTCCGGATACACCAGGTTCACCAGCGGCAGCAGGGCCCGGAAGGTGTCCCAGAAACCGGTGTCCGTGTACAGGGGCCCGTCGCAGAGTTTCCCGCTGTGGGGGCTGTAGTGGACTTCATTCCCGGCGGCATCCGTCTCCGACAGGTCCCGGGGGAACAGCAGGCAGCGGTACAGGCAGGAATAGAAGGTGCGGAGGTGGTCCAGGTTGTCGTCTTCAATTTCTATACGGCCGAGAGCTGCATTCCAAGCCTCCCGGGCGGCCGATTTCACCGCTTCTAAGCCACCATCCGCCTCCCGGAGGTTCAGCCGGGCCTGTTCCCTGGAAATGAAGGAAGAGGCTACCTGCAGGTTCACCGTCTGCCCCTCCGGCAGCTTCAGCAAGGCTGTGTTTTCCCCGGCGGGAAGCAGCTCCAGCGGGGTGTCGGAAGTGATGACGAAATAATTGCCGAAGCCCTCCGGCACGCCGCCGTGGTTCTGCACACTTACACCTACAACGGTGTGGCTGTCAAGCAGTTCCACTTTTCCACCCGCATACGCGTCCACTACCAGGAAGGCCGCCCGCCCGGCCGGATACCGGAGCCGGAAAGCCGCCGCGTGGGCCGACGGAGAGAGTTCCACGGCAACATCGTAATCGGCCAGATAGACGCTGTAATAGTAGGGAGTGGCGGTTTCGGCCTTGTGGGAGAACCAGCTGCCGCGTTCGTTTTCTTCCCAGACGGGTTCCCCGGTTACGGGCATCAGGGAAAAAGCGCCGTAGTCGTTGATCCAGGGGCTGGGCTGGTGCGTCTGCTTCAGGCCGCGGATGTGGGTGGCGTCGTAACGGTACGTCCAGCCGTCGCCATCGGCCCCGGTCTGCGGCGTCCAGGCGTGCATCCCCCACGGTACGGCAATGGCCGGGTAGGTGTTGCCGGTGGAAAGGTTGTAGGTGGAAAGCGTTCCCACCAGCGGGTTTACATAATCCACCGGTTCCGCGGCCGGTTTCCGGGCGGTGCAGCACACGGCCAACAGCAGCAATATGGGAAGGAACCTTTTCATAATCAGCGCCATTGAATGGTAGAGGCGTTCACCAGGTCGGTATGGGTAATGCGGAAGCCTTTGTTCTTGCCGTCCAGGCGTACGCGGGAAGGGGCCGTTCCGCTGCGGGTAATCACCAGCGTATGGCCATCCGGCAGAGAAATCTCTGCGCGGTTAAACGAAGGACGGGTTAGGGTATAGGACGGGTCGCCGGGGCAATCCGGGTAGAAGCCCAGCATGGAAAAAACGGCCCAGGCACTCATGGTGCCGGTATCATCGTTGCCGGGAAGGCCGTCCGGGGCATTCTTGTAATAATCGGCCAGAATGCGTTCCACGGTGCTCCACGTCCACTTTTCGGACCCTTTGAAGCGGGAGAAGAGGTACGGATATACAATGTCCGGCTCGTTGGTGGGGTCGTAGAATCCGCCTTCAAACACCTGCTGCAGCCGCTGGACATAGGTGCGGGACCCGCCCATCAGTTTGGCGTAGCCCTGCACATCGTGCGGAACGGCAAACGTGTAGTTCCAGGCATTGCCCTCGTGGAAGCCGGGCGCGTTGGAGAAGTTGGTGCCGTCGGAGGGATCGAAAGGCGACAAGAAAGCACCGTCGGAACGGATGGGCCGAAGGCAGCCGTATTCCGCGCTGTAATAGTTCCGGTAGCCCAGCGAACGGCTCTTGAAACGGGCTGCGTCTTCCTCATAGCCCAGGGCCGATGCCAGCTGGGACAGCGCATAATCGGCCACATAATATTCCAAGGCGTGGGAGACGGAGTTATCGCCGGAGAAATCGGCCGCGTAGAGGCCCAGGGGGATGTATCCGCCTTCCAGGTACGGGTCGTTGTCCGGACGCATAAGGTTCTCGGCCCCGGGGGAATCGGCCGATTTCAAAAACGCCTCATAAGCTGTGCGGACGTCGAAATCCCGCAGGCCCTTGAGCCAGGTATCGGCAATTACCGGGATGGCGGGGTCTCCCTCCATGGTCCAGGTTTCCCGGCCGAAGAGTTCCCATTTGGGCATCCAGCCCCATTCGCGGTACATGTCGATCATGGAGCGGACCATATCCAGCTGCTTCTCCGGATACAGGAGCGTAAGGAGCGGATGCAGGTTCCGATAGGTGTCCCAGAGGGAGAAAACCGTATAGCGGTTGCCGCCGTCAATGGTGCCGATACCCTTTTCCCGCAGCTTCCTTAGAGGCACGCCGGCGGGGCCGGTAGGGATGGCATAATCGTCTATGGCAGAAGGATTTCCATATTCCATCAGGGGATACTGCCCGTTCACATCGTTCAGGATGCTGGGATGCAGCAGGCAGTGGTATAGGGCGGTGTAAAAGATAGCCAGCTGGTCGGCGGTGCCCCCTTCCACACGGATGCGGCCCAGCGCCTCTTCCCAAGTCCGGGTAGCGGCATCGGCCACCGCGTCAAAGCGGAAGCCCTGCTGCTCGGCGTCCAGGTTGGCCCGGGCGTTCTCAATGGACACAAAGGACACGCCCACCTGCACCAGCACCTCTTCGTCGGCGGCCAGGCGGTCATAGTGGAACCAGAAGCCAATGTCGTCCCCACTCATTTCGCGGGCATAGGCGGTGTACAGCTTGTACTGACCTGCATCGGCATCCCAGGCGCTTTCCGCGCCCATCGGCCGCTGTTTTTTCCAATAGCCGCAGGCCGATGGAAGTTTGTTCACCCGCAGCACAAAGTACAGCGGAAACACGGCCTGGCGGTTGTAGCAGAAGGTTCCAAGGAGCTTGGAGCCCTCAATTTCCGTATCCGAAACCCGCCGCACCGTGGCGCCGCTTTCGTTGGTGAGGCCTTCACCCAGGTTCACCAGGATGTTGCCCTCGCCGCCCGGGAAGGTATAGCGCTCCAGGGAAGTGCGGGTGGTGGCGGTGACATCGGCCCGGATGCCATTGAGCAGCGATACCCCGTAATAGCCGGGACGGGCCACCTCCTCCGTGTATTCGCAGCCGTAAATGTGATAGTCCACCTGCACCGGCCCGGTGGTGGGCATGGTTAGCACGGATCCTGCCTCCGGACAACCCACGCCGGAGAGGTTCACGTGCGAGAAGCCGGTGAAATAACGGTTTTCGGCCGTGTAGGGCGTGCTCCACCAGCGGCTGTCCTTGTCAAAGACGTTGAGGCTGGAGCCCATCACATTGAAGGGAGAGACGCTCATCATGCCGTTGGGCGTAACGGCGCCAGGGTTGCAGGCCCCGTAATTGGCCGTGCCGATGAAAGGATTCACATAAGAGGTAACCCCCTGCGCATGCAGAAGGCCGCTTACCAGGAGGAGGAGAAGGCTTAGGCGGAGCTTCATACAAGCGTGGCTTTCAGGGTAATCTTGTCTTTTACGTTGCCGAAGTCCTCACCGGCATCCTTCATCTCAATGAGGCGGAACAGGTACTCTCCGGCCTGATCGGCAATCTGCGCCAGCGGCTGCTGGATGTAGGTGATGGACGGGGTGAAGAAGCTGTACACGTTGGAGTAGTCGAAACTCACTATCCGGATGTCCTTCTGGATGCGTACCCCCTTGCGGTACAGGGCCTTGAGCACTGCCACAGCGGGCACGTTGGAGGCCATTATCAGGCCGTCCGTCCCCTTGTCCATCACCTTATCGGCCACCTTATCGGCCTCGGCTTCCGTGATGTTGAAGGGCAGATGATAGATGTTGGCTTTCCGTCCCAACACCTCGCGGAAGGTCTCTTCACGGTCGGTCATGGAGGAGACGCGCATGCCGTAGGAGACCATTTCAATCTTTCTGGCGCCCTGTTCGCGGATGGCATTGATGGCCAGGTGCATGGCTTCGACGTTATCCGTGAGGACGGTGGGAACATCCCAGTCCGGATGATGCCGGTCAATGACCACAAAAGGCCGGCCGGATTCTTTCAGGAGCGCCATCCCGTCGGCAGAGCCCTGGCACGGGACCACCACAAAGCCTTCCACATCCTTTTCCAGGAAGGACTGCACCAGCCGCAGGAATTGTTCCGAATCCTCGTCCGTATTACCAAAGAGGACGGTGTAGCCGTGCTTGTTGGCCATCCTCTCCAGGTGATTGACTATGGTGCCGTAGAAGATGTTCCCCATATCGGACAGAATCACGCCCAAAACGCGCGTGCGCCCCTGCCGAAGGATGCGTGCAGCGGAGTTGGGCCGATAATTCAGCCGCCGGGCCACTTCCAGAATTCGCTGTTTGGTGACCTCGCTCACGCGGTACTTCTGCTTCCCGTCGGCGCCGATGCGGTTGTTCATGACAAAGGATACCAGGGCGATGGAAACGCCGGCTTCCTTGGCTATGTCCTTGATGGTGATGTTTTTGGCCATAGTTCTAAGTGTTTTATTTGTGGGGGACCAGGATAAAGGCCGGGTCCGGGATTAGGGTCAGTTGGTTTCCGTTGCTGCGGAAGGAGAAAAGGGTGTCTCCCCGGAGGGTGAAGCTTTCCGTCTCCAGCCAGGAGGTTTCCGGGTGGGTTCCTTCTTCTCCGGAGGTGGTCCGGAGGGTTTTAAAGGCCGATGCGGCCCACAGGTCCGGCGCCTGCCCGAAGTAGCGGAGGCCGCTCTCCCGGCCCTGCAACTGGAAGGGCGTTCCGGGGCTTTCCACCTTCAGGACACCGTTCCCTAAAAGAGTGAACACGGCGGTCCGGTCCGGGTAGCGGGCGCGCAGCACCAGGGAATCTCCCTGCAGGTTCCAGCTGCACTGGGCGCGGCTGTCTGCTGGAAGGACCGGTGCCAAACCGCCAGGAAGCAGATCCCTGTCCTTTACGCGGAGGGACTTCACGGAGCCTTCGGCCCGGTCGAAGACCATCTCCACGTCTTTGCTCCTTATTACCAGGCGGGTGTCTCCTTCCGTTACCGTAAGCGGCCCACTGGCTTGGAATTCCTCCGGAGAGGAGTTGTCTTTCAGGAGGAAGGATTCGCTGGCGAGAACGCTGCCTTTTTCCACCAGCGGACGCTCTTCCCGGCTCACCGCCTCAAAGAACAGCCGGTATTCGCCGGGCTTTTTCATGCGGGGGAGTTTGATACGGAACTCTTCGGCACTGCCGGGCTCCGTTTCAAAATGAAGTTTTCGCTTGAACAGGCGCTTAAGGGGCTTTCCGTCCCGTTCCACCCACCAGCGTATGGTGTAATCTTCCAGGGAAGAGAATTGCCGACGGTTCTCTATCCGGAAAAGGCCGTTCTCCGGCTCTACGGCCTCTATGCCAATATCCTGCCATGCGTGGCGCACGGCGGCGGAACGGATGTCCGGCCGCTCCAGGGTGTCCGTTTGCGGGTACAGATAGAATCCGGCACTGTCGCAAAGCTCCTGCAACGCCTGAGGTAAAGATGCCGTATTAAGGGCATTGACGCCTGCCTTCTTAAGCGCCGCCAGCGTTTCCCGCTGCACCTGGCCGCTTAAGTTGGCACCCCGGAAAGGAACCTTGCAGCCGTTCACCATAAAGCTGTCCTTCTTATAGGGCTCAATGCGCCGGAAGGCCACCGGGTGGTAGCTGTCCTTGTTATCCACCTTTAAATGGAGGGTGTATAGTTGCGGGGTCTCGGCCGTCCATTGGCGCACGTCCCGGAGGCGGTCCGGCACGGTTTCCGTGGTATCCCGGACGCGGTACAGGGCATCGGCCAGAACGGTGCCGTCCTGGTCCATGAGTTCGTAAAACACCTCCACAGGCTTTCCGGAGCGCAGCTCCAGCTGGAAAAGGCCCGTTAGCATGTCCTCTTCCAGCGTGGCCTTCACGTCATAGTCCACCCCGGTCGGCCCGCTTGGAAGGGCGGGTACGTTCCTGCTGCAGGCAAGCAGCACCAAGGCAGCTCCTATGACGGCGAGGCGTCTCATTTCCGGCTTCTTTTCCGGGGACGGGCCTCCCGCCGCTCCATGTAGTCCTCCATCTCGGAGGTCTCAGTTACTTCTTCGGCCGGTTTTTCGTGCTCCTGTTCTACCAGTTCGTAGTCCAGGAGCTTCTGCTCCAGGTTGGTGCCCTTCACGCGGATGCGCACCGGGTCTCCCAGGCGGAGGGAATGGTGGGTGCGGCGGCCCACGGCGCGGTAATGGTCTTCGTCAAAGACATAGAAGTCTCCCCGGATGGTGCGGTAGGGGACCATGCCTTCAATCTTGGTGGGATCAATCTCCACGTAAATACCCCATTCCGTAACGCCGGAGACATGGCCGTCGAATTCCTGGCCGATCTTGTCCTCCATGAATTCCACCAGCTTGTACTTGGTGCTTTCCCTTTCGGCTTCGGCCGCCACCACTTCCCGTTCGGAGGCGTGCTTGCACTGGGCGGCGTAGTAGTCGGCGCTCTGGGAATCGGCCCCGGCCATATACATGGCCAGCAGGCGGTGCACCATCATGTCCGGATAACGGCGGATGGGGGAGGTGAAGTGCGTGTAGAAGTTGAAGGCCAGGCCGTAGTGGCCGATGTTGTCGATGGAATAGCAGGCCTTGGCCATGGAACGTAGCGCCAGGATTTGGATGGCGCCCAGCTCCGGCTTGTCGGCTGCGTCCTTCATGAGGCCGTTGAGCGTTTTGGCAATGTCTTTCCCGTTGTCGATGGGACCCACCTTGTAGCCAAAGTGCCCGGCGAAGTCCCTGAGGCCGGAAAGCTTTTCCATATTGGGGAGGTCGTGCACACGGTAAACGAAAGTCTTGGCTTTGGCCTGGGCCTTTCCGCCCATCTTCCCGCCTGTGGCCACGTATTCAGCTACGTTGCGGTTGGCCAGCAGCATGAATTCCTCAATGAGCCAGTTGGCTTCCCTGGAGAATTTCTGGTGCACGCCAATCGGCTTTCCATTCTCGTCAATGTCCACCTTCATTTCCGGGCGGTCAAAATCCACCGCGCCGGCGGCAAAACGCTTTTTGCGCAGCTTGAGGGCCAGGTCATTGAGGGTGAGGATGGCCTCCTTGATTTCCGGCGGCACAATCCCGCTCTCGCTGCCCTTGCCGAACTCCTGCTCCATGGCCTGGGGACCGGCGTCGATGATGGCTTGGGCAAGTTCGTAGTCAAAACGGTAATCCGAAATGATATTTGTCCGGCCGAACCAGGGGTTGATCACCTTGGCTTGGGGCGTAACTTCAAAGACGGCCGAGAAGGTGAGTTTTTCCTCCTGCGGGCGCAGGGAACAGAGCTTGTTGGAGAGCTTTTCCGGGAGCATCGGCACGGTGCGGTCCACCAGATACACGGAGGTTCCCCGCTCCTGGGCTTCCTTATCTACGGCCGATCCGGGACGCACGTAATAAGTGACATCGGCAATGTGCACGCCCACTTCATAATTACCGTTTTCCAGCTTGCGGAAGCTGAGGGCATCGTCGTAGTCCTTGGCGTCCGTGGGGTCTATGGTAAAGGTGAGCACCTGCCGGAAGTCCCGCCGATGGGCGCGGTCCTTGTCCGTGATGGCGTCCGGAATCTGGTCGGCAGCGTTTTCCACTTCCTTGGAGAAACGGTAGGGAAGGCCGAATTCGGCCAGGATGGCGTGCATCTCCGTCTCGTTCTCCCCGGGCATGCCCAGCACATCCACCACATGGCCGTGGGGACCTGCCTCCCCACGCTCCCAGCCGTCCACCACGGCGGCCACCTTCATGCCCCGTACGCCGCCTTCCGGCACCGGGACCGAAATATCGTAAGGCATGGTCTTGGAGCTCATGAGCACCCAGGCCTGCTTGCCCACAATGTGCAGGATACCCACAAAAGGCTTGTTGCTGCGTTCCAGTACGGCGATGATTTCCCCGCTGCGGCGCTTGGCACTGCCCACTTTCTCCTGGGTCACGGCCACCCGCACGGTATCCCCGTGCAGGGCTCCGCGGGTCTTGGAAGCCTTCACATACACGTCTTCCTCCTGCCCTTCTATGCGCACGAACACGAATCCTTCGCGCGACATGAGGGCCGTCCCCACAAACTCCGGTACTACATGCTTTTTCTTCTTCTTTCCACCGGCCGCCTGGCCGCCTTTCTTGCGGTTTTTGTTCTTGGACATATACAGTTTAGGTAAGGTTGTACAAATATAATGAAATTTGCTAAAAATTAAAACATTTTAGCAAAGTAGTTTTAATATGTCTAAACCATTATAGGTCGGGACCTTACCGGTACAGTTCCCGGAGGACGGAGAGGGAGCGGATATTGATGGGCTGGTCCGTGTGAAATTCCAGATAGCGGAGGAGCGTGTCGCAGAGGTCGCTGCGCTGCTGTCCGGAGAGGGGGATGAGCATGGCCTCGGAGAAGCCGCTTTCCAGGAAGGGCTTCAGCAGGGGAGCGTTTTCCCCGGCGAACGGGACCACATCGGCAAAAGTGGGCCGAAAACCCAGCGCCCCCGAGAGTTCCAGCAGGAAACGGACGTGGAAGTTGGCAAAATCCTCCTCCAGGGCGTCCAGGGTTAGGATGCTGCTCACACACCATTCGTACAGGCCGTCCTCATAGGTGCCTTCCCGGAGCGTCCGGAAAAGTACTTCGGAGAGGAACAGGCTCATGGTGTTTTTGTGGAGGTTGCCCCGGATGCCGTTGAGGGTGTCCCGGGCCTGGATGTTCCGGATGCTCCAGAGCTCACTCTTGGGGTTTTCCACTACCTCGGCCTCCAGGATGTTCAGCGGAAGCAGCAGGGCCGTCCCCGCCTTCCGGGCCGATGGTACCAGAAACCCGCGCCGTCCCCATTCCCGCGACAGGGTGTGCACCACTACCGCGTTCTCCCCCACTTTGGTGGTGGTAAGGACAATGAGCTCTGTGGTTCCTTTATTCATTCTTCAAGAATTCCGCCATGGCCCTTAAGGCCTTTCCGCGGTGTGAAATGGCGTTTTTCTCTTCTTCTGTAATCTCGGCGGCCGTCACGTTGTAGCCTTCCGGAATGAAAACGGGGTCATAACCGAAACCGCCTTCCCCATGACGCTCCAGAGCAATTTTGCCCTTCATGATGCCGTCAAAGAAGTGCATTTCTCCGTTAAGGATCAGGGTGACGGAAGTGCGGAACTGAGCCTTGCGGGTGGCGTGCGGTGTTTCCAGTCCCAGATCCCGGGCGGCCGATGCCTCCACCTCCCGCCGGGTCATCTCCGTAAGGAGCTTTTGGATGTTGGCGGCAGGGTCTTTTTCTTCGCCTGCATAACGGGCAGTCTGCACGCCGGGGCCACCTCCCAGGATGTCCACCTCCAGGCCGGTGTCATCGGCAAAACAGTTGAGTCCGGTTTTCTTGTAAATATATTCGGCTTTCTGCAGGGAATTGGCCCTGAGAGTGTTGCCTGTTTCGGGAATATCTTCGGTGATGCCCGCCTCTGCGGGGGTAACCAGCTGGAATCCCTTACCCAGGATTTCCTGCGCCTCACGGAGCTTTCCGCGGTTACCGGTAGCAAAAACAATCTTCATAACAATCTGCTTCAAAAACTGCCGGCACCCACGGCCGGCAAAACTACTAACTATTCTTTCCGGCCGCAAAGATAGGCATTTTTTTCGTATCTTTGTCTTTTGGCACTGATATTGTGCCACTTCGGAACCGATTATGAAAAGATACTTTACCATACTGGTTTTACTGGCCGTCTGCCTGTCTGCGCAGGGCCAGTCCAAGAATTTCACCCTGGGTCAGTGGGTGGAGATGCATAACGCCATATTAAAAGAACTTAACCGTTCTTATGTGGACTCGCTGGAGGTGGGCCGCATAGAGCGGGCGGGCGTGGATGCCATGCTGGACGCCCTGGATCCCTATACCGTATATGTGCCGGAAGAGGAGCAGGAGAATTTCCAGATGATGCTTTCCAGCACGTACGGAGGCATTGGCTCCGTGATTTACAAGCCGGACCTTAACGGAAACGTAATCATTAACGAACCGTACGAAGGCTCACCTGCCGCACTGGCCGGGCTCAGGTGCGGAGACGAGATTCTCACCATAGACGGAGAATCCACCCACGGGCTGGACAGTCAGACCTGCTCGGAAAAGATGCGCGGAAAGCCCGGCACCACCGTGGTCTTCACCGTGAAGAAACTCCGCGCGGGAGAGACCTGGAAGGCCGGAGAGGTCATTGAAGTGCCGGTTGTGCGCCAGCGCATCGTGCTGCCCTCCATAGAATATGCCGATATGCTCAACGAGCGGGATGGCTATGTGCTCCTGTCCAAATTCACGGACGGTGTGGGCCAGGGGATCCGCGATGCCTATTATAAGCTGAAAGCCAAAGGCATGCAGCGCATGGTGCTGGATCTGAGGGGCAACGGCGGCGGCCTCATGAACGAGGCTGTGAACATCGTTTCGCTGTTCGTGCCCAAGGGCTCCGTGGTGGTATCGGCCAAGGGGCGCGCTCCGGGATCGGACGTGGTGTACAAGACCACTTCGGACCCGGTGGACGTGGACATTCCGCTGATAATCCTGGTGGACTCCGCATCGGCCTCGGCCTCGGAAATTGTTTCCGGCGCACTGCAGGACTATGACAGGGCCACCATCATCGGCACGCGCACTTACGGGAAGGGCCTTGTTCAGAGCATCCGTCCGCTGCCGTACGACGGCCAGCTCAAGGTTACCACCGCCAAATATTACACGCCTTCGGGCCGATGCGTGCAAGCCATCGACTACACCCACCGCAACGAGGACGGCAGCGTGGGCCACATTCCGGATTCCCTCACGCACGAATTCACCACCGCCCATGGCCGCAAGGTGCGGGACGGCGGCGGCGTAACCCCGGACTTCGAGGTAAAGGCCCACCGCTATTCCCGCCTCACCTATTCGCTGGTAATGAGCGGGATCGTGGAGCAATACGCTCTCAAATACGTTTGCGAGCACCCCTCCATCCCTGCGGTGGACGACTTCCATTTTGCCGATTATGAAGACTTCGTGGCCTTCTGCGCGGACAAGACTTTCGACTACCGCTCATCGGCCCGGGCCTATCTGGACGAGGTGAAGAAGAACCTGGACGAGGACGGCCTCGCAGAGGCTGCCTCGGAAGAACTTGCGGCGCTGGAGAAGAAGCTGGAAATGGATAAGGATACCTTCCTGCGCCTTAAGAAGGACGAAATCATTCCCTTCATCGAGGAGGAGATTGTGGTCCGTTATTACTTCCAGGAGGCTGGCATCCGCGTCCGTACCCGTTACGACGAGCAGCTTCACAAGGCCCTGGAACAGCCTGCCATCAGCTGGTAAACCATGCAACGTAAAGACCTGGAAATCATGGCTCCGGCGGGCAACTTCGGTTGCCTTATGGCCGCCATTGAAGGTGGTGCCAATTCCGTTTACTTCGGAATCGGCCACCTTAACATGCGTTCGCATTCGGCCAACAATTTCTCCCGGGAGGACCTGCCGGAAATCATGCGCATCTGCCGGGCGTACGGCGTCAAAGCCTACATGACGCTGAACATTACCTTGTACGGGGAGGACCTGCAGGCTGCATATGAGACGCTGGATACCGCACGCGCCGCCGGGGTGGATGCCATCATTGCCTCGGATATGGCGGTAATCCTCTACTGCCGGAAGATTGGCCTGGAGGTGCACATTTCCACGCAGTTAAGCATTTCCAACGTGGAGGCCCTCCGCTTCTACGCCCAGTGGGCCGATGTGGTGGTCCTGGCCAGGGAACTGAATCTGGACCAGGTGAAGGCCATCCACGAAGCAATTATAGCGGAGCACATCTGCGGCCCTTCCGGAGAACTGGTGCGCATAGAGATGTTCTGCCATGGAGCCTTTTGCATGGCCGTTTCCGGCAAGTGCTATCTGTCCTTGGCAGCCTATGGAGCATCGGCCAACCGGGGCGAATGCATGCAGATCTGCCGCCGGGGGTATCTTCTCACAGATTACGAAACCGGCAACGAAATCCAGGTGGACAACAAGTACCTTATGTCGCCCAAGGACATCTGCACCATAGAGTTCGTGGACAAATTCGTGGAGGCGGGTGTCCGGGTGTTCAAGATAGAAGGCCGGGCCCGCAGTGCCGATTATGTGAAAACCACCTCCCAGTGCTACCGCCAGGCGGCCGATGCCGTGGCCGACGGAACGTTCACCCAGGAGGAGCTGGGTACTTCCCTAAAAGAGCGGCTGGCAACCGTCTTTAACCGCGGCTTCTGGGACGGCTATTACCTGGGTGCCCCCATGGGCGAATGGAGTGCCAAATACGGCTCCCACGCTACCCGGACCAAGATTTACGTAGGTAAAGTTACCAACTGGTTCGACAAGATCGGTGTGGCCGAAATCCTGGTGGAAGCCACTCCCCTCAATGAGGGCGATGACATCCTGTTCATCGGCCATACAACCGGCATCCTGGAAATGAAGATAGAGGACTTGCGGGTAGATCTTGAACCCGCTAAGACCTGTCCCCAGGGCGTAAAATGCTCAGTGGCGGTACCGCTGGATTCTATGCCGGAGGATAAGGTGAACCCGGATGCCGCCGGTGAGCGCATCCATCCCCGTCGCGGAGATAAAGTCTTTCGCTGGGTAGAAGCCTGACCTACGGCTCCAGCGGCAACATCATTGCGGAGGCGTCGTCCGTCTCGTTGGGGGTAAGCTGGAAAACCATATAGAGGGGGTGCTCCGGGGTATAGGGGAACCAGCCGCGGCCGGGGTCTCCGGTCTTCACGAAGTTTACCCAACAGTCATTCACATGATCGGCCAGCACCTTGTCCAGCGGGGTGAAGGGACGGTCGCTGTGGTCCTGGGAATGGAATACGTACCAGAGTTCGGAGGAGTGGAAGGCACCCTTCATATCGTGCGGCTTTTCCTTGCTGTCCGGCAGGCGGCGGGCAAACTGGTATGCGTAGACCGGCGTTCCGGTGGCGTTCCGGAGTTCGCAGAACCTGTCGATTCCGGCCCCCAGGGCGCCCATGTCGTCCCTGGTGAAGCCAATCATGTAGGGAATATCCTTGATGGAACCGTCCCGGGCTGCGTCGTCAAAGCTCTTGATGGAGACGTAACCGTCCACAATGGGCCGGGTCATGATCCCCGCAGGCTTCCCGGTTTTTTCGGTATAGCGCTTGGGGAGGCTGTAGATTTCTTCCGTGGAGGCCGCGCGCATCTTTTCCAGGGTGTCGTAACCGGCCCAGTCAAAGACCTCTTTGCTCCTTTGGGCAATCTCCTCCAATCCCGTGGCCTGCAGCATGGGCCTGTCGGACACACCGCCGCCGCTCATGATGATGGCCTTTTTGATGAGGTTCCCGGTGAGCGGAGAACTCACCAGGGTCTTCACGCTGCCGGCTCCGGCGCTCTGGCCGAAGATGGTGATGTTGTTGGGGTCTCCGCCAAAGGCGGCAATGTTGTCATGGACCCACTTTACGGCCGCAATCTGGTCCAGGATGCCGTAGTTGCCGGAAACGCCGTGTTCACTTTCTTCACTGAGCAGCGGATGCGCCAGGAAGCCGAAGATGCCCAGACGGTAGTTGATGGTAACCAGAATAACATCTTTGGAGCCCCACACCTTGCCGTCCATTTCCGGCTCGAAACCCCAGCCGCCCGTGTACGCGCCGCCATGGATCCAGATGGCCACAGGCAGTTTCCTGCTGCGTTCGCCGGGCGCCGGAGTCCAGACGTTAAGGTACAGGCAGTCTTCGCTGAAGGGAGGATCTCCCTGGAAGAAGAATTCGCTGTTGTAGGGGTTTGAATTGCCGATATGCGGGTCCTGCACGGCGGCCGCGCTGAAATCATCGGCCGGCCTTACGCCGTCCCAGGGAATTACGGGCTGAGGCTCTTTCCAGCGGAGATTCCCGATGGGAGGAGCGGCATAGGGAACGCCTTTGAATGCATAAACGCCTTCAATGGAAGTCTCCACTCCCAGTATTTTTCCGCCGTCTACTTTGACAATGGTCTTGTCCTCTTTGGCGCAGCCCAGGGCAAGGGCACCCGTAAGGGCCAGAGCCATAAAAATCTGAGTGTATTTCATGACTATGTGGTTTTTCTTTTGTCAAATGTAAGAAAAACCATTGATAATGACAAATTTACCACACCCACAACGTGGGAATGAGAAGCAGCAGCCCCAAGACCAGCAGTACCAGGACAGCTTTCCAAATCCAGGCCAGCCAGCGGGAGTAGGGAATGCGGGCCATGGCCAGGGCGGCCATCAGCACGCCCGAGGTGGGCGTGAGCATGTTGGTGAAGCCGTCGCCAAACTGGAAGGCCAGCACCATGGCCTGGCGGGAGACGCCCACCATATCGGCAAAGGGGGCCATGATGGGAATGGTGATGGCGGC
>CAMHKD010000050.1:0-13699 GCA_946185645.1 uncultured Bacteroidales bacterium
TTCAACATTTTTCAGTTGATTATGTGAGAGTTACGCCCTTTTGTACGGAGTGTGTAGAAGGTGTTTCGGTGTACTTATTTTCCGATGCAATGCCGGCTAAAAATGGTGTGCAAAATGGTCTCCGGATCCAGGAGGTCGGTGCCGAGGATGGCGTTGATGGAGGAGAGGCAGCGGCGGAGGTCTTCGGCCACCAGGTCGGAGGGGATGTCGGCCGATAGGGAAGTGCGGCAGTCGCGCAGAGCCGATGCGGCCTGGACCAGGGCCTCGTAATGGCGTACATTGGTCACAAAGACGGAATCGGCATTGGGAATCAGGCCTTTTTCGGCCTCCTTCAAGGCCGATTTCAATTCCTGGACGCCGGAACCATCCCTGGCAGATAATTTGATTATAACAGCTTTATTTCCAGCGGAAGAAACATAGTTGTTTATTATGGTAACATTTTTGTTAACCCCATCCGCATCCAACAAATCGGCCTTATTCAGGAGTAAAAAGAGTTGCTGGGAGCGGAAGTCTACGCGGGAACAGACAGACTCCAGCTGAGGAAGTAAAGAAGCTGTTGAATCCAGCATTCCCAGCACGATTTCGGCCTCCGAGAGCTTACGGAAAGTGCGGTCTATGCCCATCTTTTCCACCGTGTCGGAAGACTCCCGGATACCCGCCGTATCGATGAAGCGGAACAGGATTCCATCTATGTTCAGGACCTCTTCTATGGTATCTCGGGTGGTGCCGGCGATGTCCGAAACCAGCGCCCGGTCTTCCCCAAGAAGGGCATTGAGCAGGGTGCTCTTGCCGGCATTGGCCGCGCCCACGATAGCAACGGGAACACCGTTCTTAATCATATTGCCCTGCCGGAAGGAAGCAGCCAGGCGCTCTACATGCACCAGGGTCTTATCCAGCAGTGCCAGAAGCTGCTCCCGGTCGGCGAACTCCACGTCTTCCTCACTGAAGTCCAGCTCCAGTTCCAGCAGAGACGCCATCTCCAGGAGCTGCTCCCGGAGGGAAGCCAGTTCGGCAGAAAAGCCGCCCTTTAACTGGTTCATCGCCACCCGGTGTGAAGCGGAAGTAGTGGATGAGATAACATCGGCAACCGCCTCGGCCTGAGCCAAGTCCATCTTTCCATTCAGGAAAGCCCTGCGGGTGAATTCACCGGGCTGGGCGAAGCGGGCGCCGGCCTTGAGCAGCAAGCTAACCAGCTCTTGCACAATGTAGGCCGATGCGTGGGTGGAAATCTCTGCGGCATCCTCGCCAGTGTAACTGTGCGGGGCACGGAAGACGGACACCAGGACCTCATCCAGCAGGGAACCATCCTCCAGGAATACATTCCCGAAATGAATGGTATAAGCCTTTGCTCCGGAAACAGTTCCGCTTGCCAGCAGAACCACCGCATCAACTATCCGGAAGGTATCCGGGCCGCTGAGGCGCACAATGGAAATTGCTCCGGTCCCAGGGGTGGTGGCCGGAGCAACGATGGTGTCCTGGTACGGATTAATCATACCTGCCAAACTTGGACATGTTGTCTATGAGGTCCTTGTTGGTCTTGAATTCGTCCATGTGCTGCTGCATCCAGGTCATGGCCTCTACGGGGTTCATGTCGCTGAGGAGCTTGCGGAGAATCCAGATGCGGTTGTTGGTGTACGGATCATACAGCAGATCGTCCCGACGGGTGCTGGAGAGCACCAGGTTCACGGCCGGGAAGATGCGCTTGTTGGACAGATTCCTATCCAGCTGCAGTTCCATGTTACCGGTTCCCTTGAATTCCTCAAAGATAACGTCGTCCATCTTGGAGCCCGTTTCCGTGAGGGCGGTGGCCAGGATGGTGAGGGATCCGCCGTTCTCAATATTACGGGCGGCACCGAAGAAACGCTTGGGCTTCTGGAGGGCATTGGCGTCCACACCGCCGGTGAGCACCTTGCCGGAAGCCGGCTGTACCGTATTATAGGCGCGCGCAAGACGCGTGATGGAGTCCAGGAGGATAACCACGTCGTGACCGCATTCCACCAGGCGGCGGGCCTTGTCCAGGACCATATTGGCCACCTTTACGTGATGTTCGGCCGGTTCGTCGAAGGTGGAAGCCACCACCTCCGCCTTGACGCTGCGCTGCATATCCGTCACTTCTTCCGGACGTTCGTCAATGAGGAGCACAATCTCGTACACCTCCGGATGGTTGTCTGCAATGGCGTTTGCCACAGCCTTAAGGAGCATGGTCTTACCGGTCTTGGGCTGAGCCACGATGAGGCCGCGCTGTCCCTTGCCGATGGGGGTGAACATATCCACCACGCGGATGGACTGGTCTTTCTCGTGCCCGTGTCCCAGCAGATTGAATTTCTCCGTGGGGAACAGGGGAGTGAGGAAGTCAAACGGCACGCGGTCCCGCACGAAGTCCGGGGTGCGGCCGTTGATGTAATTGATCTTGACCAGCGGGAAATACTTGTCTCCCTCGCGCGGAGGACGGATTTCGCCGGTTACGGTGTCTCCGTTCTTGAGGGCGTTCTGCTTGATCTGCTGCTGGGAAACGTAGATATCGTCCGGGGAGTTGAGGTAATTATAGTCCGAGGAGCGAAGGAAGCCGTAACCGTCCGGCATTACCTCCAGCACGCCCGTGGCCACCACGGAGCCTTCGAATTCAATGCGGGGCTTGGGCTGGGGCTGAGGCTGCTGGGGACGCTGCTGCTGATGCTGCTTCCGGGGTTTTTCCGGCTGCTGCGCCGTATCCGACTTTAAATCGTCGAACAGATCGTGGATAAACTGCTTCCCGTCCACCTGGGATGCCACCGGAGCCTCCGGGGCCTTCTCTTCGGCTGCGGGCTTATCGGCCGTTAAAACGGGCTCTGCAGGGGTTTCCTGGGCGGCTTTGGTCTTGCGTCCGCGTTTACGGGCGACAGGCTGGGGTGCATCGGCCGATGCCTCTGCGGGCTTCTGGGCCGGCTTCTCCTCTGCAGGTTTCTGCTGGGTCTCCGGCTTTCCGGCCTGTTTCTTCTTGCGGTTGCCGGCAGGCTTTTCCTCCGCCTTGGGAGCGGCGGGAGCAGCGGGCTTTTCCGCAGCAGGGGCGGGTTTCTCCTCCTTGCGGGGACGTCCGCGTTTCTTGGCTTTATTATCCGGGGCCGATGCGGGTTTCTGGGACTCTATAACGGCCTCCTTGTCCAGGATGGCGAAACCCAGCGCGGCGCTGTCCATCTTCTTGGTACCCTTGATATCCAACGATTCTGCTAATGTCCTGAGCTGTTCCTCGCTCATGGAGTTAAGTTCAAATAAACTATGGGGCATAATTTAAAGAGATATGTCTAAAAGAAGGCATCCCGAACGGAATACCAATGCAAAGTTAAGCATTTTTTCCAAAATGGCAAATGCTTACTTCAACATATTATCCATGTAGGATTCGGATTTCTTGAACCTCAGGAGGTCTGCGAGGGCCGATGCATTGGCAGCGATGCGGAAGCTGTATGACTTCCACTGGCCCATGGGCACCCAGCTGAACGCAATGTTGAAACAGTGCATGTCGTAGGTGGCACTGATTTGCGTTGTGGTGAGCTTCATGGCCATGAGATCCACACCGGTGGTCAACTGGATATTCATCCTGGGCGTGAGCTTGAGACTGCCGGAAATATTGAGCGTCTGGGTGAATTTCTTGTTCTCCAGCAGCGTCTTTGTCGCCGACTGGTAAGAATACGACTTGCTATAATTAAAAGAGTAACTTAAGCTGATGTTCCAGGGGGCATTGGGGTTCATATAATAGAGATAGCCGCCGGGGATGTATTCTCCAGTAATGGGATGCTCATAAATCCGCGTATAGCCATTTCCGTTGGCGCCTCCGGAAGAGCCGCCATTGCCCTTGGTACCGTCGTCTCCGTTAAGGGCGCCCTTTCCGCTCCAGCCAATGGAGGCCGATACGGTGGCGTTGGTAAGGCGTACAGGCACGCCGGTGGCCACTACATTGTACTTATTGATCTTCTTGCCCCGCTCGTCCACGGCATAGGGATCCAGGTTCATGTTGGCACTGATGTTCAGCTTGTTGAACAGGTTGGTGGAAGCCGTGATGGAGATGTTCTGCATCTTGAGCGAATCGGCCAGGAAATTATAGCCGGTGCTGATGTTGAGCTGGTCCAGCAGCTTCACCTTCTTGGTGCCGGTACCGGTTGTATCGGCATTATCCCTTACTTTGGCCTCCAGGTTGTTGCCGATCTGGAGGGACAGGGTGCCGGTCTTACCCCGGCCGGGCGGAGAGACGTTGTTGTGGTTTCCGGTAACGGTATAGATATTATACCACGCTTCCGGATGGTACTGTCCGTTTTTGTCGTAATAGGGATCCAGCTGTCGCCAGCCGTTGAAAGCCGTGCCCTTTTCCGGTGACAGGTTGATGGACATGGAAGGCGTTATCACATGCCGGATGGCCTGCACCATCCGGTGCTTGCCGAAGTTGAACATGCCATATACACGAGTGGACATGGATACGCTTCCGGAATAGGTATGTGTTATTCCAAAGTGGTTGAAGGCCCGTCCCGGGTCCGTAACCACCTTCTGGGCCCATACCGGATTGCCGTCCTTGTCGTTCACCATCACGGGATTCCCGTCCTCGTCCACCACGTTTTCCAAGGTCTGCGAGCCGCTGGAGAACATCCAGTTCATGCCATAGTTTACGCTGGGCGTCACATTGATGTACTTTAGGAGCGTAAAGCTGGGAAGGCCGATCTGGAACGTATGGGACATGCCGTTGGTAATGCGGTCCAGGGCCTTTACGCCCAGGGAATCCCCAAACTCCTTCACGCGGTAAGGATTACCGTTGGCATCCAGCTCCGTAAGATGGGTCCCGTCCGCCTGCATCACATAGTCCTGCAAGTCCCGCATCTTGAAACTGATCTTGTTCTGGAAAGAGGCGTTATAGCCGAAGGAGATTTTCTCATAGGCCTTTTCCTTACCGGCACGCACCTTTTTCTTGAAAGGATAGAAACGGGTTACGGAGAAAGTGATATTGGGCAGGGTGAAGGTGTAGCTGGAGTCCCTGGTATTCTGGTTGTGCAGGGCGTTGACGCTAAGATTGAACTTACCGTTCCAGTTCCGGGAATAGGAGATGGAGGAGCTCACCTGGTTTTGCTGGGCTTCCGTCACGGAACGGGAGTTATACTTGTTGTTGGACGGACTGGAGAAGTTCACGGACGCGCTGAAGGTGGTTCCGGGATGGGCCTTGGCATCCTGCGAATGCGACCAGCGCAGGCCGAAGTTCCTGGACTGGACGAAGTCCGTGCTGCCTTTCTCACCGGTCTGGTCGTTGGAGTAGGTGAGGGCGATGGAACCGCTGAATTTGTAATTGACCCTGTAACGGGAGTTGAAATCCACGGCCCAGGAGCCCAGGGTGTAATAGTCTCCCGTAATGGAGAAATCCAGATAGTCTCCAAGGACGAAGTAAATACCGGCATCCCGCATGTAGAAGCCGCGGGCCTGTTCTTCGCCGAAGGTGGGCATCAGGAGGCCGGTGGCGCGGGTGGGCTTTTCCGGCACGAAACCAAACGGCAGGCCGATGGGGACAGGTACGCCGCCCACAACGGGCCATGCAGGGCCGAAAACAGTCTTCTGCGAAGGTTTGGTAATCACTTTGGCCAGACTGAGGCGCAGATAATAATGCGGTTCCTCCAGGTCACAGACCGTATACATGCCGTCTTCCATGTTGATGGACTGGTCCGGCATCATCTTGATCTTCTGGCCCTGCAGGATGCCTTCGGCCTCCTTGGTAACCATGTTGGTGATGCGCGCCTTCCGGGTGTTGAAGTTGTAATATACCTCGTCCATCTTATAGCTGGCACTGCCCTGGGACATCTCCGGAAGGCCGTTCCATTCTCCCGTGAGGGTGTCCAGCTGTCCGCGGGCATACACCGTGTTGGTGGACATGTCAAAACGGATATAATCGGCCGTGAGCTTCATGTCCTGGTAGGTGACCGTAGCGCCGCCGTAATAGTAGATGAGCCTGTTTCCGTTGGAAAAATCCGTTACAATGGAGTCCTGGGCGGTGGTGAAGGCCGGCCAGTTGAGCGAACTTTTGTCCAGCATGTCCAGGGAGTCCTGTCTGGCCTTGGCAACGGAATCGGCCCGCGCCAGGGAATCCCGCATCCGCGCCTTGAGGGAATCTTCCGGACTTATCAAAGTGTCTTTAACCACCTGTGCCGTTGTATCTTCCTGGTTCCTGAGCGAATCCAGGAGGGTAACAAGCGAGTCCGGAACCTGGCGCTTCACCGTAACGGCACTTTCTTTGCGGATGGAACGGTAGCGGAGGGGAAGCTTGCGGGCATCGGCAAACAGGCCGGTCACCAGGACCAGCACCGTTACCAGGCCGATATATTGCATTAACTTCCTTGCCATTCCGTATTTTTTGCTAAATTTGTGCAAAAATATAATTTACAAAAGTACTATATATTCCACAATTTTCAAAACTGAAGCAGCCATGACGCCGTTTTTCCGCCCTGTCTTAGCGCTTATAGCAGCCTCTTTCCTTGCAATCCCCGTGCCCGCGCAGAACGGCAGGGAAAGTGCTACGGTAAAACTCCGGACCGTGGTCATTGACCCGGGACACGGCGGCAAGGACCCCGGCTGCGTGAGCCGGGACAAGAAAACCTACGAAAAGGACATCGTCCTGGACGTAGGCCTGCGCCTCAGGGAGAAAATCCAGGCCGCCTTCCCGGATGTGAATGTGATCATGACCAGGGACGACGACACCTTCGTGGAATTGGAGAACCGCGCCGTCACCGCCAACAAGGCCGATGCCAACCTTTTCATCTCCATCCACGTCAACGCCGTGGAGAAAGGCACCGCCGCCAACGGCTATTCCATCCATACGCTGGGCCAATCGGCCAAGAAGGGGAACGACTTGTTTTCCAAGAACTTAGACCTCGTAAAGCGGGAAAACGCCGTAATTATGCTGGAAGATAATTACGAGGCCCGGTACCAGGGTTTCGACCCGGAGGACCCGCAGTCCTACATTATCTTCAACCTCATGCAGAATGCCCACCTCTCCGGCAGCCTCACCTTTGCCGATGATGTGGCAAAAGCCATGGGCACTTCTCCCATAAAACACAGCCGCGGCGTGAACCAGGACCCCTTCTGGGTGCTCTGGAGAACCGCCATGCCCTCGGTGCTGGTAGAGGTGGGATTCATCACCAATCCGGACGACTTGGCCACCATGCGCTCGGAAAAGGGGAGGGACGGCATTGCCCAGAACCTTTTCAACGCCTTCTCCACCTTCAAAAAGCGTTACGACGGTCCATCGGCCGATGAAACCCCGACTGCTCCGGCCACCCCGGCTCCGGCGACAGCGGAGCAACAGGTTGCCACTCCTTCCACTGCCGAAAAGACGGACGGTCCGGTCTATGGAACCCAGATCCTGGCCATCGGTAAAGAGATGTCCCTGACGGATCCTTTTTTCAAGGGTTACAAGCCCGTGGTGGTGAAAAGTGGAAAGCTTTTCAAATATATTGTTGAAACTTCTTCATCCCTTTCGGAAGCCAAGAAAAAATACAACGCCGTCCAGCAAAAATTCCCGGATGCATATTTGGTGAAAATAGAGAATGGCGCCACCGGTCCGGTACGATGATTTTCCCTCTTGCAGGGGGCTGCAACAAAGGAAAAAATGCATTTCGCTATTTTAGAACTTTTCTAAATAAGAAAGATTAATTATACGAAATATAACGCATTTTTACCAAAATAATCGGCTGATTTTCAGGCAATTCATAATTTTTGAATAAAGGGGGTCGCTTTCTTTAATTATAAAGATAAAAAATTTTAATTCCAATAGCGGAAGTGTTTTTTTATTAAGAATTTTTCCTCCATTTTTGCACTTGCGAAAATAACAAAACTACTATTATCCCAAGCGACTTCCTCCAAAATGGACCAGGAAAGACATATTGCGGTATGGAATAACTGTCTGCAGATCATTGGAAATAACATTGATCAGCAGAAGTTTGATACCTGGTTCAAGCCCATCGTTCCGGTGAGCCTGGAGGGGTCAAAACTAACCGTGCAGGTTCCTTCGGATTTTTTCCGCGATTATATTGAAGGTGCCTTCATGGACCTGCTCAAGGTTACGCTCCGGCGGGCCATCGGCGCAGACGCCCAGCTGTTCTATCTGGTACAGCCCGTGCGCAACGGTGCCAGCATGACCATCCCGGCCTCCAACGGCCCCGTACCCACCAACAATCCCGTTTCCGTTCCCACGTACCAACCGGCCGGCAACCCCAGTCCTTTCGTGTATCCGGGAGTCCAGCGGCTCAAGATCAATCCCAGGCTCAATCCGGTATACTGCTTCGGCAACCTGGTGGAAGGGGAGTGCAACAAAATGGGTGTCAACGCAGGTGAAAGCATTTCCCTCTCTCCCGGCAAGACCCCCTTCAATCCGCTGTTCCTCTTCGGCGGTCCCGGTCTGGGCAAAACGCATATCGCGCAGGCCATCGGCATAGATATCAAGGAGCGTTTCCCGGAAACGGTAGTGCTGTATGTCACCGGCAATGAGTTCAAAACCCAATACATGGATGCCGTAAAAGGCAACCGGATTGTGGATTTCCTGGCCTTCTACCAGCGGATAGACGTCCTCATCGTAGACGATATCCAGGACATGGTGGGGCAGGGCACCCAGAACTCTTTCTTCAACGTATTCAACCACCTGCACCAGAACGGCAAGCAGCTCATCTTTACCAGCGACCGCGCCCCCGTGGACCTGCAGAACTTTGAGGAGCGCCTCCTGTCCCGCTTCAAATGGGGCCTCTCCGTGGAGCTTTCCCGTCCGGACTATGAGACGCGCCTGCACATGCTGCGCTCGCGTGCACAGCGCGAAGGTGTAGATGTAAGCGAGGATGTGCTCTCTTTCCTGGCCTCCCGCGTTAAATCCAATTTCCGGGAACTGGAAGGTACGCTCATCTCCCTGGTGGCCCATGCCACCCTGGGACACCGGGACATCACCGTGGACCTGGCAGAGAACATTACCGGAAAGATTGTCTCGGAACAGTCCTCGGACATCTCCATAGACCTCATTGTCAATACCGTGTGCGAGTACTTCAACATCACGCGGGACATGATGCTCTCCAAGACGCGCAAGCGCCAGATTGTCCAGGCCCGCCAGATTGCCATGTACGAGTGCCGGAGCCTCATCGGGAACTGCTCCCTATCCACCATCGGCGCAGAACTGGGCGGAAAGGACCATGCCACCGTCCTTCATGCCTGCACCACCGTTCAGGATCTCATGGCCACGGACAAACTCTTCCGTCAGTGGGTAGAGGATATTGAAGGCATGATTGTAGTGCCTGTAGAGCGTTAAATTTCCTTTTTTGGCAAATAATCCCTATATTTACGGAAACAAAAGCGTTTTCGTAAAATGGATTCTGCAACTGTATTAAGCATTTTCAAGGAAATCACCCGCATCCCCCGGGAATCGGGCCATGAGGAGCCCATTACAAAGTGGCTGCAGGAGTTCGCCGCCAAACGGGGTCTCAAGTGCAAGACGGATAAGACCGGCAATGTGGTCATTGTCAAGGAAGCCTCTCCCGGCAAGGAAGGGGTGCCCGCACTGGTGCTCCAGGCCCATCAGGACATGGTGTGCGAGAAGCTGGCCGATTTTGAATTCGACTTCAAGACACAGCCCATCCCTTATGAGATTGAAGACGGCTGGATGGTGGCCAAAAATACCACCCTGGGCGCGGACGACGGTATCGGCATAGCCGCCTGCCTGGCCCTGCTGGGAAGCAAGGAGCCCATGGGAAAGCTGGAATGCCTGTTCACCATCTCGGAAGAGACCGGCATGGACGGCGCCTTTGCCCTGGAGCCGGGCTTCTTTGAGGGAAAAACCCTCATCAACCTGGACTCGGAAGACGAGGGGCAGCTGTTCGTAGGCTGCGCCGGCGGCAAGGAAAGCAATGCCAGTTACCAGTTCTCCCGGGAGCCGCTCCGTAAAGGCTACAAAACGCTTAAGATCAGGGTCTTCGGCGGCATCGGCGGTCACAGCGGGGACGATATAAACAAAGAGCGCATGAACGCCCTCAAGCAGCTGGTCCGCTTCCTCTATACGGAGTTGCAGTTTGACTTCCAGCTCATCGCCATAGAGGGCGGTAACAAGCACAACGCTATCTGCCGGGAAGCCTGGGCCCTCATCGCCGTTCCGGAAGACGAGGTACAGGATATGAAGGAGGATGTCAAGGCCTTCAACTCCATCCTCAAGGCCGAATTCGCGTCCAGCGACCCGGATGTAGCCGTGGATGTGGCATCGGCCCAGACGGACCTCCAGCCCATCGAGGAAGGGGACGCCGCGGCCATCATCGCCACGCTGCTGGCCATTCCGCATGGCGTTCAGGCCATGTCCATGGACATTCCCGGTCTTGTTCAGACTTCTACCAACATGGCGGCCGTACACACCAAGGAAGATGTGCTCACCGTCCTCTGTTCCCACCGCAGTTCCGTGGTGTCGGAGCTAAGCGCCATCGCAGAAAAACTGGAAGCCACGTGCTTCCTGGGCGGTTTTGACGTAGAGCATCACGGAGATTATCCGGGCTGGAAGCCAAATCTCAAATCCCACATCCTGGAAGTGTCCGTAGCGTCTTACAAGAAGCTGTTCAAGAAGGATCCGGAAGTGAAAGCCATTCACGCCGGCCTGGAATGCGGCCTGTTCCTGGAGAAGTTCCCGGACCTGGACATGATTTCCTTCGGCCCCACGCTCCGTGGCGTCCATGCCCCCGGAGAAAAACTGGAGCTGTCCTCGCTGGATAAGTTTGTTGCGCATCTCAACGACGTAGTTCTCAACTTCCAATGATAAAAGTTGCTCCATCCATCCTCGCGGCCCATTTCCTCCATCTGGAAAAAGATGTGGAAACGGTGAACCGCCATGCCGATATCTTCCATCTGGACATCATGGACGGCACTTTCGTGCCCAACATCTCCTTCGGATTCCCGGTGGTGGAAGCCATTGCCTCCCGGGCACAAAAGCCCATGGACGTGCACCTGATGATAATTCATCCGGAAAAGTACGTGGAGCGCTTCGCCAAGGCAGGCGCCGCCATGATCAGCTTCCATTATGAAGCCGCGCTGGAAGCCTCCGGAGAGGTCTTGGACCTGATCCACAGCTTTGGGGTAAAGGCCGGTATCGTCATCAATCCGGACTGCCCGGTGGAAAAGATCTTCCCTTATCTGGACAAGGCAGACTATGTGCTCCTTATGAGCGTCTTCGCCGGCTTCGGCGGGCAGAAGTTCATCCCGGAAACCCTGGACAGGATCAAGCAGGTGCGCAAGGAGCTCAAGCGTATTAGCCGACCGGAAGTGGACATAGAGGTGGACGGCGGGGTGGGGCCGGACAATGCCGCCGCCCTGGCCAAAGCCGGAGCCACCATCCTGGTAGCCGGCAGCGCCGTATTCAAGGCCGATGACCCGGCCTCCGTCATTGCTAAAATGAAGGGTTAAATAATATAGCCTATCTCTTTGAAAGAGAAGGTTTTCCCATCTTCCATCAGAAGGCGTCCCTCCCGGGTGGCGCCTTTAATTTTGCCCTTGAATTCCTCTCCGGTGATAAGGTTCCTGTACGGGCACTCCTGCCCCTGTTGGAAGAGGCCGTCCTGATAGCTTTTCCACAGGCCTTCCCGGCCGGCGGGGGTCTCCAGGGCAGGGAAGTCAAAGCCCGTCAAAAGCTCCTCCAGGGTTTCCTTCAGCGGATAATCCCTCCCGGTAAGCTGCTTGAGGGACACGGCGTTAACCAGTTCTCCCGGAAACGCCGTCTGGTTAAGATTAAGGCCGATTCCAATGACGGAAGCAGCGATACTGTCCCCGGAAAGGCGGTTTTCCACCAGCATGCCGCAGATTTTACGCCGGCCCACGTAAATGTCATTGGGCCATTTGATTACGGCAGAAGCCCCTTGCCTGCACAGCCAGTCCTTTACAGAGAGGGTGGCCAGATAGGTGAGAGCCATGAACTCCGTGGCGGGAAGGGCCGCGGGCCGCAAAAGGATGGAAAAGGTGAGGTTTTCCCCATCGGCCGACAGCCATCGGTTTCCCCGCTGGCCACGCCCCGCCGTTTGCCGGAGGGCGGCTACCACTGACAAATTGTCATACGCCCAAATGTGCCGCAGAAGCTCCTCATTGGTGGAATCCAACTCCTCAAACCACTTTATTTGCATTGGCCTTAAAATTGATTATCTTTGTACAAAGATACGAAGAAAAACAAGATTTGCATGATTACTCACGACCTTCGGCTCATTGCCGATGCTATTTTTGACAAGAAGGGAGAGGATGTGGTGTCCCTGGACCTGCGGAAGATTGAAGGCGCCATCACGGATTTCTTTGTTATTTGCCATGCCTCCAACACCACCCAGGTGGGTGCGGTGGCAGATAATGTAGCAGAGAAAATGAAGGAAGAAGGGCATACGCTGTACCGTTCCCAGGGAGAGGAAAACAATTTCTGGATCATTCAGGACTACGGCAACATAGTCGTACACATATTTCTCAAAGAATATCGCGATTTCTACCGCCTGGAAGACCTTTGGGCCGATGTGCCGCGCAAGGGCTACCAGCTGCGCAAGGTAAAGAAAAGCGCCACAAATACCCAAGAATAAATGGCAGACGGAAAAAAATCCCCCAAAGGGCGCAAAATAGTAGTCAACTTTTCGTGGCTATATATTCTCCTGTTCATAGGCATCGGCTGGCTGCTCATGCGCAACCAGCAGTCGGCCTCTCCGGAAAAGATTGAGTGGACGGAGGTTCAGAGCATGATCCGCAGCGGGGACGTTGCGGAAATCACCTTCATCCGGAACGACTTCAAGGGAGAAATCAAGGTTAAGGCAGACCGTCTGGCAAAGTATGCCGACAAGTTTGCCAGCGGCAATCCGCCGCGCCGTTCCCCGCATTTCTACTTCCTGGTTTCCACCAAGTTCGATCCGGAGGTGAGCTTCGCCGCCCTCAATGAGGAGCTGGCGGCGGGAGACCAGTTCAAGGTGATAATCAAGAACGAGGATCACATCTGGGGAGAAGTTTTCCAGATGCTCTTTCCCTTCCTCATCTTTGTCCTGTTCATGATCTGGATGTTCCGGGGCATGAACCGGGGCATGGGCGGCCAGGGCGGACCCGGCGGCGGTTTCAACCCCTTCAATACCGGCAAATCCACCGCCCGCGAGGCCGATAAGAACGAAGTAAAGGTCACCTTCAAGGATGTGGCCGGCCTGTACGGCGCCAAGGAAGAAGTGATGGAGATTGTGGACTTCCTCAAGAATCCGTCCAAATACACCGCCCTGGGCGGCAAAATCCCCAAGGGCGCCCTGCTGGTGGGCCCTCCTGGAACCGGTAAGACCCTGCTGGCAAAAGCCGTGGCAGGGGAGGCCAATGTGCCTTTCTTCTCCATCAGCGGCTCGGACTTCGTGGAGATGTTCGTTGGCGTGGGTGCTTCCCGCGTGCGGGATCTCTTCCGCCAGGCCAAGGAGAAGGCCCCCTGCATCGTGTTCATAGACGAGATTGACGCCGTGGGCCGTGCCCGCGCCAAGAACGGCGGCTTCTCTTCCAACGACGAAAGGGAAAACACGCTCAACCAGCTGCTTACGGAAATGGACGGCTTCGGTACCAACAGCGGTGTCATAGTGCTGGCCGCCACCAACCGGGCCGATATCCTGGACCAGGCCCTCATGCGCGCCGGCCGTTTCGACCGCCAGATCCATGTGGAGCTGCCGGAGCTCAAGGAGCGCGAGGAAATCTTCAA
>CAMHKD010000051.1:0-13187 GCA_946185645.1 uncultured Bacteroidales bacterium
CTGGTGCCTCGGAGGGAGCATCGGCATTTTCTTCAGCGACCGGAGAGGCATCAGCCTCTGCCGCCACAGGTGCAGGTTCGGGTTCCGGTGCAGAAGATGTCCTGCTTTCCGGGACATCTTCGTCACTTTCGGCCATTTTTGCTGGAGATGTCCCATTTTCCGGGACATCTTCGTCACTTACAGTCTCGGAGTCCGGCGTATCTATTACCGTAACCAGCTCCGGAATATCGTTCTCCTCCTGGTCGGGAGATTCCCGGTCGGGGCCGGGAATGACGGCATCGTCATGGCCGACCTGATCGGCCATCTCATTTTGTTCGGGAGATTCCCGGTCGGGGCCGGGAATGACGGGCTCTGGTTCAATGACCGGTTCCGGAGCGGGGGCTTCCAGCATATCGGCCAGGTTGGAAACGGCCTCCGCCACCTCCTCCTTGGTTTCTTCGTGCGTTTTGAGGGAGAGGGACTCCAGGCCGAAACCTGCCGGATAGATGTCCAGGTCCTCATCGGCCACAAAGAAGAAATGATTCTCCCTCGTTGCCCTCAGGCGGCCCAGCCCCGGGAAAACGATGGTTTTCCGGACCTTGAGCACTTCCTTCATTTCTGCGAGGAACTCCACTAGGATACGGGTGGCGTCTTCCTCCGAAATGTTATTGGAACGGGCATACAGGCTCACCAGCAGGGTATCTTCCCCCTGTTTGGGAGAAAAGAACAGCCTCCGGTACGGCGGATGGATGGTATACCCCTTGTCGGTAAAGGAAGCCGGGACCACCTCCGTTACAAAGCAGCCCACGCCGGGGAGCGTGACGCTGTCGTGATCCATGATCACTTCTTTTACCATTTTGGCAAGCAGGTCTATATCCATAGCTGTTGGCTGTTAGGGTTAATCGTACAAATTTATGAAAAATAATCGGAAAATCTTTGGAGAATCCAAAAAAGATTGTACCTTTGCAATCCCGTTCCACGAGAGCGGTAATAATTCCTCCTTAGCTCAGTTGGTTAGAGCATCTGACTGTTAATCAGAGGGTCGTTGGTTCAAGTCCAACAGGGGGAGCAAAAGGCGACAAATCGGCAGAAATGCAGGTTTGTCGCTCTTCTTCTCTAACCGAGAGAGACATTCCAATACGCGTTTTGGGCCTTTTTGTGCGTAATTGCATGGACTGGAGGCCGTCCCGTTACGCATTTTCGGCACTATTTGCGTATTGGCTCGTACTCTTATGGCTTCGCCTCCCGCGCGAACAACTTTTTCCAGCCGCCTATACACACAGAATGCGTATAATTGGCTTTTGGGGGATTCGCGGCTATGGAAATGGCCGTTTTCCCGAAAAACGTTGCCGCGAATGCAGCCACAGTGCCGTGAAATGCCGAAATGGTGGATTGGCGGCCGTGACTTATGGGAATCGCACGTGGCCGAACGGGGTTACATATCAGGTATGTACAAGCCGGAGGAGTCTGGACAGGGATAAAATGAAAGAGCATATACCTATAGTTTTGCACATGACCCCACAAAGACCTTTGTGGACGTCAAGATCGCAGACACGTTTCATAGGGAACAAAAATATTGAGGCATAGACCTCGTTACACATATAGATACATTGTGGCATCTCAGTGATGACACGGCCACTCGCCCACAAAATAACATGTTGCGGTCTTGATTCTTTTCTCACTGGCATAGAAAATCGCGTTTTTTTTTGTAAGTTTGTCGGATAGAACCATTTGCATATTGTATGTTTCTCTCTTTGTTGTATCTGATATGAATAGGTTTCGTTACCTGATATGTTGTGTACTTTTGTGTTGTATTAGCATTTCCTGTACACATGAGTATTTAATATCTTCGTGTTGGTGTATATTGAACGTATCTGATGAACAGTTTATTGTCTCTGTTAATTTTTCTGAGAATCTTTCCCAAACCGATACGATAATTGAACATCATCTCCATCCCGGGAGTTGTATTTGGATAAAGCTAACAGCACCTTATCAAAGGGATACAACTCCTCACTTTGCATCTTATGAAGAAACCATAGATTCTATTGTTTCAAAATATCCTGATGCTAAAATTGACATTTATGGGATTTCTTATGATTATCCAGGAATAGAGAGAAGAGAATTGTTGGCCAGCTGGGAACTGAAGACTTATTTTCCACCGTTTTCCGAAAAGTCTACGGACACTGTTGAAAGAGGCTGTTATACAGTTTATTATACTACCTACTGGCCTGTAGAGGAATTAGCACGTGATTAACGCGCTTTCTACATTAATATTTGCTATTAATTTGTGGACGTCAAGACCGCTGACACGTCTCAAAGGGCACAAAATTATTAAGGTATAGAAAATCGCGATTTTTTTTGTAAGTTTGTAGTTAATGAGATGCAACTGTTACAGCGTGGCAGGCTTTGTGCTTCGCATAGATAGTCCGGAAGGGTCAAAGCTTCCGGATGCCCTGGCCAATCTGGCACCGTTCCGGGTAAGGGAATTCGGGCCGGTTCTGTTCACACTGCAATTGGTGGAAAAGCTGCCGGAAACGGCCTGGGAGCCGTATTTCAAGACAGACGACGGGCCGGGTTTCCCGGAAATTTCCATCGGCATCAACGAAGGCGGATACCGTTTCAGCTTCAGTCCCCTGCCCGGAAAACCCCTCGCCGGCATCCTGGTGGCCGATAAAGGCTTCAAAAAAGCGCAGCTGCAAATTACCGGTACGGATTCAAACTTTGCCCTCAACAATGCCCTCATGCTGCTGTTCGCCTTTGCATCGGCCCGGGAAGGGGCGCTGGAGATGCACGCCTCGGTGGTGACAAACGGCGGAAAAGGATATCTGTTCCTGGGCAAGAGCGGTACCGGGAAAAGCACCCACAGCAGCCTCTGGCTCAAACACATCCCCGGCACGGAACTGCTCAACGACGACAATCCCATCCTCAAGCTGGAGGCCGACGGAAGTGTCCGCGTCTACGGTTCTCCCTGGAGTGGGAAAACCCCTTGCTACAAGGCCCAGGACGTGCCTGTGGGCGCCGTCGTACGCATCCGCCAGGCACCGGAAAACCGGATTCAACGGCTGGAAACCCTGCAGGCCTATGCATCCCTGATGGCATCGGCCTCCGGCTTCCGCCCTTTCAAGGAACTCTCCGACGGCTGGCACCGGACGCTGGAAGCCCTGGCGGGAAAGGTTCCCTGCTATGTGCTGGACTGCCTGCCGGACCAGGGCGCTGCGGAACTTTGTTACAAGACAGTCCATGGATAAGAAAGTACTGCCCAACGAAGTCCTGCTGGAAGAAGCGGGAGAGCTGCTCAACGAGGGCCGGGAAGTTACCTTCACCCCCCTGGGAAGCAGTATGCTGCCCTTCATCCGCGGCGGGAAAGACAGCGTAACGCTAAAGAAAAAGCCGGACGCCGCAGTGGGAGACATCGTGCTGGTCCGCCTTCCGGGCCGATACGTACTGCACCGCATCATAGCGCTGGAGGAAGAAAAAGTGACGCTGATGGGAGACGGCAATCTGGTTGGGACCGAAAATTGCAGGCTCCCGGACATCATGGGAACCGTGACGGCCATCCAGAAGGGAAAACGGAGCGTCACCCCCGGCAAAGGCCGCTTCTGGCGGGTCCTGAAGCCGTTCAGAAGATATATATTGGCAATATACAGAAGACTGATATGAAGATAAAGGATGGATTCATCCTCCGCACCATTTGCGGGGAACACGTGGTGGTGGGCGAAGGGCTTGCCCAGGTGAACTTTAACAAGATGCTGTCCCTCAACGCATCGGCTGCGTACCTGTGGAATGAGGTCACTGGCAAGGAGTTCACAGTGGAAGACCTTACCAACCTCCTCACGGAGAAATACGATGTAAGTGCCGAGAGGGCGGCGGAAGACGCCGCCAAGGTGGCCGAAATCTGGATCCGGGAAGGCGTAGTGGAAGCATGAGGGAAGCCCGGGCCTGCATAAAGTCCCTCTGGGGAATGTCCCGCCCCGTCCGGTGGCGGATGGCGGTCAATGTGGGAATCGGTATTCTCCGCATCGCCGCCTCGCTGGGCTTTGTGGCAGCCAGCAAACTCCTTGTGGATATCGCCACGGGGAACAGCAGCGTGGCCATCGGAGGTGCCATCGGCCTTTTCCTTGGCATCCTGGCGTTCCAGATTGCCTCCATCATCTTCTCTTCCTGGTGGGACAGTTACTGCCAGGTGAAATCCCAGAATATCCTGCGGAAGAACCTCTTCGGCCACGTGCTGCAAAGCCGGTGGGACGGAAGGGAGAAATTCCTCTCCGGAGACACCGTGAACCGGCTGGAGGAAGACATCCGCGTGGTGTCGGAACTCCTTACCCAGCGAGTTCCGGGGCTGGTGGTTACGCTCCTTCAGCTCATTGCGGCATCCGTCTATCTTATGACGCTGGCGCCCAACCTGCTTTGGGTGCTCCTGATCCTTATGGTATCGGCCGTCTTTGGGTCCAAGCTCTTTTTCAAGCAGCTGAGGCGCCTCATGGCCGCCATCCGGGCCCGGGAAAGCGAACTGCAGCAGCTCATGCAGGAAAGCCTGCAGCACCGGGTGCTGGTACTTACCCTCACCAGCGTGGAGCGCGTGCTGGACAAATTCGGCTGGCTCCAGGCCGATGTGGAGGACAATACCCGCAAACGCCTGAACTATAACGCCGTAGCCAGGGGCCTCATGTTCTTCGGTTTCCAGGCCGGCCATGCCGCCGCCTTCCTCTGGGGCGTCTTCGGCATCCTGCACGGAACAGTAACCTACGGTATGATGACGGCCTTCCTGCAACTGGTGGGACAGGTCCAGCGGCCCATTGCAGAATTCGGCCGGCAGGTGCCCGCCTTCATCAACGCCCTGGCCTCCGTGGAGCGCCTGATGGAACTGGAAGAACTGGAGCAGGAACCGCAGGCGGAACCCATCCTGCTCACAGATGTTCCGGAGATTGTGGTAGAGCATATCTCCTTTGCCTATCCCGGCCAGCAGGATGCTGTGTTCCAGGACTTTTCGTGCCGATTCGCTCCCGGCGAGCTTACGGCCATCGCCGGGCCCACGGGCATCGGCAAGAGCACTCTTATCCGCCTCATCCTGGGTCTTTTGAAGCCCTCCGAGGGTTCCGTTTCCATCAGCGGACATCCGGCGGGAGCCGCACTCCGGGAAAACTTCATGTACATCCCTCAGGGGAATTCCCTCCTCAGTGGCACCATCCGGAGCAATCTCCTTATGGCCAACCCTTTGGCTACGGACCAGGAGTTGAAGGAAGCCCTGGAAACCGCTGTGGCGCAGTTTGTATTTGACCTTCCGGACGGCCTGGACAGCCCCTGCGGGGAGGTGGGCGACGGCCTCAGCGAAGGCCAGAGCCAGCGCATCGCCGTGGCCCGGGCCCTGCTTCGCAGCGGAGGGATCCTGATCCTGGACGAATCCACATCGGCCCTGGACGCCGCCACGGAGGCCCAGTTACTGCAGAACCTCCACAACCGCTTCCACGGGCGGAAGACCATCCTCTTCATCTCCCACCGGGAGGCCGTTACCCGTGCGGCCGATGCCGTTGTAACCGTTTGAACATCCATTAATTAAAACCATAAAACTATGAACAGAATCGTTCTTTCCGCAGCTCTGTGCCTTTGCACCGTAGCAGCCACCGCCCAGGTGAAAGAGGACTTCGTGCCCTCCCCCAACAACCAGCCGGGCAAGCAGTATCCCATGGTTAACTCCGAGCGTTGCGTACGCGTACAGGTGAAAGCCCCGGATGCCAAGTCCGTGAAACTGGACATCGGCGGTGTAAAGTATGACCTGGTGAAGGATGCCGAAGGCGTCTGGACCGGCGAATCCGCCCCGCAGGACGAAGGCTTCCACTACTATCAGCTGAACATCGACGGAGCCGATGTTCCGGATCCTTCCAGCCTCTACTACTACGGCGCCAGCCGCTGGGGCAGCGGTATTGACGTACCTGCAGCCGACCAGGACTTCTACGCCCTCAAGAACGTTCCCCAGGGCCAGATGCGGGAAATCTATTATTGGTCGGAAGTGAACCAGGCCATGCGCCACTGCTTCGTGTACACCCCGGCCGATTATGAGGTGAACAAGGACAAGCGCTATCCTGTGCTGTACCTGCAGCACGGCGGCGGCGAGAATGAATATGGCTGGCCTCAGCAGGGCCGTACCGCCCAGATCATGGACAACCTCATCGCCGATGGCAAGGCCGTTCCCTTCATCATCGTGATGGAGAATGGTTCCTGGACCATGCCCCGTCCCGCCGGTGGCGCTCCTGCCATGCAGCGTCCCCAGGGTCCTCAGGGCCAGCGTCCGCAGGGTCAGCGTCCTCCTCGGGGTGGTCAGCGCCCGCAGGGCGGCCGTCCCCAGGGCGGTGGCTTCGGCATGCCTGCTAACTGGGCCGATGGCTTTGCCAACACCCTCATTAAAGACTGCATCCCGTACATTGACAGTCATTTCCGCACCATTGCCGATAAGGAGCACCGCGCCATGGCCGGCCTCTCCATGGGTGGCATGCAGACTAAGGCCATCACCGTGGCCCATCCGGAAGTGTTCTCCAACCTGGGTATCTTCAGCGGCGGCACCATCACCGTGGACGACACCAAGAACAACCCGGAATTCGCTAAGGGCCTCAAGCTTGTGTTCGTGAGTTTCGGTTCCCGTGAGCTGGAGAACCGCGTAGCCGGTTTCGGCGACGGAACGGATCCCCGCCAGGAAACCGAGGCGCTGGCCGCTTCCGGCGTGAACGCCCACTTCTACGTATCCCCCGGCACCGCCCACGAATGGCAGAGCTGGCGCCGCGCCCTCTACCAGTTCGCCCAGCTTTTGTTCAAGTAGCAGATAGCTTTTTGTGTTCCAGCCCGTGGCCAGGACCGTTTCCCCAGGAATCCGGTCCCAACCACGGGCTTTCGCATGTCTACAAGACAGGATATGTATCAGAGTAACACTCTGGCAATGGCGGCGCAGGCCTCTGCATCGGCCAGGGCGTGGTGATGCTGCGCAAGGTGGTAACCGCAGGCTGCGGCAACGGTCTGGAGCTGGTGGTTGGGCAGGCTGTAGCCGAAGTGGCGGCGGGAAGCCGTCAAGGTATCAAAGAATTGATAGTCCGGATAGTCCATCTGATAGACCCGGAACACTTCCCTTAGACAGGCTTCGTCAAAGCGGGCATTGTGGGCGACAAGCGGCAAGCCCTCAATCATCGGCGCTATCTTCTCCCACACAAAAGGAAAGACCGGCGCATCCTCCGTATCTTCCGGCCCAAGACCGTGGACCTGCCGGCAGAACCACTGGTAGTACTCCGGCTCCGGATGGATGAGACTGTAGAAAGAATCCACCACTTCCCCGCCCCGGACAACGACCACCCCCACGCTGCATACACTGCAGCGCTGCTCGTTGGCGGTTTCAAAGTCTATGGCGGCGAAGTCGGTCATGGCTGAATCTACAAAACAAAGGTACTGCTTTTTACTTAATAACAAGCTTTTTGGGGGAGAGGCATTGCCGCCAATCCAGAAAAAAGCCCTTCCAGGGCCCTGCAGATGTATTCGCGGCAAGGGAAACCGTCTTTCCGCACGAAAAGCTTGCCGCCAGTACACACAGAATGCACTCAATGCAGAAAATATGGATTGGCGGCAAAAACAAAAGTGCAAAAAAGGTGACCATAAGTAAAATGGCCACCTCTCATGCTGGAATAATAAGTCCGCTACTTGTACTTCACGTTGTAGTGGGGGTGCACTTTGCCTTTGATGATGCCCTGGAGCTTGCTGGAGAGCATTTTTCGGCGGATGGGAGCGGCGTGGTCCGTAAAGAGGTCCCCGTCCAGGTGGGACATCTCGTGCTGGATCATGCGGGCGGCAAAGTTGTCGAAGGATTCCGTGACCTTTTCCAGATTCTCATTATAGTATTCCACCGTAATCTTCTTGGGGCGGACAATGTCGCAGTAAATGCCCGGGATGCTAAGGCAGCCTTCCGAATAGGTTACTTTTTCATCGCTCTCCTCCACAATGACCGGATTGATGAGGGTGCGGCGGAAATCCTTGAGGTAGTCGTACATGTCCGACACCACGTCTCCGTCCACAATTACCACCCTCACGCTCTCTCCTATCTGGGGTGCGGCCAGGCCGCAGCCATCGGCCTTGGAGAGGGTGTCCTTCAAGTCCTGCACCAGGGCGGCTATGCCGGCCTTGTTGGAAAGGTCTGCATCGGCCGCTTTCTTTCGGAGCACTTCGGCGCCGTATAAGTAGATGGGTCTAATCATTTTCTTCTCCTCTTGGTGTTTTTTACGGACAGGCTCTCCGGAACGTTGTTGGGGTCTATGGCAGCGCTTCCGCCGCTCATGCGGTCCAGATAGCCCTGCAGGATGATGGCGGCGCTGATGCGGTCCACCGAGGCTTTGTCCCGGCGCTGCTGCGTCTTCATTCCGCCGTCAATCATGGCGCGGTGGGCCAGCACGGAGGTGAATCGCTCGTCTTCCAGCGTTACGGGAACCTCCGGAAAAGCCTTTCCCAACACCTTCAGGAAGGCATCCACATGAGCCTGCGCCTCTGCGGGCCGGCCGTCCAGATTCACCGGATAACCCACTACAAAACGAATGATTCTCTCTTTTTCCGCGTATTTTTTGAGATAATCTATTAACTTTGTAGAATCTACCGTATCCAGCGCGGAAGCGAAGATGCCCAAAGGGTCACTGGCGGCAAGACCGGTGCGCTTAAGGCCATAATCTATTCCAACAAGTCTGTCCATACGGTGCAAAGGTAAGAATTTTATGGACAACCAGCAAAACAAGAAAAACCGTAACTTCAGGCTTTCGCTCATAGACGCCCTGTCCCATGAGCGGCTTTGGAGCCTGCGGTTCAACCGGACCACCTTCATCGTAGCGGCCATATCGGCCGTGGTCATTGTGGTGGTGGGACTGTTCTGCCTCATTGCCTATACGCCCATCCGCACCTTCATCCCCGGCTATCCGGACGCCCATACCCGCCGCCAGGCCGTGCAGAATTCCCTGCGCATAGACTCGCTGGAAACCCGTATCCTGCAGTGGGAGCTTTATACGGAGAACCTCCGCCGCGTGGTAGCCGGACAGGCTCCCATCCGGATGGACAGTCTTATCCTTTCCAACCAGGCCTCCCGTGCCACCGTGGACTCCATCTACCTGGCCTACAAGGACTCGGTCCTCAGGGCCGATGTAGCCCAGCGGGAACAGTTCAACCTTACCGGAACCCAGCGCAACCTGCCCATCGAAGCCCTGTCTTTCTATACTCCGCTCAAGGGAGTCCTCTCCCGCGGATTTGAAAGGCCGATGCATCCCTGGGTGGACATTACCGCCCCGGCGGGAACGCCGGTGATGGCCGTTCTGGACGGCACGGTGGTATATAGCGGCTGGGAAGAGGACAGCGGTTACACCCTGGCCATCCAGCACAAGGGAGACATCATCTCCATCTACAAGAACAACCAGAAGCTGCTCAAAAAGAGCGGAGACATGGTAAAGGGCGGCACCCCGGTGGGCATGGTGGCATCGTCTTCCTCTCTCACCACAGGAGACCATCTGCATTTTGAGCTTTGGTATGAGGGCGCCGCGGTGGATCCGGCAGAGTACATCAGTTTCTAGATTCTTCGTTTCGCTCAGAATGACAGAGAAAAAGCATATTGCGGTATTGGGATCCACCGGGTCCATCGGCACTCAGACCCTGGACGTGGTCCGGCAGCATCCGGACCGCTTCGACATCTTCATGATATCGGCCAACAACAGCGCGGAACTGCTTGTAGAGCAAGCACTTGCGTTTAAGGTTCCGCACGTTGTCATCTGCAATCCGGACAAGTACCGGGAGGTGCGGGACGCCCTTCCCGCCAGTATCCAGGTGCACTCCGGCATTGAGGAAGCCTGTGCGCTGGTGCAGGCTCCGGAAGTGGATGTGGTGGTGGCCGCCATGGTGGGTTTCAGCGGGCTCCGGCCCACGCTGGCCGCCATTGAGGCCGGTAAGACCATCGCCCTGGCCAACAAGGAAACGCTGGTGGCTGCTGGTTCCCTGGTCATGGAGAAAGCCCGCGTATGCAAGGCCCCCATCTTGCCGGTGGATTCGGAACATTCGGCCATCTTCCAGTGCCTGCTGGGCGCGGAGGGTAATCCCGTGCACCTTATCCATCTCACCGCTTCCGGCGGTCCCTTCCGCACCTGGCCCCGCGAAAAGATAGCGCAGGCCCGCAAGGAGCAGGCCCTCAAGCATCCCAACTGGGACATGGGCGCCAAGATCACCATAGATTCGGCCACCATGATGAACAAGGGCTTTGAGATGGTGGAAGCCAAATGGCTCTTTGACGTGGAGCCTTCCCGCATCCATGTTGTGGTGCATCCGGAGTCGGTAATTCATTCCATGGTGGAATTTGCCGATGGTGCGGTCATCGCCCAGCTGGGCTGTCCGGACATGCGCCTTCCGATAGCCTTGGCCCTAGCCTATCCGGAACGGCTTCCACTTGACGGAAAGCGCCTTAATTTCAGCGAATTACAAGACCTCACTTTCTTTGAACCGGACCGCGAAAAGTTCCCCTGCCTGCAACTGGCCTCGGATGCCATGGAGCGGGGCGGGAACATCCCCTGCGCCATGAATGCCGCCAACGAAGCGGCCGTTGCCGCCTATCTGAAGGACAAAATCGGCTTTTACGACATCCCGGAAATCATCTCCCGTGTAATGGATGGCGTGAAATTTGCTCAAGAACCCTCGCTGGATGACATTTTTGACACCCACGAGGAGGCCTTCCGAATGGCCGGCAGCAGAATATGACCGTACTCCTGAAAATTCTCCAGGTTATCCTGGCCCTTTCCATCCTCATCATTATCCATGAGGCTGGTCATTTCATGTGGGCCAAGCTCTTCCGTATCCGGGTGGACAAGTTCTTCCTCTTTTTCGATGTGGGAGGCATAAAACTCTTCTCCACCAAGGCGTCCTGGTTTGTGAAGCTTTTCCCCGCTGCAGCCAATTGGGAGACGGAATACGGCATTGGCTGGCTGCCCCTGGGCGGCTACTGCAAGATTGCCGGAATGGTGGACGAATCCATGGACACGGAAAGCCTCAAACAGGATCCGCAGCCCTGGGAATTCCGCACCAAGCCCGCCTGGCAGCGACTGTTCGTGATGGCCGGAGGCGTGCTCAACAACTTTATCCTGGCCATCGGCCTGTACATTGTGATCCTGGCCATCTGGGGCTCCACTTACGTCTCCCGGGACAATCCCATCTACGTAAATGAACTGGGTTATGAACTTGGCTTCCGCACGGGAGACCGCATCCTCCGTTTTGACGATTATGAGCCGGAGGATTTCCTCTCCCTGCAGGCCGATCTGGCCCGCCGACAGGCCCGGAAAGCCACAGTCCTCCGTGGAACAGACACGCTGGACATCTATATTGACCAGGCCCTTCTGGGCGCTGTGGTGAATACTCCCGGCATGTTTGACCTGGCCATTCCCTTTGTGGTGGATAGCGTAATGACCAGCTCCCCCAATGCCGGCGCCGGACTCATCCGCGGAGACCGTATCGCCTCCATTGCCGATATCCCCACCCCCTACCTGCAGGACGCCCAGAAGGTGATGCGCGTCCATCCCGGCGAAGCATTGCCCGTGCAGGTGATCCGGGAGGCCGATACCCTCTCCCTCCCCCTCCAGGTGGACAGCCTGGGACGGCTGGGCATCTACTTCCGCAACCCTTCGGTAGAGCTCCGTAACTATACCCTGGGACAGGCCATCCCGGCCGGGTGGAAACTCACCTGGAGCACCGTGGGCGGCTACCTGCAGGATCTCCGGCTGGTGGTCACACCGCGCACGGAAGCCTACAAGTCGGTGGGCAGCTTCATCGCCATCGGCCAGGTGTTTCCTTCGGCCTGGGACTGGTACCAGTTCCTCCAGATCCTGGCGCTGCTGTCCATCATGCTGGGCGTGATGAACCTCCTGCCCATCCCCGCGCTGGACGGCGGACATATTGTCATCTGCCTGTATGAGATGATTACCCGCCGCAAGCCCAGCGACCGCTTCCTCCTGGTAACCCAGGTAATTGGAATGATACTCCTGCTGGCCCTCATGGTGCTGGCTTTTGGTAACGATATTGCTAGATTGATTCGATGATTATGAAATACTTTGCTAGACTGTTCGCATTTGCGGCCTGCATCCTGGCCCTGGCCGCCTGCAAGAATGACAAGAAAGGAAAACTGCTTCCCAACGTAAGCGGCAAGGCCGGCGAGGTGCTGGTGGTGATCGACCGCGCTCAGTGGGACGGAAATCTGGGCGCCGAGATTCGCAGCGTCCTGGCCGACGACTGCCCTTACCTGGCCCAGCGGGAGCCGCTCTTCACCTTGTCCAATGTTCCCACCAACACCTTCAACGCCATGTTCAAGATGCACCGGAACATCCTCATTATCAACATTAATCCGCAGAACCAGAGCACCGGAATGGTCTATCATTCCAACCAGTGGGCCCAGCCGCAGGTGGTGGCCCAGGTGAATGCATACGACGAGAACGGCGCCCTGCAGCTGTTCCAGGAGAACGGCGCCACGGTGGCCGAATACTTCGAGCAGGCCGAAAGGGACCGTATCATTGCCAACGCCAAACTGTACGAGGAATACTCCCTGCAGGAACCGGTAGCAAAGCTCACCGGCGGCATCATCCACTTCCCTTCCGGCTATAAGCTCCGCAAGGCCACGGACTCCTTTGTGTGGATTGCCGATGAGAAGCATGCCACCAGCCAGGCCGTCCTCATCTACAAGTATCCCGCCACCCAGGATGCCGGCCTGTTCACGCTGGACAACATCATCGCAACCCGGAACCGCTTCATGCAGGAAAATGTTCCCGGACCGTATGAGGGCACTTACATGACCACCGCCACCGCTTTTGAGCCCACCATGCGCTACCTGCGTTTCCATGGCCGGGAGTTCGTGGAGACCCGCGGATTCTGGGATGTGTACAATTATTTCATGGGCGGACCGTTTGTCTCCCACTCCTTCTACAGCCAGGACGGTAAGGATATTATTGTGATGGAAGCATATGTTTATGCCCCCATTTATGACAAGCGTCAGTACCTCCGCGAGGTGGAATCTTTGCTCTACTCCTTTGAGTGGAAAAAAGATGATAAATAATTTTGTTTGCTTAAAAAAAATTTTTACCTTTGCAGTCCCAAAGTTTGGTGGGTTCGTATAACGGTCAGTACTCGGGATTTTCATTCCCGCAATAGGAGTTCGATTCTCCTACCCACTACCA
>CAMHKD010000052.1:0-13088 GCA_946185645.1 uncultured Bacteroidales bacterium
CACCCGGCGGCCGTTCCTTTCAATCTTGTCAAGCGCCTTCCCGGACCGCTCATCGCTCATGTCCGCACCGAGTTCACAGAGGCTATCCACGCTGACTTGGATTTCCGCCGTCACATCCGCCATCTGATGGGTCATTTTGCTGAAAAAATCGGCCTTGTGCTTCTTGATTTCCTTCGTTTTCGCGTATGTCTGGACCAGTGCATCCTGGTACGCGATTTCTTTCTCCGAGAGATTCTGCAGCTGCTCCATTTGGTCTGCAACGGCTTGCAGCATTTTGTTATACAGGGTTTGAAGCCGCCCGACTTCGTCTGTGCGTGATGTCTCAAACCCCGGCAGCCTGTAATTGCCCTTTGAGATGATTTGCGTCACGCGCATCAGTCTCCTAAGCGGACGCAGGCTCATATGTGCGATTATGGCGGCCCCCACAACAAGAAGCAGCAGGCTGACAACAATCATGAGGATAGACAGACGATATCCCGGATCAAATTCGGTATATAATTCCTTCTCCGGATAAAAAACGGCGATGCTCCACCCGAGGTTTCCCACCTGCCGACCGGGATAGGCCGACTGTTGGAAAGGCTTATAAGCCATGAGGTAACGTGTGGAATCCAGCGTAAATGCCCATCTCCCGGATTTTCCCTCGATCATTTTCTGAAGCGCCTCCATGACAGAAGGATTCTCGGCATCCCGCAGTTGGGCCAGGCTGCTGATGTGCAGGAGCCGCGTGCTGTCGGGATGGACGATGTAAGAGCCTTCCCTATCCAGGAGGGTAATGTAAGAATGTGTGGATGTCTTGTAATTCTGGGCAATCTGTGTGAGGACACTCAAAGACATGTCAACACCCATAACGCCGACAGACACCCCATCCTTGACAATGGGAATGTCATAAGAAAGGAGAGGTTCTTCTTCCGTTTCCTCATTTCTGAGCGGACCCACCCATGAGGGAACCCCCTCCCGAACGGGTTTCGTGTACCATCCCTGCTCCGTGAACGACAGGGCGGTGAAGGTCTCGGATGAAAGCAGTGGCCGGGAGCGGCTATTGGCAGAGGAGATGTCTCCACCGGCCCTGTGGATATAGGCCATGAAAGGCTTGCCATACAATGTGTAATGCTCAGGATTCAAGGCGATGGCGCAACCGCTGATGGACGGGTTCACCTCCAGCGCTTTCAGACACAGCTTGTTCAGCTCCTGCGGATGGTCCAGATAGTTCGGAATATCCTTCTGGAGTATTGCAGCGGTCTGTTCCACACCCAGGAACGTGTTGTCTATCCTGTAAGCGATGCCGTCAAGGGCCTGGTCTATCTGCCGTCCCACTTCCTCCCTCATAATCAGCCGCGTCCCAATAACCATTGCAAGGACTGTAGGTATCAGGAGCAGGGATATCGCAAAGACTGTCTGCAGGATTATTCTGGCAGATAAAGTCCTGGGTATGAAGTCGCGCGGTTTGGGCATTGAAGTCCAAAGAGGTGGTTACGCGTCAAAGATACGAAAAAAAGGAGATTCCCAAAAAAACTTTTTCCTATAACTGCTTTCTTCGAACTCCTCTCACATAAGTCCATCTTCCTGAAAGCGGAGCCAACTGTCCTAAAAGAAAAGTAAATCCCGAAGCGTTATTCTTTGTCTTTATAATGACTTCAAGTTTGTCGGGCTGTAGAATGGAACAGCCGTTCAATCAATGACTTATGTGATATTGCCTGGTCAAATCGGCCGGGCGATAATACATAACCAACTAATACTCAAGTGATTACATTCGACGGCCTTTCTAGGGGTTCAGGCTCCATTTGAGATGGGGTTGCCTCGCAGGCCGTCCATTTCCGGGCGGTCGGCTTTGGAAAAATGTCAGAAAGTCCTTACTTTTGAAAACCGGTTTCCGGTTTGGATTAAAGCCATGCAGAAAAAACGCTACGTTGTCCTGGACGCCCTCCGCGGGTTCGCCATCCTGGGAATCATTCTGGCGAACTTTCCGGAGTTTTCCCTGTGGACCTTCTCGGCCCCGGCAAGCTGGACCCGGACGGACATCGTCACCCGGGCCATCCAGACCTTTTTCGTGGACGGGAAGTTCTATACGCTGTTCTCGCTGCTTTTCGGGGTGGGATTCAGTATCCAGATTGCCAATGCCGGGGGAAAGCTGCGGACTTTTTACCGGCGGATGGCCGTACTCCTTCTCATCGGCCTGATCCATTTGTTCTTCCTCTGGAGCGGGGACATCCTGGCGCTGTATGCGGTGTGCGGGATGATTCTCCCTCTTTTCCGTAAACTGCCCACCCGCAAGCTGTTGATGATCGCGGGCTGCCTGTTCTGCGTTCCCGTGGTGCTGGACGCCCTCTTCGGAACTCGCCTGGCAGACCCGCTGGAGCAGGAGCAGTGGCGCATCTGCGGCCTGTACGGCATCACGGAGGCCAACTTCGGGACCTGGCTCTCCAGCGCCACCAGCTACCGCGAAGTCCTGCAGTTCCTGCACCAGGGCGCCGTGGAGCGGATGTGGGAGTTCGTGTCGGGGCACCGCCTCTTCAAGGTGCTGGGCCTGTTCATGATTGGCTTAGCCGTGGGCGGGAAGCAGGTTTATGCCGACCTGGGCCGGATCAAACCCCAGATGAAGCGGATCCTCACCTGGGGGCTCGCCCTGGGCATCCCCTTCGGAATCCTGTATACCTGGAGTTCCTTGCAAGGGTCTCCCTGGGGAAAGGTGGTCCATGACCTTTTGTACCTGCTGAGCGTCTATCCTATGGGCTTCGCCTATGCCGCAGGCTTCGGTCTCCTGTTCTCCCGGAGCGAAAAGGCTTCCGGCTGGATGCTCCTCGCCTATCCCGGGAAGATGGCCTGCACGAACTACCTAAGCCAGTCGGTCATCGGGATCCTCTTGTTCTACGGCATCGGCCTGGGCCTCGGGAACCGCGTCGGCCTGCTGGGGACGGAACTCATCGCCCTGGGCGTCTACGCGTTCCAGATTCTGGTCAGCACCCTCTGGATGCAGCCCTTCACCTACGGCCCGGTGGAATGGGTGTGGCGGATGCTCTCTTATGGGAAGCGGCTTCCCTTGAAACGTCAGTAAACGTCCTGCGGCAGTCAAACCAGCAACCCTATCAGAAATGCTACACGTAGGAGTGCATACCGCCCAGCAGGAGGTTCACGCCGAAGTAGGTGATGAGCACGCAGAGGAAGGCGATGATGGTGAACCAGTGGAAGAAGGCAGGGTTCCGGAAGGGTTTCAGCGCACCCCCGTGCAGGGTGAAGGAATAGACCAGCATAGTAACCAGCGCCCAGGTCTCCTTGGGATCCCAGGCCCAGTAACTGCCCCAGGAAATGTTGGCCCACACGGCCCCCAGAAAGGTGCCGAAGGTGAGCAGGAACACCGCCGGGTACAGCACCACCAGGCTCACGTCCCTGAGGTTCTCCTTCGCCTCCCGGGAAGGGACGGCGACGCCCATAATCCCATTGAAGGCCACCAGGCCGAACAGCGTGTAGGACATCATCATAGATACCACGTGAATGGACAGCAGGGGCGAGCGCAGCACCGGCATCAGCGGCATAATCTGCGGGCTCACACTCTCGCGGCTGGCCAGCAGCATCGTGAAGCCGGCCAGCAGGAAGCCCAGCGGCTCCACCAGCGGGAAACGCCTGTACAGCAGCAGGATGGCCAGCGTGGCAAACCACGCCATCAGCATCATCACATTGTATCGGCCCACGTAGGGCCCCGTCCCCGACACATACCAGCGCAGGCCGATGACCAGCGTCAGGTACAGCCACATCAGCAGGGCCACCGCAGCACCGGAGAGCAGCACCCACCTGGGGAATTTCTGCTTCCGGCTGATGAGCACGGCCCCCGCCACGAACAGCACGATGCCCAGCCCCAGGCACAGCATAAACTGCACTTGAGGCCGCGCAATCTGCAGGTACAGCTGGTTGGCCTGCACCTTCGCCTCCGAGGACAGCATAAAGTCCGGCGTCTGGGCCGATGCCGATACCGCCGGGGCGAACACGAAAAACGCCACCGCGGCGGTCATCGTAGCAACCCGCCGGAGCGACTTCTGGAAAGGCGTATCCCGCTGGAAGAAGAAGCCCACCATAGACAGGAGCAGCAGCAGATAACCCGCATAGGTGATGCCCACGCCCCAGGGGTCGTGGCTCACCGCCAGAATGCTGCCCTTCCCGTCCTCGTCATAATCGGCCTGATAAAAACGGTAGCCGCGGTACTTGGCAATGTTGTTCATGGAGATTTGGACGGCATTCCCTTCGGGGAGGAAGGTGATGCTGGAGCGGTAGTCGAGCGGGCGCATAGTCCCTTCGTAATAGTCGATGGCAAACTCCTCCAGCCGGATGCTGAAGGGTAGCTCTGCCGGGGATTCGTCGTCCAGCTCATAGGCCGACGTGCTTTCCCCTTCGCGCAGATGGATTTCCCCGCTTTCCCCGAACAGATGGGTTACCATAGCCCCGGCCAGGATGACGGCCAGGCCGATATGAAGGACCATGGTGAATACCCGTTTGGGCGTTCCGGAGAGGACCAGATAGATTAGTCCCGCGATTGCCGCCACGGCCCACAGGATAAGGAAAAGGGGACTGTGATAGAACCACTGGAACGCCACCGGCGTCCCTTGGAGCTTTTCAACCACGGTGGCGGCCATCATCATCACGATGAGCACCGCCGACGCGCCGTAGGAGAGATACTTGCAAGTTCGTTTCATTCAAGCGAAGATTCTTGATTCAAAGGCAAATATACGAAGAATAACGTAATAGTTGCCTAAGGGAGTACCGCCTTCTCCAACGCCTGGGAGATATCGGCGATGAATCAAAAACTGGCGGTGAGAATGAAACTGTAATGATGCGGCTGGTTGCCGTCTATGGTGTACTGCGGCAGGGTGCGGCGGCCCCAGGTATCGGTTCCACCCACTCCGTGCACGCTAAGGTCAATGTTCAGGTTCACGAATCGGCCCCGCTGCAGCTCGTGGGGATGCGCGGCCTGTTCCAGGTCCTCCTCGCCGTAGTCCCAGGCACGGATGCACAAGGGCTGGCAGCCGTCAATTCGCAGCTTGCCGTTGCCGGAGGCTATCTCGAACCAGCGCACGTCGCAGCGGTTGCCGTTGTCCTGCGGGCGCAGGTACTCCGTTTCGTAATCGGCCAGGGGCATCTCGTACACGCCCAGGAAGGCCGATAACTTGCGGTCCGGATAGTTCTCCCAAGGGCCACGGCCGTAATAGCGGATGGAGGTAAAATCGGCCGGGATACGCATCCGCATACCGAATTTGGGCATTACGGGCCGCCCTTCCTCTGTGGGCCGATAGTCCATTTCCACCAGGATGCGGTGCCCGTCCAGGACGGTGTAGCTTACCGTGACATCCTTCACTTCCTTCCACAGGGCGGTGCGTTCGGCAAAATGCGCAGCCCGCTGGTTGTCGTTCTCCGGCTTCCAGAAATAGGGCTCCAGCGGTGCCTGCAGCAGTTCCCTGCCGTCCACCACCCACGAGGTAAGGACATTGCCCTCCACCCGGATATCGGCCTGACCCTTCCCGGCAGTGGCGGCGGGGAAGGTGTAAGGCTCCAGCACAAACTGTTCCCGGGCTACGGTGAAGCCGGCCGGCGCCCAGGGGGTGTCTTCCTTCAGGCGGGCGCTGATATTCAGGAGCTTTTCGCCCCCGAAGCACACGGTATCCCGGACAATCTCATACTCGTCCACCTGGGTGAAGAAGTCCCGGTTCACAATCCGGATCGCCTCCCCTTCCCGGATAAACTGCAGGGGCTGGTATACCCGCTGCACTTCGTAGTAATGTGGATGCGGCACGCGGTCCGGGCCGATGAGTCCGTTCAGGCAGAAATTGCCGTCGTTGGGTTTGTCGCCAAAATCCCCGCCGTAGGCATAGTATCCGTCCTTCAGCAGTCCCTGGTCCACCCAGTCCCAGATGGCGGCACCCACGATGGTGCTGTCGGCATAGATAACGTCCCAGTATTCCTGCAGGTTGCCGCCCGAGTTACCCATCGAATGGGAGTACTCCCGCATCATAAAGGGCTTGTCGGTAACCTTCCGGGCTGCTTCCCGGAGCTGGTCGGGGTACAGATAACTGTCATCCCAGATGCAGCTGTAGCGCCGGTCGCTGTCGTAGAACGGGGGGCGCGTACTGTCCAGTTCACGGACCTTGTTGTACATAGCCTCTATGTTGGGGCCCACGCCGCCTTCGTTCCCCAGGCTCCATAGAATTACACAGGGATGGTTGAAATCCCGCTTCACCACCGCTTCCGCCCGGTCCACGTGGGCCTGCTTCCAGGCGGGGTCCTCTCCCATCGGCCGGTTGGCATAGCCGTAACCGTGGGACTCCTGGTTGGCCTCGTCCATAACATAAAGTCCCCAGCGGTCGCACAGCTCGTACAGGTATTCGCGGTCCGGATAGTGGCTGGTGCGGAGGAAGTTGATGTTGGCCTGCTTCATAAGCCGGATGTCCTGCTCGTAGGTGGCGTCGTCCACGTACCGCCCGGTTCTGGGATGGTGGTCGTGCCGGTTAACGCCGCGCAGTTTCACGTTTTTGCCGTTGATTTTGAACACCTCTCCCACCACTTCCACTTTCTTCACGCCAAAGTGATAATCGAAGTGCTCCACCACACGCCCTTTTCGGTCCCGCAGTTCCACGCTGAATGGATACAGGTTGGGTTTTTCGGCCGACCAGAGTTTAGGATGCTCCAGGGTGAAGCTGAGCGAGACGGTGCTGGTGTCGCCCGGGGCCAGCTGCTTCACGCGGCCTTTCAGTTCCCGGCCTTCCGTGAGGAACACGGCCCGAAGGTCTTTCCCGGCTTTTTTCCCCGTATTGCAGAGGCTTATGCTGACCTGGATTTCTGCGCTGCCGAAGTCATCGGCCGGCACAGCCGTCACGTGATAGTCGCTGATATGCACCAGCGGCCGCACCCACAGCTGGACCGGGCGGAAAATGCCGCTCAAGCGCCACATATCCTGGTCTTCCAGATAGCTGCCGTCGCTCCAGCGGTACACTTCCACCGCCAGCTTATTCCGGCCTGCCCGCAGGAATCCGGTTACATCGAATTCAGCCGGGCACATGGAGTTTTGGCTATAACCCACTTTCTGCCCGTTCACCCACACGTACATAGCCGAATGAACGCCGCCGAAATGCAGGATGAGGTTCTTGCCCAGCATTTCTTCCGTCACTTCCACAAAAGTGACGTACGAGCCCACGGGATTGCGGTTTTCATAGGCCGTCCAGTCCCGGGGCGGCTCGGTGGTCACGCTGGGCCGGTTCCGCACGAAGGGGTAGTTGATATTGATATAGATGGGCGTTCCGTAGCCTTGGGTCTGCCAGTTGCCGGGAACGGCGATAGTCCCCCATCCGCTCACGTCGAAGTCTTCCCGGTAAAAATCGGCCGGCCTCTCCTCTGGATTCCGGCTCCAGTGGAAGCGCCACTGCCCGTCCAGGCTCACAATTTCCGGGCACTCTTTTTCCCGGGAAGGCAGCTGAAGCGTAGCGTGATACGGCAGTTTGTTGATGCCCAGTACGGCGGGGTTCTCCCAGTCGGGCGCCTGCGCCAGGGCCTGCAGGGGCCATAAGACAGTCAGGACTAACAGAAGATGTTTCATGGTTTAATAAACGTCTATATCCCCGTAACCCATACGGTCTCCATCGGCCAGACGCTCAGCATCCAGCTTGAACATACGCACTTGGGTGGGAGGGAAAGTAATGGTTTGCCAGATGGGGTTGTTCACTATATTGGAGAACTCGCCGGAGGAAAGCACCGTCCAGTTTCGCCAGTCCGTAGAGGCCGAAAGGGTGTAGTGGGTAATGGTCCCCTCACTGCCGTCCTGCGGGGGCAGGTAGCGGAAAGTGGTGAAGGTCTGCGCCGAATCCCAGTCCATGAGCATCTGCGTGGGGCTGCTGAAGAAGATGTGCAGGGCCGACGACTTCTTTTCTCCGCTGTCGGGAATATCGGCCGTGAGTTCCGGCGCCAGGTAAACGCCCAATTTCTTGATTACGGGTGGGGCCTTGGTGTCCGTAACGGTGAAGCGGAGCTTGGTGGCCGTGACGGCGGGGAAGCAGATGATGCGGCGGTGACCGATGGTTGTGAGGCCGTCACCGTTTTCCGAGAGTTCGTCCTTCAGCGGGATCCACTCCCCGTCCACCAGGGCTTCCAGGGTGAATTTCCGGACGCGCTGGCCAAGGGCTATGTCCTCTTCGGCCAGGAAGCGGTTGAAGGCGGCGGGCTGCCGGAATTCCAGGATGGTGGTATCTCCCAGCTGCCTTCTGCGGGCCTTGTCGGCCAAATTCTCCTTGAACACCTGGTCTATCATCTTCTTGAAGGCGATGCCGCGAAGGCTGTCCGTGGGATGGATGCGGCCGTTGGGGCCGATGGGGAAATTGAGCAGCAGGGTGGAATTGCGGCCCACGGACTTGTAGTAGGTGTCCATCAGCTTGGACAGGCTCTTCACGTGGGCGTTTTCTGTCTGGTGATAGAACCAGCCGGGGCGGATGCTGGTGTTGGTTTCCCCGGGGCACCATACGTCCCCGTCCTCTACGCCATAGTGCAGCATGGGATAAGTGGTGTCTCCGGTGGAGGGCATCAGGCTCCAGTTGGTCTCTCCCACGTTGCCGGCCTCGGTGCCTACCCAGCGCAGGTCTCCGCGGTCTCCGCCGTCGTTCCAGATGACAGCGTGGGGCTGCAGTTCCCGGATCATCCGGAAGGTTTCGGCCCAGCCGTAATAGGTTTTCCCGTCTATCCGGCGCGTTTCGTTGGCACCGCCGTACCAGCCGTCGCCGCCGTTGGCGCCGTCGAACCACACCTCAAAGATCTCCCCGTAGTTGGTGAGCAGCTCCCTCAACTGGTTCCGGAAGTAGGTCACATATTCCGGCCGGCCGTATTCGGCGTGGTTGCGGTCCCAGGGGGAAAGGTACACGGCAAAACGGAGCCCTTCCTCCCGGCAGGCATCGGCCAGTTCCCTCACTACATCCCCCTTCCCGCCCTTCCAGGGCGTGTTCTTGACGCTGTATTCCGTATAGGCCGACGGCCACATGCAGAAGCCGCAGTGGTGCTTGGCGGTAAAGATGATGCCCTTCATACCGGCCTGCTTGCAAACGCGCGCCCACTGCCGGCAGTCCAGGTCTTCCGGACTAAACAGTTGCAGGTCTTCGTTGCCGAAGCCCCATTCCTGATCTGTGTACGTGTTCAGGGAATAGTGGATGAACGCATACATCTCCATGTCCTGCCAGGCAAGCTGGTCCTCACTGGGCAGCGGTCCGCACGGCTCCGGCTGGGTATATTTGGGTGTGCAACCCAGGGAAACGGCTGTGAGGATGACCGTCACCAGCAGTAAGGATTTATTCATATCGGTTAGTGTTTAATCTGTTTTTGTGGTTTTACAAACATACATATTTTTTTAAAATTATCGGCAGATTCCTTATCTTTACCAAACGAAAAACGAAATAACATGAAACTAAGCACCTGCATCCTGTCCCTGGCTCTGGCCGCCGCCCTTTGCGGCTGTGCGCAGAAGCCCGCCCCCCTCAAGACCTGCATTTTCCCGGGCGACTACCCGGATCCTTCCATTGTTCGTGACGGAAATGACTTCTATATGACGCATTCCTCGTTCACGTATTTCCCGGCCCTGCTGGTCTGGCACTCCACGGACCTGGTGCACTGGGAACCCATTTCCCGGGCCGTGGAGGACGGGGACTATTCCATCTATGCCCCGGACATCTGCAAGGTGGACGGTAAGTTCTACATATACTATCCCACCAGCCGTGGAGAGAATTATGTGGTCACGGCCGATGACCCCAGGGGCCCCTGGAGCGCGCCGGTGAAGCTGGATGTAGGCGGTATTGACCCGGGCCATGTGGTGGCCGAAGACGGACAGCGTTATCTGTATACCAACAACGGCTTTGTTACGCCCCTTACCCCCGACGGACTGGCCGCTGCCGGCCGCGCCAAGAAGGTCTACAACGGCTGGGCATATCCCGCGGAATGGGAGACGGAAGGCATGTGGCTGGAAAGCCCCAAGCTCTTCAAGCGCGGAGACTGGTATTACCTGGTTAGTGCAGAAGGCGGTACCGCCGGCCCCGTTACCAGCCACATGGTGGTGGTGGCGCGGAGCAAATCGGCCCTGGGGCCTTGGGAGGACAGCCCGCATAACCCCATGGTACACACGTACAGTGCCGATGAAGCCTGGTGGTCCAAAGGCCATGGAACCCTGGTGGATGACGCCGCCGGCAACTGGTATGTAGTGTACCACGCGTACCGGAACAGCTTCCATACGCTGGGCCGCAGCACTATTATCGAGAGCGTGGAATGGACTTCCGACGGCTGGCCCGTGCTGGTGGAGAAGGACGGCGCCAAATGGGAGCAGGACGGCCTGCAGGGAGACTACAGCTATCTGCGGGATTATAACAACCCGCTCCTTTGGGCCCGCTGGCAGCCCGGCTTTGCAGGCGGCACCCTCATGACCGCCACCGCCGTGGACGCTTCCTACGAGATTACCGCCAGCTTCTCTGTCCCGGAAGGCGGTAGCGCCGGTCTGTACCTGTTCTACAACGAGGCGGCCCATTTCGGCCTTTCCTGCAGCGACCAGGCCTTCTCTATCCGGATCCGCAATGAGCGCAACTCCGCCACCCTCTGGAAAAAGGTGGCCGATGGAGATTGGACCCTTGTTCAGGAAGGCGTAGATGTTTCCGGCCTCCACCACAACAACTACAACGGCTTCTTCGCCCTCCGCCCCGCCTATCTCCTTGCCGGCGACGCCCAGCTGGAAGAGTTTAAGTACGAAGTGTTATAAGCGAAACTGATAAAACCACATAATTATGGGAAAAGATAAGACCCCTACGCCCCATATCGGGGCCAAGTTCGGCGAAATTGCCGAAACCGTTATCATGGCCGGAGACCCCCTGCGGGTTAAATTCATGGCAGAAAAGTACCTGGAGAATCCCATCTGCTTCAACCAGGTGCGGGGAATGCTGGGTTATACCGGCACCTATAAGGGCAAACGCGTGAGCATGATGGGCCACGGGATGGGAATGCCTTCCATCGGCCTGTATACTTATGAGCTCTATCATTTTTATGGCGTCAAGACCATCATCCGCGTGGGATCGGCCGGTGCATACCACAAAGACCTCCATCTGGGGGACGTTGTAATTGCCGAAGGCGCCTGCACGGACTCCAACTATGGAGACCAGTACGAGCTGGGTGGCGTCTTTGCGCCCATCGGAGACTTCGGCCTGCTCAGGAAGGCGGCCGATAGCTGCGAACAGCTTAAGGTCCCCTACATGGTGGGCAATGTCCTTTCTTCGGACGTTTTCTACCGCGAGAATTCCCATCCGGAGCGGTGGATGGCCATGGGCGTACTGGCCGTTGAGATGGAAGTGGCCGCACTGTACTTCAACGCCGCCCGCAGCGGCAACAAGGCCCTTGGCATCCTTACCATCTCGGACCATATTCTCACCGGCGAGGTAACCACGGCCGAACAGCGGCAGACCACCTTCACCAGCATGATGGAAGTGGCCCTGTCCCTGGTGTAAAAAAAGCGCCCGGCCTTCTTTCAAGGCCGGACGCACATCTTAGGCTTAGGTTGATATTACTCTGCTGCGGGAGCTTCAGCTGCAGGAGCTTCGGCGGCGGCGGGAGCCTCTTCGGCCTTGGGGGCCTCGGGGGCAGCCTCGGCCTTCTTGGCGCGGCTGCGACGGGTGGTCTTCTTGGCTTCTTTCTTGCCGGAAGCAAGGGCGGCCTCGTTGAAGTCCACAAACTCTACCATAACCATTTCCGTGGCGTCACCGCTGCGGAAACCGGTGTGGAGGATACGGAGGTATCCGCCCGGACGACCGGCCACCTTGGGAGCGATGTTGCGGAAGAGTTCTGCCGTGGCCTCTTTGTCCTTCAGATAGCTGAAGACAACGCGGCGGGAGTGGGTAGTATCTTCTTTAGACTTGGTGATGAGGGGCTCTACGTAAGGCTTCAGGGCCTTGGCCTTGGCCTCGGTAGTGGTGATCCTCTTCTTCAGGATGAGGGAGGATGCCATGTTGGCGAGCATCGCCTTGCGGTGACCGCTCTTACGACCAAGATGATTGACTGCTCTATTGTGTCTCATTGTTAAACGATCTTTTTCTTAGGTTCAATATTGTACTTGGTGACATCCATACCGAAGGAAAGCTTCATCTTCTCCACCAGGAGGTCGATCTCGTTCAGGGACTTGCGGCCGAAGTTGCGGAACTTCATCAGCTCGGCACGGCTATAGGAAACCAGGTCTGCGAACGTGTCGATATCGGCAGCTTTCAGGCAGTTGAAGGCTCTCACGGAGAGACCCATGTCGGAAAGCTTGGTGAGAAGGAGATGACGCATCCTCAGGGACTCCTCGTCAAGCTCCTTGCTGTCGGACTCTACGGAAGACTCGATGGCGATCTTCTTGTCGTCGGTGAAGAGCTTGAAATGGTAGATGAGGATGTTGGCTGCATCCTGCAGGGCGGCCTCCGGGGAAATGGAACCGTCGGTGACAATCTCCAGGTTCAGCTTCTCATAGTCGGTCTTCTGTTCCACGCGGTAGTTTTCCACGGTCCAGTTAACCTTCTTGATGGGCGTGTAGATGGCGTCCACGGGAATGGCGTTAATGGGCGTATTCTCGTCGCGCATCTCTTCGGCCGGGACAAATCCGCGGCCCTTGGTGATGGTCAGGGAGATTTCAATCTTGACGGAGGGCTCCAGCGAGCAGATGTGCAGCTCGGGATTCAACACCTTGAAAGAAGACAATCCTTTAGAGATGTCCTCAGCGGTAAACTCCTGCTTGCCGCTGATTGTGATGTTCGCCACCTCGGAGTCTACAGTGTCCACCATCCTGCGGAAGCGGACCTGCTTCAGGTTCAGGATGATGTCCTGCATCCCCTCGATCACGCCGGGAATGGTCTGGAACTCGTCCTGGACACCGTTCACCTGGATCTGGGAGATGGCGAAACCTTCCAAAGAGGCGAGGAGAATGCGACGGAGGGCATTGCCGATGGTTTGTCCGTAGCCAGGCTCAAGCGGTCTGAACTCGAAACGGCCAACGGTCTCGGTGCCTTCGAGCATAATCACCTTGTCGGGTTTCTGAAATGCTAAGATTGCCATAATTTGGGGGTGTTAAA
>CAMHKD010000053.1:0-12371 GCA_946185645.1 uncultured Bacteroidales bacterium
TCATCAGCGCCATGGGCCGCAGCGCCGGTCACCTGGCCCTGGGTATCGGCGAGGCAACCCATTGCCCCATGACCATTATCCCGGAGATGTTCAACAAGACCACCATCACCCTGGACAAGATTGTCAACCTGGCCCTGTCCGCCATTCTCAAGCGTCAGCTTATGGGTATCGGCTACGGTACCGTAGTGGTGGCCGAAGGCGTATTCCACGACCTGGACCCGCAGGAAATCAAGAATGCCGGTGTTTCCATGACCTACGACGAACACGGTCATCCGGAACTGGGCAAAATCTCCAAGGCCGTCCTGTTCAACGACATCCTGGACAAGGAGTTCAAGAAGCTTAACCTCAAGGTGAAATCCCGTCCCGTGGAAATCGGCTACGACGTCCGCTGCATAGACCCTATCGCCTACGATGTTTCCTACTGCACGGAATTGGCCATGGGCGTATACAACCTCTTCTCCGCCGGAGAAACGGGCTGCATGGTATATGTAGATCCGGCAGGTAATTCCAATCCGCTCTACCTCAAGAACTTGCAGAACGAGGAAGGGAAGATCCCCCCGCGTCGCGTAGACATCACCAACGGTATCTGCAACAACTACTACGAGTATATCTGCCACTATATCACGCCGGCCGACTATGAGGCTGCCAAGAAGTTTGTAGCCAATCCGGAAGATTACGACTTCAAGAAAATCCTTAATTGGTAGTGAAAACAGTAATTTACCAGCTGCTCCCCAGACTTTGGAACACCGGTAAATTCTCAGGCATCGACGCCGGGTCCCTGGAATACTGGAAGGGGCTCGGTGTCGATTTCCTATGGTATACCGGTGTCATCCGGCATGCTACCACCTGGACGGGAAAAGGCTTCACTCCCTCCCATCCCCAGATTGTGAAAGGGGATGCCGGATCCCCATACGCCATCTATGACTACTATGACGTAAATCCTTATCTGGCAGACGTTCCGGGAAAGAGAATGGAAGAATTCGTTCAACTGGTGGAACGGACCCATCAGGCAGGGATGAAAGTTCTTATCGACTTCGTTCCCAACCACGTTTCCCGAGACAATATCAACTTTGGGAAAGCGGACAACATGTCCATCCACTGGACTCCGGAAAACGACTTTTTCTACTATCCCGGACAGGCCCTGAAACTCCCCGTGCCCTGCAAGGGACCGGAGTTTTACGAGTATCCGGCAAAGGCTTCCGGCAACTGTTTCTCACCCGCTCCTTCCCTTACGGACTGGTACGAGACGGTGAAGCTCAACTACTGTGACTTCCACACCGGAACCTGGGACAAGATGCTGGATATCCTGCGTTTCTGGGCCCGGAAAGGAGTGGACGGATTCCGCTGCGACATGGTGGAGCTGGTGCCCCCGCAGTTCATGCGCTGGCTCATCGGCAAAGTGAAGGAGCTCTTCCCGTCCGTTGTCTTTATCGCCGAGGTGTATGAGAAGGAAAAGTATAAGCTTTATGCCGATGAGGTGGGTTTTGATTTCCTTTACGACAAGTGCGGATTATACGACACCTTACGTGCCGTTACTTGCAGCGATGCTTCAGCAAAGGGAATCTCCTGGAACTGGCAGTTCCTGGGAGACCTCCAGCCCCGGATGCTCAACTTCCTGGAGAACCACGACGAGCAGCGCATCGCTTCCGATTTCTTCTGCGGAAAGGCCGAAGGAGGCTACGCCGCCCTGGCCGTGTCGCTGCTCCTGAACACCGCTCCCTTCATGCTGTATTTCGGCCAGGAGATAGGGGAGAGAGGCATGGACAACGAACCTTTCAGCGGCGTCAACGGCCGCACCTCCATCTTCGACTGGTGGACCGTGGCGTCCCTCCAGCGACTCCACCAATGGATTCGGGACAGGCGTACCGGCCTAACCCCGGGAGAGAAAGCCGTCCTCAAGCGCTACCAGGAGCTTCTGACACTGGCCAAGGACCCGGTATTCGCCCAGGGGAAAACCTTCGACCTTTGTTATTGCCAGCAGGCAGGCCACTTTAATCCGGATAGGCATTTCGCCTTCCTCCGCTCGGACGGAAAGCAGACCTTCCTGGTGGTGGCCAATTTCGGCAGTACCAGAGACATATCGGTCCGCATCCCTCCGGAAGCGCTTGATTATATGGGAATTAAAGCCGTTCGAACCGTCTACACCCTGGAAGTTCCCGAGCGGGATTTCCGTATAACGGAAGTGCATTAAAACCCGTTGGCCAGGAAAGCCGCCTGGACGGGGCCGATACGCCGATAACCTTCTTCATTCATATGGAGAAGGTCTTCTTTGTAATAGTACCCCACGTTGAACTGGTTGATGCCCTGCAGGTTGAACTGGTCCAGTACCGGGATGCCATAGTAGGCGCAGCACTCTTTCTGGCCCTCGATGTAATCGGCAAAGGTTTTCCCGGTCTTGTTGGGAGCCGTAGAGAAGGGGTTGTTGCCAGCATCCTGGCCGAAGAAACGCAGCGAGGTGAAGAAGTAGATTTCGGCCCGGGGGTTCTTCTCCAGCAGGGTTTTGATGCAGTAGTTGATACCGCCGCACTGGGTGGAAAGCTTGCTTTCGTCGTAGTTGTCAAAGGCGGTGTAGTCCTGCCAGTTGCCGCATTCCCGGCTGTTGGTGTAGTCGTTGGTGGAAGCCCAGAGGACGTACACGTCATATACGCCCGCCGTATCTACCTGCCGCTGCAGGGTGCAGCCCTGTTCCCGGGAAAAACCTGCACCACCTACGCCATAGGTAACCACTTCTGCGCCAAGCAAATCGGCCCAGATCTGTTTGGCGGCATCGGATTCCGCGTTCACGGAGAGGGAACCGCCGAAGACGGCGATGCGCTTGCCGAAGTTCTTGCTGGCACGGTAAGGGCTGTTCCGGGAGATGAGCGTGTCCGGATGCAGCGTATGGGCGGCGGGGTTCGGCTTCTGCCGGGCCAACCAGGCCTGGACCTGTTCCTGACTCATCTGCCGGCGGGGACGCTGTTCCCGTCCTTTCAGCAGTTCCCGCAGTTCCAACGGCTGGTTGGTGGTAATGCAGTCCACCCCCAGGTCCACCAGGTATTTCATATCGGCCTTGCTGTCCACTGTCCAGGCGTTCACGGACATGCCCAGTTCGTGGGCCCGAGCCACCCATTCGGGATGCTTCCGGAACGCGGAGAAATGGTAATCGATGCCGTTAATGCCATCGGAATGAACCGTTTCCGGATCCTTATCGGCCTCCAGGTACTGCACGGTAAAGCCTGGTGCCAGACGGGCCAGACGCTTGCAGGCCTCGTAGTCGAAGGAGATGAACATCACACGGGCAGGGTCCCAGAGCCCCTTCTCCTTCAAGGCCGATATGCACAGGTCCTGCAGCTTTTCGGCGTGCTCCCGGCTGCGCTGCTTCTTGAGTTCCAGCACCAGCATGACAGGGGACTGCCGGCCCTGTTCCAGATACTGTTCCAGCGTGGGGAGCGTTTCCCCGTTGGAGAGCTTTCCTTTGCGCGTGAGCTGGTTGTAGCTGTGCGTCTGGACGTTGGTGAGATGGAAAACAGGGTCGTGATTCACCACCACCACGCCGTCGCTGGTGAGGTGCACGTCGAACTCGCTGCCCCAGAAGCCGTTGTCCTGGGCGGCCTTCAGGGAGGCAATGGAATTCTGTGCCTTCCCGGCCGATTCACTTTTCCAGAAGCCCCGGTGCGCACAGATCTGCACCGGCTGCTGCGCTCCCAGCATCCAAGCCGTGAGCAGCAGGGTTACCCCGCAAATGATGATTCTCTTTAACATAGTCTCAAAGATACAGTTTATTCCGCAGACCGCAAAAACCGTATTCTGTTTTTCCCGCCTGTGACCTTCCCTATAGATTTCTGCCTGATTTGGACGGGGAGAGCCTTCCTTTGTAGCAGGTGATGTTGTTAAGTGTCGCAGGTCCGGCAACAGGATGTCGCAGGTCCGGTAACAGGATGTCGCAGGTCCGAAAAAAAGTGCCAGACCTGCGACACTATATTGCTCCTAAGGTCAATTTGCGTCGCAGGTTACACCCCCAAAAGCAGACCTGCGACACTTAGAACCTTGACCTGCAACACCTAAAACAAGTCTGGCCAAAAGTCCCTATTACTTAGGGCAGCCCAATCTCGGAAAAAACGCCTTTCTTCGTATTCAAATTGAGTCTCTGTGAGTTTGAGTAATCCGCTCCTTTTTCCCAAATTTGAACAACTAATAACTTCAATAGAACTAACCTCAATAATAAATGTAATGAAACGGTTCATTGTTTCTGCATTCATAGCAATAACCTGTTTGCTGAATGCGTATTCCCAATCAAAAGATTCAGATTTACACCGGATGAATCTGAAAGGGAATGTTTCCACGGTAGAGTATTTTTATAAACATGTCACGGAGGAGTGGGGAGAGGAGAAAACCGTTCTGTCTCCCAGCCGGAGGTTTTATTTCAATCCTTCGGGCAATCTCGTCTATGCGCAGATCCTCGGAGAAAGTGAGTGGTACGATGATTACACCGATGAGACGGCAGTGACCAAACAGTACTTATACGATCCATCAGGCAAACTCACTACCGTCATGTACTATCGTGCGAAGGGTGAACTGCCGAACTCCGGTAGTATCGATAATCTCGGAAGCCGGGAAAAGGCCGAATACGAATATGACAGTTCCGGAAGGTTGCACTCAATCACGTATTACCGAAGTTTGGCCGGAAGCGAATGGACAATAAACAGCGGCTACAATTATTATAATGTCAGAGGCTACGAGTGCGACCCACAGTCCGGATACTATGAAGGGGCAAAAGAAGTATGGAATTATACGGCAGACGGCTTTACACACATCATCTGCGATCACAATGGTATGACCCGCGTAAAAGAGATCGCCACGGAAAAAGGGAAAAAGGTGGATGGAAGAGGCGGCATTTCAATTTATGACGATAATGGCCGTCTGGTGGCCCGCGGCGGTTCTTTCGTGGCCAGCAATGGCGCAGCCAGTTATTCAGAATACTTCGGATACAACAAACAGGGGGATCTGGTCATCGAATCTTCCAACGCGGATGCCCAGAAGCAGATAGAGATCATGCCCTGGCTCAAAGCCTCCTACGACCGCCACGGGGATTACTTCTACCAATATGTGTATGACGACCACGGTAACTGGATCGAAAGAAAGAAGTTCAAGACACAGAACGGGAACCGGGAGCCCATATTGGAGAACACCCTGGTCCGAGTCATCGGATACGATTCCTTCGACTTTGTTGAAAAAGATCAACAGAAATCTAATGCCCGATACGACGATGCAAAAGAATTGCTGAATACTGCGATAGACCAGTTTAACGGCTATACGTCAGAAAAAGATCCAGATAAAGGATTGGAAGCCTATCGTTCTGCAAAAAAAGTATTGGAATACGATATCCCGGATTTGAATGACACCGCCAATTACATTATCGCGGTAGTTTGGCCCACAATGAATCTGGTAGGTGAGGTACATGGAGCTAGAGAATATCTTAGTAGCCTCCTCGTTGGAGTAACATATGCAGAAAGGGCCATGCGCAAGGATAGCGAGGTGTTCGAGCAAGCAAAGGAATTGTATAACTTATATGTTGACGAGATCAATCAATATGACGAGTACAAAGACCATCTGAATGGTATTTCACGACAATCAACGATGTTTATGCTTGACAAAGAGTCCGATAGAATCGGTCCGGTCGACGGAGTTTGGGAGGAAATACCATATGGCGCAGAGTCGCTGAAGAAAAAATAATAAAGATTATGAGAAAGCTTTTACTTTATTTATCATTTCCCATTTTGTCATGGATGCTACTGTCATGCGGGGGAAGGAGCAACAAGCAGGCCGAATTATTGACCTTTGATGCGTACGATTTTATAGCTGATTACTCTTATCGGCCACAGTGGTTTACAGTCAATAATAACATACAACAAAATTCTAACGACCTGAAAAGCACCTATGGTTTTTCTTTTAAAGGCTGGAACAATTCCGGTCAATATATTGTCGGGACTTGGGTAAAAGACTGCGATTTTGATGTCCAAACGGAGGGAGTGTCCAATACCTCGAATAGCAGCCAATTGATCAGAGCCGTTTGTGATGCGTCAAATCCGGAAAGATGCATAATGGTTCATCAATACGCATTCTCAACGGAAGAAGCAGATAAAATCCGGACAGAACTTTTGAATGCCTCAAAAGGTTTTGAGGCATATAAACAAGAGGATGGTTCTATCATTTATGAAAACACCTTTATGGGAGTAATAGAGAGAAATACTGAAATAGACGGTCTCAAAACCATTCATTTTGCTTCTACAGAGTTTTCTGCCGATGAGGATTATCCGTTTAAAAAGTCGATGTCACTTTCTCAAATAGGCAGCCTCTCAAAGAATGAGTTCAAATTCATAAAGGACTATAGTTCTCAACGTATTAAGTTCATGGGTGAGGTCACAGAAATATCCGAGATGATGGGCAAAATCACTTATGAGTTTGAAAATGATGATTATACAATCTGGGCACAATTCGAAAATAGTGAAGAAGCTTTTACAGATCTATCTCTACCAGTTTTCCTAACCTTAAGCGGGTATGTTTCTGATGTGTCATCAACTTCCTCATATGCTTCATTTATTACACTCAATGATGTTCGGATCTGGCTTAATGGAGCAAACCGATATGTAGGTGTGACGCCTGTAGATGCTTTGATCAACGCTGATTCATACTCTAACAGTGAAGAATTGCATTTTATAGGGTATCTAACCAATGGCAGTAAAAAATACAATATCGAAATGGTCCTCACAATTACAAATGGCTATGAGGTTGATGGCTATTATCGATATACGAGCCAATCGGCTGATAAACGGATTCCGCTTAATGGTTATGTTCAGCAAAGCACCGGAGCATTCACTGACATCACACAATTGGATCTCTATTCCGGAGAAGGGACGGAACTTTTCAGCATATCCCTGGAGAGCGATTGGTCGAAAGGAGATGGCGACTGGTATAAATACCCCACCGCAGAAGATTGTGAAATGGCGGGTGACAACTATACAAGCCATCTTTCAATTTGGATTATGGCAGATAATGATGAAGTCTTCCCACACTGAGAACCATAACTCGTAGAAACGTAGGCTACGAATGAGAATAAAGGAAAAAAACGTAAATTTGTACTATGAAACGTTTTCTCCTTTTCCTCTCATTCGGGCTGATGCTGGCAGGCTGTGACCCGGCGGCGAAGCCGGAGGTGCAGATACCGGAGATCAAGGACTTGAAAATGAACGTTTCGTCACGGAGCATCCAACTCACTGCCACATACACGCTGCCTGCGGCGGTAACGGGCTGCGGAGCCGAACTGGAAGGTCCGCAGGGGGCCGGCACCATCCGCACAGAGGGGAGTGAAGAGGGCATCTTCACCCTCCGGGCCGATGGGCTCAAGCCCGATTCCGACTACCGGATCCGGGCTTTCATCGAAAACGGCCGGCAGGTCCGCTACACGGACTGGACAAGCTGCCACACCGCGCCTTTACCCGCCATCGTCGTAAGGGCAGAGTCCGGCGTCTTCTCCGCCACCCTCTATGCCGATATCAGTGGAACGGGGCAGAAGGGATTCCTGTTCGGGGAATCCGAATCGGCCCTGGAGACTTATCCCTTTGCCGAAGGAACACTGCATCTGCAAAACCTGGAGCCTGGCCACAGGTACTGTTTCGCCGCCTTCGTGGAGGTAGACGGGATAAAAGAAATATCTGATATCCAGAGTTTTAGCACAAAAGAAATCGTCACAGACCTGCAGGCCGTAGTAGATCAATCCCTCGGCCTGATGCTGTCGGCCCGCCCCCAGTACGGGGGCGAAGTCTCGCCCGAGAGCGCCGGCTTCCGCCTGGGTACCGATCCATCGGCCTTGAAGGCCCTGGACACGCAGGCAGGGGACACGGCGTGGAAGGCCCGGGCCGAAGGACTGGCCGCCTGCCAGTCCTATTATTACTGCGCTTTCATCACCGTCGGCGAAAAGGAATACCGCTCACCCCTGATGCATTTTGAAACAGGTCTTCGTCCCTTTGAAGATGCCGTTTTCTGGGAGTATCTGCTGGGGAACTTCGATACCGACCGGGACGGGCAGCTGAGCCAGGCGGAGGCCGACAAAATCAGCTTCCTGCCGCTTTTCAATCTGGGCATCCGCTCCCTCTCCGGAATCGAGAACCTCCGGAACCTGAATGAGATCCAGATGGAAGAGGATGCGCTTACCCGCCTGGACCTGAGCGCTTTGGCCGATCCCAAAATAGAATCGTTCGTCCTGCGCACCCCCCATCTAGAAGCGCTCGTACTGCCGGCCGTCAAAGCCCCCGAGACCAAATACGGCGGCCATTTCGAAGTCCGTTCCAACGCCCTCCGGGGCCACTGGGAGTTCCCGGTTTATGCCGCCAGGGAAGTAATCATTGAAGCCCCGCTGAGCTCCATCGGCCTGGATAAAATCCGAAACGACGGCGCAACCCTCATGCTCACCCTCACCGGGACCGAGATAGAGGAACTGGACCTCTCCCAGCTGGCCGTAACCCTTACTTATGCCAATCTTTGCGGCAATGAAAAACTGAAAGTGGTCTGGCTGCCCTATGGAGAGGGAAGCACGGCTATGATTGTAAAAGACCCGCACACCCAAATCAAATACAAATGACGCACAGACACTTCCCGGAGCTGGACTACCTGCTTCAAAAAGTAGAACTGAAATACAACCGCCGGATAGCGGTTCCCAAAGACTATGAATTATTGGCCGAAGCCATCACGCAGGAGGTGAAGGAACCCATTTCCAGCAGTACCCTCAAACGGCTGTGGGGGTATGACGACTATACCTCCACGCCCAGTCCCGTCACCTTGGACATCCTGGCCCGGTATGCGGGAGCCCGGAGTTTTCCGGACTTTTGCGAAAGCCTGAAGAAGAATCCCGCCTTCGTGTCCGGTTTCCTGCATTCGGAGTATGTGGAAAGCGCCTCCCTGGCCGTTGGAAAGCGTTTGGAGATTGGCTGGAACCCCAATCGGCTTGTAACGCTGGAGTACCTGGGGGACTGTCGTTTCCGCGTTGTCGAGAGTATCAATGCTACCTTGGAGGAAGGGGATGAATTCAACGCCATCGCCTTCATAAAAGGTTTTCCATTGTATATACCCCGCATTCACAGAGGCGATGACGATACGCCCGTCTATGTGGCCGGACGGGAGAGCGGCCTTACACGGGTGGCTATTCTGTAGGGAAGCCCGCCTCCTGGATCTGCTCCCAGACATCCTCCATAATCCGGTCGGCCTCTTCCTGATTCCGGCGGGAATCATAGTGATAAAAGGCGGCGACGGCCAATGCCACCAGCAGGGCCAGCACCAGGACTACACCGGCCATGGGAAACTTCCGTTTTTGAAGCAAGGCCTCTTTCACCTCCAGCGCTGAAGCATACCGGTCCTCCGGAAGAGGAGATTGGCAGCGCGCGGCCACCCGCTCAGGGATGCCCGGCAGACGTTTCATAATGAGCCCCAGGGAATAGATGTCGCAGCGGCAGTCCACCGGCTTTCCGGAGAGGAGCTCCGGTGCAGCATACATCTGAGTTCCAGCTGGTTCCTTGCCGATGACATACGCATCCGCATCCGAAAAGCCGAAGTCGATGATCTTGGCATTGTTGCCATTGTCCGTAATGAGGATGTTTTCCGGCTTGAGGTCCCGGTGGATCACCTGGCGGTGATGCATATAATCCAAGGCATCACATAGCTCCAGGAGGATCTTCCGGGCCGTTTTTCCGTCGATGCTTCTGAGGGACAGCCTTTCCCCCAGGGTTTGCCCCTCTATCCATTCCATCTCTATGCATCGGCCCTTACCGGGATAATCCTGGAAGGAATAGTATTCGCAGATGCCCGGATGGTTGAGGGAAAAGCCTATTTCAAACTCTTTCCGGAGCAGGGACTCATAGACAGGATACCCTTGCCATTCCGGTTTCAGGCACTTGTACAGGCGGGAACGTCCGGCGCGGCGGCTGCGGTACAGCACGGTAAAGCCGGAGCCGGAGGAGGGGACAGGCTCCCATCCTTCCGTCATTTCTTCCGGAAGCACCGGCATTTTTCCCAAGAAACCCGATTCTGTCTGCATAGTTTCAAATTTACGGCTATTTTGTTAAATTTGTAATATGTTTCGCAAACTTTTTTTGACAGCCGCCTTCCTGCTGTTTCCCCTGCTGGCTGTGGCCCAGGAAACTGGGGAGCGACAGAAGGAGGAATTCCTGTACTGGGAATCCGTCCTGGATGCCTATGAAGATTTTGCGAACGTCCGGGAGCAGTTGCGAGGTTCCAGGAGAGCCGCCGAAACGCTCCGGGAAAAGCAGCTCAGGATAGAAGGGCTCCTGCAGCACCCAATAGGGAAGATGACCTCACAGCAGCAACAGCGCTTCAACGCCATCTCGCTCCGGGCAGGCCTCCCGCTCACGATACCCGCCACGCAGGAGGAAGAAGCCGCTCCAAAGCCCGCCACGCAGCAGCCAGCAGCACAAAAGGCGGCTCCGGCAAAACCGCTCATCGCAGCCCCCTCCACTCCCCAAAAGGCCGAAGAACCCGTCCAGACTGCCGTAATCCCGCTCCGGGAGCCCCGGGTCGGGCGGATCGGATGGCATCAGCCGGAAATCCGTTCCTCCCTGACTTACCAGCCCATACCCGCCGCCATTATACCGCCCGTTCCAAGTCCCGTCCCCAAAATTAAGATTCCCTGGCATTATTACGTGCTGCTGCAAACCGGGTTTTCTCCCCAGTGGCAACTGGGTCTTATGGCCGGTGCCCGCCACCCCTCCGGGCTGGGATTCTATACCAGCTGGCGCATCCATCCCGCCTTTACCCGATTGGGGAATACCTATGTGGCGGAGCATCCGGATTTAATCTGGACCAATGGCAAATCCGCCATAAAAGAGATGGCCGCCCACGCAGGATTGCTGGCCGGGGTAGGACCCGTAGTGATTTACCTGGGAGCGGGATATGGCAGCCGAACCGTTTTCTGGCAAGACTCCGACCATGCCTGGGCCCAGATTCCATCGGCCTCATTCTCAGGCGTTTCCGTAGAAGTGGGAGGAATGGTTCCACTGGGAAGGCTCTGCCTTGGCCTGGGCGTAGGGACCCTGGCTTTCAAGAACATCGGCATTACGGCCGGAATTGGCGTCCATTTCTAAAGGGAACCCTGGCGGCGGAATTCCGCCACGGTGATGGCGGTGGCAACGGCGGCGTTAAGGGACTCCGACCCCGGGTCATCGGCCGGGAAGGGGGGAATAAAGAGTCGGTCGCTCACACGGGCGGCCGTTTCCTTTGAGATGCCGTTGGCCTCATTGCCGATTACAATCACCGAAGGAGCCTCCAAACCGTTGTCCAGGGCCTTCTGATACAGATTTTCCCCATCCAGGAAGGTGCCGTATACTTTGCCGCCAGTCTCCAGGACCTTGCCGCAGAAGGCCGGGATATCCGTATAATGGAAGCGTACGCGGAAAATGGCGCCCATGGTGGCCTGCACCACTTTGGGGTTGAACACGTCCACCGTATCCGGCGAAGCAAAAACGGCGTCTATCCCAAACCAGTCGGCTATGCGGAGGATGGTTCCCAGGTTGCCGGGATCCCGGATGCCGTCCAAGGCCAGAATAAGGCCTTTTGCGGGCACTTCGTCCCGGAGGAGGTCACTGGGCCGCCTTACCAGCGCAAGGGCCGGAGAAGGGGAGGAAAGGGCCGATATCCGGGCCATCGCGGCCTCGCCGATCTCTTCCCGCCGGTAAACCTTCTCCACGATGAAACGGGAAGCCAGGGCCTCGGCCACCAGTTTCTCCCCCTCCACCACAAACAAGCCGGAAGCGTCGCGGAATTTCTTCTGCGACAGAGACTTCACGAACTTGATTTCGGCGGCTGTCATTATTTGTAACCCAGCAGCTTGAGCATGGAATCCGAAGTCTGCTCTTCGGCAAAGACGGTGGTGTTCAGGTTCCCTTCCTTGTCCCGGTCTATGAGGATGTGGCGCGGGGAAGGCATCAGGCAATGCTTGATGCCGCCGAAGCCGGAAATGGCATCCTGGTACGCACCGGTATGGAAGAAGCCGATATACAGGTTCTCCCGGCGGCTCCGGATGGTGGGCAGGAAGATGGCGTTGGCGTGATAATCGGCATTGTAGAAGTCCTGGCTGTCGCAGGTGAGGCCGCCCAGGAACACCCGCTGGTACTCGTCGTTCCACTTGTTGATGGGCAGCAGGATAAAGCGCTGGTTCAGGCCCCAGGTATCCGGCAGGCAGGTCATGAAGGAATTGTCTATCATGTACCACTTCTCGCGGTCGTTCTGCTGCTTGATGTCCAGGATCTTGAAGATGGTGGCGCCGCTTTCTCCCACGGTGAAGCTGCCGAACTCCGTGAAGATGTCCGGTTCCTCCACGCCCATGG
>CAMHKD010000054.1:0-11784 GCA_946185645.1 uncultured Bacteroidales bacterium
TGGGAAAGAGAAAAAGACTGATGGCCGAGCGCCTGAAAGAGACCAAGAAGCAGACCGCTATCGCTAAACTTAACGACGTTCCTACCTCCCCGCAGAAGATGCGCCTGGTGGCCGACACCGTCCGCGGACAGGAAGTCAATCACGCCCTGGATCTTCTCCACTACTCCAAGCGGGAAGCTTCCGTGCGTCTGGAAAAGCTCCTCAAGAGCGCTATTGCCAACTGGGAAGCCAAAAACCCGGAGCAGAGCAAGGAGCTGGAATCCGGTAACGTTATCGTAAAGACCATCATGGTTGACGAGGGTCGCACCCTGAAGCGCATCCGTCCGTGCCCGCAGGGCCGTGCCGGTCGCATCCGCAAGCGTTCCAATCACGTTACCATCGTTCTTGACGTTAAAAAAGCAGTGGAGGAATAAACTATGGGTCAGAAAACAAATCCTATCAGCAACCGTATCGGTATCACCCGTGGTTGGGACTCCAACTGGGTAGGCGGTAACTACGCCGAGAAGATCGCCGAGGACTACGAGATCCGCAAATACCTGGGCAGCCGTCTGGCCAAGGCCAGCCTCTCCCGCATCATCATTGAGCGCACCCTTAAGCTCATCACCGTCACCATTCACGCTGCCCGTCCGGGTGTCATCATCGGCAAGGGCGGTCAGGAGGTTGACAAGCTCAAGGAAGAACTCAAGAAGGTTACCAAGAAGGATGTTCAGATCAACATCTTCGAGGTAAAGCGTCCCGAGGTTGACGCAACAATCGTTGCCGATTCCATCGCCCGCCAGATTGAAGGCCGCGTGAGCTATCGCCGCGCCATCAAGATGGCCATCGCCACCGCCATGCGCGTGGGCGCCGAGGGTATCAAGGTGCAGATCAGCGGCCGTGTAGGCGGCGCCGAAATCGCCCGTTCCGAGATGTTCAAGGAAGGCCGCACCCCGCTGCACACCTTCCGTGCCGACATCGACTACGCCCTGGCCGTGGCCCGCACCCAGATGGGTACCATGGGTATCAAGGTGTGGATCTGCAACGGTGAGAAATACGGCAAGCAGGACCTCTCCCCCAACGCCGGTTTCGCTGCCAATTCCGCAGCTCCCGGCGCCGGTCGCCGTGAAGGTGGCCGCGACCGCGGAGAGCGTGGTGGCCGTGGTGGCCGTCGTGAGGGCGGACACCGTGAAGGTGGCCGTGGCGAGCGCCGATAAGCTTCCAGCGATTGTACTTGGCGGGACGACCTTTTGGCCGTCTCGCTTTTTATAATACCGAAATTATTAGTACTTTTGCAAGCTAAGAAATCATTGAACTGACAGATATGAAACGCAATTTCTTTTTTGTATTGGCCGCTGCTGCCGTGATGGCCTCTTGCGGTCCCAAGGATTATACAACGGTGAGATGTACCTACCCGAATGCGGAATCGGCCCCGGAAGCCGTAGAGATTGTGGTGGGTGAGCGGTTGGATACCCTCATCAACGTTGTGGACGGCAAGTTGGACGCCAGGATTCCGGCCGATGTGCGCGGTCTCTCCTATTTTGTTTCCGACGGCCAGCCCATGCAGTTTATTTCCGACGGCTCAACCCTCACCTTCGACCTGCTGGAGAAAACGGTAACCTCTTCCCGGAAAAACGGCGTTCAATCCCGTTACACAGTTTTTTTGAAATGGGCGGATGAGTTCATGGCCGACAACCGGGCCAAGTATGAAGAACTTCCCGAGGAAGAAAAGGCTGCTTTTGAGAAGGAGTACAAAGGCAAACTCAATGAGCACCTGATGGAACTGATTGATGCCAATCCGGATAATGTGTTATGCCTTATCGGCGTCACCTCCCTGATGCTGGATGACGAGGCTCAGATGCTTCAGATCCTGCAGGGCCTTAGCAATGAGATGAAGCAGTCTCCCACCGTGGTGGATATGATTTCCAGCCTGGAGAATCAGATGAAAACGGCCGAAGGCAAGATGTTCCTGGACTTTTCAGTGATCCAGAACCCCGAGAATGAAGAGGGTTCCACTGTAAAACTGTCGGATTATGTGGGCAAGGGTAAATACATCCTGGTGGATTTCTGGGCTTCCTGGTGCACGCCCTGCCGGGAAGAGACGCCTTACCTTCAGGAGGTGTACAACAAATACAAAGGTGATAATTTTGACATGCTGAGCATAGCTGTGAACGATGCCGTCGCGGAATCCATAGCGGCCGCCAAGAATTGGGGCATCACCTGGAACCAGATTGTAAACGCGCAGTCCATCCCGGTTGCCGTTTACGGCCTGGAGACCATTCCGCACCTCATCCTCTTCGGCCCGGATGGCACCATCCTCAAGCGTGGCATGCGCGGCGAAGCCATCGGCCAGGCAGTAGCAGAGGCACTGGGTAAATAAGGCTTATTGATTCAGATAATCGTGGATGCGGACGGCCAGATCGGCCCCCACCAGCGCGGAAAGTTCTTCCAGGGGAGCGGCGGCAATACGCGCCACGGAGCCATAACGGAGCAGCAGACGCTGTTCCGTTTTTTCGCCCACACCCTTGATTTCCCGAAGGGCGCTCTGGATGGCTGCCTTGGACCGCAGGTCCCGGTGGAAGGTGATGCCGAAGCGGTGCGCCTCGTCCCGGATCTGCTGCAGCACCTTCAGGGCCTGGGAGTTCCGGTCAATGAATAGCGGATAGGGATCTCCCACCCGGATTACTTCCTCCAGGCGTTTTGCCAGGCCCACCACCGTCACCTGCTCCAGGATACCCAATTCGGCCAGGGCCTGGTGAGCAAACTCCAGCTGCCCCTTGCCGCCGTCAATTACGATGAGCTGCGGCAGGTCTTCTGGGGCTTCGGCCAGCATGCGGGAATAGCGCCGGTTCACCACTTCCTTCATGGAGGCATAGTCGTTGGCGCCCACCACCGTCTTGATCTTGAAACGCCGATAATCCTTCTTGGAAGGCTGTGCATCGCGGAATACCACGCAGGAGGCCACCGGGTTGGTGCCCTGGATGTTGGAGTTGTCGAAGCATTCCATGTGGCGGGGCAATTCTTTCATGCCCAGCGCCTTCTGCAGTTCCTGCATCACGCTCATGCGCCAGGCGTCCGGATCCGTGTGCTCCCGCTGCTTTAGGCTGTTGAAATGGAATTCCTTGGCGTTCTTGGCGCTCAGCTCCAGCAGGGCCAGCTTGTCGCCTTTCTGCGGAATGCGGAAGGTGACGCCGGGAATCTCCACATCCGGCAGGAAGGGTACAATCACCTCCTTGGAAAGTTCCCCGAACTTATCTTCAATTTCGCCGATGAAGGTGGAAAGCAGGGTGGCTTCCTCCTCCTCAATCTGGCTGCGGAAGCCCAGGTTCAGGCTCTGGACTATGGCGCCGCCGCGGATGCGGAGGAAATTGCCGAAGGCTTCGCCTCCGTCGAATACCATGGAAAAGACATCGGCATCGGTATCGGTGACCGAGGTGATGATACTCTTGGCGTAATGCCGCTCCAGAGAGCGGAGCTTGTCCTTATAGACCTGGGCCTGTTCGAAGTCCAGCCGCTCCGCGGCATCGGCCATGAGGGTTTTGTAATGCCGGATTACCTCTCCGCCGCGTCCGCTCAGGATGTGCACGATTTCCTGGATATTGGCACCGTATTCCTCTTTGGAAATCTTGCCCACGCAGGGCGCCTTGCATCGGCCGATATGGAAGTTAAGGCACGGACGGTACTTCTTTCGCAGGATGGCTTCCGAGTTGATTTTAAGGTTACAGGTGCGCAGGGGGTACATTTCCCCAAAGAAGTCCAGCAGGCTCCTCGCGTGCATCACGCTGCTGTACGGGCCGAAATAGCGGTTGCCCTTTCCCTTTTCCACCCGCCGGGTGATGAACACTTTGGGAAAATCGTCCCCAGTGACGCAGATCCAGGGGTAGGTCTTGGAATCCTTCAGGAGGATGTTGTACTTGGGCTTGTATTGCTTGATGAGGTTGTTCTCCAGCAGCAGGGCATCGGCCTCGGAGTCCACCACCGAGAACTGGGCATCGGCAATCTTGGATACCAGGATGCGGGTTTTGGTGTTCAGCCGTTCCGGCGCCACGAAATACTGCGCCACCCGTTTCCGCAGGTCTTTTGCCTTACCCACATAAATTACCTTTCCCTCTGCGTCGTAGTACCTATACACGCCGGGGGAATGAGGGAATAGAGCTATTTTTTCCTGAATGGTCACTTGTCCAGTGCCTGATTGTCTGTCATGCAAAAATACAAATTTTATGGAAAATTGTTGTATCTTCGCGCAATCAGCGGGTATTGCAATGACAGAGAAACAGTTCAATAAATGGTTCAGTGCCTTCATCCTCATCGGAATGACGGTGGTGACGGTGCTGGTTACCGGTATCAAACTGCGCGGTGCGGCCGATGGGCAGACCTTCTGGCTGCTGGCTACGGCCTTTGGCTCGCTCATGGGGGTGCTGGCCACCGTCTGCTCGGCCAACGGGTGGATCATCACCTTCCTTTTCGGCTTCCTGGATGTGTCCATTTATGGCATTTCCTGCTGGATGAACTGGCGGGACGGTGGGTCCGGACTGGGGAACGCCCTGCTGCATTTTCTGTATTTTGTACCCATGCAGCTGGTGGGCTTCCTGCAGTGGAAGCGCCGTGGGGCCAAGGGGGAGTCCCAGGTGAAAGCGCGCCGGCTCACTCCTTCCATGCGCTGGGGTTGGCTGGGCATTACCATAGCTGCCACCATAATCCTTTACTTTGTTATCCTGCAGTTTGACCGCAGCGCCGCGGAGGGGTTCCTCCGGGTGGCGGTACTGCTGGATGTGGTTCCGCTGGTGTGCAATGTAATCGGCCAGTTCCTTATGTCCACGGCCTATATGGAACAGTGGATTTTCTGGATGGCGGTGAACATTACCTCCATCGGCCTGTGGATTTCTTCGGACCAGGCGTTTGCTCCCGTGTACATTGTAAAATACAGTTTCTACCTGCTTAATTCCTTCAACGGACTGCGTATCTGGCTCAATCTGAGCAGGCCCGATTCTTGCAACGAATAGGGGGAATTTCATTTTTTAAAAAATATTTACTAACTTTGCAGCCTGTTATCGTTAAGAGAATAAGAAAAAACGTAATAAACTTTAAACCGATTAATTATGACTAAGGAAGAAATCGTAAAGCAGGTCAAGGATATCATCGTTGACAAGCTTGGCGTGGAGGAGTCCGCAGTTACCGAAACCGCGAGCTTCACCAATGATCTCGGCGCCGACTCCCTGGACACCGTAGAGCTTCTTATGGAGTTCGAGCGTGTGTTCGGCATCAAGATTCCCGATGAGGAAACCAGCGGTATCGCTACCGTAGGTGACGCCATCGCTAAAGTTGCAGAAAAGGTGGGTGAGTAATTATAATCCCCAATCAAAATAAAAGCCCGGCACTGCGCCGGGCTTTTATTATTTCTATTTCTTGGGTAGGGCGAAGGTAACGCGGAAATAGGGTTTCCGTTCCGAGGCCGGGCCACACAGCTTTCCGCAGTAATAGCGGTCCTTGTCCAGCTCTGTGGTGTAGCTATAGGCCTGCTGCTCAGATGCGGCCATGTACTGGGCCAGCATCATGTAATTGTAATAGTTGGAATAGCCGCCATAGCCGCCGTAACCACCATAGCCGTATCCGTATCCACCATATCCATAGCCGCCGTATCCACCGTAACCGCCGCCGTAGAGACTGTTATAATAGTTGGCGTACAGCATTTGCCGATAATACTCGTTGTCGTAAAGGGTTCCGTTGGCAGTGGCCACCTTTTCCGTATGGACCGTGAGCAGCCAGATATCGGCATCCGTATTGGATTCCAGATCCTTGCGGCGCAGGATTTCCTGCAGGTGATAGGTGATATCCGGGGAATACACCAGGTTGGAGCGGTCTATGTCTCCCTGGTTCTCCGTGCTCACGCTGGCGTCCGTGAGGCCGGCGAAGGAAATGGATTTGTTCCCGTCATCGTCCGTTGATTCGGTGCGGACGGTGGGGCTGAGCACCGACGGGAAGTACTTCATGTCCTGATAGTTCTCCGGCATCTCGAAGGGAAGGACGATGGTGGCCTTCACAATTACGGCCTTGTCCTGGTTGCCGGGCTTTCCGGCGATGGCCGCCAGGGTTTTCTCCTTGAGTTCGCTGGCGAGGATCACCGGTTTGAGTCCGCCGCCGCCTTCTACCAGGATGTCTTCCGCCGCGGGATGTCCCTGGGTGGAATGGGTTACCCGGTTAAAGGCATATTGGTAGAACTTCTCGTTCTTGTTGATGCTTTCCACTTCATTGAAGAAAGCCGGTTCGCCGGGGAGGAAGAGGAAGGAGGAGTCCTTCTGAACCCCGTTCCAGGTGGAACGGACCTTGAGGATGGCCTTGTTGCTGTTCTGCGTATAGTAATTGTTGGCTACCGACAGGGCCGACAGTTCGAACAGGTTGATGCGGCCGCCGTTGCCTTCCGGGATGTCCGTACGGAGGTGGATGCCGGGAAGTGCGGCAACATAATCGTCGTATTTGTCAATGCCATCTTCGTCATCCGAGCGGCGCTCCTTGAAGACGGGACCCAATTTGGAGATGGCGTCCACATACTTCTGGGCATATTCCTTGGTGAAATAGAAGGTGAGGGCGCTGGTGCCGTTGCACACGGGAATTCCTTTTGTTATGAGCTTGTCTCCATGGTTGATGGAGCGGGTGGTGTTCCTGTTGTCCAGGTCCAGCGGCTCCGTGAGTTCCGTTACGTATACGTTTTGGATAATATGAGCCTGACTGTCATCGGCACAGGAAATGGTGTCTGCGGCAAAGTAAATCCGGAATTCAAGGGCCTCTGGGTTGGTGCCCATGTCCAGGGTGTCCAGTGCTGGAATGAGGGCAAAGGCGCTTTCCCGGGTTGTGAGGCCGAATACATCGTCCCGGATGGCGCCGATGGTCACGTGATTGTCTGAATAACCGGACAGTTCGCTGGAAGGTTTGAGCTGGATCTGGTCCAGATCGAATTCCACCGTATATGTGTCGAACAGAAGGGTTTTATCTACAAGATCTTCGCCCAGGCTATTATCCACTTCCACACAGCTGGCGGCCAGAAGGGCCGCGGCGGCGAAGCTCAGTGTAAGGAATTTCTTCATTTGAGCAGGTTGTCGTAAAATGCGTTATAGCTGTCCATGTAACTGCCGTCGGCAAAGGATTCCGCCTGATAGGGGAGCAGGGGGACACCCAGCCCTTCGCACCAGGAAAGCAGATCCGGCTGGATGCCTTCTCCGCCCAGGATGATACCGTCGGCATACTGCGCGGCTAATTTTGCAAGTTCCATGCCGCCCGCGTTCTCCGGAAGCGGGGCGTCCTGCGGCTTGATGGCGCCGTACAGGATGGTCTTGTTGAAGCCCGGAGCGAATGCCTCCGTGGGGGTGTCGTTGAACAGGGACAGTACTACTTTGGAGCCCGAGAAAATAGGGTCGTCCTTATAGGCTTTCTTAAGGTAAAGGGGCAGTACATGGGAAATCCAGCCGGAGCAGTGGATGATATCCGGGGCCCAGCGCAGCTTCTTTACGGTTTCCAGCACGCCACGGGCGAAGAAGATGGCCCTTTCCCCGTTGTCCGGGAAGAAATTGCCGGCATCGTCCCTGTAAATCTGCTTGCGGCGGAAATAATCCTCGTTATCGATGAAGTATACCTGGATACGGGCCGATGCGATGGACGCCACCTTGATCACCAGGGGACGGTCCACGTCTCCGATGATGATGTTCATGCCGGAAAGCCGGATTACCTCGTGCAGCTGGTTTTTCCGCTCATTGATACAGCCGTAACGCGGCATGAAGGCGCGGATCTCTTTCCGACGCTCCTGGATGCCCTGCGGCAGCTCCCGGCATATCTTGGATATGCTGGTCTCCGGCAGATACGGAAACATCTCTGCGTTCACAAAAAGAATCTTGGCGGAATCTCCCATATTACTATATTTTAACTTACAAAGTTAACAATTTTTTTTGACTTTTTCCGTGCTTTAAGTAACTTTGGGGCGAAATTAGGCAGCGTATGGCCTCCAATCGGCAGAATACAACCATCCGTCGGCGCCTTGTGAGCGCCTGGATTTCCACCGTCATCAGTTTGTCGATGGTGCTGCTGCTCGTGGGCATCGGCGCCCTGCTTCTCATTAATGCCAAGGCGGTTTCGGACTATTTCAAGGAGAATCTCCAGGTGTCTGTGCTTCTTAAGGAACAGGTGGGGGAAGACGAGGCCCGGCAGTACGAAAGCCAGGTGGCGGCCCTTCCTGGTGTGCGCTCCACCACCTTCATCTCCCGGGAACAGGGCGTGGAGGAAATGGCCAACATGCTGGGGCAGGACTTCCTGGACGTGTTTGAGAGCGCTCCCGTGCCCATTTCCATCGACGTGAACCTGGAAGCGGAGTATGTATCGGCCGATAGCCTGGAAGTGGTGAAGGCGCAGCTGGCCAAGTCCCCCCTGGTGGAAGAGGTGGTGTACCAGACCTCGCTGGTGGATGCGCTTAACCAGAACCTGCAGAAGATTTCGCTGGGACTGGCGGTGCTGGTGGGGCTGCTGCTGTTCATTTCCTTTGTATTAATTGCCAACACGGTCCGGCTGGATCTTTTCTCCCGCCGATTCTCCATCCACACCATGCATCTGGTGGGAGCCACCCGCTCTTTCATCCGGGCCCCGTTCATGGGCCGGGCGGCCCTCCAGGGCCTGTTTGCCTCGCTGGTGGCCATCCTGCTGCTGGTGGGCGGCCTGTTCATCCTCCGGAAGGAATTCGTCCAGATGTTTGAGATCTTCTCCATGGAATCCCTCCTTAAGGTGATGGGCATCATGGTGCTTTCCGGCGTGGGAATCTGCGTGGCCAGTACCTTCATTGTGGTTAACAGGCTGGTGGGCTACGACCGGGACCAGGTATATAGTTTTTAGCGTATGGCAAAGACTCCTGTCAAGAACAACAATCAAGACAAAATGGCCACGACGGCCAAAGGTATCAAACTCATGATAGCCGGCCTGCTGGTAATGGTGGCCGGTTTCCTGCTGCTTTCCGGCGGCGGTTCCAAAGACCCCAATTTCTTCAACGAGGCCATGTTCGACTGGCGGCGGCTGATAGCCGCTCCCATCGTAATTATTTCCGGAATAGTAGTGGAAGTAATAGCCATAATGGGTAATTTTAAAAGTAAAAATTAATAATATTTGAGGCCGAAGGCCGATAGCAAGTCCCTTCCCCGAGGGAAGGGATTTAACGTAGATAAGTGTGTGCGTGGGCCTTGGCGAACAAAGTTAAAATTATAAGGAAAGGTTTATTATGGAGTGGTGGCAGGCAATCCTTTTGGGAATTGTTCAAGGTCTTACTGAATTTCTGCCCGTGTCCAGTTCCGGGCATCTGATGATCTTCAAGGAACTGCTGGGCGTGGATGCCGAAGGTTTTCTGGATTTCACCGTTACGGTGCATTTTGCCACCGTGCTGGCCACCTTGGTGGTGTTCTGGGCGGTAATCTGGAAACTCCTCAAGGGCTTTTTCAAGTTCAAGTATAACGACGAGACGGACTATGTTTGCAAGATCCTGGTCTCCCTTATTCCGGTGGCCCTGGTGGGCTTCCTGTTCAAGGACCAGGTGGATGCGCTGTTCAGCGGGTCGCTCCGTCAGGTGGCCATCGGCCTTTGCATTACTGCGGCGCTCCTGCTATTCTCCGACAATGTTGGAAAGCGCATCAAGGCGCCTGTAGCCAAAGATACCCGGAACGGCATTTCCTACTGGCAGGCTTTTGTGGTGGGTATTGCGCAGGCGTTTGCCGTGGTGCCGGGCGTATCCCGCAGCGGCAGCACCATCGCCACGGGTCTTCTCACCGGCGTAAAGCGGGAGTCCATGGCTCAGTTCTCCTTCCTTATGGTGCTCATTCCCATTATCGGCGAGCAGTCGCTGGAGCTGCTGAAGGTTGCTACCGGCAGTGAATCTTTTGGCAGCGGCGTGGGTTCTCTTCCGCTGGTGCTGGGCTTTGTTGGGGCTTTCCTCAGCGGTCTTTTTGCCTGCAAGGTAATGATTGCCATCGTGAAGAAGGCCAAGCTCTCCTGGTTCGCCCTGTACTGCCTGCTGGTGGCCGTCCTCATCTTCATCCTGGCCAAATAGTGGAGCGCACGCTCACATATTTTGTCTCCGACGTTCATCTGGGATTGCAGGTGGCCGATGCGGCGGGCCGTGAGGCGCGTTTCGTGGCTTTCCTCAAGGAGATTCCGGCCGATAGGACCGAGGCCCTGTACCTGATGGGCGACATCTGGGATTTCTGGTACGAATACCGCCATGTGGTTCCCAAAGGCTACGTGCGTGTCTTCGCCGCCCTCACGGAACTGATGGATGCCGGAGTGAAGGTATACTTTTTCCGGGGAAACCACGACATCTGGAGCTACAGATACTTTGAGGAAATGGGGATGGTTCGTCTGGACCAGCCCACCGTGGTGGAACTGGGCGGGAAGCGATTCTGCATCGGCCACGGAGACGGCCTGGGCCCCGGAAACAAAGGCTACAAGTGCCTCAAGGCCGTTTTTAACAGCCGGGTGTCGCAGGTGCTGTTTTCTTCCCTGCATCCTTGGATCGGCTTCTCTCTGGGCAACGGCTGGAGCAAACATTCCCGCCTGGCCAAAAGCGAGGAGTACCACTTCCAGGGGGAGAAAGAGCCGCTTTACCAGTTCTGCGCCTCTTTCCCGGAGCCGGTGGACTATTTCATCTTCGGCCATTATCACTGCAGGGTGGACATGCCCGTAGGGAAAGCACGCCTGCTGCTGCTTTCGGACTGGATTTCTTCTTCCAACTGGATGGTCTATGACCGCGAAGGCGGCCTTTCCGTAATCTATAAATAAACTTCCGGCACTTTCACTTCCGGCGGGTCCTCCCAGAAGATGGAGTAATAGAGGTCCCGGTAGTGTCCTTCTTTCCAGATCTGGATAAGCTCTTCGATGTCTTTATCGGCCCCGGCTGCGTCGTATCCGTCCTTGAGGTTGTTGTCGAAGAGTTTGGCTATGCCCTGCCAGAAACCGGCGGTGATGCCGCTTTTGTAGTTCTTGATTATTTCGTAGGGAGACTGCCCCGTTTCCCGCGCCACCAGCTTGATGAGGAGGGCGCCCTGCTGGATGGACATCTTGCGCATGGAGCCTTCGAAGTCCTTGAAAAGCTTTTTCTGCACGTCCGAGATGTAGCGGTCCCGCTTGAAGCGGTTGTAGTGGTTGGCTTCCACGGTACTGTCCACCTGGGCCACCAGGCGGCCCGCAACCTCCGCATACGGATATACTCGGCCAAAGCGCCAGACCAGCTTGTAATAATCCCGCCAGTTCTTTCCGTTTCCCTTACCCTGGGCAAAGACCCAGATGGGCTCCAGGACGTCCAGGAAGGTGGTGTCTCCCTTTTCGTCCACCTGGAAGGGCATATAGCCGCCCGTGCTGGTTCCGTTTTCGCTGTTCACTTTAACCATGGCGGCCCTTTCCCGCTGCTGCCGTGCACGGTCCATCGCCGCGCGGATGTGGTTCTGCGCGGAGGCTTCTGCGGGAAGGAGCAGAAGCAAGAGCAAAGCGGTATGAAGGACTCGTTTCACGGTGGCAAAGGTAACGCTTTGCAAATTCTTTACCAAATAGATTCTTCGCTTCGCTCAGAATGACAAGGAGGAAGGGACATGGAGGGGAGAAATGCTTTGGTCGAAAACAGCTGAGGAATTTTTTTAACAGAGAATGGATTGGCCGATATTTCAATGAGTTAAGTTTCAAAATCCGCGGTCGAAAATGTTGAAAAAACTGTTGAAAAAGTTTGGTGGTTCAAAAAATTTTTGTAACTTTGCAATCCCGAAATTGGAGCAAAATGCACCCAACCAGCTGAGT
>CAMHKD010000055.1:0-11476 GCA_946185645.1 uncultured Bacteroidales bacterium
AACAACCGGAACGTGAAGACCGGCGGTTACGAGCAAACCCGCATGGTGGACAACACCGTGTCCAAGGAGCGCTATTACCGCTTCGATTCCAAGTACTTCTACATGGCCGGTACCAATTACATGCTTAACCTCTATTTCAGATTCTAAAGCCATGAAAAAGACCATTATCGCTATTTTCGCGCTTGCGGCGCTTGCCAGTTGCCAGAGTCTGATTGAGGAATGGCAGCCGGTGTTCTCCATCGATCCGGACGAGCCCGCCTGGTTCGTTCCCTATACGGAGGAAACCCTTCCGGACTTCAGCGGCACCTTTACCACCATCAAGGACCTGAAGGCTATGTACAAGAACGGTAAGCCCATGGAGATTACCGGCAATGTGTGGATCAAGGGCCAGGTTACGTCCAGCGACAAGACCGGTAACATTTACCGGGAACTGTACATCCAGGACAAGACCGGCGGCATTGACCTCAAGCTGGGTAAGTCTTCCCTGTACAGCGAGTATTCGCTGGGCCAGTGGGTCTATGTGCATTGCGACGGCCTCACCCTGGGCGCCTACAACGGCATGCCGCAGCTGGGCCTGGAGGCCGATCAGACCACAACCAACGACTATGAGACCTCCTACATTGACGTGCAGGTTATCATTGACCAGCATGTGTTCCGGGGTGCTTTTGACAAGCCGCTCAAACCGGCCGAGGTAACGGAGGCCGATGTTAAGGCTTCCATCAGTTCAGGCTTCAAGGGAGACCTCTGGGGCAAGCTGGTTACCATCAAGGGCCTTACCTACGGCAATGAAATCTTCGCCCTCTTCTATCCCAACTCCAACCTGCCGCACACCAGCGCCAATCCGGAGAACCGCGTGTTCCTCTCCGACAAGGGCACCTGGGGCATCAATACCTGGGCCTGCTCCAAGGCCAAGTATATTGAGTACCTCAACAGCGGCGTGTGGGATTCGGCCGAGGTGGGCTCCGGTGCCACCCGCTACGGCTCCATCAAGGGCAAGCCCAGCGAGTACCTGAAGCCCGGCAAGACGCTGGACAGCTTCGGGGCCGATGCAGACCTCACCTACAAGGAGATTATGATCAAGTATGCCAACGGCAACTACGTGTCGCATTACTTCAAACTGGGGTCCACAGACATCCAGGTGCGCACCAGCGGCTTCGCCCGCTTTGCTGACATTCAGCTGGATCCGGCCATCCTGAACGGTGCCACGGTGGATATCACCGGCATCCTCACCATCTACAGTGGATCGGCCCAGTTCTCCCTGATAGATGAGCCTTCAGTCTCAGTTGTGGTACATTAAAAAAAGAATGGCCGGCAACCCCGGCCATTCTTTTTCGTCATTCCCGGCCACTCTTTTCGTCATTCCCGGCTAGACCGGGAATCTCATAATAAACAACAATAATGAAAAAAGCACTATTATTCATTGCAGCAACCTTTATGCTGGCAGCCTGTAACAACCAACCCAAGAACATTTTCCTGCAGGAGTGGGACACCCCTTACGGTACCGCCCCCTTCTCCAGGATAGCCGTATCGGATTATATGCCCGCCTTCCAGGCCGGCCTGGAAGAGCAGAAAGCCAATGTCCAGAAGATTATAGACAATTCTGCAGCTCCCACCTTTGAGAACACCATCCAGGCGCTGGAGCAGGCTTCTCCCATCCTGGACAAGGTGACGGGCGTATTCTTCAACCTCGCCGAAAGCGACTCCACGCCCGAGATGCAGGCCATTGAGGAGGAAATGACCCCCAAGCTCACCGAAGCGGAGAACGAGATTTACATGAACGACAAGCTCTTCGCCCGGGTGAAGGCCGTGTACGACCAATCGGCCAGCCTCACCCGTGAGCAACAGATGGCGGTGAAGAAGATCTACCAGAGCTTCGAGCGTAACGGTGTGGCCCTGGACGAAGCCGGCAAGAAGCGTTTTGCCGAAATCTCCACCCGCCTGGCCACCCTCAGCCAGAAATTCGGCCAGAACCTGCTGGCGGAGAACAATGCCTTCAAAGAAGCTACCGGCCTCACCGTGAGTGAGTATTACGACTTCATGAGCTCTTGTGAAGACCGCGCCAAGCGTGAACAGGTATTCAAGGCCTATTCCGCCCGTGGCAACAACGGCAATGCCAACGACAACAACGCCATCGTCCTGGAAATCCTGAAACTCCGCGCCGAACAGGCCGAACTGCTGGGTTATCCCAATTTCGCCGCTTTCCAGCTGTCCAACAAGATGGCGGGAGACCCCACCACCGTGGACAACTTCCTGCAGCCCATCATGGATGCTTCCATGAAGAAGGCCAAGGAAGAAATGGCCGATATGAAGAAGCTGGCAGGCCACAAGATCGAGGCATGGGATTACAGCTACTATGCCGAGAAGGTGCGGGCCCAGAAATATGCCCTGGACGAATCCCAGACCAAGCCCTATTTCCAGGCCGACAGCGTCCTGAAGGGCGTCTTCACCGCTGCCGAGAAGATTTACGGCATCAAGATAGAGGAGGCTCCGGAAGTAGAGGTGTACAATCCGGAAGTAAAGGCCTACAAGCTTTCCAACCCGGACGGTTCGCTGTTGGGCATCTTCTACCGGGACTACTATTCCCGTTCCACCAAGCGCGGCGGTGCCTGGATGAACAATTTCCGCGAGCAGGAGACTGGCGTCCGGCCCATCATCGTGAACGTGTGCAACTTCCCGTCACCCACCGCGGAGGTTCCTTCCCAGCTCACCATAGACAATGTGCAGACGGCCTTCCACGAGTTCGGTCACGCTCTTCATGGTTTCCTCACCCAGTGCAACTACAAGACCGTTTCCGGCACCAACGTAGCCCGCGACTTTGTGGAAATGTTCTCCCAGTTCAACGAGAACTTTGCCTTCGTACCGGAGATTCTGGCCGTCTATGCCAAGGACTACCGCAACGGAAATCCCATCCCCACAGAATTGGTGGAGAAGATCCAGAAGTCCATCAAGTTCAACCAGGGATTCACCACCGGCGAACTCTGCGCCGCCTCCATTCTGGATATGAAGTGGCACGAGCTGTCATCGGCCGAACTGGCTCAGTTCACCGACGCCCAGAGCATCCGGGACTTTGAGACCAAGGTGTGCAAGGAGATGGGCCTGGTGGACGAGATCATCCCGCGCTACCGCACCACTTACTTCAACCACATCTTCAACAGCGGTTACAGCGCCGGCTATTACAGCTATCTGTGGTCTGAAGTGCTGGCTGTGGATGCCTGGGAGAAGTTCAAGGAAGACGGCGTCTTCAACAAGGCCACGGCCGATTCCTTCCGCAAGACCTTCCTGGAGAAGGGCGGCAGCGAAGAGCCCATGACCCTCTACAAGCAGTTCCGCGGAGCAGAACCGGATCCCAGCGCTCTGATGAGAGCTAGAGGTCTGGAATAAACGAAGTCAATACTTTCATGCAAGCGTCGGGGACCAGGCAAAGGTCGTCGGCGCTTGCTGGTATTAAGACGGTTTCACCCTGGCCGATGGTCACTTCCTCGCCGTCCACCTCTAAAATGCCGCTGCCGGAAAGGCACATGACCACCACAAAGGAATCCAACTCGGAGAGGTCTTTGGCATAAGGGAGGGTGAGGTCCAGTACGCTGGTGGTGAAGTACGGGCATTCGGCCAGGACCACTTCCTCATCTTCCGCCGGGGTGTAGTCCGTGCGGTAAGTGGGATAAACCTTATAGTCAATGGCATCCTTGGCCAGTTCCGTGTGCACTTCCCGGGGTTTGCCGTCCAGTCCGGGCCGATTGTAGTCGTAAATGCGGTAAGTAATATCCGAAGTCTGCTGGATTTCCGCAATGAAGCAGCCGCCGCAGATGGCGTGGATGCGGCCTGCCGGCAGGAAGAAAACATCTCCGGGCTCTACATCGTAGCGGGCCAGGGAGTCCACAATGCTGCCGTCGGCCACCTTCCCGGCATATTCTTCCGGGCTGAAGGCGTTCTTGATACCGCTGTAAAGGTGAGCCCCTGGCTCCGCCGCCACCACGTACCACATCTCCGTTTTACCGTTGGTGCCGTGGCGCTTGGCCGCCAGCTCCTCATTGGGATGTACCTGGATGGAGAGGTCTGCAGCGGCGTCTATGAACTTGATGAGCAGCGGGAACTGGTCTCCGGTACGTTCGTACACATGTTTTCCAACCAGTTCGCCTTTGTATTCCTTCACCAGTTCGGCTATACTCTTTCCCGCCAGAGGGCCATCGGCCACAATGCTTTCGCTACCCGGCACACCGGACAGCTCCCAGCTCTCGCCAATGTGCTTCTGCTCCGTTTCAATGCCCTTATACGGCGCAATCTTCTCTCCGCCCCATACGACGGTCTTCAGAATAGGTTTAAACTTCAGCGGTTTCATGATATGGTATTCTATGGCAGATAATCTGCCATTAATTCTTCATAGTAAATTCCAGGGTGCCACCTGCTACAATGTCTTTGTATTCAATGTACGGCTTGTCGTACGGCTGGCCGTTCAGCTTTACACTCTTAATGTAGGGGCCTTTGCCTTTGGTGGTGACGGTGAACGTGCCGCCTGCCACTTTTACTTCGGCCTTTTTCCAGAGCGGCGCGCCAAACCAGTATTGCGTGCCGGCCGGTTCCACCTGGTAGAAGCCCAAAGTGGAAAGGATGTACCAGGCGCTCATCTGGCCCACGTCCTCGTTGCCTGCCAGACCGTCTATGTCGTTAAAATACAGTTCGTCATAGACCTGACGGAGCAGCTTGGCGGCCTTTTCCCTTTCGCCCAGCATGGCGTAAAGATAGATGATGTGGTGGCTGGGCTCGTTTCCGTGGGCGTACTGGCCGATAAGGCCGGAGATGTCCGGCGGAATATTGTCCCCTTCCAGGTTGGACGGCGCGCTGAACAGGGCGTCCAGGGCTTCCACCAGAGCCTCCCGGCTGCCGAACAGATTCTGAAGCCCCTCCACATCCTGCGGCACCAGGAAGCGGTACTGCCAGGCGTTTCCTTCCGTGTAGTCGTGGTTGCCCTGGTCCGGGGCAAAGGGATTGAAGGGTTCGGTGAAACTGCCGTCGGTCTTGCGACCACGCAGGAAGCGGGTTTCCGGATCCCAGTAATGCCGATAAGAATGGCTGCGTTCCCTATAGGCGGCTGCCAGGGAATCGCGCCCTAAGAAGCTGGCGCAGTTGGCCAGCGCGGCATCGGCAATGGCATATTCCAGGTCGTTGCCCACGCATTCGCGGTAGAGGTCGGCCGGGATGTAGCCATATTGCATCCGGAGGTCCTGTCCGCGGTCCGGCATGGTGGCGGAGTTCACCATGGCTTCCACTATCTCATCGTCCGAAAGGCCGCCCCGGAAGCCCTTCACAACGCCTTCGGCGAAGGAAATGAGGCCCGGATTGCCCACCATGCAGTCCGTTTCGTTGCCCATGAGGTGCCATACCGGCAGGTCTCCTTGCTCCTTGTAGATGTGGTACATGGTGGCCACCATGTCGTCCATCTTTTCCGGATGGATGATGGTCATGAGCGGCATCTGGGCGCGGTAGGTGTCCCAGAGGGAGAAGGTGGTGTAGTTCTGCCAGGTGGCCTGGCGCACCTCATCGTCGCTGCCCCGGTACTGTCCGTCTACGTCTTCATAGATGGAAGGAGCAATCATGGAGTGGTACAGGGCTGTGTAGAATACGGTCCGTTTGTCCGGGTCCTTGGTTGTTATGCGAACCCGGGAGAGTTCCTTGTTCCAGGCGTCCCGTGCAGCCTTTTTGGTGGCTTCAAAGTCCCATCCGGGCAGCTCGGCCTTCATGTTGGCCCGGGCTCCTTCAATGGATACAGGGGAGAGGGCCACCTTTACCAGAATCTGCTCCCCGGGCTCCGTATGGCCCAGCGAATAGTAGCCGTAAACGGGGCTAAGCCGTCCGCCGCTCTTGTCCGGATTCTCCAAGGCCGCGAAAGACACGGACGGGCGGGAGAATTCGGCCCAGAAGAAGACTTTCTGGTTCACGGCCCAGCCGGTGGAAAAGCGGTAACCGCCGATGGCCTTTACATGTCCTTCCTCATTCCTTACAATCTCGAAACCGCAGTCCACGGCGCGGTCCCAGCATCCGCCGTTCTCCAGGTCAAAGACCAGGGTAGCATCTTCCGATGCGGGGAAAGTATAGCGGTGGAAGCCCACGCGGGCGGTGGCGGTCATTTCGGCCAGGATGCCGTCCCTAAGGAGCGGCACGCTGTAATAGCCCGGTTCCACTATTTCCTTGCTTCTGTCGGCATAGGACCAGGCGGCCCTTCCGGGCTGGTCTTCCCGGCCCCGTTCCGGCATGGTGGGGCCCAGAACGGGCATCACCGTAACGTCAAAAAGGTCTCCGCAGCCCGTTCCGCTAAGGTGCAGCTGGCTGAAGCCGATGACGGTGGAATCGCTGGCATGGTAGCCGCTGCACCAGTCCCAGTCCTGCGGGATGCTGGTAGGGCCCACCTGCACAAAGCCGAAGGGAACGTTTGCTCCCACAAACACGTGCCCGTGCCCGCCGGAGCCAATCTTGGGATTCACATAGGAGGCCAGATCCCCCGTTTCGGTAGTGCTGCAGGCGGCGGCAAGGACCGCCAGGGCAAGAAGAAGGATGCGTTTCATATATTACAGTTCAAATTTCAATGCAATGGGTTCCTGGGGCAGATTTTTGGGAAGCTTCAGGGTCACTTTTCCGTCTTTTACGGTGGCCTTGATGGTTTTTCCGCTGTTTAGGAGCGTGACTTTTCCCCGGGGGAGATTGCCGGTCCATTCCAGGATGGCTGGAAGGGCTTCACCGTCCGGCAGGGCATAGACCGCATAGAGGGTCCGGCAGTCCTTGCCGGCACTGAACCAAAGGTTTCCGTCATTATAGTTTTGCGTGATGCGGGTGCCGTAGATGGCCTCTCCGCATCGGCCCAGCCACTCACCGATCTCTTCCAGCAGTTTCTCGGCCCGGGATTCAATAATCCCTTCTGGCGTGGGACCTACGCCCAGCACCATGCAGCCACCCTTGGCAACAATCTCTGCCAGCAGGCCGATGACCTTGCGCGCGCTCTTGTACGGCTGGTCTTTCACCCAGCCCCAATCGTTCCCCAGTGTGATGCAGGATTCCCAGGGGTGCGGGATTTGCTTGTCGGGTACGCTTTGCTCCGGAGTTTGGTAGTTCTCATTGGGCCCTTCGATGGTGCGGTCCACGCACAACAGACCCGGACTCACCCTCCTGGCTTCCGGCAGAATGTCCGGCAGTCCAACCTGCTCCCCGGCAATCCAGCCGCCGTCCAGCCACAGGATGTCCAGTTTTCCGTATCGGCCTCCGGTGAGCTCCTTTAATTGATTCTGGGTATAGGTCACATACTGTTGCCACCAGTCCGGATGCATGTCCACCTTGTAGTTGATGTGCCGGTTGGGGGTGGCGTAATAAGGGTTCCAGAAGCCTTCGCAGTGCCAGTCCGGCTTGGAGAAATACGCTCCCACCATGAAGTCCTGCGCCCGGAAGGCGTCAAAGACGTATTTGGCCGCATCGGCCTTGGGATTGTCCTTGAAGGGGCCAGCTTTGGCAATGGAGAAATCTGTATACTGGCTGTCAAAGAGGCAGAAACCGTCGTGATGCTTGGTGGTGAAAATCATGTACTTCATGCCGGCTTTTCGGAACACCTGAGCCCACTGCTCCGGATTGAAGTCTACGGGATTGAACTCTTTGGAGAGGCCCCAGTACCACTGCTTGTAGCCTTCGTAGGTGCTGCCCTCCGGCCGTACAATCCAGTCCTCGTTGCAAAGGTTCCAGGACTCCACAATCCCAGGCACAGAATACAGCCCCCAGTGCATCAGGACACCGAATTTAAGGTCCCGCCACTGGTCCAGCTTCTCCAGCACCGCCGGGTCCGTGGGCCAAACATATCCGTCCGTAGTATTGTCCTGCGCCCGTGCCTGCAGGCCGATGAGCACTGCGGCAAGCAATATGATAATCCGTTTCATTTGGTAAAGATACAAATAATTGGCGAAACCAGCGGCAGGGTGCTTTAGAGAAAGAAAATAGTCAAAAAATTAACACAAATAGTTGCATAACTAATTTTTTTAGCTATATTTGCAACAGAAAACGTTATGCTTATGAAACGCCTTACCAAAAAAGAAGAGATTATCATGAACCACTTCTGGGAGAAGGGCCCTTTGTTTGTGCGTGAGTTACGGGAACTGTATCCGGAGCCCAAGCCCCATTTCAGCACGCTCAGCACACAGGTGCGCACGCTTCAGGAAGACGGTTTCGTAGATCATAAGTCCTACGGTCCCACCTATCAGTATTTTGCCAAAGTGTCCCGGGAGGAGTACAAACAGCGCTCGCTCATCGGCCTCATCGACAAGTATTTCGACAATTCTTACATCAATGCCGTATCGGCCCTGGTGAAGGAGGATAAGATTTCCGTGGAGGAGCTCCGGGAGCTCATCAACCTTATTGAAAAGGAGAAATAGCCATGCCCGCATTCCTTATATATGAAGGCAAGGTGGCGGTGGCGCTGCTGGTCTTCTACCTGTTCTACCGTTTCCTGCTGAAGAAGGAGACCTTCCATCGCTTCAACCGGGTGGTGCTGGTGGGAACGGCGGTGCTCAGCTTCCTGCTGCCCCTGTGCATCATCACCATCCATAAGCCCATGGAAGTGGCTTCCGTGGTCCCGGAAGCTGTGACTGTGACGGAAATGCCTGCCCTGGAGGCGGTGCCGCTGGTGGAACCGGCAGTTCCCTGGTGGCCCGTGGCGCTTGCCGTGCTGTTCTGGGCCGGAGTAGCCTTCGTGCTGCTCCGCGTGGCCATTTCCATCCTTTCCATCGTCCGCATTGTCCGGCAGGGCGAACAAATCCGTGAAGAAGATGGCTGTAAAATCATAGTAACAGAGCGGGATATCGATCCTTTCAGCTGGATGAGATACATCGTGCTTTCCCGGAAAGACTGGGAGGCACCGAATGCATCCATCCTTGCCCACGAGAAAGCCCATATCGGCTATGGCCATTCCGTAGAACTGTTGCTGGTGGACATTCTCTCCGCGCTCCAGTGGTTCAACCCGGCCATCTGGATGCTCCGCTCGGATCTCCAGGAACTCCACGAATATGAGGCCGATGACGCCGTGCTGCGCAGTGGCGCCAATATCAAAGAATACCAGTATTTACTTATAAGAAAAGCTGTTAGCAAGAGCGGCTACTCAGTTGCCAACAGCTTTAATCACAGTATCCTTAAAAACCGAATTACTATGATGTCAAAATCCAAATCGCCCCTTTTGAGGGGCCTGCGGGTGCTTTATGCACTCCCGCTCGTATGCCTGGGCATTGGCCTGCAGGCACAAACCGTCTATGTCCCCGTGGACAAAGATACAAAAAATCCTCAAATTGTAGTACGGGGTCAGGGTAATCCGCTCTTTATCGTCCGCACGGAAACGGGAGAGGAGAGAGCCCTTTCCCAGGAAGAATTCCAGAATCTGGATCCCGGCCAGATTAACAGTATGGAGGTGCTCAAAGACCAGGCTTCCATAGACAAATACAAGGAAAAGTATGGGGACAAGGCCACGGAGGGCATTATAATCGTTACGGTGAAAGACGAAGCCTACTATCCTATGCCCACGGAGGTGAACCTTCTGCTTGTACAGGAAGGAGAAACCGTAAAGTATTATGTAAACGGTGAAAATGTAAGCTTGGATGCCTTAGGAAAGAAAGTGGATGAGGTACGGGACGGAGACGGTTTTGCATATGTAAACATCATTGGAAATCCGGAGGTGAGATCCGGAAAGATCCAGGAAGTGAAGGAAGAACTCCGGAAGGTGGGTATGTTGAAAATCCAGTATGTCTGCAAGCCGGATGTGATGGTCCAGCGGCGCCTGGATCCGTCGGAGATGGGGAAGGATATCGTTGAATTTATGAAATCTTCCAAGAAGTACGACGTCCAGATCCGCCTCAACGGCCAGGACAAATTGTTGTATATCAGGGGAAAGAATAACAGGGATCTGGTTACGCTCTATCAGGAAGACCTGTTCGCGCTGGCCAAGAAGGACATAGAGAAGAACAATGATATCTCTTTCTTTTTCGTAATTGACAACAGTTCCTCCTATGGCGCCTATACTGCCGCGGTCCAGTCTGTTTCCGATGCCTTCAAGGCCGTCCGTGAAGACCTGGCCCAGGCGCAGTACGGAAAACCGTTCAACCAGCTGGAAGATGAACAGCAGCAGGAACTGATCCAGAAGTGCCGGGTAAAGATTTTCGAGACCGGCAAATAGCCGTTAAATGTAATTAATTGACTGTTTGTTGTTTATGCAAATCCGCCTGGCTTTTTATTCCAGGCGGATTTGCATAATATATTCATCTGCAATTATTTCCACTCAACGCCCGGGAAACGCGGTCAGGGAGAAGCGCAGCCGGGCGCCATCGAAAAGCACTTCGTGAGGCAGGAAGTTGGTCTGCCAGGTATGGCCATCCACTTTCAGTTTAGAGACATAGCGGTTATCGGCCGAATTCTCCGGGGCGTCAATTACCAGGTCTCCGCCGGGGAGGTGCACGGTGGCCTTCCGGAACAGGGGTGATCCCAGGGCGTATTCGTTGCTGCCGGGGCACACGGGATAGAAGCCCAGGGCGCTGAACACGTACCAGGCCGATGTCTGGCCGTTGTCTTCGTCGCCGCAGTAGCCATCGGCCCAGGGGCTGTAGAACTTCTCCATCACTTCCCGCACGCGGGCCTGGGTTTTCCAGGGCTGGCCGCACCAGTCGTAAAGGTACAGCATGTGCTGGATGGGTTGGTTGCCGTGGGCGTAGTTGCCCATTCCCATCACCGTCATCTCCACAATCTCGTGGATGGGGAAGCCATAATAGGAGTCGTCGTAAAGCGGCGGCATGGTGAAAACGCTGTCCAGCCGGGTCGCAAAGGCTTCCGGCCCGCCCATCAGTTCCATCAGGCCGGGAATATCGTGGAACACGCTCCAGGTGTAGTGCAGGCTGTTCCCTTCGGTGAAATCCCCTCCCCATTTGAGCGGATTGAAAGGCCGATGGAAACTGCCATCGGCCCGCCGGCCGTTCATCAGGCCATAATCCGGGTCAAAGAGGTTACGGTAGTTCTGCGCTGCGGTTATGTACGGCGCCAGTTCGGCCTCCGGACGGCCCAGAGCCTCTCCCAGCCGATAGATGCACCAGTCGTCATAGGCATATTCCAGGGTGCGGGCGGCACTTTCGGCAATACCGGCGTCACAGGGGACGTAGCCCAGGGAGTCGTAAAGCTGCCAGCCCAGGCGGCCGGTGGAACTCACCTGCGGATGCACGGCGTGGGCGCCATGCGTAACGGCTTCCCACAGTAAATCCATATCCTGGCCGCGGATGCCTTTGAGATACGCGTCGGCCACCACGGAAGCGCTGTTGTTTCCCACCATGCAACCCCGGTGGCCCGGCGAGGCCCATTCCGGCAGGAAGCCGCTTTCCTTGTAATGGTTCACCAGCCCCTGCTGGATACGGGCGGCCGTTTCCGGATACACCAGGTTCACCAGCGGCAGCAGGGCCCGGAAGGTGTCCCAGAA
>CAMHKD010000056.1:0-11335 GCA_946185645.1 uncultured Bacteroidales bacterium
CTTGCCTTCCTTGGTGGTGTTGTCGTACACGATGTACTTGTCTTTGGGAGAACGGCCGGTGTAGATGCCCGTCATCACGTTGATGGCGCCAAGTTCCGTAACCTGACCCTTGTCAAAACCTTCGAGACCGGGTTTGGTCTCTTCGTTGTAAAGAACCTCGTACGTGGGGTTGTAAAGGATTTCCTTCACACCCTTGATGCCGTACTTGCGGAGATTGATGTTTGCCATAATATAATTAGCTGTATTTTGAATTGTTATAGATTTTAATTTTCAGTCTACAAATTTACTCATAAACAGGCACTTTTGCAATACCTATTTCTTGGGATTCTCCAGGCGGGCTTCAATCCGTTTCTGAAGGCCCGGGATAAGGACCAGATCCGGATAAAGGGTATTGGCAGTGTCCAGCCAGCGGGCGGCAAGGCCCGTGTCCCCCATCATATAGAATACCAACGCCATGTTGTAGCAGGCGCAGGCCCGTTTTCTGTCGTCATTTCCCTGAAGGAAAGGAGCCCAGGCGTCTATGGCGGCGGCATATTTCCCGTCCAGCGTGGAGGTAATGGCGCCAATCCATTCGTCCGAATCCGAGTCGTCGTAATAATAGAAACTGAAACTCTCCGTCTGCCAGTTGGAGACAAAGCGGCGGGAGATCCGCTCACCCATCCTTTCGGCCTCTCCGCCGGCGGCGGCCAGGCGGGCCTTGTCCTTCAGGTTCTCCCCGGGCGTGACGCCGCTGTTATAGACCATCGGACGCAGGACGGCGTTGCCGCTGAAGCGGCGCACTACGTCGTCTCCCATGCTGTCGTAGATGTACAGGGCGGTATTGAGCGGTACCTGGGCCGGGCAAACATAGGCCGAATCCACCGAACGGGCGTTGTGGACTTCCTGGTTGGACTCCATCACGGGCTCTCCCAGAGCGCTGGTAATGAGGAAGATTACATCCTCACCGGTGTCCATCACAAGCGAGTGCATCATCTCCAGCGACAGGCTGTCGGCCTTGGGAATCCGGTAAATGCCGATCACTTCTTCCCCACCGAAGTAATCCTCCTCCAGGGCACGGGCCAGGGACGAGGCCATGCTCCGGTTGAAGGCCGTATCGGCCGGGACATCGCTGTCCATATAGACCAGGGCCATGGATTTGCGGGCAAGGTCCATACCGGAATCCGAGGGCTGTCGCACTTCCAGATAATACGTGTAAATCTCGGGCGAGCAGGAGACCAGCCCCAGGAGGGCGGCCGCCAGCCAAATTATTCTTTTCATACTACTTCTGCTGTAAGGTCATACTCATCGGCAGCGGTTATTTGGACCGTAAGGAACTTTCCCACAAGGGATTGCGGTTCCGCCCCTCCAAAGGCCGCAGCCGTATATTTTACCAGGATCTCCCCGTCCACCTCCGGGCTTTCGAATTCACTCCGGCATACCAGGATGCCGTCCGTGAAAGCGTCCACCAGCACGCGGACTTGGGTGCCGATCCGGGACTCATTGTATGCAAGGGATATGCCACGCTGAAGCTCCATGAGCGCATTCAGGCGGTTCTTTTTGGTGCGTTCCGAAACGCTGTCCGGAAAATGCTCCGCGTCGTAGGTCCCCTCCTCCTCCGAATAGGTGAAGGCGCCCAGCCGCTGGAAGCGGGCTTCCCGCACGAAGTCCAGCAATTGCTCAAAGTCGTTGTGCTTCTCCCCGGGATGCCCCACGATGAGGGTGGTCCGGAGCGCCACGCCGGGCACACGCTCCCGCATCCGGCGGATGAGCTCCCGGGTCCAGGCGCCGTCCACATGGCGGTGCATATTGTCCAGAACCCGGTCCGAGATGTGCTGGAGCGGGATGTCCATGTATCGGCATACCTTGGGATTGTTGGCCATTTCTTCCAGGACATCCTCCGGGAAATCGGCCGGATAGGAGTAGTGGATGCGGAGCCACTCGATGCCTTCCACCTCCGAAAGTTTCCTCAGAAGGGGCGCCAGCATGCGTTTTTTGTAAAGGTCCAGGCCGTAATACGTGGTGTCCTGGGCAATGATGATGAGTTCCCTTATCCCTTGAGCCGACAATTCCTCCGCCTCCTTTACAAGCACCTCCATGGGAACGGAACGGTGCGGTCCGCGGATGAGCGGGATGGCGCAGTACGAGCAGCGCCTGTCGCAGCCTTCCGAAATCTTGAGGTATGCATAGGGATGGATGCCGTCCGTAAGTACGCGCCGATGCTGCTGGGAAGGATCCGGCTTGCAGCCGAGGGCCTCCACCAGCGGGTCCAGCGTACGGGCCCCGAACCAGCCGTCCACCTCCGGAATGAGTTCCGGAAGCTCCGACGCATAACGCTGGGACAGGCAGCCGAAAACCAGCAGCTTACCCACCTCGCCGGCCTTTTTCCGGGCTGCGGCGGAGAGGATGGTCTGGATGGACTGCTGCTTGGCATCTCCAATGAAGCCGCAGGTATTGACAAGGAGTACGTCCACCCAGGGGCGGGATTCCCCTTCCGGCACCAGCTCATACGAGCCGCGTATCTGATAAAGCAGATGCTCGGTGTCTACCGTGTTCTTGGAACACCCCAGGGTGATAACCTGCAGCGAAGGCATGGACTAGGCCTCCGCGTTACCGGCAGCCTCGGCCTCTCTCTCCTCGTCCGTTACAAAGTCCAGGGAAGCGTACTTCTTGAGGGCGTTGTACCATTCTACCACCTTCTTCATGTGGGATACGTAGAAACGCTCTGAATCGTAATTGGGAAGGGCCTTGTCGAAAAGAGCCTTGAGCTCCTTGGGATCCGCCTTGGCGGAAGGGGCGTCCTTGTCTCCCAGCACTTCGTGCATCTTGCCGAAGACATCCTGGAGTTTCACTTCACCTTCGGCCGTGTAGATGGAAATATCGGCCAGGGTGGTGATGCCGGCATTGGCGCTGAAATTGGAGCGCTTCTTGTCTTCAAAGGCCTCTGCGATGGCGCCGGTGCGGGATTGGGCGATATACGTGAACAATCCGTGCTGACCACGGATGGAAAGGGTTTTTGCCAGATCTGTTTTCATATTTTGGGTTTCGTTATTCAATAGCTTACAAATATAGTCATTTTTGCCGAAAAAAACGCGCTCGACCTCCTTTTGGAGGTCTTCCGGTGTGCCGTCGTTGCGGAGGATGCAGGCATCGGCGGGGATAACGGGCTGCTGGGCGGCCATCCGCTCCCGGACGACTTCCTCCGTAGCACCGTCCCTTTCCATGGCGCGACGGAGGCGGATTTCCTCCGGGGCGTCCACCAGCACCACTCCGTCGGCAAGGCCGCGGAAAAGGGGTTTGGAAAGGATAACGGCCGATTCCAGCGCCACGAAAGGCGCTTTTTTCTGCGCGGCGCGCCAGGCCTGGAAGTCTTTTAAAAGCGCCGGATACACCTTTGCCTCAACGGCTTCCCGGGCCGCCTTGTCCGGGAAAATACGCCGCGCCAGGGCGGCCTTGTCCAGCTTGCCGGCCTTGTTACGCAGCGGAACGCCCAGCACCTCTTCCAGGGCCGGGACAAGGGCGGGATCTTCGTCGTAAAGTTCTTTTACGCGGGAGTCGCAGTCATAGACCGGAATCCCCCGCTGACGGAGCAGGGCGCAAACGGCCGATTTGCCGCTGCCGATTCCGCCTGTGACGATGACGGTTTTCATCGGACCGATTCTATGCAGTCGAACACCTCCGGCTGAACCCGGTATTCCAGCACGCCGGTGGGAAGGCGGAGCGTACGGGGAACGCAACGTCCGTTGATGGACGCAGCGAAGTCCTTGTAATCCACATAGATACGGAATTCCGGAAGCGGATCTTTAACCAGCGGGAAAGCGCAGAGGAGCACCACCTCCGCCGTGGCCGGGAACACCTGCAATTCGTGTCCGGTGGGAGCATTCCACACCTCCACGGGCAGGGTGCTCCGCAGTTCCACATAACGCGTAACGGGCAGTTCATAGCCCACCTGGTCCACCGAAAGGCGGACGCCGTTAATGGGGTTCAGGCGCAGGATGCCGCTCCGGGTGTCGTGCACGTCCGACAGTACCAGCCGGCTGGTGGTTACCTTGTCTATGCTTTCCAGCCGGGCGTCCTCCCCATACACCGTCACCGAATCCGGAGTCGTGTGGAAAGGACCGCTCTGCATGTACTGGGAACGGCAATGGACGGTCATGGGCACCTCTACGGGCACCTTCTTGTGGTTTTCCAGCGGGAAAGTGAAACGGAGGGTATCCGTAATGAAAGCCTCCACGGTGGTCTCTTCCCCGAAGAACTGGTTCACATAGGAGTTGATGGCCCCGCCGATCACGCAGAAAGTCTCCGGCCCCGTGCGGTGCAGATCGGCCGGAGAAAAGTCCACCACCAGGGTTTTGCGCTCCCGGCGGCTCTGCTCCCGCACCAGGCGGAAGCCCTGGGTACGGCAGCGGGCGCTAACCAGCACCGTGTTGGACGACAGGCCCTGATGGCCCTCCAGGTTGCAGCGGGCCATGACCGGGACGCTTACCGTCCCGGAGTAAGTCTGGGAAAGATTGCTCAGGATCCAGACAAGACTGGCAAGGAGCAGCGACACGATGAGCGCCACCCAGCTTCTTCCCCACTCCATGGTTTTACTTCTGGTACTCGGCCTCTGAGTAGTCCTTAACCAGGCTCTGCTTGTCCACGCGGAGTTTCACGTCTCCGTCCACGCGGATGAGGGCGGTCTTTTCGTTCACTTCCACGATCTCTCCGTAGATACCGCCGGCGGTGACCACCTTATCCCCCTTCTTGAGGGCGTTGCGGAACTCCTGCAGCTGCTTCTGCTGCTTGCGCTGCGGACGGATCATGAACAGCCACATCACCAGGATGATGGCGCCGAACATGAGGATGGTGGGAAGGGCACTGGGCTGCTGCTGAGCGGCAGCGGCCTGAAGGAAATAAAGTACTAGTGTATGCATAACTGTGAATTAGTTTAATCTTTCTTTGAGAAGGCGGTCCAAAAGGCCGTTCACGAAGCCGCGGCTCTTGGGGGTGGAATAATACTTGGAGATCTCCACGTACTCGTTGATGGTAACCTTGATGGGAATGTCCGGGAAGGTTGCCGCCTCGGCCAGGCCCATGGCGATGAGGACGATATCCGTTGTATAGAGACGGTCCCGGTCCCACTTGGACACGGAGCCGGCCACCAGGTCATAATACTCTTTGAAACGCCCGTAGGCTGCCGTTACCAGCGAGTGGACGAACTGCCTGTCGTCCTCCACCTGTTTTCCCTGGGCCGACATCTGCTCGCTCTGGTAAAGCGGCGGATAGCTCCAACGGCCGAAAACGGCCATCCCTTCCAGCGAACGGAGGCAGGCCAGGAGGGCATAGGCCACATCGTCGCTCCAATAGATGGACTGGTCTTCCAGGATGGCGGCCAGGTCTTCGCTGTCTTCCAGCTCTTCCTCAAAAACGTGCTTCCAAAGAGCCACGTCCCGGGAAAGGGAGTCCTCCGGGGAGGCCATGTAATCGGCATACCAGGGGCGGGATTTCACGGTTTCATAGAGCGAGTGCACGAATGCGTCGTTCTGCTCCCAGGAGAGCTTTTTCTTTTCCAGCAGCCGCTGGAAATCCGGATCTCCCTCCAGGAGGGCCGATACGCGGTTGTTCACGAACTTGAGATTGGGGTGCAGTTCCTCCTCCGTGGGGTTGAATTTTCCCCGGGCGGCCTCCGTGCGGCGGGCGGCCTCTGCGGTGAGGGCGGGAATAAGTGCCAGCAGGTACAGATACAGGTCCCTGGTGGCCTCTGCCGATGTATCCAGATTCTGTAACGCCTCTTTCAACGTGAGGTCCGGGTTCTCTGCATACGAATACAGGACCTTGAACGCCTTTATTCTGAGGATACGTCTGTTGAGCATAATGTCAATCAAAATTAATTTGCACAAAGTTAGTGTTTTTTCAATAATTTCCCTAAATTTGTAAGTGTAAACTAAATTATACGCTATGTACGAAGATTATGAAAGGGGCCACTCCCAGGAGCGAAACTCGGAAGACGTTTACTCCAAACCCGTCCGGGCCGGAAAGCGTACGTATTTCTTTGACGTGAAGGCCACGAAGGGCAACAACGACTTTTATCTTACCATCACGGAGAGCAAGCGCCGCGTAGAAAGGGACGGCTCCTTCGTGTTTGACAAGCACAAGATATTTCTTTACAAGGAAGACTTCGAGAAATTCCAGGAAGGTCTCCAGGAGGCTGTCCAGTACATTCTGCACGATTTGCTGCACGACCAGCCCATCCGCCAGTATACTCCGCGGGAGGAGCAGGAGAGCGAAGAATTCTAAACCCATTGCCGGCACCTCTACATGCCGGTTTTTTTGACAATAACACTAACCACATACCATAACCATGGACCCCAGAATAGAAAAGATACAGATTGCAGCCGGCTGTGTACAGGACTGGCTCAAGGGGCGCAGGCCTGTTGCCGGCATCGTACTGGGAAGCGGCCTTGGGAAACTGGCCGATGTAATTGAAGACCAGCTTGTAATTCCCTACCGGGACATCCCCGGCTTCCCCGTTTCCACCGCTGTAGGGCACAAGGGCAACTTCATCGTGGGCACCCTGGGCGGAAAAACCGTCATCGCCATGCAGGGCCGCATCCACTATTACGAAGGCTACGGCATGGAAAACGTCGTGCTCCCCATCCGGGTAATGATCGGCCTGGGCATCAAATACCTGTTCGTTTCCAATGCCGCTGGCGGCGTAAGTTTCAAGCTGCACGTGGGAGACCTCATGATCATCAGGGACCATATCAACCTGCTGCCCAATCCCCTCATCGGCCCCAACATGGACAGCGAGGGACCGCGCTTCCCGGACATGACCCGTCCGTACGACCCTTCCCTCATCAAGCTGGCGCTTAAACTGGCCGGAGAAATGGGCATAGAGCTCCAGCAGGGCGTATATCTGGGAGACACCGGCCCGTCCTATGAGACCCCGGCGGAATACAAGTTCTACCGCACCATAGGGGCCGATGCCGTGGGCATGTCCACCGTCCCGGAGGTCATCGTGGCCCGCCATGCCGGCATCCCCGTCTTTGGCATGTCCGTCATTACCAACGAGGCGCATGACGACTATGCGGAAGATTACGAAAACGACGGAGAGGACGTGGTGAAAGCCGCCAACGCCGCCGCCGTGAAAATGACCAACCTTTTCATTAAACTCATCGAAAACATCTGAATATGAATCCTCTGGAAACCATCCATGCCGCCGCCCGCTACGTTCGGGAAAAGATGGGCGGCATCCAGCCCGTGGTGGGTATAGTCCTGGGCAGCGGCCTGGGCAAACTGGCCGACGAGATAGAGAATCCCCTTGTAATCTCCTACCGGGACATTCCGGGTTTCCCCGCCTCCACCGCCATCGGCCATAAGGGGAATTACATCGTGGGAGACCTGGGCGGAAAGAAAGTGATTGCCATGCAGGGCCGCATCCACTATTACGAAGGATACACCATGCACCAGGTAACCCTTCCCATCCAGGTAATGAAGGTCCTGGGAATCAAATACCTGTTCGTTTCCAACGCCGCCGGCGGCACCAACCTGGGCTTCCATGTGGGAGACCTCATGATCATCAAGGACCACATCAACCTGCTGCCCAATCCCCTCATCGGCCCCAACATGGACGAATTCGGTCCGCGTTTCCCGGACATGACGCGTCCCTACGACCCGTCCCTCATCCGCAAGGCAGAGGAGATTGCCAAGCAGGAAGGCATCGCCCTGCAGAAAGGCGTATATGTGGCCATCACCGGACCGTCCTATGAGACCCCGGCTGAATACCGTTACTTCCGCGCCATCGGGGCGGATGCCGTGGGCATGTCCACCACCCCGGAGGTGATTGTGGCCCGCCACAGCGGCATCCCCGTGTTCGGCATGTCCGTTATCACGGATGTGGCCCATGCCACGGACGACGAAGACTATGTGACGGACGGCGAAGCCATCGTGAAGGCTGCCGATGCCGCCGCAGACCGCATGACACAACTCTTTAAGAAACTTATTGCAACCTTGTAATTTTTCAAGGATTAGCACAGAATTTCGCAGGAAATTTATTAAATTTGCAGGAATTAGGTATAAAACCGGCTATGCTGGAAGGTTTAAGAACAAAAATCGAACAGCTGATTGCACTTTATGAGGCTGAGAAAGCGGAGAACCAAAAACTCCGCGAGGAGCTACATGAGTGCAAGGAAACCGGGAAAAACCTCAGGGAGCAGATTATGGAATTGGAGTCCGAGATAGAGACCCGGAAACTCACAGAAGCCTTCACCGGCGGCGGAGACAAGGCAGCCGCCCGGGAAAAGGTGGATACACTCATCAGGGAGATCGGTAAATGCATCTCCTGCCTGGAGGATTAATGATGGACCAGAAGATCAGCATAAAGATTGCAGGCCGCACCTACAACCTCATGGCCACTTCCCCGCAGCAGGAGGAAGTGTACCGGCTGGCCGCCGAAGCCATCAACAAACGCCTCGCCGCCTATACCCGGAAGAATCCGGACAAAACCATCATGGACCTCATGTGCCTGGTGGCTTTGAACGAAACCGTATACCGCATCGGCCTCCAAAAGGAGGGAGAAGCGGCGGAAAACGATCGGGGGCAGCTGGAGAGAGACCTGGACCGCTATCTGCAGGACATCCAAACAAAATAAGCCGTCGTCCATCGATAGCTGAAATCAACACGTTACAACGCGCCGGGTTGACTCAGGCCGGGGATGGCGGGCCCGCTGGACGGGATACCAGCAACCGGTCGGGACCCAAATCTTATTTATTAAGATTTTCTGACTAGATGATGACGGCTTTTTTCCATAAGGCAGCTCCCCAAAAGGGAACTGCCTTTATTTGTGAAAACTTAAACCAACATATATATTTTTATGGATATCGTAAGCTTAATTATCGGATTTGTGGCAGGAGTCATCCTGGCTCTTGTCATCTACATACTCATCCGCCGGGCCATCCTCAAAGGCAAGAAGGATGAGATCCTGGAAAAAGCGGAAATCGAGGGAGAGAAAATCAAGAACGAGCGTATCCTCCAGGCCAAGGAGAAGTACCTGTCCCTCAAGGGCGAGCACGAGAAAATGGTGAACGAGAAGAACGCCCAGATCCGGGAAGCGGAAAACCGCGTGAAGCAGAAGGAGAACACCCTTAACCAGAAGATGAGCGAGGCAGACCGCAAGAACAAGGAACTGGAGAACCAGAAGATCCTCCTCAAGAACCAGCAGGACGCCCTCAAGGTAAAGGAAGACGAATATGAGGAGCTCCGCGGCCAGGTGATCCACCAGATAGAGACCATCGCCGGCATGAGCGCCCAGGACGCCAAGGCCCAGCTCATGGAAAGCATGAAGGCCGAGGCCCGCACGGAGGCCCAGGCATACATCAACGACTGCATTGACGAAGCCCGCCTTAACGCCGCCAAGGAAGCCAAACGCATTGTTATCAATACCATCCAGCGCACCGCAACGGAAACGGCCATTGAGAACGCCGTTACCACCTTCCCCATTGAGAACGACGACATCAAGGGTCGCATCATCGGCCGGGAAGGCCGTAACATCCGGGCCCTGGAGGCCGCCACGGGCGTGGAGATTGTGGTGGACGACACCCCGGACGCCATCCTCCTGAGCGCCTTCGACCCGGTCCGCCGGGAAGTGGCCCGTCTGGCCCTGCACCAGCTGGTGGTGGACGGCCGCATCCATCCCGCCCGCATTGAGGAAGTGGTGGCCAAGGTCCAGAAGCAGCTGGAAGAGGAAATCCTGGAAACCGGCAAGCGCACCTGCATAGACCTGGGCATCCACGGCCTCTCCATGGAGCTTGTTAGGATGATCGGCCGAATGAAATACCGTTCCTCCTATGGTCAGAACCTGCTGCAGCACTCCCGGGAAGTGGCCAACATCTGCGCCATCCTGGCCAGCGAACTGGGCCTGAACCCCAAGATTGCCAAACGCGCCGGCCTGCTGCACGATATCGGTAAGGTGAGCGAGGAAGATCCGGAGCTGCCGCACGCCCTGCTGGGTATGAGACTGGCCGAGCAGTACAAGGAAAAGCCGGAAATCTGCAACGCCATCGGCGCCCACCACGAGGAAACGGAAATGACTTCCCTCTACGCACCGCTGGTGCTGGTGGGTGACGCCATCTCCGGTGCCCGTCCGGGAGCCCGCCGGGAAGTGATTGAGAGCTACATCAAGCGCCTCAAGGGCATGGAGAACCTGGCCGCCTCTTATCCGGGCGTCACCAAGGCCTATGCCATCCAGGCCGGCCGCGAACTCCGCGTGATCGTGGGTGCGGAACAGGTGAGCGACCGCGATGCCGAAGTGCTCTCCGGAGACATCGCCAAAAAGATCCAGGACGAAATGACTTATCCCGGCCAGGTAAAGATTACCGTGATCCGGGAAACCCGATCCGTAGCTTATGCAAAATAACAGGAGATGCCCGGGCAAGCCGGGCATGACATTCATGACTTTCGTCGCAGCGCTGTTTCTAAGCGTTGCGGCTTTTGCGCAGGATGCATCGGCCACCTGGAAGGTGGAAGCCAAAAAAGTAGCGGAAGAGACCTTCCGCGTGAGCTTTACCGGCACCATCTCCCAAGGGCGGCACATCTACGGCGTGGCTCCGGAAATGGGCCTGCCGTTCGAGGTGAATTATGCCTCGGATGTAACTGCAGGGCCCATTGTGGAAGAATCCACCCCCACGGACTATAACGGAGAACCGGTCTTCTTCAACAAGGCCGTATTCTCGCAGGAAGTGACTGCGCCGGAGGGAACAAAGCTGGAAGGGACGCTCACCTGGCAGGCCTGCACGGACGATATGTGCGGCTTCCCGGAAGAGTACGAATTCTCCGTGACCCTGGGAAAGGCCGATGCCCATTCCAGCGCTATCGGGGACCCGGAAAAGCAGGAAAGCGCCGGCGGCCTCTGGGCCCTACTTCTGGAAGCCATCCTCTGGGGCCTGGCCATGCTCCTTACCCCCTGCGTCTTCCCTATGGTGCCCATGACGGTGTCTTTCTTCCTTAAGGCATCGGACAACGTACACCAGGGCCGCTTCAAGGCCTTCATGTACGGCGTATTCATCGTACTGCTGTACACAGTGCCGGTGGTGCTGCTCTTCGGCCTAACCCGCCTCATCGGCGGAGAAGCCGTCACGGCCGATATCTTCAACTGGCTGGCAACGCACTGGCTGCCCAATATCCTCTTCTTCCTGGTATTCTTCATCTTCGCCCTTTCCTTCTTTGGGGCGTTTGAGATTACCCTCCCCTCCTCCTGGAGTACATCGGCCGATGCCAAATCGGGCAAGGGAGGCCTTGCGGGCGTATTTTTCATGGCCCTTACCCTGGTGCTGGTTTCCTTCTCCTGCACGGGTCCCATCGTGGGTTCGGTGCTGCTGAA
>CAMHKD010000057.1:0-11310 GCA_946185645.1 uncultured Bacteroidales bacterium
AACCTGCACAAGACCTTCTCCACGCCGCACGGCGGAGGCGGTCCCGGCAGCGGTCCCGTGGGTGTGGCCAAGCACCTGGAAGACTGCATCCCGGACCTGCGGGTAAGCGGTTTCCACGGCAACTTCGGTGTAATTCTCCGGGCCTATGCCTACATCCTATCCCTGGGGAAGGACCATCTCAAGCAGGTGGGACAGTATGCGGTGCTAAGCGCCAATTACATCAAGGAATGCCTCAAGGACGTGTACAAACTGCCCATTGAGGGCGTGTGCAAGCACGAATTCGTGTTTGACGGCCTCATCAACGACGGCGCGCACGACGACGTCCCCGGCGCCACCACCCTGGATGTGGCCAAGCGCCTGCTGGACTACGGCTTCCATGCTCCCACCATCTATTTCCCGCTCCTTTTCCACCAGGCCCTCATGATAGAGCCCACGGAAACGGAGAGCAAGGAGACCATAGACTCGTTCATCGGCGTAATGAGGACCATTGCCGCAGAGGCTGCACAGGATCCCAATATCCTGCACGAGGCCCCGCACAATGCGCCCATAACCCGTCCGGACGAGACCATGGCCGCCCGTAACCCCATCCTCAAATACGAGTGGTAAAAAACCTGCATACACTTCTTGACGGCTTTCAGAAGCCGGAACTCCAAGACCTGGGAAGTCTCCTCGGGCGCGAGCTTTCGCCGCGCCTGAGGAAGTCCCAGTTGGTGGAGCAACTGGATGTGTATCTCAGGGGAGAACCCGGACGCTGGCTGTCCCATCTTATGGAACGGGACGTGCGGCTGCTCCGGGAACTGGTGAACGCCGGGCCGGAGAAGGTCCAGTACCAGGACTACGCCATCTATCCTTCGCTGGTGGAGGTGAGCGGTCTGGTGGAGCATGACGACACGGACGAGCATTTCCACAAGGTGTGGATCACCCGGGAGATGTACGACATTGTGGCTCCCTTCGTAGAGAAAGCCATCAAAAGGGGAGAGAGAAGCGGACAGTTTGATATAGAGCGGATTGGACTTGGTTACTTAAACCTTTACGGTATAATGTCCACGCCCCTTTTCCTGGACCTTATCACTGCTTATTACGAGCAGCATTACAACAACAATTACGGGGAACTGATGCACATGCTGCAGCAGAGCCCCATGGTAAAACTCTGCCGGTACACGGACAAGTGGGGAGACTATCTCTGTTCTCCCTGCGTGTCAGATCCGGAGGAGATCCATACCCTCCGCCAGCAACTGGGTCAGAAGAAAAAGGGCAGCTTCACGGAAGACCAGGCCCGGGAAGCCGGGGCCGGCGCACCGTACTTTACGGTGGACATGCGCACCCGGGAAGGCATGGCCCTGGAACAGCTGTACCGCCGCCTGGGTTACGAGGGTTTCGAGTTGGTAAAGGCGGAGCACGATACCTGGATTGAAGCTCAGTACACCAGTGATTACAACGAAGCCCTGTTCCATCCGCTCATGGACAGCCCGCAGGGCCAGCACCTGGACGAAGAAAGCTGGAAGGTCTGCTGCCAGATTGTGGCCGATTATGCCGACGCCATCCCCAAATGGGCCCTGAACGGCCTCAGCGCCCGGGAAGCCGGTCAGATGCAGCTGGACATGAAACTGAACAGCCTCCGCTCCTGGGACAAGCTCCCGGAGGTGGCTGATATCCCCGGCATGGGCTTCGCCATCCCGCACGTGGCGCCGGACGATCCCTGCCCCTGTGGCAGCGGACTTCGTTACTGCCACTGTCACGGCAAATACCTTTCCTAGATGGACCATACCCTTCAGATAGAGCCTGTAGCGTACTACCGGGGCCCTTTCGGCTCCAAATTCGGCATTCCCCGGCAGAGTTCCCTGGCCGATGTCCGGGGCCGGATAGTTTTTACGGAAGCCTACCGGAACCGGGAGGCGCTGAGGGGATTGGAGGGCTTCGGCCGCATCTGGCTCATCTGGGGTTTTTCCGCCAACAAACCCGCAAAGGGGGAGTGGCAGCCCACCGTCCGTCCGCCCCGGTTGGGCGGTAATACCGCCATGGGCGTATGGGCTACGCGTTCACCCTATCGGCCCAACCCGCTGGGGCTGTCCTGTGTGGAAGTGGAAGAAATTGACGGACTGGAGATTGTGATAAAGGGCGCGGACCTTATGGACGGTACTCCCATCTACGATATCAAGCCTTACGTGCCCTATGCCGATGCCTTCCCGGATGCGGCGGGCGGCTTTGCCCAGGAGGCGCCGAAGCCGCTGCTGGAGGTGGAAATCCCGGAGCATCTTCCCTTTACGGAGGCGCAGCGCAGCATCCTCCGGCAAATCCTTTCCCTGGATCCCCGGCCGGCGTACCAGGACAGTCCGGAAAAGGAATACGCCATGCCCTTTGAGGGGGCCGACGTCCGATTCCGGGTACAGGACGGGAAAGTAATCGTTACGGATTACAGGCCTTAGACAAGGCCATTTCTGAAATGGGACGGGCTCATGCCCGTCTTTTTCTTGAAGAAGCGGGAGAAATAGGACTGGTCCTCCAGGCCGGAGAGCCGGGCCACATCGGCAATGGATACATTCTTGTCCTTGAGCATCTGCTTGGCCAGGTTCAGCCGGGCAATCTCTATCCAGTCTATGGCGGTGCGGTGCGTATGGGACTTCACCGTCTTGTTAAGGTAATTGGGGGTTACCTTCAGGAGATTGGCATAGTCCGACACGGAGAGGGTGGCATTATTCTTCTCAAAGACCATCTGCATAAATTTCTCCGGAATGGCCGCCACCTGTCCTCCCGGGCGCAACTGACTGAGTATCATGTCTATTCCGCACCTCAGAAGCGCCTTGTCGTTGTCTTCCGAAGCCACCAGCATCCGCTTCAGGAGCACTCCCAGGAAAACGGCGTCGTCAAACCAGAAACTCTGGATTACAGGCTCCTTGGTCCTCAGGACGGGATAAGAGGCATCCTTGAGCTCACTGAGGCTGAAACCGCCCATATATCCCCGGCAGTCTTTGAAATGCTTGATTACTATGGTCTTGTTTTCCGGAACCAGGATAAACTGTCCCGCCCCCAGCAAGTAATTCTTGTCTTCGATGGAAACCAGGACCTCTCCTTCCATAAGAAAAGAGTAGGAGAAAACAGGATAGTAATAGGGCTCAATCTGATGAGGCTCCGTTTTGCCTTCAATAATCAGTGGATGGATGGTCAGAAAGGTTTTCATGGCTTAGAATCTTAGAATTCAACGTCAAATCCTATATTGATGGTAAAGTTTCTCCGTTCCGGGGACCTGTGGGTGAGACGCCAGAAGCAGTCTACCCGCAGGACGCGCAGGATATTGCCGATACCGATACCGGCCTCTACATAAGGTGTTTCCAGGGTTCCTGTGCCTTCCGGCAGCAGGAACGGAGCGTTCTCCCGGTTGTCTGGCGAAAGGGTGCCCCAGGCAAAGCGGATGGTGGCCAGTTCCCGCAGGTCCAGCTTCTTGATGAGCGGGATCTTGCCCAGGAAGAAGCCGTTGAAATTGTGCTCGTAGTAGCTGAACATCCAACGGTCCGAGGCAAACTCGTAATAGTCCATGCAGGAGAAGGAACCTACGTCCAGGAAATAGGTTTGGTTGCCTTCATGCAGTTTTAGGTGCGTGTAGGGCACCGAACCTTGGAAGGCGCCGAAGTTCAGGCACATCTTCGCGAAGCCGATGGCGGTGGAAGGAACCCTCCAGTTCACGATAAGCTCTTCCCGCCAGTATCCTTTGCTGCCGGGTGTGATACCGCCGAATCCGTGCCGCACGTTGATGTTGATGATGGGGTAGTTGGAGAAGATGTAGAACTTGTTAAAGACGCCGCGGTTCACACGCTCGCCCCAGGAAAAGCGGAAGTTGGTTCCTATCTCGTTAACCAGATAACTGTCCTGGAAGGTATGGTCCGGCCGCTCCAGGGGAACCTGGTCGTTCCCCCACAGGCGGGACGTCCTCCAAGTGAGGGTCTGGTCTATGCCCGGGGCCCATTCATGGTCGTATTGGAGCCTGAACTCCCGTACCATGCTCTGGCGGTCCATGAAGGAGGTAAACATGCCTTCACTGCTGCCCAGCTGCACAAAATCCTTCCTGGCCGACAGGGTGAGCTTGCGGGTTTTTTCCCGGTTGAACATGATTTCCGAGGAGAAGCTCCACTTGGGTGTTTTGTCCCTGAAGCCATACGCGAAGGTTCCCGTGAAACGCACGGTTTCCGAGAACTCCCGCATGGTGCGGAAACCCACCTGCAGACGCAGTCCTTCCGCCTGGTTATATACAACGGTACGGTCCCAGGGACCGAAGCCGACACCTATAGCCGGGATTTCGTAATAGCCCGTAATGAGCGTATTGGCCAGTTCATAGCCCCATTTGTACAGGGGAGTTTCCTGTACCTGGGTCACCATGTGGTAGATGCCCTGCTCGCGTTCACTTAGCTCGTAAGGACGAACTTCCTCCCAGAATTCCTCTTCCTTGGGCTCCAGTTTGGACAGGATCACCTGGTCTTCGCCCTCCAGCGCATCCGGGTCCGTAATGGGGCCGAACACCGGCGGGTCAAACACCTTATGCCGTCTTCCTAGGAAGGAAACAATTTTGGATGAATCACTTACTGCAATGGAGAAGTCTGCGAAGAGGTTTTCCTCCCCATAGAACCACTGTCCGTTTTCCAGGCGGCGGTTCTCAATGTCTATGTTGATGTGCCGGATCCAGTTCACGTTGGCCACCGCAGAAAGCTGTACATGCACGGAGCGGATGCCAAAGTCTTCCGCATCAATCTGCATTTCCCCGTCAAATACGGGGGAGGTGACCAGTTTCTTGGGGTGGAAGCGCAGCGTATAGGTCTTCCGGCCCTCTACCTGGAGGCTGTCCACCAGGTAATAATTGTAGAAAATGTGGGAAGAAGCGGCCGACGGGCTGGGAATGTCCAGGTTGAAAACGCCGATGTTATTTTCGTAGAAATTGGTCTTCAGGAGGTAGCTGCCGGTGAACTGGCGCAGGACGTTGTCCTCTTTGAGGCCGGAAATGCGGTTGGCTCTCATCACTTCCCGCTCGAAGGCGGGGTCCGTGGAATGGTACATGTCCGACAGGGTCTCCGAGATCATCACGGGGATGAAGGGCTTGCCGGTGATGGCCGATGTATCGGCATAGTCTTTCACAAAGCCCAGATTGCGTTTCACAAAGCCCCAGTCCAAGATGTCCTCCATATTGGTGGCATCCATCTCCAACTTGGTGTAGAGTCCGGACTTCCAGGATTCCGCGTTGTCCGGATTATTTTTCTTCCGGGCCTGGTCAATCTTCCGGAGGATGGACTTGATATACCGGTCGTCCGGCTTCACTATGGCTGCGTCCAGGAAATCCGGGTCTGTCTTGAGCCGGAAGTTGAATTCGTTGAACGAACCGGGTGTTACGGGGATGGAAAGGCTTTCGTAGCCAACGATATGGGCCGTGAGGACACGGGCATCCTTGGAGGGTGTTTCCAGGCTGTATCGGCCTTCCAGGTCCGTGGAAATGCCGATGGTGGTGCCGTCGAAATACACGCTCACGAAGGGGAGGGGTTCTCCGGTATCATAGTCCGTCACCTGTCCGCGCACACGCGTGGTCTGCTGGGCCAGCGCCGAAAGGGCGGAGACCAAAAGGAGCGTGACTATGAGCTGAAACTTCTTCATTCTTTAGTAAAGGCATTTAATGAGGGCCAGCCTGGTTTTTGCCGGGACAAGCCGTACCAGTACGGCCACCAGCTTATAATCCAGGCGGGGGATAACCCGCATGGCCATTTTTTTCTTTTTCAGTTGCTTGAGGACGGCCTTGGCAATAACGTCCGGGGACATACCGCCCAGTTCGTCCTTCTCCACCTGCCTGAGGTTCTTCTGCATCCACTCTTTGTAGGGGGAGTCTTCCTGGGTAGCTGCCTTATTCAATTTTCGGGCCGATGTGAAGCCGGTGGCAACATCTCCGGGCAATATGCTGCAGCATTGGATGCCCGTACCTTTGAGTTCCAGGGCCAGGGATTCCGTGAGCGAGAGCAGTGCCGCCTTTACAGAGGAGTAGAAACCCTGGAAGGGGAGCTCCAGGATGGCCATCACGGAAGTAATGGTGATGATGCGGCCAAATTGCTGTTTCCGGAACACCGGCAGGCAGGCCTGGATGGTCTTGAGCACCCCGAAGTAATTGGTTTCAAACTGATAACGTGCTTCTTCCTCCGTGGTTCCTTCCACAGGACCGTAGATGCCGTTGCCGGCATTGCACACCACGGCGTCCAGTCTTCCTTCACGGGAGAGGATCTCCTGCACGGCGGCTTCCAGGGTGGCAGCGTCGTTCACGTCCAGTTTCACGGGGATCACGTCCTCGCGGGCGGGTTCAAAGGTCCCGCGGCGGGATCCTGCATACACTTTAACGCCGGCATCGGCCAGGAGCCGGGCCGTTGCAGCGCCAATTCCGCTGCTGCCTCCGGTAACCAGTGCTACTTTTACTTCCATAGTTCCGATCTCTTAATAAACTGTTCCGGCACAGGCATCTCATATACGCTCTGCCGGAGAAATTGCTTGTATTCCTCTTCCGGGACGGCCTCCTGCTGCTCTACGCTGATGATGGGGCCGATTCCCACGCGCGGGTTGGTGCCCCGCTTGTTGTATACCTCATGGAACAGGCGCACAAAGCGAACGCGGTAATCAATGAGCCCCAGGGCATAGTAGAAGGCCGAATTGCGGTCAAAGAAACGCACCGGAACCACCGGTACGCGCGCCTTCCGGATCAGCTTTATTGCGGCGTCCTGCCACTCCCGCTCGCTAAGGGTCCAGTGCTCGCGGGGCTTCAAATCGGCCACGGCGCCGGAGGGGAACATGCACAACGGTTCTCCGCTCTGCAGCTGCAGGAGGGCGTTTTTGACGCCGTTCACGCTGGTGGCAGTGGCGCCTTCCTTCTTGTCAAGAGTGGGATTCACGGAAATGAAATTGGGGGCCAGTCCGTGGATCCACATGAGGAATTCGTTCACCATTACCTTGCTTTGGGGCCTGACATGGCCGAAGAGGTCCACCAGGCAGATGCCATCCAGGTGGCCGTAAATGTGATTGGCAATTACAATGAAAGGCCCTTCCGGCAGGCTGGAAAGCCTGTCCGGGTTTCCCACCAGGAAATCCACGCCCGCATCGTCCAGGATGCCTTTGGCAAAGTCCGGTCCCGGTTGGATGCCGGCCTTTTCCACCCTGTCGTGGGTGAGATTGATTTTTCTGATACCCGTAACCCGCATGGCCAGGTTATACAGCAACCTGCCCTTTCTTCCTTTGAAGACAGGGGACAGGGTGGGGGCCTGGTCTGCGGTAATTATCATTCCTCGTCCTGTTTTTTGGGCGGGTCCAACTTGGAGAAATAACGGATATCCTTGAAGAAACTCACCAGGTAGCTGGTTAAAATGGCGATGGCGGCCGCCACGGCAATATAGTCGAACAGGCCGATCATGAAGTCATTGTGAAAAATGGTGACGGGCTTTTTCCAGGTACTGAACCACGGAATATACATAAACAGGATGTTCACAATGAACAGCATAATACGGAATTCCGTGGGTCCCAGGCCGCCGTAGGAGAGCCGCATTTCCCCTTTGAGGTGGCAGTCTATATAGACGTACACGCTTAGCATAAAATACGCCACCAGGGCCAGCATGGCAAAACTCATGTTCACCAGCGGGCTGCAGCCCACGCCCACAAACATGATGGTCTCGTTGATAACGTCCACGTTGTGGTCTATGAAAAAGCCGTAAGTCTTTCTCTGCGTGTTTCTTACGCGGGCCAGACTTCCGTCCAGCGAGTCTCCGAACCAGTTCAGGAAAAGGCCGAAACAGGACAGCCAGAGCCAGTTAAGGTTAAGATTGGAAAGGCAGTATCCCGCGGCCATTACAAGGGCGCCCAAAAAGCCTACTATGGTGAGCATGTCCGACGTTACCCATGAGGGCATTTTGCCCGCCAGGTACACCAGGACCTTTTTTTCATAGGGACTCAGGAAAGATTTCTGGATCCGTTTTGCCTGTTTTCTATCTTCTGTCATAATTATTCCAAATCAACCGTGCAAAATTAGCAATAATTTTCCGCATTTATCCTAATTATTGAAGAAAAAGCCGTATCTTTATATCCATGAAAGTGAAGCATATTCTCATTGGTGCGGCCTCCGTTGTCGGCCTGGTCCTCCTTGTCTGGTGTTTTTTCTCTGTCCGCAGCTGCGTCCAGGAGCGGCAATGGCTGGCCCTCGGCCCCATTGAAAACCACCCCAAACGGGTCTATGACGTTAAATTCGCCCGGGAATTCAACGACCTTAACGACGTACAGATGAAGGTGGCGCAGGCCATCGGCGTACCTCCCGTGGCAGACCGCGAGGCGGCCGAAGAGCTCAAGTCAAAACTGGTGGAACTGACGGACACGGACAGCTATGTGATAGATTCCCTCACGCATTCCATTCCTTTCCTTATTCCATCGGCCAAAGAATTGCTGGACCGGATCGGTGCCAATTTCCTGGATTCCCTTGCGTCCAAGGGCCTTAATCCCAACAAACTGGTCATAACTTCCGTGCTTCGGACAGAGGAGGATGTTGCCCGGCTTCGCCGGCGTAACCAGAACGCTTCGGAGAACTCCACGCACCGTTACGGCACCACTTTCGACCTTTCCTATTGGCGCTACGTGAAAGTGCCGGACCTGAGGGGCCGACCTTACGAAGATGTGCCGCCGGAGCAGCTCCGTGCCGTTTTAAGCCAGGTGCTCAAAGACCTTCATGATGAAGGGGCATGTTATGTGAAATACGAGAAAAAGCAGAACTGCTTTCACATTACTGTCCGTCGCTAGGCTTCCGCTGGAAACGCTTTAGCAGGGAACGGATCTTCCGCCAGCCCAGCTTCCGGAAGCTTTCGGCGTGACGCTCGCGCTTTTCCGGATATAATTCGTCCAGGGTTATCATGATGCCGGAATCCAGGACGTCCCCAAATTCGTCGTTGATACCTGTCCCGTAATAGACCATGGTGGGGGAGAGATTCATGTAGGTGTTCACCAGCGGGGGGATGCTCACGCCCAGCTTAAGGATTTCTCCTTTAAGCACTTTATAATCTTCCTTATAGTTGTTTCCCTTGAACATGGCGGCGTATTTCTTGGGATTGGAGACCTTGATCTCCTTGATGCCCTTGCGGAGGCGTATCCGTTTGGATCCTTTGGAGAAATACTTGCCCAGGAAGTACATTACCATATCCCGGGCGTCTTCCGGATAGCTGGCATAAATGGTCATTTTCCCAAAGAGGTACTTGATCCGGTCCTTGTACAGGATACTGAGGGCGCCGATCCCGTCAAAAAGGTTGTCCAGCGCATACAGGCCCTTGGCCCCGGCCTTGGAACTCTGATACTCCACGGAAACGAACGAGCGGCCCAGTTCCAGGGTTTTGTCAAACTGCTCCTTGAGGTACTTCTTGGAGAACTCGAACATGTGGGTGGAGGTGAGGATGGGCTGGCCGAAACGGTCGAAAACGGCCTCGTCGCACAGGCAGAAGCGGTATCCGCCGATGATTTCCTCCGTCTCCGGGTCCCAAAGGACCAACTGCTTGTAACCGTAGGAAGGGTCCGTGTCAAACTTGTCTATGTCCAGCGCTTCTCCGGTGCCGCCTCCGTCGTTCCGGAAGGCTATTTCCCTAAGTCGGCCGATTTCCCGGATAACGTTTACCGCCTCCGGACCCACGATATACAGTTCGTTTCCGGCCCGGTTGGTGGTCCGCAGCAGGCGTTCCTCGTTCAGTTCCGCTTTGAGGACGGAACGGTCCACAGGTTCGATAATGGGTTTCATCTCTGTCTGAAACAGGTTTTAGTCCCGCTAAATTACGTCAATTTTGTGACAATACCAATTTTTTGTAACTTTGCCCTACTTATGAAGCAGTCAGGTAAAGAGGTCCTCCACAATTTTATCATGTTTGTGCTCACCAGCAGTGCGGGCACCGTGGTGGATTTGGGCGTACACTGGCTGCTTGCCCACTTCGTTTTCCAGGGCAATTACTGGGGCAGTTTCTGGATAGCCCCCACCATCTCGTTCGAGCTGGCGGCCATGACCAATTTCGTCATTGCGTACTATTTCCTTTGGCATGACCGCATCACTTACCATGGCGCCCGTTCCTTCTGGCGTCATTTCGGCGCATACAACGCCACCACCATGGGGGCCTATATCCTCAAACTCATCGCCATGCAGGGCATCCACTTCCTCTTTGTCAAGATGAACTGGATGCAGGATTCCTCCTTCGAGCCGGTTATCTGTAACCTCATCGCCCTGTGCTTCTCCGGCGCCTTCAACTTCGTGATGAGCGAGTTTGTGATCTTCAATAAAAAGAAATAACCCTTACCCGCCGTCGGCGGGGAACGAAAACGGGGCCAAAACGTTCCGGGAAGGGCATAAAAAAAAGAGAGTCGGCCTGTCTCAGGCGGACGCTCTTACTAACCACATAATTAATAACACTAAAACTAATAACCAATAGATTGATTCCGCTGAGAGAACCTCGCTTCCTCAACCCGGGTACAAAGGTACGACTATTTTTTGAATTTGCAAATTTTTTTCAAAAGATTTTTTAAATTTTTTTTCAGATTTTATTTAACGCGTTGATTATCAGCGCTATTATCATTAATAAAAATTTTTCTAATTATTCTTTAGAACTTTTAATAAGCTATAGGGGCCTCTCAGTGGCAGATTGCCGCTTACCTGATAAAACGATTAAATCTCCTAGAGATTAAAAAATGAAAGCAATTCGCGAAGAATTGCTTTCAATCTATAACTTATAGCGGACTTACAGGCTCTTAACCTTAAACTCCCAGCTTGATTTTCAAGTGTTTAATCATGTCCTTCGTCATCTCGTCCAGGCCAAAGGAGGGCTTCCAATCCCACTCTTCCCGGGCGCAGCTGTCGTCCATGCTGTTGGGCCAGCTGTTTGCGATGGCCTGGCGCACCGGGTCCACCTCGTAGCGCACGCGGAGGGAAGGAATGTACTCCCGGATCTTGGTAAAGAGCTGCTCCGGCTCAAAGCTCATGGCGGCAATGTTGAAGGCGTTGCGGTGCTTGAGGCGGGAAGGATCGGCCTGCATGAGGTTCACGGCAGCCTGCAGGGCGTCCGGCATGTACATCATGTCCATGTACGTTCCCGGAGCAATGGGGCACACGAATTCCTCTCCCTTCACGGCCGAATAATACACCTCCACCGCATAGTCCGTGGTGCCGCCGCCGGGCAGGGTCACATAGGAGATGAGCCCCGGGAAGCGGACAGCGCGGGTATCTACACCATATTTATAGAAGTAATAGTCGCTCAGAAGTTCCGTGGACACCTTGGTGACGCCGTACATGGA
>CAMHKD010000058.1:0-10882 GCA_946185645.1 uncultured Bacteroidales bacterium
CCGTCGTCCTCCACAACCAGGGAATCCACCACATAGTTGAAGTTGTTGATGGTGGCCTCCACCTCTTCCGGATAGATGTTCTGGCCGGAAGGGCCCAGCACCATGCACTTGGACCGGCCGCGGAGGAACAAATAACCGTCCTTGTCCAGCACGCCCATGTCACCGGTGCGGAACCAGCCGTCCTGCGTGAAGGAAGCCTTGGTGGTTTCTTCGTTCTTATAATAACCCAGGCACACATTGGGTCCCTTCACCTGCACCTCTCCAGGGATTCTCTCCGGGTCCGGGGAATCTATACGGATCTGCATGTTGAGGGCGGCGCGGCCAGCGCTTCCCACCTTCACTTTGTCCCAGTGGGCATAGCCGATGATGGGACCGCATTCCGTCATGCCGTAACCCACCGTATAGTGGAAGCCGATCTTGTGCAGGAACTTCTCTACCTCCGGGTTGAAGGCCGCTCCGCCCAGGATCACTTCTTCGAACTGACCGCCGAAAGCGTTGGTGAGTTCTGCGCAGAATTTCTTCTCAATCACCGGTCCCAGCACGGGGATGCGACGGTAATACTTGGTTTTGTCGATGAGGGGTTTGAGCTTGGTCTTGTACACCTTCTCCATCACCAGAGGCACCGCGATGATGATGTCCGGATGGATTTCGCTGAAGGCCTGCATGATGATCTTGGGACTGGGCACACGGGACAGGAAATGCACGTGCATGCCGATGGTCATCTCGAAGAGGAACTCGAACATCATGCCGTACATGTGGGCCGTGGGCAGCATGGACACCACGTTCATGCCCGGCTTGAGCATGGGGCAGGCGTCCTTGGCGGCGAACTCAATGTTGGAGTACAGGGCCCGGTACGGAAGCATCACGCCCTTGGAGAAACCGGAAGTGCCGGAAGTATAGTTGATGATGGCCAGCTCATCGGCCGAATCCTCATAGTAGTTGAGGTCTTCCGGCTCAAAGTTGTTGGGATAGCGCTTGCCGAATTCCTCGTTCAGGTGCTCCCGGATATCGGCCAGCTCCTGGGTGGCGGCATAAAGGAACTTGAGGGTGTTGATCTGCACCACCACCAGCAGGTCTGGCATCTCGTCCGGCGAAAGGCCTTCCCAAATTACCTCGTCCACAAACAGGACACGGGCTTCCGAATGGTTCACCAGGTAATGGATATTTCCCGGCTTGAATTCGTGCAGGATGGGTACTGCCACGGCGCCATAGGTGATGGCCGAGAGGAAACACACGCCCCAGTTGGCCTGGTTGCGGGAACAGATGGCCACTTTGTCCCCCTTCTTGAGACCGCACTGCTCAAAGGCAATGTGGATTTTGGCCATCCGGCGCGCCAAATCCCTATATGCCAGGGTCATACCCTGGTAGTTTGTGAGTGCCGGGCGGTCCCAGTTGGCCACCAGGCTATCTTGGAGAATTTTGTTTACAGATTTAAATTCCATGATTATAGGACAGGTTTTAGTTCAATTTAAAATCCCGGGTCTTGCCATCGTAACACTCGGCCGATACGCCCTTTCCCTTGGGCGTTACAGGGGAGTCCGGCTTTATCATCTTTCCACCCTCTTCCCGGGTAAGAGGATCTCCTCCGTAGAACCCATACACCAGGGTGCGGACCGAAGTGCGCACCACCCAGTACGACTTTCCGTTCACCTCCACCAGTTCCGGAAGCGACTTTACCGTTTCCGGGGCGCGGATGCCCTTCCAGTCGGCCGGTTTCTGGCCGTGCAGGTTGTACATTTCCAAAGAATTATCCTTGTGGAGCACCATCACGGTGTATCCGTGGGCGCCCGTAAAGTCATATGCCGAAGGGCCCAGCAGCACGGCTTTGCCCAGATCCACCGGGAATCCGTTCACCCAGTGGCCCAGGCGATCCAGCAAGTACAGCTTGGAGCCGGCGCAGAAGAGGAACTGGATTTTCCCGTTGTTGTAATAGTCTATGTTCTCCACCTTTCCGCAGAGGCGCTCCTTGAAGGGAATGCCCCATACGCCCTTGCCGTTTTCATCGTTAAGGCAGATGGACAGATGGTCGTTCTGATACAGGTAGTTGGTTTTGCCCGTCTGGTAATTCTGCACGGGGAACAGGCCGGTGGGCACCACTACGGTGGTATCCCGCTCCAGCACCTGCACCTTGGTGCCCTTGAGGGCGCGTTTGTCCAGACGGATGCGGTACGTGGGATTGCCGGCCGATAAATCCAGCCCCACGAAGGCCGGCGCATAACCGGAACCGCGCACGAAGGAGAGCAGTTTCTCACTCAGTTCCCCGGAGAAGATTTCCGAAGCCATCTCCGGATTCTCCGAGAAGGAATTGTATGCCACCACGCCGGACGGGACGGAAACCGAGGCGTCCGAGAGGCGGTCCTTGAGGGTGTATTCCAGGAAAGGCTTATCGGCAAAAGCCCTTACGGCCGGACCGTCTCCAAAGACGCTCCAGCGGTTTCCCACGGAGGCGCAGGAGGTGTCCACCACGGAAAAACCTTCTCCCAGTACGGCCTGCAAGTATCCCTTGTAGCTGTTGGAAGAGGGTTCTCCCAATTTTTGGTCCTTGGCCGAACGCACCAGTACCACATCGTGCGAAACGCCGTCATCCGACGAGAAAGTGGCCTTCACCACCTCCTTGGGCTGGAGGCTCCGGAACCATTCTTCCGGAGAAAGGGGCCTTCCGGAACGTGCCTTGAGCGTATTGTTGTAGCGCGTGATGCGGCCATTGCCGTCTTCGTAACGGCGGAGGTTTGCCAGGAAGGAATCTGCATCGGCTACGGGAAGGGAAAGGGCCTTGGCGGTAAAGTACGGCAACACTTCCGGGAAAGCGGCCTCCTGGGCGGGCAGGCCTTCAAAGGCGGCCAGCCAGCTGGCGGGAGCCTCTCCGGGAAGGGCGCTTCCCTTGAGGAGAATATGGTCCGGATCCGACTCCTGCACCACCAGGGAGCTCCAGGCGGTGAGGTCTTTCACAAAGGAAGCCTTCCGGCGCATCTTGGCAGGGGTATACACCTGCAGGATCTTGGCGGCGTGGGTATGGGAGAAGAAGAAGGACACGGGACCGGAAGTGACGGCCACCAGATCCTCCAGTTTGTCCGTTGAAAGCACCGACATGCCCTCTTCCAGGTGACGGGCCGATGCGTTGAGGAAGGTCTCCGAGCGGGAAGCCAGGAGGAAGCCGCCGCTGAGCTGCGTCTTGAGCCCGGCCTTTTCCGCCGCAGAAAGGACGGGGGCCAGGGCTGCCGAATCCAATTGCCGCAGTTCCGTAACCACCAGGGGCACCAGTGAACCGCTGTTGTGCAGCGATACGGCCATCCGGCTGCGGTCCGTGCAGCGAAGGTATTCCATGAGGGAGGGATTGCCGGGGCAAAGGAGGGCCTGGACCAGGCCGATTGAATCGGCCAGCACTCTGGCGGCGGCCTTGGAACCGTCAAACACGGTTATCAGTACGGCATCGGCCGGAACGGCGCTTAAAACACTCCAGGCGGCGCTGGTTTCCGTCTTCCGCGGGGACTCCGCCGATGAGTTGCTGTACAGGCGGCTCACAGCGAAGGCAATACCCGCCAGCATGAGCGCCAGCACGGTGATTACTGCAATTGTTGCCCTTTTTCCCATATTATGCAAAGATAGTGATTATTTTTAATTTTTTAAGTATATTTGCAGTATAACCACATAAAGACTATGCGCAAACTTATCCTTTCCATCATCGGCCTGCTGCTGGCCCTTTCGGCCTTTTCCGCCACCAAGAAGGAAGCCTGGCAGGACCCTTCCGTAAATGAAATCAACCGGATGCCCATGCGGGCCACTTTTGTCACGGATCAGCAGCAGACGCTCAATCTCAACGGGGTCTGGAAATTCCGCTTTAACCAGAACCCGGAAAGCCGTCTGCAGGGCTTTGAATCCCCCGCCCTGGACGACAGCAAGTGGGACACCATCCCGGTTCCCGGCCTCTGGGACCTGGAGGGCTGGTGCGACCCCATGTACCTTAACATCGGCTATCCCTGGCGGGGTCATTTTGAGAACAATCCGCCGGAGGTTCCCACAGAGCACAATTACGTGGGACAGTACCGCCGCAGGTTCACCATCGGCAAGGATTGGATGGGTAAGCAGATCTGCCTTAACATCGGCTCCGCTACTTCCAACGTGCGGGTTTGGGTGAACGGTAAAATGGTGGGATATAGCCAGGACAGCAAGCTGGAAGCCCGTTTTGACATCACTAAATATGTCAAGGAAGGAGAGAATCTCATAGCGCTGGAGATCTTCCGCTGGTGCGACGGAACCTGGCTGGAAGACCAGGACTTCTGGCGCTTTGCCGGCATCGCCCGTGGGGTGGAAATCTACACCCGGGAGAAGGACCGTCTGGAAGACGTGAACGTCTCCGGAGAAATGGACGGCCGCATCAAGGCATCGGCCCAGGTGAGCCGCGGCATCGTACTGGTGGAATTCGCCGTGCTGGACGCCGCCGGTAAAACGCTGGGCAGCCATTCGGCCCATCCCGTGAAGGGGAAAGTCCAGTGGGAAAGCCAGATTGACGGCATCCTCCCCTGGAGCGCCGAAGAGCCCAACCTCTACAGGCTGCGCACCCTGGCTTACGGTCCCGGCGGCACGGTGTCGGAGAGCACGGAAATCCCTTTCGGCTTCCGGACGGTGGAGATTAAAAACGTCCAGCTGCTGGTGAACGGGAAAGCCATCCTGGTTAAGGGCGCAGATCGCCACGAGCTGGATCCCTACAAGGGCTACAATGTTTCCGAGGCCGATATGATCCGGGACATCCGGATTATGAAGGAACTGAATATCAACGCCGTACGCACCTGCCACTATCCGGACGACCCGCGCTGGCTGGCCCTTTGCGACCAGTACGGCCTGTACGTAGTGGACGAGGGTAACATCGAGTCCCACGGAATGGGCTACAGGGACGGGGAAACCCTTGCCCAGAATCCCCTCTTCCACGACGCCCACCTCATCCGGGACCAGCGGATGGTGCTACGGGACATCAACCACCCCAGTGTCATTATCTGGAGTCTTGGCAACGAAGCCGGCAACGGACAGAATTTCTACGACTGCTACGACTGGATCAAGGCCTATGACCCCACCCGCCCCGTCCAGTATGAGCGGGCGCTGTTCGGCTGGGGCGGCAAGTCGGATTACAACACGGACATCCAGTGCCCCATGTACATGGAGCCCAAGGACTGCGAAAGGTATCTGGCCAATGCCGACAAGCCCCTCATCCAGTGCGAATACGCCCACGCCATGGGTAATTCCATGGGCAATTTCAAGGAGTATTGGGACCTGGTGCGGAAGTACCCTTCCTACCAGGGCGGCTTCATCTGGGATTTCGTGGACCAGGCCCTCCGCTGGCCCTCCAAGGCCGATGGGACGGACCACATCTTCATCTTCGGCGGAGACCTCAACAAATACGACCCTTCGGACGGTTCCTTCAACTGCAACGGCGTCATTGCGGCCGACCGCAGCCTGCATCCGCATGCCTATGAGGTCCGCTACCAGTACCGGAACATCCTCACGGCCGCCGGCAGCAAGCCCGGCGAGGTGAAAGTGACCAACGAACACAGTTTCAAGGACCTGAAAAACTACTACCTGCAGTGGGAGCTGGAAGCCTGTGGAAAGCCCGTCCGCAGCGGTATGGTCTGGGACCTGGACGTTCCCGCAGAGGAAACCCGCATGCTGGATCTTGGCATTGGGGAACTTCCTGAATGCAAGACACTTACCTTAACCGTTCATTACAAGCTCAAGAATGCCGAACCGCTCCTTCCGGCCGGCTTCGAAGCCGCCTACGACCAGTTGGTGCTAAGGGACAGCGAACCCGTCCTCAAATGGGAGAGCCCGTCCCTGGCCAAGGCCGAAGGAACCACCTTCTCCGGCACCTTCTCTTATAAAGGAACGCTTTCGGACAGGCTGGCCACATGGAAGGCCGTCATCAATCCCAAGACCGGCTTCCTCACCAGCTATCAGGTGAATGGGAAAGAGTATCTGACAGAGCCCCTGAAGCCTTGCTTCGACAGGGCCATGAATGAGAATGACCTGGGCGCCCGCCTGGACCGCCGCATGGCCATCTGGCGCAATCCGGAGCTTAAGGTTAACCAGATCAGGACCGCGGAAGAAGGTGATACACAGGTTGTTACGGTAGACTTTGCCCCCATCGGCGGAAAGGCCGCCCTGCAGGTGGAATACCGTCTTTCCGGGGACGGAAGCATCCTTGTCACGGAGACCATGGACGGAGAACTGGAAGGCCTGCCGCAGCTCCCCCGTTTCGGCCTCCGCTTTGCCATGAACGGCCGTTTTGACCAGGTAGATTTCTTCGGCCTGGGACCGTGGGAGAACTATGCCGACCGCAACAGCGCCGCCCTTTTGGGCCGATATCACCAGACGGTGAACGAGCAGTATCATTACGGCTATGTCCGTAGCCAGGAATCCGGCACCCATACCGGCCTTCGGAACTTCCGTGTGCTGGCAGCGGACGGCTTTGGGGTGGAACTCACTTCCGACGTGCTCTTCAGCGCATCGGCCCTCCCCTTCTCGCTGGAAGAACTTGACACCCACGTGCATTCACTGGAACTGAAGGCCAAGGCCCATGAGAACGACCGCAGCCTCGGCACCACCTGGGTGCATGCCGATTTGGCCCAGATGGGTGTGGGCGGCGTAAACTCCTGGGGCGCCTGGCCGCTTCCGGAATACCTGATTCCCGCCCAGAAGCGTACCTTCCGGCTCCTGATAAGGCCCGTTGCCAATTAAACCGAGCTGGGGGGTACGCCGAATTTGTTTTTGAAGGAGCGGGAGAAGCCGGTGAGGGTGGAGAAGCCCACCTTGTAGGCCACCTCGCTCACGTTCAGTTCGCCTTCCTTGAGTAACTGGAGGGCGCGGTTCAGGCGGTAGCCCAGCAGGAAGCTCTGCGGGCTCTGGCCCAGCAGCGCCTTGAGTTTGGAGAAGAGGCTGGTGCGGCTCATGCCCAGTTCCAGGGCCATGGTGGTCACATTGAAGTCTTCCTCTCCCAGGTGTTCTTCCACCAGGGCATACAGTTTCTCCATGAACAGTTTGTCGTGGGTGTTCATGTGCATGTCCTCCACGGCCGACGGCTTCTCGCTCAGTTCCTTCTGCATCCGCTTGCGGTTTTCCAGGAGATTGGCCACGGAGGCCAGCAGGAACTGCGGATCGAAGGGTTTTCCGATATAGGCATCGGCCCCCAGTTCCAGGCCGTGGATATGGTTTTCCATATCGGCCTTGGCCGTGAGCAGGATTACCGGCAGGTGACAGAATTCAGGGTCGTTCTTCACTTCCTTGCACAGGGTGTAGCCGTCCTTGAACGGCATCATCACATCGCTCACAATCATGTCCGGGGCCGAAATCCGGATGCACTTCCAGGCCTGTTCACCGTCATCGGCCGTCATCACGTGGTAGTATGGGGCCAGGTTGGAACGGATGTATTCACGCATGTCGGCATTGTCCTCCACCACCAGCACATTCACTTCGTCCTGACTGGCGGGAAGTTCCGCCGTCTCCCGGATCTCCGGTTCCTTTTCCGCCGCGTCTTCCCAGATGGCCTCCGAAGCATATGCTTCCTTGCCGCAGGGGAAGGTGAAGGTGAAGACGGAGCCGATGGGGTCATTGCCGCGAACGGAAAGTTCGCCCTTGTGCACTTCGGCCAGATGGCGGGCATAATTAAGGCCGATGCCGAAGCCCGTGGGCAGGCTGTCGCCCACTTTCTCTCCCACCCGCTCGTAGCGGTTGAAGATGCGGGACATCTTTTCCGGGGCGATGCCGATACCAGTATCGGCCACCTCTATGCTGGCGTTTTTACCGTCCGAGGTAAGGGAAACCTCAATCTGTCCCCGCTCCGGCGTGTATTTTACCGCATTACTCACCAGGTTGAACACTATCCTTTCCACCTTTTCCCTGTCGCAGTATGCATCCAGCATGGACGGGGCGTTAAGATGTACGGCCAGGTTCTTCTGACGGAACATGTATTCGAAGTTCTCCAGCATCTTCCGGACCACGGAGGCCAGGTCTGTCCGGACCACCGACAGTTCGTCGCGGTTCACGGCCGACTGGTTGAACTGCAGGAGCTGGTCCGTGAGCCGGATCATGCGCTCCGAATTGCGTTCCACCACGCCCACCAGCTTCCTGTCCTTCTCGTCCAGGGAGGTGGAGCGGGAGAGTTCCTTCACCGGTCCGTAAATAAGGGCCAGCGGGGTACGGAACTCATGGGACACGTTGGTGAAGAAGGTGGTACGCTCCTGGCTCATCTGTTCCACCAGCATCTTTTCCTGCGCGGTGAGGTCCAGCCGTTCGCGGTCCATCTTGGAGCGGACATACAGGTAGATACCGGCCAGGACGGCGCCCACCAGCAGGAGCCCGTACAAAAGGAGCATCGGCCAGGAAAGGAAGGGGGAAGGGCGGATCCGCACCTTTTGCACCAGCTCTTCGGTACTCCACTGTCCGTCCGGACGCTGCACCCGCACCCGGAAGGTGTACGAACCTGGCGACAAGCCGGAGTAACTCACCCTCCGGCCGTCTCCGGCGGCATTCCAATCGGCATCGAAGCCTTCCAGTTTATACTGATACACGGGGCTGAAATTGGCGTCGAAGTTCATGGCCGAAAAATAGAAGGACATCTGGGTCTGCCTGTGGTTCAGCACCAGTTCTTCCGGAATGGCCGAAAGCAGGGTGGAACCGTTTACCGTAATACCGTCCAACTCCAGAGGAATGTCCCGCTCCATCTCCGGATTCACGGCCAGGAAGGAGAAAATCCTGTAAACGCTGCCGAAATAGACGGTCCGGTCCCGGCCCACCAGGGAATTGTTGGTAGCCATCACCCCCGTGAGTCCCGGAAGGGATTTATAGGTGATGGCACTGCCGTCCTTGCGGGAAATCATAGTCACGTCCGTACGGGATGCCACCCAGATGTTTCCGTAGGGGTCTCCGGTAAGGGAACGGATGGAATGGTCTGTCTGCTCGTTGCCATAAGGGGCCGCAGAGAGCTGCTTGGAAACCGGGTCATAATGGAAGAGGCCGTTCCGGCTGGAGCCTATCCAATAAGTCCCGTCCACATCTTCGTAGAAGGCCACCGGTGTCTCCACATCTATGTCCAGGCGGCTCAGGATCAGGTTGTCCCGGGAAATCCAGATACTGTCATCGGCCAGGAAATAAGGGAGACCGCTGCGGGTTTGTCCGCTGTACCAGAAAGGCGGATGGGCGCTGGCGGGCAGGGTGGTCACCCGGTCTTCCCGGTCCACCGTAAGGATCTTGTCCCCCTGCAGCAGGTGCACCCTTCCGTCGGGATTGTTCCAGATGGAGACGCTGGCCTGCACCGGATAACGGAAAGTGATGGCCAGCCGGTCTCCCTTCCACTCGTAGCGGCGGAGCTCCCGGAAACCATAGATCAGCCACAGCCGGCCGCGCTGGTCTATCAGGGAGATGGTGAGCTGGTCGTTTCCATTGATTCCCTCGGCCTGCACCCGGTGAATCTCCCGGCGGGCCCGCTGGTAGGTATATATAGCTTTATTGGTAAGGATGAGCAGGTTCTCCGCATCCTTCTCATAAAAGTTATTCAAGGCCTCGGAAGGGTGTTCCTCCGGAACCAGGATGCTCTCCCGGTCGGTTGGCAGATAATGCCACTGCAACCCCTGGCGGTTACGGCTGAGCCAGATATTGTCCTCCGTAAGGAGGGAAAGGCAACTCCGACACTCGTCCAGGTCTTCCTGCAGGACAATGCGGCGCGCCTGTTCTGCTCGGACGGTATAGATTCCCTTTCCCTGAACCCCCAGCACCATCATCTCCGCATCCGGCCGGCGCTGGAAGAAAAGGACGTTCTCTCCCTTGGTGAGTCCTTCCAAAAAGGCGGGAAGCGGGGCGGGCGTGCCGTCCGGCATATATTTGAAAAGGCCTTTGTCCGTGCACACATAGATAAAGCGGTCATAGCCTTCACAGATTCCACGGATGTTCTCTCCCGGGCGCGACAACTCCCGCACTATGCGGAAAGACTGGTCCAGCACCGTAATGTCCGGCCGGGTAAGATGGTCTATCCACACATAACCGCCCCCGGTGAGCAGGAAACTGTTGTAGGCTATCCTGTCGTCGTGAAAGACGGGGCGGTTCTCACCGGTGGTCTTGTCAACGATGGAAAGGGCATTGCGCACGGAGCACAGCAGGTGCTGCTCGTCCAGCGAAGTCAGGGAGAAAACACGGCCCACCTCCCATCTCACCTTAGGGTCCACTCGGCCGTTGCGAAGCAGGGCGATCCCGGAAGAAGTACCCACCCACAGACGCTCGCCGCTGTCGTACAGCAAGGCCGATACATAATCGTCGAAGAGGCTCAGGCTGTCTTCCTGCATGTGCAGATAGGGCTTGTAGGCAGACCCGTTGAAGCGGTTCAGCCCCCGGCTGGTCCCGATCCAGAGATGCCCGGCCCGGTCCTGCACCAGGGCGTTTACCGAATTATTGGACAAATGGTCCTGTACGGGCTGCATACGCGTACTTTGGGCAAAGGTGCATACCCACGCGAGCAGCAGGCAGAATCCTGACAGAAGTCTTTTCATGGGTTGGTTATTGGTTTTCAGATACAAAAATAGTCTAAAAAAACATTCTGCACAATAGCCGGACGATTTGGTTGAACACTTGAACGTGCGGAACAATATCCTATCTATGGTGCGCGGCCTTTCAGAAGGAATAGGCGTAAATTTGCATATCGGTTAATCAGAATTTGAAAACCACTAACCAAACTAACAAACCCTTCATAAATCGAATGATTATGAAAAACAGCATTTTTCTGAAGCGGCTGGCTTCGCTCGCCTTGGGAGTTTTCCTGGGCTCGGCGGCGCTATTCGCGCAAAAGACCATCACGGTGACCGGTACGGTCACGGATGCGCAGAAGGAGCCGATTATCGGGGCGTCC
>CAMHKD010000059.1:0-10589 GCA_946185645.1 uncultured Bacteroidales bacterium
CGCACGGGAGACCGTTTCAAGATGCCCAAAGACTTCGACGTGGACGCCCTGTTCCGGGACAGTTACGGTATCTATCTGCCAGAAGGGCAGCAGCCGGTCCTGGTAAAGCTCAAGGCCACCCAGCGGGAGGCCGCCTACCTGCAGGACCTCCCCCTGCACCCTAGCCAAATCAGCATCGGCCCCGGCCTGTTCGCCCTCACCGTCATCCCCAACCCCAACTTCCTGATGGAACTGTGCGCCCGCGCAGACCGGCTGGAAGTGCTGGAACCGCTGGAACTGCGCCAGGCCGTACAGCAAATCCTGAAAAAAGCAATCCAATTATATGAACACTAAATTCTTTGCGGCGGCGGCCCTGTCGCTGGCCCTCGTCGCCTGCAGCAGCAACGAAATGAAACCGCAGAAAGGCTACATCGGCCCGTCCCAGCCGGAAATCGCAGACGGCCATATGACTCCGGAAGTGCTCCTGTCCCTGGGGCGCCTGTCCGACCCTCAACTCTCCCCCGACGCCAAGACTATCCTCTATGGCGTCAGCTACACGGACATCGCGGAGAACCGCAGCGTTCGCAACCTCTTCACCCTGCCGGTGGAAAGCGGCGAGCCCACCCAGCTCACCATGGACGGGAAGAGCATATCATCGGCCCGCTGGAGCGCCGACGGCAAGTCCATCTTCTTCCTCCAGGGCGGCCAGCTGTACAAGGCGGCCTACAAGGCCGGTAAACTGGGTAAGCGCACCCAGCTCACGGACGTTGAGAAAGGGGTCGAAGACTACCTCCTCTCCCCCGACGAATCCCAACTGTTGTACGTTTCTACCGTACGCAGCCAGGTAGAACTTCCCGCCGACACGGATCCCCTGTTGGACAAGGCCGAAGCCTACGCCACCGAAGACCTGATGTACCGTCACTGGGACCACTGGCGCACGGAAATCAACCACAGCTTCATCGCCCCGCTGGGTAACGGCGTGGTGAAGGAAGGAGTAGACCTCCTGGACGGTGAGCTCTTCGAACTGCCCAACGGTCCCTTCGGAGACATCGCAGACCTTGCCTGGAGCCCCGACGGCCAGTACATCGCCTTCTCCTGCAAGATGCTCACCGGCAAGCAGTACGCCTTCTCCACCAACACCTGCATCTACCTATACGATACCACCTCCGGAGAGATATCGGCCGTCACCACCCGCGGCGGCTACGATACCCATCCCGTCTGGAGCCCGGACGGCAACCGCCTCCTCTGGCTCTCGATGGAGCGCGACGGTTATGAGGCCGACAAAGTGCGCCTGATGCTGGGAGACGTCAACGGGGCCCAGGTAGAGAATATCCGGGACCTGAGCGCATCCTTTAAATATAATGTAGACGGGCCCGTATGGGCGGCCGATGGTGAAAGCATCTACTTCGCCGCCCTGGCCGAAGGCATCCAGGCCATCTACAACGTGATTCCGGACCAGGAGCCCGAGCGCCTGACGGCCGACAACCTGTGGTTCGACTTCGGCAGCCCCTTCGGCGTGCTGCAGGACGGCACCCTCCTCACCACCTACGCTTCCATGGACTTCCCCACGGAGATTGTGGCCGTGGCCGGTAACAGCATCCGCCAGATCAGCTTCGAGAACGAGCATATCCTGGGACAGCTGGACAAACACGAGACCGAGGCCCGCTGGCTCACCACCGTGGACGGGCAGAAGATGCTCACCTGGGTGCTGCTGCCTCCGCAGTTCGACGCATCCAAGACCTATCCCGCCATTGAAATCTGCCTGGGCGGCCCTCAGGGCACGCTTTCCCAGGGCTGGAGCTATCGCTGGAACTACCTCCTCATGTGCCATCAGGGTTATGTGGTGGTCCTGCCCAACCGCCGCGGCACCACCGCCTTCGGCCAGCCTTGGTGCGAGCAGATCTCCGGTGACTACATCGGCCTGAACATGCAGGACTACCTCACCGCCGCCCGTAACATCAAGGCCGAACCTTATGTGAGCGGCGTGGCCGCCTGCGGCGCCTCCTACGGCGGCTACAGCGTATACTATCTGGCTGGCATCCACCAGGATATGTACGACTGCTTCATCGCCCACGCCGGCATATTCAACGAGTTGCACATGTACATGACCACCGAGGAAATGTGGTTCCCCAACTGGGACAACGGCGGCATCCCCATGGAATATGCCTATGCTCCGGACCAGGTGGGCCCTGCCGGTGACGGTATCACCTTCGGCGGCCTGCAGCAGGCGGGTTCTCCCTGGAGCTCTGCGGCCAAGGCCAAACGGCACTATGACAATTCCCCGCACAAGCTGGTCCAGAACTGGCATACGCCCATCCTCTGCATCCACGGCGGTTCAGACTTCCGCGTCCCTTATGACGAGGGTATGGCAGCCTTCAACGCCGCCCAGCTGATGGGTGTTCCTTCCAAACTCATTGTATTCCCCAACGAGAATCACTGGATCCTGAAGCCCCAGAACGCCCTCTATTGGCACCGTTCATACTTCGGCTGGCTGGACAGGTGGATGAAGAAATAATAATCTTATTCCAAAAATGAAAAAGTTTTTTACCCTTATTACCCTGGCACTTTTTACTGCCACCGCCGCCTTTGCCCAGGAGAACATCCTTACGGAAGAAACTGCCCAGCAGGAGGTTAAACCCTACAAGGTTTATTGTGAAATTGTATCATACGTCAGAGGCCTTTTCTCCAACAAAACCAATGTGGAACTGGACTTCGGCCAGTATGCCAGCTGGTGGAGCGCCGACCGGCAGCTGGTGGATGAGAATGGGGATGCCATCAGCTTCAACTCCATGCTGGATGCGGCCAATTATATGGGCCGTAGAGGATGGAGCCTGGAAGAATGCTATATTATCCAGAATTTCACCAAAGGAGACTCCGGGGATCCCCAGTATCATTGGATTATGTCCAAGGAAATCACGGACCCTTCCCAGATAACAGAGGGCCTTCGTACCAAAGGCATGAACAAACAACGCTAGGATATCTGCGAGTAGTCCTTTGAGACGTATTTGTCTTTTCTAAGCTCGGCCGCCAGAAGGGCGTTGCCGGGCTTTTCCAATGTCGGATCCTGGTCCAGGATATGCTGGGCATAGCCCCGGGCGTCTGATAGGATGAGCCCGTCCTTGGCCAGGGAGGCAATGTTAAGCTCCACGGGAAGACCGCTCTGCTGGGTGCCTTCCAGGTCTCCGGGGCCGCGCATCTTCATGTCCTCTTCGGCCAGTTCAAAACCGTTTTCCGTGGCGCAGAGAAGATCCAGGCGCTTCTGGCTCTCCTTGGACACTTTTGTGCCTTTCATGAGGATGCAGAAGGACTTTTCGGCTCCCCGACCCACGCGTCCGCGAAGCTGATGGAGCTGGCTCAGGCCAAATCTTTCGGCACTTTCTATGACCATTACGGAGGCATTGGGAACGTCCACGCCCACTTCAATTACCGTGGTGGAAACCAGGATGTTGGCCCGGCCCGCCACAAAGGCGCTCATGTTGAATTCCTTCTCCTGCGGGGTCTGCTGGCCATGGACAATGGCCACCTTGTACTGCGGCAAGGGGAAGGCCTTTACAATTTCCTCGTAACCCAGCTGCAGGTTCTTGTAGTCCAGTTTTTCACTCTCAAAAATGAGCGGATACACGATGAACGCCTGACGGCCTTTCGCTATTTCATCCCGGATGAAGTTATGCATGGCGTGACGCTTGTTTTCTCCCACGCAGAGGGTCTGGATGGGTTTTCGGCCCGGGGGCATCTCGTCAATCACGGACACGTCCAGGTCTCCGTAAAGCGTCATGGCAAGGGTACGGGGAATGGGGGTGGCGGTCATTACCAGCACATGCGGAGGGATACCGCAGGAGCCTTTGTTCCAGAGCCGGGACCGCTGTTCCACGCCAAAACGGTGCTGCTCGTCCACGATGGCCAGCCCCAGCGCCTTGAACTGCACCGTATCTTCAATGAGAGCATGCGTGCCGATGATGATGCCGATGGAACCGTCCTCCAGCCCGGCATGGATTTCCCGCCGGGCGGCTACGCCCGTGTTTCCGGTTAGGAGCACCACCTTCACTCCGGTGGGTGACAGGTACTTGGAAATATTGGCAAAGTGCTGCTGGGCAAGCACTTCCGTTGGCGCCATCACACAGGCCTGGTAGCCGTTTCCAACGGCGATGAGGGCGCTGAGGACCGCCACCATGGTTTTGCCGGAGCCCACGTCTCCCTGCAGCAGGCGGTTCATCTGATGGCCGCTCCGCATGTCCTCCCGGATTTCCCGGATAACGCGTTTTTGGGCGCCTGTAAGCTGGTACGGAAGGGCATTATAGCAAGCGTTGAAGGCATCTCCCACAGCCGGCATCTTAAGCCCCAGGTCGCTCCGGCTGCGGATGTATTTCTGTTTCAGGAGGGAGAGCTGCAGCAGGAAAAGCTCCTCGAATTTTAGCCGATAAGTGGCTTTGGCCAGGGCGTCCTGGTCCACCGGGAAATGGATTTGCCTTAATGCGAAGCTCAGGGGAACCAGGCCTTTTTCCCTAAGAATGTAATCCGGAAGCGTTTCCTGCAAGGTGGGAAGGATGCCTTCCAGCGCCGTGCCGATGAGTTTTAGCATCACCTTCCCGGTGATGCCGGCGTTCTTAAGTTTCTCCGTGGAAGGATATACGCCTGTGAGTACGCCGAAGGTTCCGGTATCCGGAGCATCCACCTCCGGATGCACCATGTTCAGATGGGTGCCGAACACGGCAGGCTTGCCGAAGAAAACGAAGGTGGAACCGGGCTGCAGGCGGCTGTGCATCCATTTTACGCCCTTGAAGAATACCACTTCCATCTCCCCGGATTCATCGGCCACGATGGCCGACAGACGGGAAACGGCGTTGTATTTGAGCTTCTCCGGCGGCAGTTCCGCCCCGTTCTTGGCAAACAGCCTCACCTTCATTACCGTTGCGCGTACCTGCACCTGCGCGAGGTCCGGGTGCAAATCGGCAATCCTCACAATCCGGCTCCGGTCTATGTAACGGAAAGGATACAGCCGCAACAGGTCTCCCACCGTAGCAATTCCCAGCTCGGTGCCCAGGAGCGCCGCCCGCTTGGGCCCTACCCCCGGAAGATACTGTATGGCCGTTTCCATGTTCATCTCCTGCAAATATACGGAATTTGCAGGTGTTTTCATAGCATTTATAATATGCTTGGGAGAGGTGGGTATAACGAGTGCCAGACCTCTCCCAAAACTACTCTTGTAGAGATACAAATACCGGCTTGGGAAGACTGATGCGTCGGCCGGTGTCTGTGAGAAGGCCGCTGTCCGGGTCACGACTATAGATTTCAATCTCATCGCTGTCCCGGCAGGCCACTATTGCCAGGTCCTTGGTAATGACAAAGTTGCGGGGATGAGGACCGGTATGCTGATAACCCACTTCGGCCAGCGTACCGTCAGCTCCCACACTGAAAACGGCTATGCCGTCGTTCTGCAGGCGAAGACTGGCATAAAGGAATTTGCCGTCCGGACTCAGGTGGATGTCGGCCGCACCGCGGGCATAGAAACGGTCTGCCTTCACTACTTGCCTGAGGGTAAGGTTGCCGGCCTTGTAATCAAAGACAGCCACATCTCCGGACAGTTCTCCAATCACGTAAAAGTGCTCCCCGGATGCATCGAACAGGAGGTGCCGGGGGCCGAAATCGGCCGGAAGCCGTGCCGCAATCCGATAATTGGAAACGCCGTGGCCGGCAATGTCTAGAGAGCCGATGGCATCGGCACTGAACTCGCTGAAAAACAGGTGCTTCCCATCCGGCGTAAAGGTAGCGCAATGGACATGCGGCGTCTCCTGCCGGCTCATGTCCGGACCGCCGGTCCCGGAAACGACAAGAGAGTCCAGCGGGCCGATGCGTCCGTCTCCCTGTAGCTTATATAGCGCCAGGGTTCCGCCGCTGTAATTGGCTACGGCCAAAAGGCCGCCATTGGTGGCCACATAACAGGGATCTTCTCCCTTTTCCGGCAGGCCGGTGGGCTGGCTTCCCATTAGATCAAAACCATTTCCGCCATAACGCCACGCCCATATGGAGGCCGATTCGTCCGGCATTTCACTCACCGCATAGACCTTGTCACCGTTAATGGCAAGAAAAGAAGGATTGGGCATGGGGGCCTTGGCAATAACCTCGCCGCTGGCAAAGTCCAGGGCGTAAAAACCATCCGAATAGGTGCCCACAAAAAGCGTGGTCTCCGGCCGAGAACAGGCCAGCGCCAAAAGCGCCAGAAATATGGGGAGGATCCGTTTCATGTTGGCAGAAAAGGTCTATTCCAGCTTTCCTTCCTGCAGGGTGTCGTACTGAAGGCGGTGGCGGAAGATGTCGATGGCGGTGTAGATGGCGCTCATCATGGAACGGGGATCGGCCTCGTCCCGGCCGGCCATTTCGTAGGCCGTGCCGTGATCCGGAGAAGTTCTCACCACAGGCAGACCGGCGGTGTAGTTCACGCCGTCGGAGAAGGCAATGGCCTTGAAGGGGGCCAGGCCCTGGTCGTGGTACATGGCCAGGGTGGCGTCGAAGCGGCCGTAGTTGCCCAGGCTGAAGAATCCGTCGGGGGAGTACGGGCCGAATGCCTGGATGCCCTCCCGGGTGGCTTCCTGCACGGCGGGGAGGATGATGCTCTGCTCTTCGTCTCCCAGCAGGCCGCCGTCTCCGCAGTGCGGATTGAGGCCCAGGACGGCAATCTTGGGATCCGGAATGCCGAAGTCCCGCTCCAGCGAGGCCTTCATGATGCGGAGCTTGCCCAGGATCTTTTCCTTGGTGATGCTGCCGGGAACGTCCCTAAGGGGAATGTGACCGGTGACGACGCCCACCTTGAGCTGCTCGCTCACCATGATCATGGTAACGTCTTCCGTGCCGAACTCCTGCTGCAGGTATTCCGTGTGGCCGGTGTTGGAGAAACCCTGGGCATTCATCGCCCGCTTGTTGATGGGGGCGGTGACCAGTACGTCAATCTGGCCGGCCTTGAGGTCCTTCACCGCAGCTTTGAGGGCCGATATGGCACTTTTGGCGGCTTCCGGCGTGGATTGTCCGGGTTCTGCATATACATTGTCCGGCAGGCAGTTCACCAGGTTGATCTTCCGCTGCCGCGCATCGGCCGCAGAGGGGATTACGTTCACGTCCAGCTGCTCTATGTTGTGCAGGGTCTTGCGGTAAAAGCCCAGCAGTTTGGAGGACCCGTATACTACGGGCGTAAAGGAATCCAGGATCCGCGGGTCTGCGAGGGATTTGATAATTACTTCGTATCCAATGCCGTTGCTGTCACCCTGAGTGATGCCCACGACCAGTTTAGGTAAACTCATAACAGTGTCTGTTGTTCTTGTATGTATCCGGTATCCTCCGGGAGGTCCGGGGCATGGTACGCGGCGACGGCCAGGGCGTCGCAACGCTCGTTCTCGGGGTGCCCGGCGTGCCCCTTGATCCAGTGGAAGGCCACGCGGTGGCGGCTGTACGCTTCCATGAAACGCAGCCACAGGTCCACGTTCTTCTTCTTTTTGAATCCTGTCCGCTTCCAGTCCTCCAGCCAGCCTTCGTTGATGGCCTTTACCACATACGAGGAATCGCTCACCACATGCACCTCCGCATTGTCCCAGCGGATCTGCTCCAGGCCCAGGATAACGGCCAGCAGTTCCATCCGGTTGTTGGTGGTGCAGGCAAAGCCGCCGGAAAGCTCCTTTTCGTGCTTTCCGCAACGGAGCACGATCCCGTAGCCTCCGGGCCCGGGGTTTCCGCTGGCGGCTCCATCCGTGTAAAGGTATATGGGCGGTCTTTCTGCAGACATAGACTTACAAATATAGCAATATTTTTGCGGATGAAGGAGAAAAACGCTATTTTTGTGAATCATGAATATATTGGTTACAGGGGCTGGCGGACAGCTGGGAACAAGCATCCGGAAACTGGCGGAACGGCAGAAGACCAACCGCTTTATTTTCACGGACGTGGCTTCACGTCCCGGCAGTGACATCGTGTATCTGGACATTACCAACCAGGATGCCGTACGCCTGCTCTGTGAGTCGGAGAAAGTGGACCTTATCATCAACTGCGCTGGCTATACCAATGTGGAGAAGGCGGAGGAGGACATGGCCCTGTGCCAGTTGCTCAATGCCGATGCTCCGGGAATCCTGGCCTCAGTTGCCGCCCAGCGGGGCGCCACCCTCATCCATATTTCCACGGATTATGTTTTCGGGGGAGAGGTTCCCATCCCGCTCAAGGAAAACTTTCCCACCCAGCCGGCCGGCGTGTATGCCGTTACCAAGCTGCAGGGGGAGAAGGCCGTGCAGGAATCCGGATGCAAGTACCTCATTATCCGGTCGGCCTGGATGTACAGCGCGTATGGGAAGAACTTTCTCAAAACCATGCGGCAGCTCACGGCGGAGCGCCCGGAGGTGAAGGTGGTCTTCGATCAGGTGGGAACGCCCACCTGGGCGGGGGACCTGGCGGCCTTCATCCTTCACATCATTAACACCAGGCAGCTTGGCAAGACCGGCGTCTATCATTATTCCAACGAGGGCGTCTGCTCCTGGTACGACTTTGCCTGCGCCATACGGGACCTCTCCGGCACGCCGGGCAGGGTAGTGCCCTGTTACACCCGGGATTTCCCCAGCAAGGTCCATCGGCCCGCCTTTTCCGTGCTGGACAAAGGCAAGGTAAAGAAAACCTTCGGCATTCAGGTGCCCCATTGGTACGAGTCCCTGCGCAAATGCCTGGAGGAGGATTTTTAATTTGGAACGTATGCAGTATTTGGATATAGCAAAACAGTGTGTGGGTCAGAGCATCCGCGTAAAGGAGGCCCTGCTCTCAAATGAAGGGACCATGCAGACCATCGCCCGGGTGGCGGAGCTACTGGTAGAAACGTACAGGAAAGGCAACAAGAGCCTGTGGGCCGGGAACGGCGGCTCTGCGGCCGATGCCCAGCACATGGCGGCGGAACTGGTGAACAAGTTCAACCTGGACCGCAGCGGCCTTCCCGCCGCCGCCCTCACGGTAGATTCGTCCGTACTCACGGCCATCGGCAACGATTATGGTTTCGACCAGCTTTTTGCCCGTCAGATAGAGGCCATCGGTAAGAAAGGGGACGTTTTTGTGGGCATCTCCACTTCCGGGAATTCCCGGAACCTGGTGGAGGCGCTCAAAATGTGCCGGGAGAAGGGGATCGTGAGCGTTGCCCTGGTGGGCGGAAAGCCCTGCAAGATGGATGAATATGACTATGTCATCCATGTCCCTTCAGAGGACACGCCCCGCATCCAGGAGTGCCAGACGCTGGTGGGCCATATCCTCTGTGGCATTGTGGAACAAACCTTCTTTGGCACACACAATTAAATATTTTTAAAAATTCCGAAATATCTGTGATATTCTCGGATTTTTTTGTAACTTTGCGCGGCATTTGAAAAAGTAATACTTTTAACAAACAATAAATTAACGCAAAATTATGATCAGACTTGGTATTAACGGCTTTGGCCGTATCGGTCGTATGGTTTTCCGCGCTGCCGTGGAGAACTTCAACAAGGACATCGTGGTGGTCGGTATCAATGACCTCCTGGATCCGGACTATCTCGCTTACATGCTGAAGTACGACTCCGTGCATGGCGCTTTCAACCACGACATCAAGGTGGAAGGCAACTATCTCATCGTGGATGGCAACAAGATTCAGGTCTTCTGCGAGAAGGATCCCGCCAACATCACCTGGGGTGACCTCAAGGCCGACGTGGTTGTGGAATCCACCGGTTTCTTCCTTACCGCAGAGCTGGCCGAGGCTCATATCAAGGCCGGTGCCAAGAAGGTGATCATGTCCGCTCCTTCCAAGGACGCTACCCCCATGTTCGTTTATGGTGTTAACCATAAGACCTATGCCGGTCAGAACATCATCTCCAACGCTTCCTGCACCACCAACTGCCTGGCTCCTATCACCAAGGTGCTCAACGACAAGTTCGGTGTTGTCCGTGGCCTCATGACCACCGTTCACGCTGCTACCGCTACCCAGAAGACCGTTGACGGTCCTTCCAAGAAGGATTGGCGCGGTGGCCGCGGTATCCTGGAGAACATCATTCCTTCCTCCACCGGCGCCGCCAAGGCCGTGGGTAAGGTTCTTCCGGAACTGAACGGTAAGCTCACCGGTATGTCCCTGCGTGTTCCCACCAGCGATGTGTCCTTCGTGGACCTCACCTGCGAACTGGCCAAGGAAGCTTCCTACGAGGAAATCTGCGCTGCCATGAAGAAGGCCAGCGAGGGTGAACTCAAGGGTGTTCTCGGTTACACCAACGAGGCTGTTGTTTCCACCGATTTCCGCAACGACGCCCGCACTTCCATCTTCGACGAGAAGGCCGGTATCCAGCTGGACAAGACCTTCGTAAAGGTTTGCGCCTGGTACGACAACGAGTGGGGTTACAGCAACAAGGTCCTGGAAATGGCAAAAGTTATCATGAAATAAATTTCACGATAACTGTTTCCCATTAAGCGGTGGCTTTTGCCACCGCTTTTTTTGTTCTAACCCCCGTAGCCCCCTGTCAGGGGGCATATTCGGCCTTCGGCCGGGCGGCAGAAGCCGCCTAGTCGCTTCGCTCCGATACCACCGCTTTTTTTGTTCTAACCCCCGTAGCCCCCTGTCAGGGGGCATATTCGGC
>CAMHKD010000060.1:0-10009 GCA_946185645.1 uncultured Bacteroidales bacterium
CCCTCTGGAGCGACACCATGAGCCAGGTGGACGAGACCCTGGGCGGCCTGCGCGTGGTCAAAGCCTTCAACGCAGAGAAAAAGATGTCCCGCCGCTTCCTGGAAATCACGGACAACATGCGCCGGAAGCTTGCCCGGGTGAGCATCCGCCAGGCCACGGCCCATCCCGTGAGCGAATTCCTGGGCACCATCATGATAGCCATCGTGCTGCTGGTGGGCGGCGCCATGATCATCCGCGGAGAAAGCTTCTTCGGCGGAAAATTCATGGATGCCCCGCAGTTCATCTTCTTCATGGTCATCCTGTACTCGGTGATAGAACCCATCAAGGAGCTGTCCCGCGCCACCTACAGCATTCCCAAGGGCATGGCCTCGATGGAACGCATCAACCGCATCCTGGAGGCCGAAAACAACATTAAAGACCCGGAGCATCCGCTGCCGCTCAGGGACTTTATCGGGAGCATCCGCCTGGAGGACGTGAGCTTTGCCTATGAAGACGGCAAGCCCATCCTCAACCATATAGACCTGGAGATTCCGCGCGGCAGGATGATTGCCATCGTGGGAGAATCCGGCGCCGGAAAAACCACGTTGGTGGACCTCATTCCCCGTTTCTGGGATGTCACCGGCGGTCATATCACCATTGACGGGAAAGACGTCCGGGAAGTGGCCGTCAAGGACCTCCGCAGCCTCATGGGTATTGTGAACCAGGATCCCATCCTGTTCAACGACACCATCTTCAACAACATAGCTTTCGGCGTGGAAGGAGCCACGCAGGAGCAGGTCATTGCTGCGGCAAAGATTGCCAACGCGCACGACTTTATCATGGAAAAGGAGCAGGGATACCAGACCGTCATCGGAGACCGGGGCAACAAGCTTTCCGGCGGCCAGCGGCAACGCCTTTCCATTGCCCGGGCCATCCTCAAGAACCCGCCCATCCTAATCCTGGACGAGGCCACCGCTTCCCTGGACACAGAGAGCGAGCACCTGGTGCAGGATGCCCTGGACCACCTCATGAGCACCCGCACCACCATTGCCATCGCCCACCGCCTTTCCACCATCAAGAATGCCGATGAGATTGTGGTAATGCAGGAAGGCCATATTGTGGAACGGGGAACGCACGGGGAGCTCATCGGCCAGGACGGCTATTACAGGAAACTTTACAACATGCAAGCACTATAGGCCATGAAGCGGAAACTGAAAACACTCTTCAAAATCCTCTTTTTCCTGTACCTTGCCGTGGTGCTTATCCTGTGCTTCAGCCAGTTTGAGAGCACCCCTAACGTACCGTTCACCATCCTGGGCATCCCCACGGACAAGGTGGTTCATTTCTGCATGTTCTTCCCCTTCCCCATCCTGGCCTTCCTGGCTTTTGACCGCTTCACCAACAACATCTGGGCCTCCCTCACCTTTGGATTCTGCACCCTGGTTGTGGGCGTACTGCTGGCCATGGGCACGGAATGGGGCCAGGCCACCCTTACAGACTACCGTAGCGGAGACCGGATGGATCTTCTGGCCGACTGCATAGCCCTTTTCCTGAGTTCAGTCATAGTCACGGTCTGGGATATTGTTAAACAGTACCGCCCATGCGAAAAGTCCTCCTCATAACCCTCTTCCTCCTTGGCGCCTTATCGGCCCAGGCACAGCAGCGTCCGTCGGCCAAGACCTTCCGGGAAGCCACGGATTCGCTGCAGCAGCGGCTCAAACGCCGCACCGGCGTGGACACTCCGCTCAAACTGGAGAAGGTAACCGTGCGGGGCAGCGCGCTGGATTTCTATTTCTCGCAGGAACTGGCCGATTATCCCTGGCGGCAGGAAGACATGGCCTGGGTGCGTGAGCAGCTGCAAACACTTGGGAAAGAAGGACTTGGAAGCTATACGCTGGGCACCCTTTATGCCAAAAGGCAGAACCTGACCGCCCTGCCCATGCCCCGGCTCACCCGGGACGGAAGCCCCGCCAAAACCGCCCTCAAGGTGGAAGACCCCAGGAATAAAACCGTTCCGCTGGTTCAGGGAGACGACAACTGGCCCAAGGGTCTCCAGGGACGCCATATAGCCCTATGGCAAAGCCACGGCCGTTATTGGGAAGCCAAGACGGACCGCTGGGAATGGCAGCGGGCGGCCACCCACCGCACGGTGGAAGACCTTTATACCCAAAGCTTTGTGATTCCCTTCCTGCTTCCCATGCTGGAGAACGCCGGTGCGGTAGTTATCACGCCACGGGAGCGGGATCCGCAGCCTTACGAGGTGGTCTGCGACAACGACCACGCCTTTGAAGACTCCAGGACGGGCCTTCTCCGCCGCGAAGGCTATTACGAGGAAAAAGGGCATTGGGAGGATGCCGGAGACGGATTTGCAGACCTCCGTGCCCAATATGAGATGTACGAGAATCCCTTCCGGATGGGCACGGCGCGCCAGACAAAAACCACCTCCGGAGACCAGTCCGACTCAGAAATCATCTGGCGGGCCGATATCCCGGAAAAAGGCGACTATGCCGTTTACGTCTCCTATAAGACCCTCCCGGGTAGCACCACGGACGCCCGCTATACCGTCCACCACCTGGGTGGGGAAAGCCTCCTGCACGTGAACCAGAGCATGGGCGGCGGCACTTGGGTGTACCTGGGCACCTTCCCCTTCGACAAGGGTGAAAAAGGTTTCGTACGCTTAACCAGCCGGAGCAGCAGCAGCGGAATCGTAACGGCCGATGCAGTACGCTTCGGCGGCGGTATGGGCAAGATGGCACGCGGCGGCAGCCTGTCCGGCATGCCCGCCTATGTGGAAGGCGCCCTGTACCAGATGCAGTGGAACGGCATAGAAATGAACACCTTCGACGACTGGGACAACGACTACACCAAGGACTTCGCAGGCCGCGGGAAATGGGTGCAGGAGCTCTCCGGCGGTTCCCGCGTGAACCCCGGCGTGGAAGGAAGGCGCATCCCCATAGACCTCTCGCTGGCTTTCCACTCGGATGCCGGCATTACCCCCAACGACTCCATTGTAGGGACCCTCGCTATCTACACCTTAAAGGCCGATAATTCAGATCTTTACCCAGACGGAGAGAGCCGCATGAACGGCCGTCTGCTGTGCGACCAGGTCCAGACCCAAGTGGTGGAAGACATCCGGGCGCTGTTTGAGCCGCTCTGGAGCCGCCGCCAGACCTGGGACCGTTCGTACAGCGAAGCCCGCACCACGGGCGTTCCCGGCATGCTCCTGGAACTGCTTTCCCACCAGAACTTTGCCGATATGCGCTACGGTCTGGACCCGCAGTTCCGCTTCACGGTTTCCCGGGCCGTCTATAAAGGCGTACTCAAGTACCTTAGCGCCCGCTATGGCTGTTCCTATGTGGTTCAGCCGCTTCCCGTACACTCCTTCAGCGCAGACCTCCGGGACGGAAAGGCGGTCCTCAACTGGTCCCCTACGCCGGATCCGCTGGAACCCACCGCCAAGATCAGCCACTACCGCGTCTACACCCGCCGGGACGACGGCGGCTTTGACGCCGGCATGCAGATTAAAGACACCACCTGCACCCTGAACCTGGAAAGAGGGCACCTGTACAGTTTCAAGGTGGTGGCCTGCAATGAGGGCGGAAAGAGTTTCCCCTCGGAAATCCTGTCCGTGGGCCTTCCTGTGCACGATGGCAGGAAAGTGCTCATCGTGAATGATTTCACCCGCGTATCGGCCCCTGCCTGGTTCGATACCCCCACCTACGCGGGTTTCATGGACAACCTGGACAGCGGCGTACCCTGGGGGACGGACATCCTGTATTCCGGCAGCGTGAACCAGTTTGACCGCTCGGCCATCTGGACCGACGACGACAATCCCGGTTTCGGCGGCTCCTTCACGGACCAGGGCGGAACGCGGATTGCCGGAAATACCTTCGACTTCCCCGCCGCCCACGGAAAGGCACTGCTCAAAGCCGGTTATGCCTTCGCATCCACCAGCGTGGAAGCCTTCCACGGGCAGACGGACGCCTTTGCGGTGGACCTCATCTGCGGCAAGCAGCTCACAACCCGTATCGGCCGTGGAGCCGTTGAAGACCGCTATCCCGTATTCTCGGATTCCCTGCAGGTGGCACTGAGACGCTTCACCTCCGGCGGCGGCCACGTGGTACTGTCCGGCTCCTACATTGGCTCGGACGCCTGGACCACGGTTTTCCCGGTGAAGAAAGCACCGGAAAGCACCCGGCAGTTCATTCAGGAAGTACTTGGTTACAAATGGGTTACCAATTTCGGCGACACCTCCGGCAGTGCCGATGCTGCGGGCAGCGCCCCCTTCCGTCTCCCGTCGGTCACCTACAACCGGGAATGGTCCCCGCTCATCTACCGGGTAGAAAGCCCGGACGGCATTGAGCCCGCCTCGGAGAAGACAAAGGCCCTGCTCCGTTACAAAGGGACCAGAATAACAGCAGCCACCGCTTTCCAAGGCGATGGCTACCGCTGTGTGGCTTTCGGTTTCCCCCTGGAAACCTCTCCCCAACTACAGGAGATTCTCTCCGCTACAATGAAATACTTTGAAAAATAGAATTAATTAAAAGAAAGTATCAGTCCTTCAAATGCATCGGCATAATTTTACGCGTTTGAAGGACTGATACTTTCTTTATCACTTTTACATTCTTTCCGGAAGTTCTATTCCCAGCAGGCCCATTGCAGTACGCAATGTCCTTGCAAGTACTTCAATGAGTTCCAGACGGTACTTCAGCACGGCCTGATCCTCTTCCTTGAGGATAGGCGTGTCGTGATAATACTGGTTGAACTCCTTGGCCAGCTCGTAAGCATAGTTTGCAATAACGGCGGGGCTAAGGGAAGCGCCGGCTTCGGCCACCTTTCCGGGGAAGAGGCCCAGCAGCTTCACAAGGCGGATTTCCTTGGCCGAAGGCTGTGCATCGGCCTTGATGTCCGCTGCGCCGTAGGCCACAGTGGCCTTGCGGAGGATGCTGCAGATACGGGCGTGGGTGTACTGGATGAAGGGACCGGTGTTGCCGTTGAAGTCAATGGATTCCTTGGGATTGAAGAGCATGGTCTTCTTGGGATCCACCTTGATAATGAAGTACTTCAGGGCGCCCAGGCCGATCATGTGGTACAGCCGCTCCTTCTCCTCATTGGAGATATCGGCCAGCTTGCCGCTTTCCTCGGAAGTCTTCTTGGCTTCCTCGTACATGCTCTGGATGAGGTCGTCGGCATCCACTACAGTGCCTTCGCGGGACTTCATCTTACCTTCCGGCAGTTCCACCATGCCGTAGGACAGATGGTAGATGCGCTGCGCCCAGTCAAAGCCCAGCTTGCCAAGGATGAGCTTGAGCACCTGGAAATGATAATCCTGCTCATTGCCCACCACATACACGTGGGAATCCAGGTTATACTGGGCAAAGCGGCGCTCGGCCGTACCCAGGTCCTGGGTGATGTATACGGAAGTGCCGTCTCCGCGGAGAACCAGCTTGCGGTCCAGGCCGTCGGCCGTGAGGTCGCACCAGACGGAACCGTCCGGTTCTGTCTCGAAAACGCCTTTCCGGAGACCTTCCTGCACCAATTCCTTACCCAGGAGATAGGTATCGGACTCATGATCCACCTTGTCGAAGGAGATGCCCAGGGCTTTGTAAGTCTCGTCGAATCCTTTGAAAACCCAGCCGTTCATCATGGACCAGAGTTCCCGCACATGAGGGTCGTTCTGCTCCCATTGAACCAGCATCTTGTGCACCTCGTCAATTACTTCCGGGTGTTCCTTCTCCATCTTGGCGTAGGCCACGTAGCAGTCTCCCACCAGATGGTCCCCCTTCTTACCGGTGCTCTCCGGGGTGGCTCCGTTAAAGAGCTTCTCCCAGGCATACATGCTCTTGCAGATATGCACGCCACGGTCGTTCACCAAGGTAGCTTTGATTACCTCGTTGCCGCAAGCCTTCAGGATGCGGGAAACGCTGTCTCCCAGGAGGTTGTTGCGGATATGGCCCAGATGGAGGGGCTTGTTGGTATTGGGGCTGGAGAACTCCACCATGATGCGCTTTCCGGTGGAAGGAAGCTGGCCGAAGTTCTCATCGGCCGCAATTCCCTGCAGGCTCTCGTTCCAATACATGGGCGAGAAGCTCAGGTTCAGGAAACCCTTAACGCTATTGAAGGCCGATATTTCCGGCACGTTCTCCACCAGCCACTGCCCGATGGCATTGCCGGTTGCGTCCGGTGCCTGACGGGTGATTTTGAGGAGCGGGAAGGTGACCAGGGTATAGTCTCCTTCGAACTCCTTCCGGGTAACAGAAACCTGAAGTGACGTTTCCGCCACTTCAGTTCCATATAATGCTTGAATGGCCGCTGCGGCCTTCTGCTGAATAAATGCCTCCGGACTCATCCCAAATAGCCTTTAAGCAGTTTGCTGCGGGACGGGCTCTTGAGCCGGCGGATGGCCTTTTCCTTAATCTGGCGCACGCGCTCACGGGTGAGGCCGAAACGTTCGCCGATCTCTTCCAGGGTCATTTCCTGGCAGCCGATTCCAAAGAAGCTCTTGATAATCTCACGCTCGCGGTCCGTAAGGGTGCTCAGGGCGCGCTCGATTTCCGTATTCAGGGACTCATTCACCAGGCCCTTGTCGGCGCTGGGGGAATCGTCGTTGGGCAGTACGTCCAGCAGGCTGTTGTCCTCCCCTTCCACGAACGGGGCGTCCACGGAAACGTGGCGGCCGCTCACGCGCAGGGTGTCCGAAATCTTGTCCTTGGGGACATCGATCATCTCCGACAGCTCCTCGTTGGAAGGCTGTCGCTCGTTCTCCTGCTCAAACTTGGACAGGGCCTTGTTGATCTTGTTCAGGGAACCCACCTGGTTGAGAGGCAGGCGTACGATACGGCTCTGCTCGGCCAGTGCCTGGAGGATACTCTGACGGATCCACCAAACCGCATAGGAAATGAATTTGAAACCACGGGTTTCATCGAACTTTTCGGCTGCCTTGATGAGGCCCAGATTGCCTTCGTTGATGAGGTCCGGAAGGCTGAGGCCCTGGTTCTGGTACTGTTTGGCCACCGAAACCACAAAACGCAGGTTGGCGCGGGTGAGTTTCTCCAGTGCGGCCTGATCTCCCTTGCGGATACGCTGGGCCAGTTCCACTTCCTCGTCCGGAGTAACCAGCTCTTCACGGCCGATCTCCTGGAGATACTTGTCCAACGACGCACTCTCGCGGTTGGTGATGGATTTTGTAATCTTTAACTGTCTCATCTATCTAAAATAAAATTACGGTCGGTTCCCACGGTAAGGAACCGGCCGTAATCAATGAGCCTATGCTGCGGCAGTCCCTTACTTGCCGAAGCCGAAGTAGAACGCCTTTCCGTTCTTGTCCACGCCTTCTACATACACGGCGCGGCTGGCCTTCTTCGCCTTCGCAATAACGTCTTCGGGTTTTGAGACCTGTTCATCGTTGATGTAAACGATGATACCGCCTGCAGGAGCGCCCGCCTGGGCCATTTTGCCTTCACCAGCAGAGACAATCTCTACGCCGGACCGGAGTCCCAGCTTCTTGAGCGTGTCGCTGTCCGCTTCCTTGAGCCGTGCGCCGTAGAAGAGGACGGAACCGTCAATGTCCTTCTCTCCGTTGGCGGAAGCTGCTGCATGGAACGTGACCTGTGTGGTCCTTTCCTTGCCGTCGCGGATATATTTGATGGTGGCCTTGTCGCCAGGGTGATAGTCATTCACTTTGGCCTGCACGGAAGATGCATCCTTAACCGGCTGTCCGTCAATGGCAATGATTACGTCGTCCTTGACAAGGCCGGCTTCCTCTGCGGCACTTCCCTTCAAAACCTCGTTAATATATACGCCGCTTACGGAAGAAAGTTTCATTTTGTCGGCATATTCTTTATCTACCGTTACCATGGTGATACCCAGCAGGGCGCGCTTCACGGAGCCGTAGTCAATAAGATCGGCCGCCACACGCTTGACGATGTTCACGGGGACCGCGAAGGAATAACCCGTGTAAGAGCCTGTCTGAGAGACGATAGCGGTATTGATGCCCACCAGTTCACCCTTCTTGTTCACCAGGGCGCCGCCGGAGTTGCCGGGGTTAACGGCCGCATCCGTCTGGATGAAGGACTCAATCCTGAATTCTCCGCTGCTGTCGGGCATGGAACGGCCTTTGGCGCTCACGATACCGGCCGTGATGGTGCTGCGCAGCTGGGCTCCCAGGGGCGAGCCGATGGCCAGCACCCATTCGCCCAGGCGCAGCTGGTCGCTGTCGCCCAGCGGGAGGGTAGGAAGCCCGTTGGCGTCGATCTTGATGATGGCCACGTCCGTAGCGGCGTCCGTGCCCACCACGGTGGCTTCATACTGCTCGTTGTTATTGAGCGTTACGGTAATCTTGGTAGCATCCTGCACCACATGGTTGTTGGTTACGATATAGCCGTCCTGGCGGATAATTACGCCACTGCCGCTGCCCTTCTGCTCCCGGGAACGGGGCTGATCGTATTCGTCGCCGAAGAAGAAACGGAAGAAGGGGTCAATGGACTGGTACATGGACCGGCTCTGCACCGTCACCTCCACATATACAACGGCCTCCACGGCATTCTCGGCTGCATAGGTGAAATCCGGATAGTCCGTATCTGCCAAATTGACAGTACGGTATTCCACAGCATTTCCTTCGCTGTCACGCACCACACCGGGGGTCTTGGGTTCCGAAGCCCGGACCACTGCATAGGCAGTGAGCCCACCGGCCAAAATAGACAGCAAAACAGTTAAAAAACCTTTTTTCATATTTTCAATATTAAAAATAATAATCTACGTTACCCCTTCCCTAAATCCCTTCCCTTCCTTAGGGAAGGAACTTACCATCGCCCCTGCGGGGCTCCAGACATTTAGTCTTAAAACACTAATGGAGCCCGGGTAGGCTTCTCAAAAGATATGCCAGCGGCGGTTTTTGTCACAGTTTTTAGACGAATTTTAGACGAACATTTTTGCGGAATTATTTGGATTCTTAATTTTTCTTAATATCTTTGTGCCAGATGACAAGAATGAGCGCATACCATCATCACCACCGTTCCCCCCAGGTCCGGTAGGTTATCCGTATGCATAATAGATAGTATATAACAGACTGCCGGAATCCGATACAGTCTGTTTTTTTTTCTTTTTCCTTAACCTGGTGGAGCCCGCAGGGCGATAGTAAGTCCCTCTCCCGAGGAGAGGGATTTAGGGAGAGGGTAACGTTGGGCAAAAGGGGGCGAGGGCCCGTGGGACTTAAGGGGAAAGGTTGATAATAGGGATGAAGTTTTTAAAAGGAATAAGTTTTTTATGTTAAGACTCGCAATTCAATCAAAAGGACGTTTGAGCGACGAGAGCACTTCGCTGCTCCGGGAAATCGGCATAGATCTGGACGACTCGCACCGGAAATTCCTCCTGGAAGCACCCAATTTTCCGCTGGAACTGCTTTATCTGAGGGACGACGACATCCCGCAGGTGGTCTCCGACGGTACGGCCGCCCTGGGCATCGTGGGCCTGAACGAAGTGGTGGAGCGGGGCCTTCCCGTGGAGATAGTGAAAAAACTGGGTTTTGGCGCCTGCCGCCTTTCCCTGGCCGTTCCCAAAGGGGCCGGCTACAATGGTCCGGAGTGGTTCCGCGGCAAACGGATTGCCACCTCCTACCCCCGGATCCTGGGCGACTGGCTCAAGGAAAAGGGCATTGACGCCAAGGTACAGGTAATCACCGGCTCCGTGGAAGTGGCTCCCGCCGCAGGTATTGCCGATGCCATCTTCGACATTGTCTCCTCCGGCGGAACGCTGGTGGCCAACGGCCTGCAGGAAGTGGAGAAGGTGTTCTTCTCGGAAGCCGTGCTCATCTCCAGCGGCAAGCTTTCCCCGGAAGGTGAAGAAATCCTCAGGGAAATGCTGTTCCGCATAGATTCGGCCATGGTGAGTCGCCGCAAGAAGTACCTCCTTATGAACATTCCCAAAGCTTCCGTGGACGAAGCCATCCGTATTATCCCCGCCATGCGCAGCCCCACCATCATGCCCCTGGCCGCCGAAGGCTGGTGCTCCATGCACTCGGTGGTGGAAGAGG
>CAMHKD010000061.1:0-9949 GCA_946185645.1 uncultured Bacteroidales bacterium
GCGGCGCCCATGATGCGGCGGCTCATGATGCGGCCGGCGATGCACACATCCTGGAAGTTTCCTTCTTCCGGTTTGAAGCCCTGGGCAATCTCTGCCGTAGTGGTGTTCACCGGATACATGGGGGCCGGGTACGGATTGATGCCCAGTTCACGAAGTTTTCCCAAAGACTCTCTTCTGCCGAGCTCCTGCTCGTTGAGTTCGTAATATGCCATAAATTTGCGTTTTTCAAACAAAACACAAAGGTAGCAAAAATCTGCGAATAATGCGTCCTGCTTGGAAAAGTCCGGGGATTTTGCTAATATTGTGAATAATCTGAAAGAGATTGATATGATTGATATCTTTTGCGTAAACGACGGAAAGCATTATCCGGTGGAGGAGGGCTATCAGGTTGCAGCCCTTGCTCCCGAAACGGTTACAGATCCCAAGAGCGGTAAAATCTATCCCGTGCTGGCGGCTTTGGTGGACCATAAGCTCAAATCGCTGGATTATCAGGTGTTTTCCCCGCATCAGGTAGAATTCATAGGGTACAACCATCCGGACGGTAAGCGCAGCTATCTCCGCTCCCTCAGCTTCCTGGCCCAGCGGGCCGCGAGGAACCTGTTCCCGGACAAGGTATTCAAGATCAACCATTCCTTGCCCAGCGGGATGTATTGCAAGTTCCGCGGCTGCCGCATAACGGACGAGGAAATCCTCCGGCTCCGGGAAGAGATGCGCCGCCTGGTATCGGCCGATATCCCTTTCGTCCAGGTGAGGATGGTGGCTTCCGATGCGGAGGAGCTGTACAAGGCGCAGAACCAGCCGCTCAAGGCAGAGCTACAGCATTCGCTGGGCCGGTATTCCTGCCGCGTGTACTGGCTGGACGGTGTTCCGGACACCTTCTATGGTCCGCTGGTCCCGTCCACGGGCTATCTGAAGGTCTTCGACCTGATGCCTTTCCATCACGGATTCTGCCTCCAGTATCCTTCCGACGAGGATATCACCCGCACCATTCCGCGCCAGAAGCAGATCAAGCTCACCAACACCCTGAAAGACTACGGCTATTGGTGCAAGACCACCGGTATCGTGAGCGTGGGAGCCCTTAACCACAAGCTTCTGGGAGGCGGGGCCGTAGAACTTATCAACCTCTGCGAGGCCCGTCAGGAAAGGAAATATGCCGAGGTGGCCGATAAGATTTATGCCGAACGGGAACGCCTCCGCATCGTCTTCATAGCCGGTCCTTCTTCCAGCGGCAAAACCTCGTCGTCCCTGCGGGTAGCCCAGCAGCTGAAGGTGCTGGGAATGAATCCCAAGGTGATAGAGCTGGACAATTACTTTGTGGCGCGGGAGCGTACGCCCCGGGACGAAGACGGCAATTACGACTTCGAAGCCCTGGAGGCCATGGACCTGGAGCTTTTGGGACAGCACCTGAATGCGCTGCTCGCCGGGGAGGAGATAGAGATTCCCCGCTACGACTTCAAGCAGGGCCGGCCTTTCTTTGAGGGCAACAAGATGCGCCTGGAAGAGAACGACGTGCTGGTGATGGAAGGCATCCATGCCCTGGATCCCGCCATGGTGCCCTCGGTGGACCAGAGCCGCATTTACCGCGTCTATGCATCGGCCCTGACGTCCCTCAAACTGGACGAGAACTGCTGCATCTCCACCACGGACAACCGCCTGCTGCGCCGCATGGTACGGGATAACCGCGTGCGGGGCATCAGCCCGGAGGATACCCTTCTTCGCTGGCCTTCGGTGCGCCGGGGGGAGAACCGCTACATCTTCCCCTTCCAGGAGAATGCCGATGCCCAGTTCAACAGCGCCCTGCTGTACGAGCTGCCCATGCTCAAATACTACGCAGAGCCGCTGCTGCTCCGGATCCGGCCGGATTCCGCGGCTTATGCCGATGCCTGCCGCCTCCTGAAGTTCCTGGGTTACATTGTGGCCCTGCAGCCTTCCGAGATAGCCGCCATCCCGCCCACCTCCATCATGCGGGAGTTCATCGGCGGACAAACCCTATAGGCTCTCTGCCGCGAATCCACAAAAACGGGCCGCCAGTGCATTCTGTGTGTACTGGCGGCAATGTTTTAGGCCGAAAAGGCCGATTTCTTTGCCGCGAATCCAGCTGGAAGGCGACACAGGGCCGATTTTGTGGATTCGCGGCAAAGAAGATCAGTGGGTCCGGCGGAATTCGTCCAGCTGGCGGAAGCAGCAGTCGTTCAGGATGCCCTGCAGGGGCCGGTCATAGTTACGGCGGATGCTGCACTCATAGTCAAAGATAAAGCATTCCCCGTTTTCCGGAGTGTAAGGCTCCCAGTGCGGCAGACCCTCTACGTTGGGGTCTCCCGTAATGGCGAAATTGGCCCAGCTGCGGCTCATGTTCTGCGCCAGCTGCCAGTCGGCCTGGGACGGATCCGGCAGAATCCGGCCATGGAGGTTGGGCGTGTTGAAGCAGAAGTTCAGCTCATAACCGTGCACGGAGCCCTGGTCCACAGGGGATTTCCATGTGAACATGTACATATAGGTAGGGGCTTTTCTCATGGGGGCCACCGCATCGGCCGTAATCAAGGTCTTGGGACGGAACATCATGTCAATGGACAGAAGGTCCTGCGGCGTGTAATCCGGCCAGGCTTCTGCAAAAGCCGCCACATATTCGTCCACGCGTTCGCCAAAAGTGGGCTTCAGCTGTTCCTTGGCCTCATCCAAGGTCATTTCCGTACCATAAACACGGCGCTGAAGCTCGTTGAAGGTGGTGCCGATCATGAGCGGAACGTCCGATGAAATCTCCGCGAAATCCGGCTGGAAGGGCTGCTGGAGCAGCACTTCGCCGTCCGGTGCCGGTCCAAAACCCCACATCATGGGCGTTCCGGGCGAACGGGTGCCGATACTGGCCGCCATGGCCCTTTGACCGGCGGCAACCAGCTCGCCGTAAGGAACATCGGCCAGCTTATCCACGTCTACGCCCAGCTGCTCTACAACGGCCCGGCCCAGTTCCTCCGTCATGGCTTTGGTGTTCACGTTGAGGATGGTGCCACTCATAATGATGGCCTTGTGGAAGAGGCCTTTTGCCGATGGCATGCACATGAGCGTTCCCACCTTTCCGCCACCGCCGGATTCACCGAAGATGGTCACATTGGAGGGGTCTCCGCCAAAGGCTTTGATGTTGTCCCGGATCCATTCCAGGGCCTGCACAATGTCCAGCATGCCCACCATGCCGGAATGCTTGTACTTCTCTCCGTAAGTGGAAAGATCCAGGAAGCCCAGGATATTAAGCCGATGATTGAGGCTCACGACCACCACGTCCTGCTTGGCCAATCCCATTCCGGGATTGCCGGCCGCAGAGCCCGAGTCAAAGCCGCCGCCGTGGATCCACAGCATGACGGGCTTGCGGGCCTTAAGGTCCGTGGTCCAGACATTAAGGACGCAGGAGTTCTTCTCCGACATAATGCTCTCCGGCACCTCCCGTCGGCCGTTTCCCTGCATCACCTGCGGGCCGAAATGGTCGCAAGCCATAACGGTATCCCATTTCTCCACGGGAAGCGGGGGCATAAAACGCTCCACCCGGGCGTAAGGAATACCTTTGAAGGCCAGCGTGCCTTCTTCTTCCATGCCTTTGACAAGGCCGGCTTTAGTCCGGACCACCAGCGGGTCCTTGGGCGCACAGGCGGCCGCCAGCAAGGCCGCCGAGCAAAGGAATGCAGTAAAGAGTCTCATAATTGCGTTATTAGCTTTACAAAAATAGGCATTATCTGTGGATTCACGGCAAGAATTATCCCGTTTTTCTTTGTATCTTTGTACTCTATGGCAAAAAAGGAGTACATCCAGATACGCGGGGCGCGGGCCAATAACCTGCAAAACATCGACGTGGATATTCCGCGCGGGGAGTTCGTGGTGGTAACGGGCCTCAGCGGCAGCGGCAAGAGCTCGCTGGCGTTCGACACCATTTATGCCGAAGGGCAGCGCCGCTACATGGACACCCTCTCCACTTATGCCAAGCACTTCATGGGTATTCTGGAAAAGCCGGAAGTGGAGGAGATCAAGGGCCTGAGTCCCATCATCGCCATTGAACAGAAGACTACCGGGAACAATCCCCGTTCAACGGTGGGCACCATCACGGAAATCTACGACTTCCTGCGTCTGCTGTACGCCAAAGGGTCGCGTGCTTTCTCTCCGGAAACCGGGAAGGAGATGGTCCGCTATACGGACGAGCAGATTGTGGACCTTATCATGACCCAGTATGGCGGCCGCAAGTGCTATCTCCTGGCCCCCCTGGTCCGGGGTCGAAAGGGTCACTACCGCGAACTCTTTGACCAGATGCGGAAACGCGGTTATACAGACGTGCGTATTGACGGAGAAATATTTGAGCTGCAAAGCGTTACCGCGCTGGACCGCTATAAGCCCCACTTCATAGAACTGGTGGTGGATCGCCTGAAACCGGAAGCCGGAGACGACAAACGCATCCGGGATTCCGTGGCGCGGGCGCTCAATATCGGCAAAGGCTCCGTGGCCGTCCTGGATATGGAAACGGAGAAACTGGCGCATTTTTCCAAGCACCTGGTGGACCCGGACAGCGGCCTTTCCCTGCAGGAACCGCAGCCGCACAGCTTCTCCTTCAATTCGCCGCAGGGTTACTGCCCGCACTGCAAGGGCCTGGGGACCATCGTGGACGTGAACATGGACAGCATCATCCCGGACCGGAGCCTCTCCGTGGCCGATGGTGCCATAGTCCCGCTGGGCCGGGTACGGGAAAACCGCAAGTTCGACATTATCCGCGCCATTGCCCGGAAATATAATTTCAGCCTTTTTGATCCGGTGGCCGCCATTCCGGACGAAGCCCTCAGCCTGCTGGTTTTCGGCTCCGAGGACCTCTTCCGCGTAGGAGAAGGAAGTCTGTCGGAAATGGCTTCCTGGGGCGGAGTCATAGACCATATAGAAGACACCATCACCTGTCCGGTCTGTAACGGTACGCGCCTTAACCGGGAAGCCCTCTGCTTCCGGGTGGACGGGAAAACCATCCCGGAGGTGAGCGCCATGGAGATGTCGGAGCTGCGGGTGTGGCTGGACAAGATCCCGGATGGTTTCAATCAACGGGAGCAGAATGTGTCCAGGGATATCCTCAAAGAGCTGCGGGAGCGCGTGCAGTTCATGCTGGACGTGGGTTTGGACTATCTTTCGCTGGACCGTCCCACCGGTTCGCTTTCCGGCGGAGAAAGCCAACGGATCCGTCTGGCTACTCAGATTGGTTCCAAACTGGTTAATGTGCTGTATATCCTGGATGAACCTTCCATCGGCCTTCACCAGAAGGACAACCGCAAGCTCATTGCTTCGCTAAAAACGCTTCGCGACGAAGGCAACTCCGTTATGGTGGTGGAGCACGACGCGGAGACCATGCTCAGCGCCGACTGGCTGGTGGACGTGGGCCCCGGCGCCGGCGAGCAGGGCGGCCGAATCTGCCTGAATGCACCGCTGGAGACGCTACTCAAAGGTGGAAAGATGGATGCCGATACGGCCTCCCATGCCGTTTTGGGCAAGTCCGTGACGCTGGACTACCTAAAAGGCAACAAGAACATCCCCGTTCCGTCCAGGCGCCGGAAGGGAAACGGCAGTTTCCTCACGCTGAAGGGCGCCAGAGGCAATAACCTCAAACGGATAGATGCCAGTTTCCCGCTGGGCTGCCTCATCGGCGTGGCCGGTCTTTCCGGTAGCGGCAAGAGTTCCCTGGTGAATGAAACGCTCATGCCCATCCTCAAGCAGAAGTTCTACCGCTCCAAGGAAAAACCCTTGCCGTACGACTCCCTGCAAGGCATAGAGAACATAGACAAGCTCATTGAGATTGACCAAAGCCCCATCGGCCGGACACCCCGTTCCAATCCCGCTACCTTCACGGCGGTATTCAACGACATCCGCGCCCTCTTTGAGGAAACGCCGGACGCCAAGGTGCGCGGTTACAAAGCCGGAAAGTTCTCCTTCAACGTGCCGGGAGGCCGATGCGAGGAGTGTAAAGGCGCAGGCATCAAGGTCATTGAGATGAACTTCCTGCCCTCTGTGCACGTACCCTGCGAAGTGTGCGGCGGCACCCGCTACCGCGAAGATGTGCTGGCCGTGAAATACAAGGGCAAGAGCATCAACGACGTGCTGGAAATGTCCATTGCCGAGGCTTACGAATTCTTCAAGCCCATCCCCAAGATTGCGGTGAAGCTCAAGACCATGGTGGACGTGGGTCTGGGTTATATCCGTTTGGGACAAAGCGCCGTAACCCTTTCCGGCGGCGAATCCCAGCGCATGAAACTGGCCGCGGAACTGTCCCGTCCCTCCACCGGCAACACCCTGTACATCCTGGACGAACCCACTACCGGTCTGCATTTCGAGGACATAAAAGTGCTGCTGGCCGTGCTCCAGCGGCTGGTGGATGCCGGCAATACCGTAATCATCATTGAGCACAATCTGGATGTGCTCAAGAGTGTGGACTATCTCTTTGACCTGGGGCCGGAAGGTGGTCGGCGCGGTGGCCGGATCGTGGCCCAGGGAACACCCGAGGAACTGGCTAGGAATCCCGCGTCTGTCACCGGACCTTATCTGAAGGACGTGTTATGAAACTGATAATCTTCGACTTTGACGGAACGCTGGCCGATACGCGCGGCTATATAGTAGCAACCATGCACAAGACCATGCGCCAGCTGGACCTTCCCCTTCGCCCGGCGGAGGAGTGCGCCGCCACCATCGGCCTGCCCCTGAAAGGCTGCTTCCAGCAGCTGTATCCGGGCATACAGGATGCCGAGGCGGAGCTTTGCATGGCCACCTATCGCCGCATCTTCGATAAGGACAGGGACGCCTCCTCCGTTGCATTGTTCCCGGGGGTGAAGGAAACCCTGCAAAACTTGAAAAAGAAAGGATACCTGCTGAGCATAGCTTCTTCCCGTACCACCCGCACCATGGTGCAGATGCTGGAAGAAAAGGACCTTGTTTCCCCTTTCTCCCTTTTTATCGGCGTCACCGAAGTCCAGAACGCCAAACCGCATCCGGAGCCGGTCCTTAAAACGCTGGAGGCGCTGGAAGTTCCTGCTTCCGAAGCACTTGTAGTGGGCGACATGCCCGTGGACATCCTCATGGGCAGCCGTGCCGGCGCCCGCACCTGCGGCGTCACTTACGGCAACAGCACCCGCTCCGAACTTCTGGAGGCAGGTGCCGATTATATCATAGATTCCTTTACCCAGCTGGAATCGCTGCTGGGATAGCCGGACAACCCTGCGGGTATCTTTGCCGCGAATCCACAAAATCGGCCCTGTGTCGCCTTCCAGCTGGATTCGCGGCAAGGAAATCGGCCCTTTCTGCCTTAAACATTGCCGCCAGTACACACAAAATGCACTGGCGGCCCGTTTTTGTGGATTCGCGGCAACGAGGCTATCGATTCCCCTTTGCCCGGTTGTGCGTCTTGCACAACATCTGGCAGTTTGATATGTCTGTAGCGCCACCCTTGCTCCACGCGGTAACGTGGTCGGCATCCATATCCTTCAGTTCCCAGATTTTGGTGTGATTGGCATCGTGGCCGATGGCGCAAAGCGGGCAGTTGGATTCGCCCTTCTCTTTGGCGGCCGCGGTCTGCTGCGCATACACTGCCTTTTTGGTGGGCTCGTCGAACACGCGGACGTTGAGCAGTTTCGTGTTCTGGCAGCCATCCAGAATGTATTCGAAGATGCCCTTTTTCTCCTTTACATAGAAACTCTCGTATAGTTCGCGTACTGTGGCGGCCACTTCTTCCGGGTTGTAGGCGGTTTTGTGGAAGCGTTCGTATAGCTCGCCCCATTTGAGCCCGCACATCTCCTTCTCCGGCGTGATGTCGAACACTGACGTAATCCAGTCGATGACGGAGGTAAAGTAGGCCTTGAGTTCGGTGATATCGTCATCGTAGCGATGCGCAGCCATATACTCTTCCACATTCCCCTTGCTCACCCAGTCCAGCGCCGCGGCCAGGTAGTCCTGACGTTTGGCGGTACCCGGAATGAAACAACTCCATTTGTTGATATTGGTGTTGTTGGAGTTGCTGAATTCTTCCTTGGCTTTGGTTACGAACGGACCGGAATAGACGGCATTTAGCGTTTCCTGATTATTGAGCGGGATGCCCACGATGTTGATGGTGCGGAACCAGTCCTTGATTTCTTTTTCCGTGCCTTCGCAGACGTAGATGAGCAACTTGGTATTCAAGAACTTCTCCTGCTCGTCCGGATTCAGCGCGCTGAAGTACCACGGCCTGTTATCGGCATCAATCCACGCAAACTTTTCCGTTAGGAAACGCCCCAGCGACGTGATGCGTTGCTGACCATCCAAGACTTCGTATCGATCTTCGCCCACTTTGGAGAAGTAGATGAGCCCCAGCGGATAACCGCTCCGGACAGACTGAATCACGTCCACTTCCTTCTTGCCGCCGTTTTCGGCGTAGAGGTAATGGCGCTGGAACTCCGGCTGGATAGTCAGTTTTCCAGAAAGGCCATACAGGCCCTTTCCTTCGTATTCGTTGTACTGGAACCCCTTGCAAATATCGCCGATGGACCAGTCGGTTACAAGTCGTGCTATCATATTCTGTTTGTTTGCGACTGGCAGGCATCGGCTTCGGGCCGGTACGCGCTTTCAGCGCTATCCCTCCCACTGTCCCTTCTGGCCAGCGGGCCCCTCCCGTTCACGAAGCCACGGGCGGCTACGCCGTCCGAAGCCGATGCCTGCCAGCCTGTTTCATTGTTTCTTGCGGATGAGTATTCTAAAATAACAGGTTTCTGGTATGCCGTTTTGGTTTATGAAATATGGATTCTGAACGCGCCAAGTCCTATCTTGTTTCTTATACCTTTCAGCATCAGCTGCTGCCGGAGGCGTGAAAAAATTGCACTCTTTCTCTGCCCAATCGATATCTCCAGTTCTCCAAATAATCTCAAACTGCTCTGGGCAGTATTTATCCAGGAATGTCAGCGGAACACCCATTATGCCATCATAATCTGACGGGATAGCATCAATTGCTGGAATATCCAATGCGTCATAGTTGCTGTACTTTCTGTAGCCGTTCTCTTTCAACTCTTTATGCTTCCCGTATCGAATATTGTCTTTCATAGTCATGAGCGATAAAGGAGTATGGCGCCGACCATGGTCGATATTTGTGAACCAACAAGAATTGCCAAGGCGAGTAAAATTCCCAACATAACCCATCTTCTCGGCTTTCAGTTTGTCTTTGATATCAACCTCTACGCCATCAGGTACACCGAAAACCATATCAGACCCAAATCCGGTAACCCCTAACCAGCAAAGATCACTCTTGACAAGAGGGAAAAACTCACGATAGGTAATAGCATTCTGATTCCCAATGATTAAAAACTGTTTCTTGGATTTAATCAGCCAAAGCATGAACTCCCTGAACAAACTGAATGGCGGGTTGGTGACGATGATGTCGGATTGGTCGCGGAGAGCACACACCTCTGGGCTGCGGAAATCCCCGTCGCCCTCCAGGTAATGCCACTCCAGATCGTCGATGTCAATGCGACCGCTGCCGTTGATGTCGCGGGTGAGCTCAAAGATCTTTCCCTTGATGCGGGTTTTGTCGGCATCAAACCAAGGACTGCCCGTCTCGAAGAGTGTGGGCTCGTAGTCTTTGTACTTTTTGCTCTCTACGGCATAGGAAGTACTGATGAGGCGTTTGAGCCCTAAACGCTCAAAGTTCTGGGCAAAGAATCTGGTGAAATTGCTCCACTCCGGATCATCGCACGGCAAAAGCACCGTCTTGTCACGGAATGTTTCCGGGTTGTACTCCAGGTATGCATTAACCTCCTTCTGGATATCGGCATACTGGGTGTAGAACTCGTCATTCTTGGCAGCCTTAGCGGCGCCAAGATTTGTGTTGTTGGCCATAAGCTGCGCTTCTTATGGCATCTGCGACTTATCCGGTATAGGTGCAAAAAGTAGTTGGTGATACGCCATTAAACTTTTTGATATATAG
>CAMHKD010000062.1:0-9392 GCA_946185645.1 uncultured Bacteroidales bacterium
AGTGCTTCTTGATCTCTTCGTGGGCGAACTTGATGGCCTCCAGCATGTCGTGCTCGGAAACCTCGTTCATTTCGCCTTCCACCATCATGATGTTCTCCTCGGTGGCGGCAACCATCAGGTCCAAATCGGCCCGCTTGTTGTCCTCGAAACCGGGATTGATCACGAACTTGCCGTCAATGCGGGATACGCGCACTTCGCTCACGGGACCGCCGAAGGGGAGGTCGCTGGTGGCCAGGGCGGCCGATGCGGCAAGGCCTGCCAGGGCATCCGGCTGAATGTCCTTTTCGGCCGATATAAGCATCACGTTCACAAATACTTCCAGATGGAAATCGGACGGCCACAGGGGGCGGATGGGGCGGTCTACCAGGCGGGCGATGAGCACTTCGTAGTCACTGGGACGGCTCTCCCTCTTAAGGAACCCACCGGGGAAACGGCCGGCGGCATAATACTTTTCGCGGTAATCCACGGTGAGGGGCATGAAGTCCGTACCTTCTTTCACCTCAGTGGCGCAGGTAACGGTGGCAAGCAGCATGGTGCCACCCATTTTCACAACAGCGGAGCCGGCGGCCTGCTTGGCCAGTTTTCCGGTCTCGATCTCGATTACCCGACCGTCGGGCAGCTCGATTTTCTTCTGGATAATGTTCATTTTTACTTCTTTACTTCTGTTACGTCTTTTTCGTCTTTTGCCTGGGATGCCCGGTCGGTGCCGGGCATGACGGGCTATTCGTCATTCCCGGCGTGACCGGGAATCTCATTTTTCATTAAAAAAGGGGAGAGAATGTGCCTTGCACAGTTCTCTGCCCCCGTTTTTTCCTATCCTTGTGCTTATCGGCGGAGACCCAGCTCCTTCACGATAGCCCTGTATCTCTCGATGTCCACGTTCTGAAGGTAATTCAGAAGCTGACGGCGCTTGCTGACCAGGCGAAGAAGGCTGCGACGCGTTACAACGTCCTTCTTGTTCTTCTTCACATGCTCCGTAAGGTGAGCGATACGGTAGGAAAATAAAGCAACCTGACTCTCAGGGGAGCCGGTGTCCTTATTGGACTTCCCGTACTTCGCGAAAATCTCTTGCTTCTTCTCTGGCTGTAAATATTCTGCCATGATGCAATGAGTTTTTAAAAAGTTTTCCTGTGGGACCATCCCACAAAAAGTCTGCAAATGTAGTAATTATCTCCCGAAAATCCAAATATTTCTGTTTTCCATTCATCCCACCCCTCTTGCAGCGCAAAAAAACGCACATTATTGTAAAAAATATAGTAAGAAAATTTCCAAAAATTTTTGGAAAGGTGGAATTTTCTACTTAAATTTGCGCTATCATATATCGTAGGCTCAAGTCGGGACCCCCAGATTTGGGATTTTTGATGGCGGTCTATTATATATATAAGAGGTATCAAAAAGATTGGATATGAAACTTAAACATGTGATTCTGGCTCTTGCGGTGGCAGTGCTTCCGCAAGTTCTCATGGCTCAGGAAAGTAAATCGGATCCGGATGTAACGTTCCGTCCTCACCTGTACGGGCAGATCCAGGCCGGTGCCGGCTACACCATCGGTGAAGTCGACTACCTGACGCTCTTCTCTCCTGCCGCAGCCCTTTCCCTGGGTTACCAGTTCAGCCCGGTATTCGGTGCCCGTCTGGTGGCCAGCGGCTTCCAGGGCGTGGGACATGCCATTGCAAGCGGCGTCGAGCGCTACACTTTCAACTATTTGGAGGGTGGCCTGGACATCACCATCAGCCTGGCAGATCTGTTTGGCGGTTATAAGCACGACAGAGCTTTCAAGCCGTACTTCTTCCTGGGTGGTGCCGCCATCGGCGCTTTCAACAATGGCGCACTCAATGTGAAGTCCGTCAATCCTTCCAGCTATTTCGGCAACCTCTGGCACCGGGGCATGATCGCTCCCGCCGGCCGTGTCGGTCTGGGCGCAGACATCCGCCTGTCGGATAACCTGGCCCTCGCTCTGGAAGTGAACGACAATATCACCAGCGACCGTTTCAATTCCAAGAAGGCCGGCAACCCGGACTATCAGTTCAATGCCCTGGCCGGTCTCAAACTCACCTTCGGCAAGCCTTACACCCGTAAGGCAAAGGCTGCTCCGGCACCTGCACCGGCACCCGCTCCTGCACCGGAACCCAAGCCCGCACCCAAGCCGGCACCGGCTCCTGCACCCGCTCCCGCACCTGCACCGGCACCCGCCCCTGCACCGGAACCGGACATGAGCCAGATCGTCACCTTCTTCGAACTCAACCAGGATGTCATCCTTCCGGAAGAAGCCGCCAAGCTGGACGACTATGCCAAGTGGCTCGGTAACCACAAGGATGTCACCATCACCGTCACCGGTTATGCAGATGTTCAGACCGGTAACGAGGGAATCAATATGGATCTCTCCAAGCGTCGCGCCAACAAGGTAAAGAATTACCTGGTGGGCAAGGGAATTGCCGCAGAGCGCATCGCCGTAGACTTCAAGGGAGACAATGTGCAGCCGTTTGCTCAGAACGACAAGAACCGTTGCGTAATCAGCTTGCTCAACAAATAAGCACTCTCTAACCTCTTAACTCTATCATAAAAAAGAAAATTAACAACAATCTAATTTTATCAACTAATTAAAACATTATGAACAAGCATTTCAAATTGATCCTCGCAGGTGCCGCTATCGTAGCCGGCCTTGCAGGTGCTGTGTCTTGCCAGGACCTCAAGGGAGAGCTTGACAACTTGTCCACCAGAGTTTCCTCTCTGGAGAGCAAGGTAGCTGCCCTTGAGACTGCCATCAATGCAGGTGAACTCGTTACTGCCGTTCGTCAGGTTGCCGACGGTGTAGAGGTTGTCACCGGCAAGCAGACTTACAAGATCACCAACGGCATCAACGGTACCAACGGTACCAACGGTACTTCCGGTGATGCTTGGACCATTGGCGACGATGGCTTCTGGTACAAGAACAACGAAAAGACCCAGTGGAAAGCTGTCGGTCAGAACGGTACCAACGGTACCAACGGTGAGTACTATGTACCCAACGGAAACGGTTTCTTCGACAAGGTCGATGCTAACGGTAACCGTACCACCACCGACATTTCCTATGTTACTGTTGCAGAGAATGGCGTAGCCGTTCTGTGGGATGGCCGCAAGCTCACCCTCTCCTTCAAGGATGCCGATGGTAACACTGTGAACAAGGTGATCGACGCTCTTGGTGAGCTGAAGTCCCTGGTAACCGTTCCTCAGGCCTACTATGAAGGCGCCGAGGCTGTTATCTACCGTCACATGCAGTATCGCCCCCTCACCTGGGTTGCTGCTAAGGGTAAGAACCACCTCACCGGTGATGTGTCCGACGAGCGTCAGGAGATTGCTGCTGCTGCTCCTCTGTACCACATCTATCCGCTGATGAAGGTTCAGTACTATGTGAACCCGGAGAATGCCGACCTCACTGGCATCGAACTCTCCCGCGTTCTTGAGAAGAACATGGATTATATCCAGACCCGTGCCGATGCTTCCGCCAACTTCGACATCGCTATCGATCACTTCGCAGAGGGCACCCGCAACGGTCGCCGTACCCTGGATGTGTACTACAATGTTGTTGGTGACGCCGCTATCGTAGAGGCCGCTCCTGCTTCCAGCAAGATCTCCGCTCTGGCCCTCGAGGTCAAGACCGAAGGCAACAAGGTCACTTCCGACTATGCGGCTGTTTACAAGCAGAACCTGGACAACATCCGCATCACGGATCCTAAGGCTGTTACCGCCGTTAAGTTCCACACCGCTACTCCGGCCCTGCGTTCCGACTACTATCCGGGCGCTGCCGCTGTTCCTGGAACCCTTCTTAACGATGAGCACTATCGTCGTACCTTCTACGGTCTCGATTTCGAACTGGCTCAGGATCCCGACGCTTGGATTGTGCTGAACACCAATCCCGATGTTGTTGCTCTTGATCCGGATGTCCGCAAGCCGAACTATCGTGACAACACCATGCAGAACATCCACTTCAGCTGCGATACCGTTGTTGCTTACAACCGTCAGGCAAAGGCCGAAGGTCCTCTCGACCTCATGACCATTGTCGCCGCTCACAACTGGGATGCCGCCGGTGCTGTTTGCTCCCTGGAAGAGCTGAACAACGACGATCTTAACGATCTCGGTCTCAAGTGGACCTTCGAGGTTGTCCGTGGCTATCAGGCCGGTGCTCCTCGTACCAACCAGGAGAACTTCGTATACCTCAATTCTGTTGGCAACTATGATGTTGAGGCTGTTGATCCCGGTACTCCGGTGAACTTCCTCACCCACGCCTTCGAGGTAGGTAACGATGAGCCTTCCGTGGCTGCTATCGGCCGTCACCCGATCATCCGTGTTTCCCTGATCGATCCTGCTCACACCAATGCTATTGTTGAGGCTGCTTACATTAAGGTTCTCATCGTTGACGACGTTGTTGTTAACGCTGATGGTATCCCTTGCCCGTTCACTCCCAACATTGGCTTCAACTGCACCGATAACGCTGTTCGTGAGACCACCGTTCAGTGGATGAACGAGAACATCTACCACGTCTATGGCGACAAGCTCACCTTCCACGCTAACTATAATTTCCTCCCGATGAACGGTGTTGCTGGTGAAGTTGGTACTGTTCAGCAGATCGAGGTTCCCAACCCTGCTACCGGTGCTACCTACACCATCCGCTGGACCCTTACCCCGGATGAGGTTTGGAACATCGCCCACAACGCTGCCGCTCCTGTTACTGTGAAGCGTCACTGCATGTATGTCTGGGGTGGTAACACCATCACCATCGAACTCAGCGTAGTTGTGGATCCGTTCAGCGATATCTTCAACCTGGATTGGAACAACAATGCTGCCGAGAGCGACTACATCGCCCAGTACTGGATTGGTCACCATCACGACGCCGCCATGGCTCAGTGGGATGCTACCGCTTACAACGTTGCTACTCCGGAACTCAACGCTGTTGACGCAACCAAGTGCACCTTCGTGAACGATATCAACGCTTCCTTCGTGACCAACAATGGCACCGTGGCCGGTTATCCCGCTGGTACCCTTAAGGTTGTCCGTGGCGGTGTCGCTGTTGGCAATGTACGGTACTTCTTCCACCCCACCAAGAACAAGGTTGACAAACACACCTTCGAGAACACTGATCCTACCCGTCAGGAGGCTATCAACAAGCTTGAGAATATCTACATCCGTGTTGCTGCTGCCGACGAAGGCGCCAACGAGGGACTCATCCTTTACGCCCACAAGGGTGTCATGACTGCCGCCCAGGCTCTCCTCACCCCGGCTCAGGCCAATGCTGCTATCGCGGGCTTCTATGTGCCGGTTGCTGTGATTACTAATGTTTATCCTGCTGTTCCTGGTGCTAGTGTTCCCGGTCAGTGGAATAACATCACCTATCAGGAGAACGACCTTGCTAAGGAACTCCTGAACACCGACGGCTTCTATGCCTACATCGGTGCTACCGGTGATATCTGCTCCGGTGGTGGTAATATTCACCCGGCACACATCAAGTTCCATGGTCAGGATTGGTTCAAGGCCGACTTCCTGCGTCCTGTGAGCATCGAGACCACCACTCCGGCTCACTTCATCGACGCTGTTGACTTCGGTGCCAATGGCTCTTACATCCGCTACGAGGATATCGTCCGTCCTTACGACTGGCGTCTGCCTTGGAACGGTTTCGACAGCCACTTCGATCCGAACCACGCCAACTACTGGCAGTACTACGGTCTTGCTCCTGCACCGTACCACTTCATTATGCACGCAGACCTCGCAGGTGCAACTTGCGACCTCGGTGGCCCTGGCAGCCCTATCCCTGCCACCATCACCCTGCAGGCTAATGATATCGACAACCAGGCTGCTTACGCTCCGGATGCACCTGCAGGTGCTTGGGCTGGCCTGAATCCTGCTAACAACGAAGACTGGTACACCGATCTGAATGGTGTGAACACCACTGTCTACTCCTGGAACAAGACCACCGGTACTCCTCTGCAGTATGTGCTCACCGCCGCTGACATTGCTGCTGGCAAGCAGTCCAACTACGGCTGGCTCACCTACTACAACAACGGTACCGCCCTCGGTGATCCGGCAGATGCTTCTGCAGTTGCCTTCAACATCACCGTCCCGATGGTTGTCTGGTACAAGTGGGGTAAGCTTGAGACTAAGGTTACCATCGCTGTTGAAGAGACGATCTAATCTTGATACCTATATATGAAAGGAGGGTATGTCCTAGTGACATACCCTCTTTTTTTTGTTTTGGCCTTGTATTTGTTGTATCTTTGCAGCACAAATATTAGTATATGAAACGTTTCCTCCTGTCTCTGGCACTTGTTATGGTCTCGGCTGTGGCTCTTCTGGCTCAGCCCAAGCAAACCATTGTCTTTGAAAAGAATACCCACGATCTGGGTACCATTGTGGTATCGGAGAATGTATATACCGTTGTTTTCCCTTTCAAAAACACCGGTTTATTACCACTCCAGTTGCAGCTGGTTTCAACACCCTGCACCTGCACCACCGCTTCCTGGACCAAGGAGGAACTGGAACCGGGCGCCACAGGAGAGGTTACTGTCACCTTTCAGGCCAATGGCCCCGTAGATAACCTTAGTTTGGTTTTCTATGTGTACAGCAACGGTATACCCAACCCCGTAGCACTCATTCTGAAGGGTAAGGTAAAAGAAGCTAAGAAAAAGTAATTTCCGGTAATTATTTCCGACCCAGCTTTTCGGCTGCGGTGCTCATGCGGCGGGCGAATTCGTTCCGGCCGATGAAGGAGAGGATGGCGGCGATGCCCAGGCCGCTGGCGGAACCCGTGAGGGCCAGACGCAGGCTGTTCATCACCTTTCCCATGGGATATTCCCGCGTTTTAATATAGTCCACAATGGCGGTTTCCAGCGGCTCCTGCATCATGGGGCCGCGGTACATTTCCAGGTCGTCAAAACCAAAGTTTACGCCCGTAATATACTGGCAAACCTCAAAGCAGTACTCATAATGTTCGGCCTTCCAGAATTTGTCCACATCTTTCTGGGAATACTCTGTGGGGGCGACAAAGAGGCACTGGGCACTGTCCCACAGATCGGCCGTAAAGGTGGCACGCTCGCGGACCAGTTCTACTGCCTTCTCCACATAATCGCGGGAGAACCCCGTAACGCCCTTGCTTTCCAGGATGGGGATAAACAGGTCCGTTAGTTCGGCAATGGGTTTCATCCGGAGATATTCCTTATTGAACCATTTGGCCTTTTCCACGTTGAAACGGGCGCCGGATTTGATGACGCGTTCCAGTGAGAATACCGGAACCAGCTCTTCCAGCGTGTAGAGTTCCCGTTCTCCGCCCGGATTCCAGCCCAGGAAGGCCAGCATATTCACAAATGCCTCCGGGAAATAGCCGTCTTCGCGGTATCCGCGGGAGATTTCTCCGGTTTCGGGATTCTCCCAGCGCAGGGGGAACACCGGGAAGCCCAGGCGGTCTCCGTCCCGCTTGGAAAGTTTGCCCTTGCCGTCCGGCTTAAGGAGCAGGGACAGATGGGCAAAACGGGGCATGGTATCCGTCCAGCCAAAGGCCTCGTACAGCAGGTAATGCAGGGGGAGGGAAGGAAGCCACTCCTCGCCGCGAATAACCTCCGTAATCTCCATCAGATGGTCGTCCACAATGTTGGCCAGGTGGTAGGTGGGAAGCTCATCGGCCCGTTTCCACAGCACTTTGTCGTCCAGGGTGTTGGTATTCACCTCTACGTGGCCGCGGATAAGGTCCTCCATCATCACCACGCGGTTTTCCGGCATCTTGAAACGCACAGTCCAGTCTGTGGTGCTTTCCAGCAGGCGCTTCACTTCTTCGGCGGGAAGGGTAAGGGAATTGCGCAGGCTGCCCCGTGTGACGGCGTTATACATGAAAGTCTCCCCCTTGGATTCGGCTTCGGCACGGCGGGTATTGAGCTCCTCGGCGCTGTCAAAGGCATAGTACGCCCAGCCGGCGGCCACCAGCTGCTCGGCATATTGCCGATAGATGGGCCGGCGCTGGCTCTGCCGATAAGGCGCGTGCGGATGCCGCTCGCTGGCCTCTTCCACCACTTTTCCGTCCTGCACGCCTTCGTCGGGGACAATACCGCACCAGGCCAGGGCCTCGATGATGTACTGTTCTGCTCCGGGGACAAAACGATGGGAGTCCGTATCTTCTATGCGGATAATGAAATCTCCGCCTTTCTGCTTGGCATACAGGTAATTATACAAAGCGGTACGGACGCCGCCCATGTGGAGCGGTCCGGTGGGGGAGGGTGCGAATCTAACGCGGGTTCTTCTTTCCATGTAAATGCTGATATTTGGAAGTGCAAAGATAATCAATTATCCCTCTTTGAGCAAGTCCAGGGCTTGTTCCATGGAGAGGCAGTCGTCAAGGGAATAATCACCGCTACGGGAACGAACCAGGCTGCTGAGATGGGCGCCGGAATTCAAAGCCTCGCCCAGATCCCGCGCAAAGGCCCTGATGTAGGTGCCCTTGGAGCAAACAATCCGAATAACGGCCTCCGGCAACCCCATGGCCGATGTATCTGCTACATTAATACGATTAGATGCTGATGATTGTACTCCTGCGGGAACTAATGTTCCCAAATCGTCGCTTCGCGACCCCTCCTCGTGTGTGGCTAATATGGCGCCATCAGGCGCCCGGCCGTACCCGGGTTTTTGCGACAGCAAAAACGTAGAGGGAGAAAAGGCCGCGGGGGATAGTAGGGGGCAGCGCCCCCTCAAATGGCCGAGGGCGGCCATGGGTTCAGGGATATCAGTTCCCTCCGGATAAAAGCTAAGCAGTTCAAGCTCAGAGATAACTATTTGGCTGCGGTGAAGATTCTCTAAGGCGGCTTCATCTAATTCGGCGGTGCGGCCGCTGCGGTAGAGTTTTCGGGCCATTTCGTAGGCTCTCACGCCGTCTATGGACTTGGCGCTGAAGAGGGGCGCTATCTGCTCCTGAGGGCCCAGGAAGGCCTTCAGGGCTTCGCGTACGGCATCGGCCGTGATGTGCTCGTAGGGGAAGTGGCGGTCTACGTCTTTTTCCAGGTCGTAGGACGGGGTGGTGGCACCGAAGCGGATGCCGGCTATGTATTCTTTGTCGTGGTCCTGCAGGGTCTGTGCCCGCTTGCAGGCGGGGCCCAGGCATACCAGGAGCACGCCTGTTGCCAGGGGATCCAAGGTGCCGGCGTGGCCCACCTTCAGGTTCTTTTTCCGGAAATGCCGGAAGGCCGCGAACTTCAGCTTCCTTATTACATCGGCCGATGTCCAGCGGTAGGGTTTATTTACCGGAAGAACGATGCCTTCCGGGTAATTGGTGATATCGTGGGAGAGTTTCCCTATCATCGGCAGGGCATCTTGTCGATGCGACGCTGGTGACGGCCGCCTTCAAAGTCCGTGTCCAGCCACATGCGCACGATGGAGGA
>CAMHKD010000063.1:0-8376 GCA_946185645.1 uncultured Bacteroidales bacterium
AAATTGCAGTCCACAATCTATTACGAAAATTTCCGTATTAGTTTACAGACTAATTCTTCTATCTTTTGCTTTACCTCTAATCTATTCTCTCAGTATTGTCAATGAACTTTAAAAACCGCCTTGAAACGTACTCTCGCTTCAAACGGGACTGCAAAGGTAGCCATTTTTTTTCACCCGCCAAATTTTTTTTATATTTTTTAAATTTTTTTTCTTTTTTCCTTGCGCTTATACATAATTATGCATATATTTGCAATCCAACTAAATAATTATACCAAATTATGCAGAACATCCAATCCCGGCATAAGGCGCTCATTCAGATTATCAGCCAAGAGACCATATACAGTCAGGAAGAGTTGCAGGAAAAACTCCGGAAACAGGGCATAAACACCACCCAGGCCACCCTTTCCCGTGACCTCAAGGCCCTTCGCATCCTGAAGGTGCCCGGGGAGGGTTATCGGCTTCCCCAGCCCGGCTCCCGCTTCCTCTCCGGTCCCACGCCCGCCAGCATAACCAGCCTGGAGTTCTCCGGCCAGTTTGGTGTAATGAAAACCCAGCCGGGCTTTGCATCGGCCGCAGCGGTGCTCATAGACCATCATCCCTCCCGGCCCATCATGGGCACCATCGCCGGGGACGATACCATCCTGCTGGTTCTCCGCCAGGGTTTCACGCCGGCTCAAGCCCTGGAAGTCCTGGAAAAAGTGATCCCGGACATTAAGTCGCACTTGATTGTTTAGTTAGTAGTGTATATATGGAAAAGAAAAAAGTAGTAGTTGCCTTCTCCGGCGGCCTGGACACCTCCTTCACGGTAATGTACCTGTCCAAGGAAATGGGGTACGAAGTGTACGCCGCCTGCGCCGATACGGGAGGCTTCTCCCCGGAGCAGCTGGAGCGCAACGAGGAAAACGCCTATAAGCTGGGCGCCACCCAATACGTCACCCTGGACGTAAAGGAAGAGTATTACAGGAAGAGCATCCGCTACATGGTGTACGGAAACGTGCTCCGGAACGGGACCTATCCCATCTCCGTTTCATCGGAGCGCATCTTCCAGGCCACGGCCATCGCCCGCTATGCCCGCGAGATAGGGGCATCGGCCATTGCCCACGGCTCCACCGGTGCCGGCAACGACCAGGTGCGTTTTGACATGACCTTCGCCGTCCTTTGCCCGGAGATGGAGATTATCACCCTCACCCGCGACAAGGCGCTTTCCCGCCAGGAAGAGGTGGACTACCTTAACGCCCACGGCTTTAAGGCCGATTTCGCCAAGCTCAAGTATTCCTATAATATCGGCCTGTGGGGCACGTCCATCTGCGGCGGGGAAATCCTGGATTCCACCCAGGGTCTGCCTGAAGAAGCGTACCTGAAGCCGGTGACCAAGACCGGCAGCGAAAAGGTGGACCTCACCTTTGAGAAGGGCGAGCTCATTGCCGTGAACGGAAAGAAGCTCCCGCCGGTGGAAGCCATCCAGGCACTGGAGAAGCAGCTGGAAGGCTACGGACTGGGACGGGACAACCACGTGGGAGACACCATCATCGGCATCAAGGGCCGGGTGGGCTTCGAGGCGGCTGCGCCCATGCTCATCTTATCGGCCCACAAGTACCTGGAGAAGTTCACCCTTAGCAAGTGGCAGCAGTACTGGAAAGAGCAGGTGGGCAACTGGTACGGCATGTTCCTGCACGAGAGCCAGTACCTGGAGCCCGTGATGCGGGACATGGAAGCCCTGCTGGAAAGCTCCCAGCGCAACGTTTCCGGCACCGTGGTCATGACCGTGGGACCCAAATGGGCCGAATGCACGGGCGTGAACACCCCCAACGACCTGGTGAAGAACCCCTTCGGCGAATACGGCGAGATGCAGAAAGGCTGGACCTCGGAAGACGCCAAGGGCTTCATCAAAGTGCTGGAGACCCCGCTCCGGATTTACTACAACCGTCATCCGGAAGAAGCATGACGGGCCTCCTGGAACAACTGATAGCCATTCCCTCCCTTAGCCGCGAGGAAAAGGCCGTGGCCGATTTCCTGGAAGACCGGTTGCAGGACCTGCATCCCCGTCGGCACGGCAACAACCTCTGGATGGTGAAAGGAGAGGGCCCGGTGCTGCTTATGGACGCCCATATAGACACAGTGAAACCCGTAGCGGGCTGGCAGCGGGATCCCTTCACCCCCACCCGGGAGGAAGACCGGATCTACGGCCTGGGTGCCAACGACGATGGCGGCTCGGTTGTTTCCATGATTGAGGCCTTCCGCAAGGCCCGGCCGATCAAGCACACGCTGGTGCTGTCCCTTTCGGCCGAGGAAGAAGTATCCGGACAGAATGGTCTGGAAAGCATACTGCCGCTCATTGAGGCCGATGCGGGTCCCATCCGCTGCGGAATCATGGGCGAACCCACAGGGATGCAGATGGCCGTAAGCGAACGCGGCCTAATGGTGCTGGACTGCACCGCCCGGGGTGTCTCTGGACACGCCGCCCGGGGCGAAGGCGTAAACGCCATCTACGAAGCGCTGCCGGACATAGACTGGTTCCGCAGCCACGGGATGACGGTGACGCAAATCCAGGCCGGGACGCAGCACAACGTGATTCCGGACTGCTGTAGCTTTGTGGTGGACGTACGCACCATGGGTGACAACCAGACCGTGCTGGATGCCGTCCTGCAGGCTGTCCGCTGCGAGGTGAAGGCCCGTTCCACCCGGCTCAACGGCTCCTCCATCGGCACGGAACATCCCCTTGTCCATGCAGCCATCGCGCTGGGAATCAAGCGCTTCTCCTCACCTACCCTCTCCAACCAGGCAGTGTGCCGCTTCCCCACCGTTAAAATCGGCCCCGGAGAAAGCAGCCGCTCGCATACGGCCGACGAATACATTTGCACCGGTGAGCTGGAAGCCGCCGCAGACGTTTACCTGAAACTCATCAGTACCTATGAAAATCTGGAATAAAGGCTTCGACAACGACGCGCAGATTGACGCCTTCACCGTGGGGCGGGACCGGGAGCTGGACCTCATGCTGGCCCCCTTCGACATTGAGGGGACCATCGCGCACATCACCATGCTCTCCCAGGTGGGCCTTTTATCGGCCGATGACCTGGCCCTGCTGCTGCCGGAACTCCGCAAGCTGCACCAGGAAGCGCTGGACGGCAAGTTCACCATTTCCGGGGAAGATGTCCATTCGGAGGTGGAAGCCCGTCTCACGGAGAAGCTGGGCGAAGTGGGCAAGAAGGTGCACACCGGACGGTCCCGGAACGACCAGGTGGCGCTGGACGTGAAGCTTTTCACGCGCGCCCGCATCCGCGCCACTGTAGAAAAGGTGTCGCAGCTCTTTGCCCTGCTGCAGAAGCGCTCGGAGGGGCTGAAGGACGTGCTCATGCCCGGCTATACGCACCTGCAGGTGGCCATGCCCTCCTCTTTCGGCCTGTGGTTCGGCGCTTATGCCGAAAGCCTTTGCGACGACCTGGTGTTCCTCAAAGCCGCCTGGAACGTAACAGACCGCAATCCGCTGGGATCGGCTGCGGGATACGGGTCCTCGGCCCCGCTGGACCGGGAGAGCACAACCAAGCTGCTGGGCTTCAAGGACCTGGCCTATAATTCCGTCTATGCCCAGATGGGACGCGGCCGATGCGAACGGATGGTGGCCTTCGCCTATGCCTGCCTGGCCGAAACGCTGGGGAAATTTGCCACCGACGGCTGCCTTTTCGTGAGCCAGAACTTCGGCTTCCTCAAACTGCCGGACGCCTACACCACCGGTTCCAGCATTATGCCGCAGAAAAAGAATCCGGACGTGTTTGAGCTGGTGAGGGCCCACTGCAACCGAATCCAGGGCATCCCGGGCGACATCCGGCTCATTACCGGCAACCTTCCCTCCGGCTATTTCCGGGACCTGCAGCTGCTCAAAGAGTTGTACCTTCCCCTCTTTGACGAGATGGACAGCTGCCTGGACATCCTCCTCTACGCCATCCCCGGCATCCAGGTGAGCACCAACCTTATGTCCCTCCCGCTCTATGAGCAGGCCTTCTGCGTGGAAGAAGTGAACCGTCTGGTATCCACCGGCGTCCCCTTCCGCGACGCCTATCGCCAGATAGGCCAAGCCGTCCAGAATGGCAGCTTCCACTTCTCCGGAGAACTCCACCACACCCACAAAGGATCAATCGGCAACCTCTGCACCGCAGAAATTGCCGACCGATTCCATTCTCTCCGGGCCGAATTCCCGTTCTAATTCTTACTCTGCAAAGAGGGAAATGAGGTTCAGGACCACCTGGGAGGCCTTTTCCATGCTTTCCAGGGGGAGGAACTCCATTTTGCCGTGGAAGTTGAGGCCGCCGGCAAAGATGTTGGGGCAAGGGAGGCCCTTGAAGGAGAGGTTGGCGCCGTCGGTACCGCCGCGGATGGGCTGGATCTTGGCCTTCACGCCCGCCATCTCCATGGCTTTCACCGCCTTGTCAATGATGTGGTAGTGCGGCTCCACCTGCTCCCGCATATTGTAGTACTGGTCCTTGATCACGGCCGTGGCCGTTCCCTCACCGTATTTGGTGTTGATGAAGTCCGTCACCTTCTGCATCATTTCCTTGCGGGCTTCGAACTTGGCGCGGTCGTGGTCCCGGATGATGTAGGCAAAATCGGCCTCCTCCACGGTGCCCTTGAAGGAAATTAGGTGGAAGAAACCTTCGTAGCCTTCCGTGTGCTCCGGACGGGACATCACAGGCAGCATAGCCCCCAGTTCCTGGCCGATGAGGATGGCATTGCGCATCTTTCCCTTGGCATAGCCCGGGTGCACGTTGCAGCCCTGGATGTGGATCTTGGCCGATGCAGCGTTGAAGTTCTCGAACTCCAGTTCTCCCACTTCACCGCCGTCCATGGTGTACGCATAATCGGCCCCAAAACGCGGAACGTCGAATTTCACCACGCCGCGGCCGATTTCCTCGTCCGGGGTGAAGCCCACCTTCACCGGGCCGTGCTTGAACTCCGGATGCTCCACCATGTACTGCACGGCGTTCATGATTTCCGCGACGCCGGCCTTGTCATCGGCCCCCAGCAGGGTGGTTCCGTCCGTGGTAATGAGCGTCTGGCCCTTATAATGAAGCATTTCCGGGAACTCTTCCGGCTTAAGTTGCAGGCCGGGAACGCCCTTGAGGTCAATGGCACCGCCGTCATAATTGGGCACAATCTGCGGTTTCACGTCCTTGCCGCTGGCATCCGGCGCCGTATCCACATGGGCAATGAAGCCAACGGCCGGCACCTTCTTGTCTATATTGGACGGGATGGAAGCCATCACATAGCCATACTCATCCAGCGTAACCTCCACGCCCATGGCCTTCAGCTCCGCCTCCAGCATCCTCAACAGATCCCACTCCTTGGCGGCGGAAGGCTGGCTTTCGCTTTCCTCGTTGCTCTGCGTGTCCACCGACACGTAACGTAAAAATCGGTCTAAAATCTTTTCCATTAGTAGTAGTGTTGTATATCCGGGAGTGTAGGGCTTTCAAAAGGTAAATCCACCCACCGCTATGCGGCGGGGCCCTCCGTTCACGAAGCCACGGGCGGCTACGCCTTTTGAGAGCCCTACACTTCCGGCATTATATTATTTCTTACTGGTTTTCATTGAAGCGTAAATCATGTAGGCGATGAGGCAGAGGAAAGGCACAATGGCCACGGCCTCGCCATACGAGGCGGCCCAGCCGGACATGAACAGATCCACGTTGGCGAATTTGAGGATGGCACTCACCACACCCATGAGGGCGCCGCCGGCAATGAAGCCGGAAGCAATGAGCGTACCCTTTTCCATGCGTGCGCTGTTCACGGCGGCGTCCTTGCTGCGGGTGCTCACATACCAGGAAATGGCGCCACCCACCAGCAGCGGCAGGTTAAGGTCTATGGGAATAAACATACCCAGAGCAAACGGCAGGGCCGGCACCTTGCAGAAATTGAGAATGAGTGCAATGGCCGCACCGATTCCGTACAGGAGCCAGGGAGCGCCGCCGCCGGAGAACATGGGCTGGATAACGGCCGCCATGGCATTGGCCTGCGGGGCCACCAGGGCATTGTCGCCAGTAAAGCCGTACGTCTTGTTGAGCACCAGCATTACACCGCACACCGTGAAGGCGCTAACCGCCACACCCAGGAATTTCCAACCTTCCTGCTTTTTGGGCGTAGAGCCAATCCAATAGCCGATTTTGAGGTCCGTGATGAAGCTTCCCGCCACGGAAAGGGCCGTGCACACAACGCCGCCGATGATGAGCGCCGCCGCCATGCCCGAATTTCCCTTGAGGCCCACGGCCACCAGAATGAGGGAAGCGATGATAAGGGTCATAAGCGTCATGCCGCTCACCGGGTTGGAGCCCACGATGGCAATGGCATTGGCCGCCACGGTGGTGAACAGGAAGGCCACTATGGCCACAATCACCAGGCCCACCAGCGCCTGCCAAACATTATGAACCACACCGCCGAAGGCAAAGAAAGCGAAGATGGCCAGGAGAGCAATCACCACCCCAAAGACGATGGTCTTCATGGGCAGGTCCTCGTCCGTGCGGACGGGTTTGGCCTCCAGGGTGCCGGGCTTGCGCCTGAACTCCTTCACCGCCAGGCCCGCGGCGCTCTTGATAACGCCAAAGCTCTTTATAATGCCGATGATACCCGCCGTAGCAATACCGCCGATACCGATATGACGCGCATAGTCCTTGAAGATCTGCTCCGGAGCCATGTCGCCGATGACGGTGGTGACGCCGGTGTGCATGAGGTCAATTACATTGCCTCCCCAGATAAGGTTCATGAGCGGGATAATCACCAGCCATACCAGCAGGGAGCCGCAGCAGATGATAAAGGAATACTTGAGGCCGATGATATAGCCAAGGCCCAGCACGGCCGCGCCGGTGTTCATCTTGAGGACCAGCTTGGCTTTATCGGCCAGGGCAGCGCCCCAGCCCATCACCGTGGTGGAAATGGTTTCCGCCCAGGTGCCGAAGGTGGCCACGCAGAAGTCGTACAGACCGCCGATGAGGCCGGCCGTGACCAGCGTCTTGGCACTGGAGCCGCCACCCTCGCCGCTGATGAGCACCTGCGTGGTGGCAGTGGCCTCCGGGAAGGGATACTTCCCGTGCATTTCCTTCACAAAGTACTTGCGGAACGGGATGAGGAACAGGATGCCCAGCACGCCGCCCAGCAGCGAGCTAAGGATCATCTGCCAGAAGTTTACCTCCACGCCCAGGATATAGATGGCCGGCAGGGTGAAGATGGCACCCGCCACCACCGCGCCGGAGCATCCGCCGATGGACTGGATAATCACGTTCTGGCTAAGTCCGTCCACCTTTTTGAGGGCCGATGTAACCCCCACGGCAATGATGGCGATGGGGATGGCCGCCTCAAACACCTGGCCCACCTTGAGGCCCAGGTATGCGGCGGCGGCGCTGAACAGAATTACCATGAGTACGCCCATGGCCACGGAATACGGCGTTACCTCCCAGTACTTTTTATTGGGATCCAGGATGGGCCTGTATTCCTCTCCTTTCTTGAGCTCCCTGTGGGCATTCTCCGGGAGCTGCAGGTTTTTCTTTTCCTCCATATCTGTGTTTTCTGACTAATCTTGGGGTGTACGGAAAAAGGCCACCGGACCCAGCTTGAAGGTTCTCTTCCCGTCTTCGCCGGGCCATTCTTCCACGTATTCGAACACCGCCCTGTAGCCCCAGTCCTCATAGACCGTACGGTAACGGAGCAGCGCCGGGTCACTGGGATCCGGCCAGCGGGCGTCCAGGTGCTCCCGTACGTCGCAGCGGAGCAGCTTCTTCCCGCTTGGAGACTTGAAGGTAACACCATTGTCATCCACCTCCATCACATAGTCACTGCTGGGAACATACTCCGTGTAGCCACCGGCGGCCACGGACCCTTTAATGGCATAGTGGGTGAGCGGCTTGGGCGCTTCCATTTCCATAAGCGCCTCCGGCTCAATTACTTCCTCCTGAGTGGCCACGGTTTCCACAATGGAAGCGGAGCACTTGTTGAGGAGCGTCTTGCCCCCCAGCACCACCAGCAGGAAAAAGGCAATCCAGAACATCACCTCCCACTTGTCCACTTTTTTCTTTTCCTCTTTGTTTTCCATATCAATTGTTTTGTTCCCTCAAATATACGAAAAAACACCACAAACGGCAACACGTCTTCCTGCCCGGGAACGAAAACGGCCCCAAAACGTGCCCGGAGGGCCTAAATTGCCAGGTCCGGGAACGAAAACGCCCATTAAACGTACCCGGAGGCTAAAGGCCGACTAAGCCCTCCCCCGAGGGGAGGGTTTGGGTGGGGGTGACGTGAATGAAATGGGGGCCCAAAAAAGCCTGCGAAATCATTTCGCAGGCTTTTTTGTGGCCCCAGCAGGATTTGAACCTGCGACCCACGGATTATGAGTCCGCT
>CAMHKD010000064.1:0-8114 GCA_946185645.1 uncultured Bacteroidales bacterium
TCCATGATACGGCCGGTGCTCTCGTCCACGATCTTCACCTTGTTGTCCACGATCACATAATCGATGTCCTTGGTGAACATGGCATAGGCCTTCAGGAGCTGGATTACCGTGTGCACACGCTCGCTCTTGAGGGAGAAATCTTCCATGAGGGCGTCTTTCTTCTCCGCCTTTTCTGCAGGCGTAAGGGTCTCGTCGTGGGTGATTTCCGCAATGGCCGATCCCATGTCCGGGAGCACGAAGAAGTTGGGGTCGCTCACGCTGCCGGCCAGGGCGTCATGACCCTTATCCGTCATATCAACAGAGTTAAGCACCTCATTGATAACGAAATAGAGTTCGTCTGTAACCTGCGGCATCTCCCGTTCATTGTCCTGCATGAAGTAGGCTTCGGTCTTTTGCATGAGCTGCTTCATGCCCGGCTCGCTGAGGAACTTGATCAGGGGCTGATACTTGGGAAGGCCCTTGTGGCAGCGGTACAGGAGTTTGCCACCCTCCTTCTCGTCACCGGCGGCGATAAGGCGCTTGGACTCATTGAGGGTTTGGTTAACAAGGGCACGCTGCTTGTTGTACAGACTCTCCACATAGGGGCGGTATTCCATGAACTGCTCGTCTCCGGAGGCCTTGGTCATGGGACCGGAAATGATGAGCGGGGTACGGGCATCGTCGATGAGCACGGAGTCCACCTCGTCCACGATGGCGAAGTGGTGCTTGCGCTGCACCAGGTCCGACTGGCGCACGGCCATGTTGTCTCTCAGATAGTCAAAGCCGAATTCGTTGTTGGTGCCGAAGGTAATGTCGCACTCATAGGCCTTCTTACGGGCGTCCGAATTGGGCTGGTGCTTGTCAATGCAGTCTACGGAAAGGCCATGGAACTGGTACAGCGGGCCCATCCACTCGGAGTCACGCTTGGACAGATAGTCGTTCACGGTAACAACGTGCACGCCCTTGCCCGCGAGGGCGTTAAGGAACACGGGAAGGGTTGCCACCAGGGTTTTACCTTCACCGGTTGCCATTTCCGCAATTTTACCCTGGTGCAGGACAATACCGCCGATGAGCTGCACGTCGTAGTGCACCATGTCCCAGGTAATCTCATTACCGCCGGCCACCCAATGATTCTTCCAGATGGCCTTGTCTCCCTGGATTTCCACGAAATCCCTTCCCTCGGCCGCCAGATCCCGGTCGAAATCCGAAGCGGTAACCTCGATGGTCTGGTTCTGGGCAAAGCGGCGGGCGGTGGATTTCACGATGGCGAAAGTCTCCGGAAGTACTTCCGTGAGCACCTTTTCAATGGCCTCGTCCTCCTCCTTCACCAGTTTGTCGGACTCCGTAGCCAGGGTTTCCTTTTCACTTACAGGAATGTCCTTGTCCATTTCGGCCTTGATTTCCGCAATGCGGTCCTCGAAAGGCTTCTCCACCGCGGCAATCTTTTCGCGGATGGCGGCGCTGCGAGCGCGGAGTTCGTCGTTGGAGAGTTTGTCAATATCGGGATACAGCTGGAGGATCTGGTCCACCACCGGCCGGATGGCCTTCATGTCCCTGTCGCTCTTGCTGCCGAAAATTTTCTTAAGAATGTCTGCTACTGCCATTTAAATACGTATTTGTTGTAATCTTACAAAGTTAATTGTTTTCGGCGGATTAAACAAATACCGTTCCCGTAAGGGAAACCTGTCATTCTGGCAGTTTGGACTTTTGCCGATGCGCCCGGATGGCGGGAAGCTGGCGGCAGAGACTGCGGAAGTGCTTAAAAGGAAGGAAACTGCCATATTTCACCGCCTTCACCAAGGTGAAAAGACAGACAAAAAGGAAACGTTCCCAAAGGGGCCGGTTGATGTCGCAGAGGCGCACCAGGGAGCCCACGCGGTAATTGCGGTCAATGATGCGCTCTTTGGACTCCTGCCGCTGAGCCCGGTCATGCACGGCACGGGCCTGCGGCACCACCCCCACTTTCCAGCCGTGATAATGAGCCCGGTGGCACCAGTCATCGTCCTGTCCATAATAGGGAAACAGATCCGAAAACAGGCCGATCTCCCGCACAGCCTTGACCGGCATAAGCCAATGCGCTGCCATAATGCGCTTTACCTCTTTTATTATGTCATTCTGAGCGCAGCGAAGAATCTTGGCGAATTGAGTATCAAAGGCTTTGTAGCCGTCTGTCATCTGGAGGGGGCTTAGGACTGCGTAGTCCGGATGGGCTTCGGCGGCTGAGACCAGCTTTTCAAGGGCGCCTTCTTCCAGCCAGGCATCCTGGTTCAGGAGGTAAACATAGTCGTAGCCGTGCTCCAGGGCGTATTGGAAGCCCAGGTTGTTGCCGCCGGTGAATCCCAGGTTGTCGGCACTTCTGACAAGATGCGCCTGGGGGAAATGCGCCTGGATATAATCGGCCGATCCGTCCGTAGAGTCGTTGTCCAGGACGTACAGGTCGGTTGTCACGGAGCCCAGGCAGCGGTCCAGCCAGTGCATACCGTTGTGGGTTACAACTATGACAAGGACGCGTTTCATTTCACTATTTTGCGATAGAGCATACGGAGTTTCCAGGCCAGGGACCAGCGGGAAGCCTTTTGGAAAGATCGCTCCATGCGCTTATACTCAACCGTTTGGCATGGGTCGCAGAAGTATTTGGCATACAGCGCCTTATGTTTTTCCCAAAGGGCATGGCGGATTTCCTGCAGGGCCTGGTCCGTTACGCCGGCATTCCGGGAACGGCGGCGGGTCCGGTAATAAAAGCATACGGAGGGAAGGCGCAGCACCTTGGGTTCATGGTCCAGCTTTTCAAAGAAGGAAAGCCAGTAGTCCCAGTCCTCGTAGCCGGTCTTGAAGGCCGGATCGAAGGTAACGGCGGCCGAGCGGCGGAAGAAGCAGCTCACATACAGGCAGTTACTGGCCAGCATAGTATCCATGGAGAAGGCTGGGATATCCCAGGAAGTCTCCGTACCAAAACGCTGCGCCTTGCCATAGACCAAATCCAGCGTGGGATCCAGCTTAAAGGCGGCCATGGCGGCTTCCATATAGTGCGGAGACAGGAGGTCATCGGCATCCAGGAAGAGGATAAACTCCCCTTCCGCCAGCTCCAGCCCACGGTTCCGGGCGGCGGCCACCCCCTGGTTCTCCGTAAAGACCACCGGGATAAAGCGCTCGTCCGAGGCGCAGAATTCATTCACAATGGACAGGGAGCCGTCCGTGGAACCGTTTTCCACCACCAGGCATTCCCAGTCCGTAAACGTCTGGTCCATCACGCTTCTGAGCGTCTGAGGCAGATAATTGCCCAGGTTGTAACTGGGGATGATGACACTGACTGCTGGCATATTCACTATTTTTGGTTATTACCTAAAGCCTGCTCCAGGAAGGCCCGCCCCCGCTGGTAGAGTTCTTCCGTAGAATCGGCCGATTTCAGGGTTTCAAAGCGTTCCCGTCCGCGTTTTTCGTTCTCTATGATGAGACTCTTCTTTCCAAACAGTCCGGCAAAGAAAGCGCCGTGGAAACTGTCTGTAACAATCTCCTCCGCATCGCGGAAAAGCGCCAGCCACTGCTCCACGGTGAGCGTGGCCCCCCTGCCGCTGGTGCAGCGCCGGATGGGGAAACCGGTGGTCATGGCATACTGATCCATCTGCCGTTCCGCATTCAGGTTCACATCCAGGATATAGGCGGCGATATAGGGTTCTCTGGTAACGGGAATGGACTGGCACAGGGAGAGATAATCGGCCTTGGAAAGCATCCGCGTGGGATCCGGAGCCAGCGTGGCTTCTACGCCCAGCTCTTCCTTGCAAATACGGATGCCGGAAGGTTCCCGCACGGAAATGGCTTTGAACAGCTTTACCAGCTCACGGCACTTTTCCCGCGTCTTCTCATCGGCATCCCAGGTATCTATGCCAAAGGAGGCGGCGTATGCAATCCTGGGGCCGGAGAAAGACCCGGCAAAGGAGAAAAACATGTCCGGGAGCGTGGTGGGATTGTAAAACTTTCGCCACACCTGGTCGCTTCCCACAATCAAAGCATCAATCCGGTACTTCTTCAGCAGGGATTTTCTAAAGCGGCGACCGGCCGGCACAGTAGCAATATGCTCCTTCACAAAAGCGTCGAACAGGGGCGATCGCTTGGGGAACAAAGGTAGATAGGGAGCCCGCATGATAACCCGGCGCAACAGGGATTTAAAGTACCAACGGAGACCGGTAACGGGGAGGTAATCCAGCGTGACGGGATCGTGTCCCATTTCGCGGAGCACCCGCTGCAGGGCATAATTCTGCAGCAGGCAGCCATAATTGGCGGTAAGGGGCTGTGTAACAATTCCTATTCGCATATTGCCTTCTTTAAACGTCTGTACAATTTGGTATTAAAAGGATTCAGCCTGGGAAGTATCCATTGGATCCATCCCCGCAGGGAATACCTTCCATACTTACCCAGAGCTCGGGCAAGGCCATCCTTCAAATATACTCTCCGGAACCTTTCGGCATTCCGGTGCGGTCGGGCCGGTACCTGCAGGGTCTCCTGCATTACATCGGCCAGGCGGACGGTTTTCCTAACCGTCTCTTCGTCAAAACTCTTTACGGCCGATGCCCCTGCGGGGGTACTCACCAGCAGCAGGGAGCAGCCCCGGTTGTCGTCGGCAAAGCCCGGCAGGACCTTTTCCACGCCCCAGCAGTCCGCCATGGAGAGGTCCGAAGCGCGGTGAACGCTGGTGAAAGGACAGGCCAGGCAGGAAGGCCGGAGAATCATGTTCTTGAGCAGCAGCCACATATACGTGTCCGACACCCACTGCTCCCCTCCCTCAAAGGTGAGCCTTTCCTTAAGGTTGATCTTCCAGCCAAGCGAAGGGTCACGGAAAATGGCCGAAACCAGTTTTTTTCCGGTCCGCTGCTCCTGCAGGGCCAGATAGTCCCGCCAAACATACGGTGCCGGCACGCCGTGGCATACGATATCGGCCAGAAGAAGCCGTTCCCGATAATTCCCGCATAGCGAGCCGATGCCGGCACACTGGCAGGGCGTTCCGGTAAAGAGCACCTTTTGCCCGGATTCCAGGTCCTTCAGAACCTGCTCCGGAATGCCCGCCATATCACTTTGAACGTATTTGGAGAGCCGCAAAGGCTCCAAACCTTCCAGGGTTGTTACCCTGCGGTGGCGCACAACAAAGTCCGGATCTATGGCGGCACCATACACCACATAGCCTTCCCGGATGGATTTCCGCATAAGGGCGGTGGCCAGGCCTCCGCTCTGGCTTCCGTCCAAAAGGGAAGGGAAACGGATGGCTTCTGCCTCAGGCTCAGATGCTTCCGCTACGGGATGGAAGGCGCAGACCTGCTCACAAAGGCCGCAATCCACGCAGGCCGATGCATCCACCTCCGGATACGGAAAGCCCATTTCGTCGGCCTTCATCCGGATGGCGCCGTGCGGGCAGGCGGCGGCACAGGCACCACAGCCACAGCAGTTTTCCTTATGCGTAAGCTTAATCATGGCGCCTGAAGATCCTTTGTTTCCAGTCCTGCCTTTCCTTTGTGTTAAGGCCCAAAAATGCTATGGCGGCAAAGGTTAGCAGCAATGAAGCAAAAACATGCACCAGAAAGCCCCACCAGGAGTCCAGCGGCAGGAGACGCGCCAACGCGAAGCCTGCCCCCATGGCAACGACCACAACCAGCACTTCATTCAGGAGGACCTCCCGGAGAAAACGTCCCACAGGAAGGCCGATCATGCCCCTGAGCATATAAAGCCGGGCAGCCAGGCAGCAGCAGGCCACCCCGATGGCCACCCAGTAGATGCACTGGGCAGGAGCGCCCAACTTGAGGCACAGCCAGGCGATGGGCACGTTGAGCAGCTGCAGGCCACCCACAAACAGCTGATAATCGCGTATATCCCCCGTAGCCAACATGGCGGTTATCATGGTGTAGGACACGGATTCCACCATCAGATACATGAGGATGAGGCGGATAAAAAGCACGGCGTCCGGAGGCACGGCATCGGCCCCCAGCCACAGGTCCACCAGGAATTTCGCATTGAAAAATACCGGACACACAACCATGAGGAGCAGGTACACGCTCATGCGGGAACCTTTGAACACCAGGTGCATCATATAGTCCCTGTCCCCGTTGGCGTAAGACTTGGTGATCTGCGGATTCACGGCCGTGGTAAAGCTGGTGACAAACTTCTGCACCGTCCCGTTCACCTGAGAAGCCAGGAGCCAGGAGGCGTTGGCCACAGGACCGTAGAACAGGTTCAGGAGCTGATTACCGCCCTGGTCCCGTAAAATGGCCGAGCCCGAGCCGATGAAATTCCAGCCGGCGAAGGAGAACATCTTCCCAAAGAGACCTTTGTCCAGTTTCCAGTTGTAACGGGCCTCCGGGAAATGCCGGCGACAGAAGATGCCGTAGGCCAGGCGGGTGAGCAGGCTCACCAGGGCCAGGAGTGCGGCGTACAGGACCAGCTTATCTACCGGAGAAACGGCAATGCAAAGCGCCACAGCCAGTTTTCCCACGCCCTCGAAGATGCTGATGTACGCAAAGGCGTCCATCCTTTCGCGGGCGATGATATCGGCATTGTAAGGGACGCTCACAAGCTGGATTACCAGGGAAAGCAGCGAGAACTGGAACACCCAACGGGCGGCTTCCATCCGCTCCGGCGGAACCACCATCTTGCTTTCCAGCCACCACAGGCCCACCGTCTCTGCCAGCAGGACAATAATGGCCGACAACACCAGCTGGATAGAAACGGCGGTGGAGAAGACGTTCCGGAGGTCCGACCCTTCTTCCTCTTCCCGTCCCAGCTCAAAAGTGATGAAACGGCTGATGGCGGCCGACATGGAGCCGGTAAAGATGGTAAAGAGGGTGACCACTCCCGCAACGGCGCCGTAAATGCCGAAATCATCCGTCCCCAGCGCGCGCAGCACCACCCGGGAGGTTACCAGCCCCACCAGCAGCAGCACAAACATCCGGAAATACAGAAGGACCGTATTTTTTGCGATCCTTCTGGAATTATCCGATATGTTTCCGCCTGACATTCTGAGCGTTACAAAGAATTTATTCGGGTTTATAGGAGTCTTTCAGGGACGTTGTCTTGTTGAAGACGGGATGCTCCGGGGTGGAGTCCTTGTCTTTCACATAATAGCCGGTGCGTTCAAACTGGACGGCGATGCCGGAAGCGTCTTCCAGGAGGGCCGGTTCTGCATAACCCTTGCCCACTACCAGGCTCTCCGGATTGAGGAAATCCTTATAGTCCTTGTCTTCCGGGACCTGGGACATATCGGCCAGGGTGAAGAGGCGGTCGTAATTGCGCAGTTCCAGCTCCTTGGCATGAGCCTGGCTCACCCAGTGGATGGTACCCTTCACGGAACGGTATTCCGGGGAAGGATCGTAGGTGCACCTGAGTTCCACCACCTCTCCGTTTCCGTCCTTGATCACCTCATTGCACTTTACAATGTACGTATACTTGAGGCGCACCTCTCCGTCCGGCTTGAGGCGGAAGAACTTCTTGGGGGCGTCCTCCATGAAATCGGCCCGGTCTATAAGGAGATTACCGGTGAAAGGAACTTTGCGCTTGGCGCCCTCCGGATCGGCCGGATTGAGCGGGCAGTCGAACCATTCCACCTTGCCTTCCGGCCAGTTGGTAATGGTGAGCTTCACGGGATCCTGCACCACCATGTAGCGGTTGGAACGTTCGTTAAGGTCCTGACGCACACACCATTCCAGCAGCTGGATATCCATGAGCTGGTCCCGCTTGGAGACGCCGATCTTGTCGCAGAACATGCGAAGGGCATTGGCGGTATAACCGCGACGGCGCACACCGCAGAGGGTGGGCATACGAGGGTCGTCCCAGCCACTTACGAGGCCTTTTTGCACCAGTTCCAGCAGCTTGCGCTTGGACATGAGGGTGTAGGTGAGGTTGAGGCGGGCGAATTCGTACTGATGGGAAGGATAGATGCCCAGGGTCTGGATGAACCAGTCGTACAAAGGCCGATGGACATCGAACTCCAGCGTACAGATGGAGTGGGTGATGTGCTCTATGGAGTCACACTGGCCGTGGGTATAGTCGTACATGGGATAGATGCACCACTTGTCCCCGGTGCGGTGATGATGGGCAAACTTGATGCGGTACAGGAGCGGATCCCGGAACATCATGTTGGGATGGGCCATGTC
>CAMHKD010000065.1:0-8019 GCA_946185645.1 uncultured Bacteroidales bacterium
TGGGCCTTTACGGCATCAAGAGCGAGCTGGAGAACATCTGGCTGCGCTACAAGGAACCGGAGGCCTATGCCGATATCATGGCCCGCATCGACAAGAACATCCACGAGCGGGAGAAGGAGATGAACGAGTTCGTCCAGCCCATCTCGGAGGCGCTCACTGCCGCGGGATTCAGCTTTGAGATCAAGCGGCGGGTGAAGACCCCCTACTCGGCCTGGCACAAGATGCAGGTGAAGCAGATCCCCTTCGACGAGGTGTATGACCTGTATGCCATCCGGATCATCTTTGACGCCAAACGGGACTCCAAGGATTCCGAGCGTGACCAGTGCTACCATATCTTCTCCATCATCACGAGCATCTATCGTTACATGCCGGAGCGCCTGCGGGACTGGGTGAAGCACCCCAAGTCCAACGGTTATGAGAGCCTGCACTGCACGCTCCTCAGCAACACGGGCGTATGGGTGGAGGTGCAGATCCGCACCCGCCGCATGGACGACATTGCCGAAAAGGGTATCGCGGCCCACTGGGCGTACAAGAAAGACGGCTACCTGGGCGAAGGCGACAAGGAAATGGACACCTGGCTTTCCCGCATCAAGGACATCCTGGTGAATCCGGACGTGAATGCGCTGGAGCTGCTGGACATTATCCACAACGACTTAACCAGTGCCGAGATCTATGTCTACACACCCAAGGGCGAGCAGCGGACCATCCAGAAAGGCGCTACGGCGCTGGATTTTGCCTTCCTCATCCATACGGAGGTGGGTTCCAAGGCCATTGCGGCCAAGGTGAACCAGCGGCTGGTGAAGCTGAGCCACGTGCTCAAGACCGGAGACAAGATTGAAATCATTACGGCCGAAGACGGCAAGCCCCAGCACGAGTGGCTGCAGTTCCTGGTTACGCACCGGGCCCGCAATACCGTGGTGGAGTATTTCAAGAACCAGCGCCGCCAGACGGTGGAATTCGGCCGGACAACCCTGGAAACGCAGGTGGAATCCCTGGGCTACAAGCTGGACGAAGGAACCCTGCAACGCCTGGAAGTGGCCTACAACGCGCCTTCCCGTGAGGAACTGTTCTTCCGGATCGGCATCGGCGGTGTGAACCTTAACAACCTGGCCGATGTGCTCAAACGCTCGTCCGGGAACCGCCTGTCCTGGTTCAAGAAGATGCTGGGCCGTGAGCAGCCGGATCAGAAGGTACAGGCCCAGCGGGAGTTCATTATCGATACGGACGACCCTACTGGCCCGCAATTTGCCATTGCAAGCTGCTGCAACCCCATTCCTGGAGATCCGGTGGTGGGCTTCAAGGCGCCGGACGGCACCATTACCATCCACAAGAAGAGCTGTCCGGTGGCGGAAAGCATTGCCGCTTTGCACGGAGACTGGGTGGTGGTACCCAAGTGGCTGGAGCATGCGGCCGAAGACAATTCCTTCCTGGTGCGTCTGTCCCTCAGGGGCATCGACCGGGTGGGCCTGTTAAACGAGATTTCCCGCTATCTCTCCCTGGTGATGGGGGTGAACATGCGCCGGCTCAATTTATCGGCCGAAAGCGGCCTTTTTGAAGGCTATATAGACCTTTATGTCAATTCCCGGGAGATCCTGGAGAAGATGATCCGGAAGCTGTCCTCCATTGAGGGCATTGACAATGTATCAAGAAGCGAACTATGAAGTTAAAGTCATTACTTCCCCTCATACCCGCCGCCCTGGTGATTGGCGCCATGATGTTCCCGTCGGGCTGCGCCAATACCACATCGGCCCCTTCCGGCGGTCCCAAGGACACCATTCCCCCGGTGATCGTGAAACTGTCGCCGCTGCCGGGCGCAGTGAAGGTACCGGTGCACAATGCGTCCGTCCGCTTCACCTTCAACGAGTATGTGAAGATCAAAGATGCCAACGGTATCTACCTTTCCCCGCCTCAGGAGAAGAAGCCCAAGGCCGTAATCCGCGGCAAGTCCGTGGTTGTTACGTTTGAAGAGGACCTGCTGCCCAATACCACCTACACGCTGGACCTTACCGGCGCCATCCAGGACAATAACGAAGGAAACCTCTACCCGGGCTATACGCTGGCCTTCACCACTGGCGACCAGCTGGACACCATGTGCGTGACAGGACTGGTGCAGGACTGCAATACACTGATGCCAATCAAGGGTGCCACGGTGCTTTTTTATAAGGATCATGCCGATTCGGCCATCTTCCTTCACCGGCCCGATGCGGCGGCGCGAACGGACGACTGGGGCTTCTTCAGCCTTCGGAACATCAAGGATACCCTGTACCGGGTCTATGCCCTCAAGGACCTCAACAACAACAATATGTACGATCCGGAGACCGAGAGCGTGGCCTTCCTGGATTCCCTCTTCCGTCCGGTACGGGTGATCAACGATACGCTGTACGAATTCAAGAAGTTTGACATGAAGGATACGTTGCTGTGCCTGGCCCGTAAGACGGAAATGGAACTTAGCGTATTCCGTGAACCCCCGTCCAGGCAGATGATCATGAAGAAGGAACGGGTAGATCTCCGGACGGGTTATCTTACCTTCAATGCCCCCCATGCCGTTATTCATGACATGCGCATCAAGGGCCTTCCCCGGGAAAAGCTCATCTCCCAGATCAATCCGGAGGGTGACTCGCTGGAACTGTGGGTGAACGACCAGCGCAAGATGCCGGATACCCTGCAGCTGCAGATCCGTTACGACAAGACGGATACCGCCGGGGTAACCAAGCCCACGGACGAGACCGTAAGGCTGGTCCTGGACAAGAAGCTCAAGGCCGAACTGAACAAGAGTACTTCCAGCAGGGACCGCAAGCACGAGGATACCCTTTGCATCTATACCACATCGGCCGATCCCACCACGGTGGAGCAGTATGGCTTTGAGCTGGAATTCAAGTATCCCATTGTGGAGGACGGTTGGGATGACCTCCTTCTCCGCTCCGTGAACCCGCGCCAGCAGGAAGCCCTGGTTTCCTTCTCTCTCATTAAGGATTCCACCAACCTCCGGAAATTCCGTGTGATGCCCGACGAGCCCTTCCAGAAGGGATACGACTACATCCTCAGAATCCCCCATCGGCGTTTCCGGGACATCAACGGCTTTTACAACGACAGCTCGCTGGTGAAGGTGACGCTGCCGGACGAAGAGAAATTCGGCTCCATCCGGCTGGAGCTTTCCGGCGTTCACAACAAGTACATCATAGACCTGCTCAACGACAAGCGTAACAAGGTAATCCGGAGCTTCATCGTAACGGAAGACGGTCCGCTGGTATTCCCCTACCTTAAGGAAGGCTCGTACTGTATCCGCATTACGGAAGATCGGAACAGGAACAACCTGGTGGATACGGGTAACCTCCTGGAGCACCGGCAGCCGGAAAAGGTGCAGTTCTTCAAGGTGGACGACCAGTTCCTCATCAAAGTGCTGGAACGGGCCGAGATGATATGGACCCTGGATATGGAGGAACTGTTCCGATGAAAAAGCTGCTGATCCTATTGCTGGCGGTCTTGTCCGCCTATGTGGCCCGGGCTCAGGTGGAAGTGAACCTGGACGAGGAGTTCTTTACCCTGCCGGAGGAGGTGACGGACGCCTATCTGGACAGTATTTCCGTGCAAAAAACGGCTGTCAACAACTACTGGATGGTGGGTGCCTTCGGCGGAGCCGCCTTCCAGTATGGATACTTCAACCCGGTCCGTTACGTTCTATGGCAGGTCCAGTATCCGGTGTACGGTTTCTCGGTCATCCGCTATTTTACCATGTTCGGCAAATTCCCCAACATGGGCCTGGAGATAGGCGCCATGCAGAATTACGAGGGTTACGAGTTCAAGCGGATCAAGGAAACGGGCAGTATCTTTACGGAATCGGGGGCCTACAAAGCCATGATGTCCGTTCCGGAGGCGTTCATGCTGTCACATTTCCATTTTGATATTGGTGACCACTTCAAGCTGATGGCCAAGGTGGGCATCTATGGCGGTTACAGGCGTTCCATCACCCGAATCCCGGAAGAGAGTTACGCCCAGTCCAAGACCTTCCTTGAGCACGAGCATTCCTTCCAGGATTACGACAGGCGCTGGACCTATGGCCTCAAGGGCGGTCTAGGCTTCGGTGTGATGTTCGATCCCTTTGAGATCCATGCCATCCTGCATATCAAATGGGGCTGGGGCTCGTTCTGGGATCCGGACTATACAAGCCCGTATTATTACCGTTTTGGCTATCCGTTGGACAGCGGGCTCACCATCGGCATCTATTACCAGCTAACGCCCCGGCACGGCCATTCCCGCGCGCAGCTGCGGAAGATGGCAAAGCGAATCGTTGAACAGGAATACAATCAGCAGAACTATGAAGACACTTCCCGTTAAAGTGGGTCCGGTGACCATCGGCGGCGATGCTCCCATCGTCCCCCAGACCATGCTCAATACGCATACTTCGGATATTGAGGCAACCCTGGCGCAGGCCGTAAAGGTGGCCGATGCCGGTGCGCAACTGATCCGTATTACCGTCCCCGCCCTTTCCGACGTGGAGTGCCTCGCGGAGATTCACCGCCGTTTCCGTGCAATGGGATATGACGTCCCGCTGGTGGCCGATGTCCACTTCTCCTCGGAGATAGCCATTGCCGCCGCCAAGGTGGTGGAAAAGGTGCGTATCAACCCCGGTAACTTCCATCCGGACCACCAGAAGGCCCGGGAACGCTTTGCCCAGTTCCTGGAGGTTTGCAAGGAGTACGGGACAGCCATCCGCGTGGGCCTGAACCACGGTTCCCTGGGCCGGTATATAGTGGACAAATACGGTAACACCCCGCAGGCGATGGCCCTTGCCGCCATGGAGTGGCTCCAGATGTGCAAGGATGCGTCTTTTTACAACGTTGTGGTGTCCCTGAAGGCTTCCAACACGGTTGTCATGATCAATGCGTATAGGGAACTTGCCCGCCTGATGCAGGAGGACGGAACGGTGTTCCCGCTGCACGTGGGCGTTACGGAGGCAGGAAACGGAGATACGGGCCGCATCAAGTCCTGCGTGGCCATTTCCACCCTGCTGCAGGAAGGAATCGGCAATACCATCCGTGTGTCCCTCACGGAACCGCCGGAGAACGAGGTCCCGGTGGCCATGTATTTGGCGAATAGATATGGGATGCCCGGTCAAGCCGGGCATGACGGTCACCCCCGACGTGATCGGGGGTCTCTGAGTGACAGGGAAGAAGCCATCCTGAAGGCAGCCTGCGACTGGGGCGCTCCCCTGCTGAACCATGAGATTGACGACATCCCTATTGAGGATGAGTATCTGAAAAACGAGATCCTGCAGGCTTGCCGCCGTCGTTTCTATAAGCCGGAATACATTGCCTGCCCGGGATGCGGCCGTACCATGTACAACCTGCAGGAGGCTTTTGAGGCCGTTAAGGCCCGTACAGGCCATTTAAAGAACGTGGTGATAGCCGTAATGGGCTGCATAGTGAACGGCCCCGGAGAGATGGCCGATGCCGACTATGGCTACGTGGGCGAAGGCGCCGGAAAGGTTACGCTCTACAAGGGCAAAGAACCGGTCCTCCGCCACATTCCCGAGGCGGAAGCCGTAGATAAACTGGTTCAGTTGATAGAAGCGTCGGAGCGAAGCGACACAGGGGGTCTGGGGGATTAGGCCCCCAGTGAGTGAAACGATTTAAGTCTATTCTGGCAATATTGCCAGAATAGACTCTACTGCTTTAACCTTATCTCCAACCTTGACTTTGATTTCCGCGTCCGTGGGAACAAAGAGGTCTATGCGTGAGCCGAACTTGATTACGCCGCACTGCTCTCCCCTGTATTCCATTTTGCCGGGCTCCGAGTAGCAGACTATCCGGCGGGCGAAAGTGCCAGCTATTTGCTTGAAAAACACCTCTCCATGCTCGTTCTTAAGGCAGGAGGAGGCATGCTCGTTGAGCTCCGAGGACTTGGGATGGAAGGCCAGGATATACTTTCCCGGGTGGTATTTGTAATAGGTTACTTCTCCGTTCACCGGCCAGAAGTTGCAGTGCACGTCAAAGAAATCCATGTAGACCGAGATTTGGATGCATTCCCGCTTGAGGAATTCCTTTTCCATAACTTTGTCCACGATGACCACTTTGCCGTCGGCCACGGAAGTGACCAGCCGGTTATCCAGTTCCTCCGGCGTATTGCGGTCCGGAACCCTGAAGAACCAGGTGATGAATGCAATAAACAGAATTAACAGGCAGCAGATAGGAATGCTGATCCACAGCGTGTGGATGAAATGCGCCACCAGGAAAATGAGTATGGCACATACTGCCCAGGTTCCCAGGATGGTTCCGTAAGAGTCTCTGTCTATCCTAATTACTTTCATAGTTCTAGAAAAGTCCGGTTAATACCAAATATGCTACGCCGGTGGGGATGGCGAATAATGAGCTGTCAAAACGGTCCAGCAGGCCCCCGTGGCCGGGGATGATGGAGCCGCTGTCCTTGATGCCCACGGCGCGTTTCCAGAGGGATTCAAAGAGGTCTCCGAAAACGCCCATGACATGCATGAGGGCCGCCATGATCATACAGTGCCAGATGGGGAACTGCACAAGGCCGGTCCAGGAAATGACTGCACCGGCCAAAACGGCCATGGCAAGGCCGCCGATATACCCGGCCCAGGATTTCTTGGGCGAAATCTTGGGGCACATCTTGGCGGGCCATAACTTTTGCCCGAAGAGCATCCCAAAGCAATACGCGCCGATATCCGAAGCCCAGATAATGCAGAAGAAGGCCACCATGAGCAGGCCGCTGAACTCCCCTCCCCGGCTTACTACGGCAAAGGAAAGGGCCAGCGGAAGGCCGATATACAGGAGACCTGCATACAGGAAGCCGGTACGGAAAAAGTCTGTGTGGTCCTTTTGGAATATGGATGCGACCATTACCACCGCCACGCAGAAAAAGCCTTCCACGGCCAGTTCTGCCAGGGAATCCTCTCCGAAGAAATACCGACCGGCGCAAAGGAAGAAGGCAAAGCCCATGATGGTGGCAAGCTGCTGCAGTTTCCTGTACGATTTCTCCATGGTCATGCGGTAGAACTCGTCCAGCATGACCAGGGTGATGAAAGCAAAAAGTACGGTATACAGAACCCGGTTAAACAGCAATCCTCCCAGCATTACTGCCAGGAAGATGGCTCCGAATATGGTTCTTTTTACAGTTGCGTTCATTCCGCTGCAGGTTCTTCAAAACGGTCGTCCTCTTCCGGTTTGGCCTTGGGACCCAGAATCTTTTCAATATCATCTGCAAAGATAACTTCTTTTTCCAAAAGAAGGGCACCCAGCTGCATAAATTCCTCTTTATGGTCCGTGATAATCTTCAAGGTCCGTTTATGCACGTCGTCCACGATGGCCTTCACCTCCTGGTCCATGAGCTCAGCGGTCTTCTCCGAATAGGGCTTTACCAGATTATACCCGCTGGAACCCGTGGAGTCATAGAAGGACAGCGGGCCCACCTTGCTGCTCATACCCATGTACTGAACCATGCCATAGGCCATCCTGGTCATCCGTTCCAGGTCATTGAGGGCACCGGAGGAAGGATCTCCGTTGAGCACTTCCTCGGCTACACGTCCGCCGATGAGCATGCACATCTTGTCCATCATTACGCTGCGCCTCCAGTTCTTCCGCTCCTCCGGCAGGCTCCAGGTGAGGCCCAGGGCGTTTCCGCGCGGGATGATGCTCACCTTGAACACCGGGTCTGCGTACGGCAGCAGCCAGCCCACCAGGGCGTGACCTGCCTCGTGATACGCCGTAGTGCGCTTTTCGGCCGGGGTCATGATGGTGTTGGACTTGCGCTCCAGGCCGCCGATGATGCGATCCACAGCGTCCAGGAAGTCCTGCTGAAGCACCTTTTCATGGTTGCGGCGGGCGGCGGTGAGGGCCGCCTCGTTGCATACGTTGGCTATATCGGCCCCGGAGAAGCCCGGGGTATGCTTGGCCATGAACTCCACGTTGAAATCTTCTCCCAGCTTGATGTCCCGGAGGTGCACCTTGAAGATTTCCTCGCGCTCCTTGAGCTCCGGCAGCTCCACATGGATCTGGCGGT
>CAMHKD010000066.1:0-7608 GCA_946185645.1 uncultured Bacteroidales bacterium
AGCTCGGAGATGAGTTCCTGCTTGTACTGGTCGCCCTTCTCGGTGAAGTAGGCCATGGCCTCGGCCTTGGGGACTTCGATGCGGCGGAAATCCTGCTTCTGGCGGGCGAATTCCAGCATCTTGTTCTCGATGGCCTTGAAGTCCGCGTCCGTGAGGGTGCGGCCGTTCATGTCCACGTCGTAATAGAAACCGTTTTCGATGGAAGGGCCGATACCGAACTTCACACCCGGGAAAAGGGCCTCCAGGGCCTCTGCCATCAGGTGGGAAGAGCTGTGCCAGAACACTTTCTTGGCTTCATCGTCTTCCCATTTGAGGAGGCGGATCTCCACGTCTTCCGTGAGGGGACGCATCACGTCCAGGGTAGTTCCACGGGAGGTTTCGGGCTCGTCCGGACGCTTTACTGATACGGCCAGCACTTCGGCGGCAAGCCGGGGGCTGATGGACATGGCCACATCGTAGCCGGTAACCCCAGACTCATACTGTCTTACACTCCCATCGGGAAACTTGATGTTAATCATAATCTTACTTTTTGATGAGTTATTACATACCAAGTCTTTCACTGCATCATAGCAATTGCACTTGAGTCTACAAAGTTAACAAAAAATCCTTTTTATTTGACCTTTTTTGCCTTTTTTCGGAGGCCGAAGGCCGACAGGGCCCCCGGCGAGGGGGCGGTGGGGGTGGCGCTCCCCGGGGGAGCTGTCACGCAGTGACTGAGGGGTAGCGTGTGCAAAGATAGCCAGGGAAAGCAGAGCCCAATTGGAAAAGCCAACACAATTGGCTATCTTTGTATCCGTGAAAGGGACTATCGACAATACTTCCATCTGGAACGAGGCGGCCAAGGCGGGCGCGCTCTTCGGGGCTGTATCCATCGGCTGCCTGCTCCTCAAGGAGCTTAGCGGCCTGTCCGGTTCCACCTTCCTCATGACGGCCGCCGCCGTCATCCTCTGGGCCGTGGAATTCTTCGGTTGCATCCTCCTCATGAAGAACCTCATGCTCCGCCTAACGGAGAAGTACGAGGGCGTTAAGATGGAGCATACGTTCAAGTTCGGCCGAAGGGCGGCGCTGCTAAGCGGCCTTCTGCTGGCATCGGCCCAGGCGCTCATGATCCTCAATATGCCGCAGGAAGACATGAACACCCTGTTTTCGGAGGTTACCGCTTCCCTTACATCGGCCCAGCGGGCGCAGGTGGAGGGCATGACGGACAAGCTGCCCATCTACACCTTCGTCTTCGGCTGGGCATACTGCTTCCTTTATGGCACCCTCCTGGCCCGGATCATGTCCCGTTACATCTTCATGCAGAATCTTTTCCAGGGCAATTTCCCTAACAACAACGAAGACAAGCCCGACGAACAATAGCTCTTATGGACCTTTCAATTGTAATACCTCTTTACAACGAACGGGAATCCCTCCCGGACCTTTACGCCTGGATTGAACGCTCCCTCAAGGACTTCACCTATGAGGTAATCTTTGTGGACGACGGCTCCACGGACGGCTCTTGGAAGGTCATTCAGGAGATGGCCGATCAGGTCGGCCATGACGATTCGGCGGGTGTCGGCCATGACGATTCGGCGGGTGTCGACAAGCCGTCATGCCCGGCACCGACTGGGCATCTCATCCGGGGCATCCGGTTCCGGCGCAATTACGGCAAATCGGCCGCCCTGTACGAGGGCTTCGCCGCCGCCGAGGGGGACATTGTGGTTACCATGGATGCCGATCTGCAGGACTCCCCGGAGGAGATTCCAGAGATGGTGCGGATGATTAAGGAAGAGGGTTACGACCTGGTTTCCGGCTGGAAGAAGCACCGCAAGGACAACGCTGTAACCAAGAATCTTCCCTCCAAGCTGTACAACTGGACGGCCCGGCGGGTTACCGGCATCAAGCTCCACGACATGAACTGCGGCCTCAAGGCATACCGCAAGGAAGTGGTCAAGAACATTGAGGTGTACGGAGAGATGCACCGCTATATCCCCTACCTGGCCAAAAACGCCGGATTTTCCAAGATTGGGGAGAAGCCTGTTCACCACCAGAAGCGCAAATACGGCTCTTCCAAATTTGGCATGGACCGCTTTGTGAACGGCTTCCTGGACCTCATGAGCCTGTGGTTCCTGTCCAAGTTTGGCGGTAAGCCGATGCACTTCTTTGGCACCAGCGGCATCCTCATGTTCCTGGTGGGCTTTGTGATGACGGTCTGGATCATTGTAGCCAAGCTGGTGCATCAGGCCAACGGCGTAAAATTCCGCGCCGTTACGGACCAGCCGCTGTTCTACCTGGCCCTTTTGGCCGTGGTGCTGGGTGTGATGCTTTTCCTGGCGGGATTCATTGGGGAAATGATTTCCCGAAGCTCCGAGAACCGGAACAGTTACCAGGTGGCGGAACGCCTATAGGCTTATAACCGTCCCCTTCCCTTCTGCAAGTGAGGCCGCATTCAAGATGACGGCCTTTTTTGCGCCCTGCCGGAGGGCCCGGAAGGCGTTTTCCAGTTTGGGGAGCATGCCATCGGCAATGACGCCTTCTTCTTTAAGGCCGATGAAAGAGGCTTCCGAGAGCTGCGGAATCACGCTTTTGGGATCGTTGATATCGGCCAGTACGCCGTCCTTTTCAAAGCAGGTCCAGAGTTCGGCCTCAAGGGCGGCGGCCACGGAGGCGGCCACCGTATCGGCATTGGTATTGAGTAGGTTCCCCGCTCCGTCATGGTTGATGGGGCTTAAAACCGGCACCAGGCCCTGCGCCAAAAGCGCCTTGAGGAAAGGGGCGTTCACAGACTCCGGCGTTACGTCTCCCACGGCGCCAAAATCCACCGCTTTTCCGTCTATTTCCAGGGGCTTGCGCTTGAGAGCTTTTATCACGTTTCCGTCGCAGCCGGAAAGGCCGATGGCGTTGCAGCCTTCCGCCTGTAACAAACTCACCAGCTGCTTGTTACACCAGCCGGCATATACCATGGTCACCGTCTGGAGGGTCTCCGGATCCGTCACCCTCCGGCCCTGGATTTTCACGGGTTTCTGCCCCAGTTTTTCCTGCAGGCGGGAGGCCAAGGCGCCGCCGCCGTGCACCAGCACTTTGGGCCCTTCCAAGGCGGCGAAATCCCGGCAAAACTGCTTTAACGCAGCCTCGTCATCAAGGACATTTCCTCCTATTTTTACAACCTTAATCATAGGTCTTGGAGGAGCATTTTTATTACAGTTTGCGCCGATATAACTCGGTTGGCCGCCTCCGGAATCACCAGAGACTGAGGACTTTCAATAACGTCGTCACTCACAATCATGTTGCGCCGCACGGGCAGACAGTGAAGGAAATACGCATTATTGGTAAGGGCCATTTTCTCCTTGGTCACGGTCCAGCTCCGGTCCTTGGACAGGACCTCTCCGTAATGCTCATAGGAAGCCCAGTTCTTGGCATACACAAAGTCGGCTCCCTCCAGGGCTTCGTCCTGGTTGTGGGTGACTTTGATGCCCTTGGTGAACTCCGGCGCCAGATCATAACCCTCCGGATTGGCAATCACAAAGTCGAAATCCGTCATGGACATACCCTCGGCAAAGGAATTGGGCACGGCCTGAGGAAGCGCCTTGGGATGCGGGGCCCAGGTCATCACCACCTTGGGGCGTTCCTTCTTCCGGTACTGCTCAATGGTAATCAGATCGGCAAAGGTCTGGAGCGGGTGCCGGATGGCCGCTTCCATGCTGAAGACGGGTTTTCCGGAGTATTTAATGAACTGATTCAGAATTACTTCGTTGTAGTCGTCCTCCCGGCTCTCAAAGCGGGCGAAGGAACGTACGCCGATGATATCGGCATAACATCCCATCACAGGAATGGCCTCCAGCAGATGCTCACTTTTGTCTCCGTCCATGATCACGCCCCGCTGGGTTTCCAGCTTCCAGGCGCCCTGGTTCACGTCCAAAACCATCACATTCATGCCCAGGTTCAGAGCCGCCTTCTGGGTGCTCAGGCGGGTGCGCAGGCTGTTGTTGAAAAACACCAGCAGAGCGGTCTTGTCCTGTCCCAGCGCCTTGTCGGCAAAGGGGTTGGCTGTCACGTATTTAGCGGCTTCCAGGGCCTTTTTCAGGTCCCTTAACTGCTTGATGGAAGTAAAGGTGTTCATGCGGTTAATTCTTTCCAGGCTTGTACAAATCTTTCGGCCGTTTCCAGGCTGATGGTAAGGGACGGCAGCAGGCGGATCACGTTCTCTCCGGCAGCACCGGTAAAGAAGTGCTTTTCAAAGAGCAGGCGGTCCCTCAGGCCCACATATTCCGGCTTCAGCTCCAGGCCGATCATAAGGCCGCGGCCGCGGTATTCCTTCACGGCTTTGTCGTTTTGGAGGGCCTCCCGGAAGAACTCGCCCACCTTGGCGGCGTTCTCCACCAAGTGCTCTTTTTCCATGATTTCCAGCACGGCGATGGCAGCGGCACAGGCCAGGTGATTCCCGCCAAAAGTGGTCCCCAGCATGCCGTAGGAGGCTTTTATCTTGGGGCTTATGAGCACCGCTCCCATGGGGAAGCCGTTGGCTATGCCCTTGGCCGATGTAATGATATCGGCCTTGATGCCAGCGTGCTGATGGGCGTAGAAAAGGCCCGTACGGCCGTAGCCGGACTGGATTTCATCGGCCACCAGGAAGGTGCCGGTTTTGTCGCAGAGGTCCCGGAGGCCTTTGAGGAATTCGTCGGTGGGTTCGTAGATGCCGGCCACGCCCTGGATGCCTTCCACAATGACGGCGGCGTAGGTGCCCAGGGAGAGCTCCTGCTCCACGGCACTCAGGTCATTGAGCGGCACGAAGGTGACGTTGGGATTGGCGTTGAACGGGGAGCGGATCTTGGGATTGTCCGTCACACCCACGGCGCCGGAAGTGCGGCCATGGAAGGCTTTGCCGAAGGCCAGGACACGCGCCCGGCCGCTGGCGAAGGACGCCAGTTTGAGGGCGTTTTCATTGGCCTCGGCGCCGCTGTTGCAGAGGAAAAGGGAATAATCCGGATAGCCGCTCTGCTCTCCCAATTTGGCCGCCAGGGTGCTCTGGAGGCTATTCTTCACGGCATTGGAGTAAAAGCCCAAAGTCTGTGCCTGCTTGGTTAGCGCTGCCACATAATGCGGATGGCAATGTCCCACGCTGATGACGGCGTGACCGCCGTAAAGGTCCGTATAGGCCTCACCGTCGGCGGTCCATAAAGTGGTATCGAGCCCCTTTACCGGCTCGATATTCCACTGCTTGTATACTTCAAAAAGGTCCATGGTTAAAAGGCCGATGCCTTGAGTTTGAGACCGAGGGTTTCTTCCAGCCCCAGCATGAGGTTCATGTTCTGGACGGCCTGTCCGGCGGCGCCCTTTAACAGATTGTCTATCACGGAAGTAATCACCAATTCCCCACCGTGCTTTTCCAGACTGATAAGGCATTTGTTGGTGTTAACCACCTGCTTGAGATCCACGGCGCCGGGGAAAAGGAAGGTGAACGGAGCGTCCTTGTAGTAGCTCTTGTACAGGGCTTCGGCCTCTTCCTGACCCAGCGGGCAGGCGGTATGCAGGGTGGCAAAAATGCCGCGAGGGAAGTCTCCCCGCACCGGCACAAAGTTAATCTCCGGCAGCTGCGGCTGCAAGCTCCCAAGATTTCTTTTTATCTCAAGAAGGTGCTGATGCTCAAATACTTTATAGGCCGATAAGTTGCCGGTTCTCCAGCTGAAATGGGTGGTGGCCGACGGCTTTACGCCCGCGCCGGTGCTGCCCGTAATGGCGGTCACATTTACCGCTTCTTTCAGCAGGCCTTCTGCCGCCAGCGGCAGTAAAGCCAACTGGATGGCGGTGGCAAAACAGCCGGGATTGGCTACTTTTTCCGCAGCCTGAACCTTGGCTTTCTGCCACTCCGGAAGGCCGTATACATAGCCTTCGCTCTGGTCCCGGTAATCCTGGGCCAGATCTATAACATTCAGTCCATCAGGCTTTTGGTGGGCTTCCCAGAACTGGGCGCTCTTGCCGTGGGCACCGCAGAGGAAAAGGACATCGGCCTGCTCCAGGGGGACATCGGCACTGAAAACCAGGTCCGTATCTCCCCACAGGCCCTCATGCACCGCAGCCACCGGATCCCCGGCATGGCTCTCCGAGTGCACAAAAGCCACCTCCGCCGCCGGATGATTAACCAGCAGCCGAAGCAGTTCGCCGGCGGTATATCCCGCCCCTCCTATGATGCCAATGCTTGTCATCAGACTACTCACCGGGGTGGTGGATGGTAAGGTGCTCGTTAGGGTCGTACAGCAAGCCCGTGCAGATGCACATTTTGTAGTCGTGGCTCTGCAGGATGGGGAAATGGCGGCATCCTTCGCAGCCTTTCCAGAACTCCGGGTCGTCCGTGAGCTCGTTGTAAGGGACCGGGCGGAAGCCGAATTCATAGTTCATCTTCATCACGGCAGCGCCGGTGGTGATGGAGAAGATCTTGGCGTTGGGGAAAAGCTTCCGGGAAAGGATAAACGTCTGTTCCTTAATGCGTTTGGCCAGTCCCTGCCCGCGGAACTGGTGTGCAACGATAAGGCCGGAATTGGCCACGAACTGCTTCCCGCCCCAAGACTCGATGTAAGAGAAACCGGCAAACTGACCGTCTTCCGTGAGCGCAATCACGGCCTTCCCGCTCTCCATTTTTTGAATGATATATTCCGGCGTACGCTTGGCTATACCAGTCTTACGTTCCAGGGAAGAAAGATAGATTTCCTGGCAAATCTCTTCGGCATATTTTCCGTGGCTTGCATCGGCCACTTTCACAGTAAACTCCATTTATTTGGGTACTAACTAATCCGACACAAATATACATAATATTGAATAATATACCTAATTTTTTACAGAAAATCTGTATATTATTTTGCATATTTGTATAATATGCAAGATTTATGCATATTTACCGACTAGAAGATCGATACGGAGAGAATACTGGCCGAGAGATCTTCGTAGGAAGGACAGGGATTGTCGTCATAGATAGCCTTGACCACCCCCGTCCGGTCCACCACATACACGCGCGGAATGCGGGAAGCGGCAAAAAGGGAATAGACGGAGCGGTCCTCCTGGGCACTCCAGGGAAGCGTGAGCCGATGGCTTTGCCAGAAGTTTTGAATCTGGGCCGATCCCTCCGCCCGGGCGATACATACAAAGCGGACGCCCATGGACTGAAACCTGTCATAGGCCTGCTGAATCACAGGCAAGGTTGTCTGACAGTCCACGCAGGAAGTATGGAAAAACACTATTACAGCAGGCCAGGAGGCCTGATTCAGGGATTCAAACACACTACCGTCCTGCAACGTCACACTGAAAGACGGCACAGGATCCCCCACCTGCACCGGATCCACCCCATTCTCATCATCCACCACATGGCACCCCGCAAGAAGCACCGCCATACAGCCCAATATGATTCGCCGAAATAGCATGTACAAATATACTAATATTTTTCTGAGCGAAGCGAACGGCGGCTTCTGCCGCCGAGTCCCCCTCCCGAGGAGGGGGATTTAGGGGGAGGGTAACGTAAGCCCCCTGGTAGGTGCGGTTCTTCGACAAAAAAACCTCGGTGGTCGCTAGACCATCGAGGTTTTCGAAGAACCGCAGCTACCTACTCTCCCAACTGGTGGGTCAGTACCATCGGCGATG
>CAMHKD010000067.1:0-7495 GCA_946185645.1 uncultured Bacteroidales bacterium
CGTTTGACGGGATTGCGTTTTTTTTATTCTAATTTTGTCCCAGCGAAACGAAACAACTTTTAATCTATATTACCATGAAAAGCAAGAAAGGTATTATCATTTTGAGTTCGGTAGTGGCCGTGTGCGCCGCGGGCTTGATTCTTTCCCACTTCATTAACTGGCCTGTCGATAACAGTGAGGCAAGCGGTAACATCGGCAAGAGTGCCCGTTTCTCCCGCAAGACGGCTGTCGAGAACGTCTCCAATATGGAGGAACTGATCAAGAGCGACGCCTCTTACAGAAATGGTATTGTGACTGCTTATATGGTGATGCAGACGCGCGCCCAGCAGTTCAGCTCCCTGGTGGATATGTCCAACGAGGTGGCTGGTGAAATTCCCGAGTTCGAGAAGGTTTTGGACGAGATGAACAAGGTTTATGTTACCATTAACAATGTCTGCGCATCCCTCGTGCGTGCGGGTGAAAACTTGAATGCCACCCTCAGCGGAGAAAAGCGTCCGGAACTGGCCCAGAACACCATCAACGCTTCCCTGGCCTATACCACCCTGCAGAAGGAGAACAAGCTGGCTACTGAGTTCATTGACGTAACGGACAAGTATGTAAAGAATGCCGAGGCCGACGACCGTCTCCTCTTCGTTCGCGATCAGTGGAGAGATTATCAGCTGATGACCGCCGCCCTTGAGGGAGATGAAAAGAGCGCCCAGGAACTTCAGGACAAGGGTGCCCTCCTCGCTTCCGAGAAGGCCGCCGCTGCTCTTGGGTCCTTCGAAATGGGTCACGTGATTGCCATGGTCGAGGCTACCGAGGTTTGCAAAAACGTAGGTGTGGAAACCTCCCTGAGCAATGCTTTTCCGGTCGATGTGCTTTCCCAAGTGATCTTCATCCTTGAGAATAGCAGCGTGGCTTCGCAGCTGAGCAACGCTACCGATGTGAGGCAACTCCAGTCTGGTTTCACCCAGGAAGACGCCCTGAAGGCTATGGAGGGGATGACTGATGCTCTCCAGTCCACGGCAGAAGGCATTTCCTTCCTCAATGCCCTGCAGAGGGGCAACCTGCAGAACTCCCACGAGTTTGAGCTTCACGATGCTGCGAGTGCCGGTAACGTTGCTTTCTTCAATACAACGGTCGTAGCTGGTTTGTCGGAACTGATGAGTGCTTACGCTGACGCTGCCGCATCTATCAAGGCTTTCGAGACAAGCGATGCTCTTCAGGCTGATGCCTGCGCCCAGTTGAACGCAATGATTGAAGCTACTACCATTGGCGGAAGACCTAGGATTCTTGACTAGAAAATAGTATTTATTCCCCTCATACTAAGATGCGCAAGCATATAGTATTGATCCTGATGGTTCTGTTCCCGGCTCTGGGCTGGGGACAGAATCGTACTTATTATCAGTATAAGACGAACGATGCCCGTCTGGTTTTTTTCGATAAGAACCTTTCGCGGTATATCCCTCATATGGTACGGATGTACCAGAATGGCAAGGCGCTCCACGGACAGATCTGGACAACGGACTCGGTGTATGTCCCGGAACCGCCCCTGCTTCTTCTGACAGACTGGGAGGACGACGGCAACGGCGGCGTGACGCCGCTACCGCGTACGCTTATCCAGATAGGGATGGCTCCTCTCAATATGTCCTATTACGTAAACCCTTCCGCCGAGCGCTACCGCCAGCTTTTCTGTCACGAATACACCCACGTGGTGATGACGGACAAGTACAACCGGAAGGACCTGGGCTGGCGCAACTTCTTCGGCACCAAGGTGAGTGCAGACAACACCCAGCCCCTGTCGGCCCTTTGGAGCTATTTCACTGTTCCTCGCTGGTACTCTCCCCGCTGGTACCACGAGGGCATTGCCTGTTTTATGGAGACCTGGCTGGGAGGCGGTGTGGGCCGCGCCCTGGGCGGCTATGACGAGATGTACTTCCGCAGCATCATCGACGGGGGAGAGAAGCTCTTTTCCGTGGTGGGCCTGGAGACGGAAGGCTCCACGATGGACTTCCAGGTGGGCGCCAACGCGTATCTCTACGGCACCCGCTTTGTCAATTACCTGACCAAGGAATACGGCTACGACAAGCTCATCAGCTTCTACAACCGGACGGCCGACAGCCGCGCCTTCTTCGGGAATCAGTTCAAGAAGGTGTACGGACAGTCGCTCAGAAAAACCTGGGACGAGTGGAAAGTGGATGAGAAAAAGCACCAGGAGGAGAACCTCGCCGCTGTGCGGGAGTACCCCCTCACGGAACTCACTCCGCTAACCCCGGACCCCCTGGGCTCTGTGTCTCCGCTGGTGTACGACGAGGCTTCCGGCAAGGCTTACGCCGCGATGAACGCCCCCGGCGGCTTTCCCCACATTATGGAACTGGACTTGAAAACCGGCAGGCAGAAAAAGATTACGGATCTGTACGGCATCCAGCTTTACAATCCGGCCTATGTGGCCCTGGACAGCAAGCGGGGCCGGCTCATCTACACCTTCAACAATGCCAAGATGAGAGGTCTGATGGTCTACGACCTCCAGAAAAAGAAGGTGGTGAAAAAGAAACTCTTCCAGCGGATTAACAATATTGTCTACGACAATGCCAACGACTGCCTGTACGGCCTGTTCTCCAACGGAGGAACGCAGACTATCGTCAAATACGACCCCGAGCTGGAGAAGTCTGAGGTCATCTATGCCTTCCCCTTCGGCGTCAGTGTTTTCGATATGGCGGTGAGCCACGACGGCCAGTGGCTCTCGATGACCCGCCAGGGAGACAACGGAGAGCATACGCTCCTGCTGTTCAACACCGTAGAACTCTCCCAGGCCCTCTTCAACCCCGTGGAACTTCTCACCTGGGAAGATTCCAACCTGGGCCAGTTCCGCTTCTCCCTGGACGACAAGTACCTCATCGGCAGCTCCTACTACACGGGCGTTTCCAACCTCTGGCAGATCAACCTTCAGACCCGCGAGCCCGAGATGCTCTCCAATACGGACATCGGCCTCTTTGCCCCTTTGGAGATAGAGCCCGGCAAGCTGTTGGCGCTGGAATTCAAGAGGGACGGCCTTCGCCCCGTGATGCTGGACAGAAAGGTGGTGGCCGATGCCAACGCCGTGGAGCTCTACGGCCAGAAGGCCTTCGAGAACAACGTGGAGGCCCTGGAGTCCGTGGGCATACTGAAAGAGCCCCTTCCGAAGGTGGAGTTCGGGGATGTGTACCACAACATCACCCCGTACAACGTCCTGAAGGAGATGCGCTTTGCCGGAGCCTATCCCATCCTCACCGGTTTTACGGACCGCAAGGCCTGGAACAACGTGACTCCCGTGCTGGGCTACCGCATCTTCTTCAGCGATCCGGTAGGCCTGAGCAGCATCAAACTGGCGGTGGGAATGTCTCCCTGGAGCCACAATGACTGGAAGAACAAGTTCCACGCAGACTTTGAGTGGAAATACTATTTCTGGACGCTGAAAGCCGCCTGGAACCACACGGACTTCTACGACCTGGCCGGGCCGATGCGCTCCAGCCGAAAAGGCTATATGGTGTCCCTGGCATACAATTATACCAACTCTCTGGAATCTCCGTATGTCCGCAACTGGGGTGCTTCCATCGCTGCCTACGGAGATATGGACGCCCTGCCCCTGTACCAGGAGATTCAGACGGACATCAAGTCCATGCAGACGGCTTCCATCTACGGAAAGATTGCCCGGGTACGTTCTACGCTGGGCGCCATTATGCGGGAACAGGGCTATGAACTGGGTGCCCAGGCATACGGTTACCTGGCCGGCGGCCGCTTCTATCCTTCCGTAGAGGCTACGGCGGATTTCGGCGTGCTGGTTCCCATAGACCGCAACACTTCTTTCTGGGTGAGGACGGCCGGGGGACACAACTTCGGAGATGCCTCCACCATCTTTGGCAACACCTATTTCGGCGGCTTCCGCAACAACCGCGTAGATTACCGCAATGCCTTCCAGTACCGCAATTCCCTGGCCATGCCGGGCGCAGGAATCGATGCCATCAAGGCCCATTCCTATGCCAAGGCCCTGGCCGAGCTCAACCTCCGGCCCATCCGTATGAACAACTTCGGAGCCCTCTTCCTGTATCCCACCTGGATCCAGTGCTCCCTGTTCGGCGGCGGCCTGTCGGCCTGGAATCCCGGTGAGAAACACCAGATGTACTACAGCGCCGGCGTGCAGCTGACCACGGAGATAGTGATCTTGAATTACCTCAAGACCACCCTTTCCCTGGGGTACGGTCATCTTTTCGCGCCCGAAGGCTTCCCCGGAGGACGTCACGGCAACGAGATTATGATTTCCCTAAAGCTGCTGTAATGCCTTTCATTGCTTCTATTCTGCCCGTTGTCCTGTACATCCTGGTCGTTTACGAGCTGGATAACTTCTCCCTTATCAGCGTGAAACGGCTTCTGGTGCTGGTGGGGTGCGGCATGGTGTCGGCCCTTCTGTGCTTCGGCCTTTTCTACGCCCTGGACAGCATCCTTTCTCCGTCGCAGACGGATTTTGTATACCCTGTGCTGGAGGAGGCGATGAAGGCTATTCCGCTTCTTTACCTGGCGCGCCACAAGAAGATGGTCTTTTTCATAGACAGTGTCATCTGCGGCGCGGCGGTGGGCGGTGGCTTTTCCATCCTGGAGAACATCTTCTACCTGGTGCTGGGAGAGCCGATGGGGATGGGTACGGTGCTTTTCCGCGGCCTGGAGGTAGCCCTCATCCACATGGGGTGCAGCGCCATCGTGGCGGCCGGGCTGATGTTTGCCGTCAGAATGGCCGAACGCCGGCGCTCCCGGCTGGAAGTGAAGCGGAAGGATGTGCTGATGGCTGTTTTCCTGCTGGTGGCGGCTCCGGCCCTGCACGTTTTCCACAATTCCTTCCACTTTATTCCTCTGCTTCAGTACGTTGTGGTCTTCGGCTCCATGGCCGGCCTCCTGGTCTGGACCTACCAGTACGATGCAGATATGATCCATCGCTGGCTGGACCGCGGCCTGGACAAGCAGGTGAGCCTTTTACAGGCCATCCAGGAAGGTCATCTGGGAGAGACCAAGACCGGTGAGTTCCTGATGTCCGTGAAAGAAAATTTCCCGCCGGAAGTCTTTTTCGACATCATCTGCTATGTGCAGCTGAATGTAGAGCTGTCGGTAGCGGCCAAAAGCCGTTTCATGATGCGGGAAGCCGGGCTGGATATGCCGATGGAAAAGGAGCAGGCCAACTTGTATCTGTCTCAGTACCACGAGTTTGTAATCCTGGAAAAGCTCCTGGGAAAGAGTGCCCGGATGACCATAGCTCCGGTAGTTAAATTCTACCCGGCAGACAGGAAGGCCCTGGAGGACCTTCTGGCCGAGTGCATGGCGGTGACCGGAAAATAGTTTTTTAAATTTTTGTTTTTTGGACACATTTTGCGATATTTGTGTCCGTTATGGCGTATTCTTTTCTGGAACTCCTTCTCAGTGTATCGCTGGCGGTGTATGTTGCTGTCTGCGTAATGACCGGTGTGGTACGCTGGAGCCACAAATGCGCCCCTTACGACAAGCACGCAGATTATTACTATCCCGGCTGGCGCACCCTGGCCCTGGGCGGCCTGTCCAACCTGGTGCTGCTGCCGGCGGTCTTCCTGCCGGGAGATCCGGATGCCATCCTCCAAATCCGGATGATGCTCATCCTCTCGTCTCCCTTCCTGTGCTCGGCCCTTATCTTCAGCTATTTCGGGCGGGTTCTCAAGGTATCCTGGTGGAGAAAGCCCATCTATGTGCTCTCCGGCACCTATTCGCTGATGTCCCTGATCGCCCTGGTGTGCACCCTGATGCCCGGAACGCAGATGCAGGGCGCTTTCCTGCGCGGGTATTTCGTGGCGGGAGGCATCCTGGCCTTAGTCTATCTGCTGGGGCTTGTGCTGGCCCTGAGGCTCATCATCCAGCGCCTGGGCCGCTTCTCGGAAGAGAGCTTCTCAGACCCCGACGATTTTCCGGCCGAGTATGCCAAGTCCCTCATTTACATTCCCTTCCTGCATCTTGTGATGAGCTGGAGCACCACCTTCAACGGCAATATCGTGGCCCTCTCCTTCGGCTTGTTCATGCTCTCGGTCATTACCGCCGTCCTCCTGCTGGGCTCCCTCTCCCCGCACCGCGCGATGGAGGTAGAGCGCCTGGAGACGGAACTCAGTGCCAATGAGCAGCCGCTTCTCCCGGAAGAGGAGGAGGCCCTCTCGCAGGACCGGAAGGAAGAAATCCTCGGCCTTATCCGCCGCTACGTGGAAGACCAGCAGGCCTATCTGGACAGCCACCTCACCCTGGGGAAACTCTCCCAGGACTGCGGCTGCAACCGCACCTATGTATCGGCCGTCCTCAATGAGCGCCTGGGCGGTTTCTTCAATTACGTGAACCGCTGCCGCCTGGCCCACGCCGAGGATTATAAACAAAAAAATCCCAGGGCCGATGTGGATGAAGTGGCCCTGGAATCCGGCTTTAACAGCCGTCAGTCTTATTACAATGCCAGAAAGCGGCTTTAGCTTTCCACTGGTCCATATATGCTAGGAATTACTTCGCAAAGTTACCATAAAAACGCGACAGAACCCGTCTTTAATGGGAAATTGATTAACTTTGTACTATGGAAAACAAAGGATATCCTGAAGTAAATCTAGATTCATGGGTAAAAGTAGGTGAGGGTGGGAATGGCGTTACCTATGAGCATCCGGAAAAGCCGGACCTGCTGCTGAAACTGAACAACGGCCGTTCCAACAGCTACGAGGTTGTTAAGGAGGAATTTGATACCTCTGCGGCGGTATGCCGCCTGGGGCTGCCCACTCCTGCCATGTATGAGATGGTCCGGGTGGGGGATGCCTATGCCACCGTTTCGCAGAAAATCAAAAACAAAAAGTCCCTTTTCCGGATTTGCCATGACCAGCCGGAACGGCTTGAGGAAATGGCGCAGCTGTTCTGCGAGCAGGGCAGGATTCTTTTTTCCACGCCTTGCGACACCTCGGTTTTCCCGAGCAAGAAGGCCCTGTTCATGGGTGTTGTGGACAAGGCCACGTTCATCAGCCGCAAGAATCGGGAGATTCTCCGCCGCTTCGTGGAAGGCGTGCCGGAGAATACCCATTGCATACATGGAGATTTCCAGCCGGGCAATATCATCCTGTCGGAAGGAAAGAGCTACTGGATAGATCTGGGCCGATTTTCCTGGGGAGACCCTATGTTTGACATCGGCCATCTGTATAACTCCTGCATCGTTTATTCGAATATGAAACAGGCCCGGGAACTGTTCCACATGACGCAGCAGCAACTGCACGACTTCTGGGACGCTTTCGCCAAGGCTTATACCGGAAAGCAGGAGCATGGGGACTTTGACCGGGAAGCCGCACGCTTCGGGGCGGTGGACATTGTTTCGCGGATTGCTTATGTTCCGCCCACCCTGCCGGAAAAAATCTACTTCCGGATATTGCTCGGAAGCCTCATGAAGTTTTTTTAATTGAATCATAGAAGAGAGATATAACCTTATGCAGAACTTTGATTACATGAC
>CAMHKD010000068.1:0-7382 GCA_946185645.1 uncultured Bacteroidales bacterium
AGGGCCTCGATGAACCACTTGGCCGAATCTATCTTCTGCTTCACGAAGGTGGCGGCTTCCCTGTCGGCCTTGGACTGGGAGACACGTCCGGTCTCCATGATTTCCGAGTACTTCCGGTTGATGCGGAGCTCCGGAATGCTGAAGCGCGGCATACTAAGGATGAGCTGTCCGTTCTCATAGTCCAGGCGGAAGTCCGGTACCACCTGCTGGGCCTGGTCGTTATAGGAATCGTCTATCTGACCGCCGGGGGAGGGATTGAGCCGGCGTATCTCGTCCAGCACGCCCTTCATCTCCTCTTCCGAAAGGTGCAGCCTGGACATGATCTTCTGGAAATGCCGGTTCTTGAAGGAATCGAACTGCTCCCGCACCACCCGGATGGCGTTTTCCACGGACGGTGTGCGCTTCTTATCTTCCAGCTGGAGCAGCAGGCATTCCTGCAGGTCCCGGGCGCCCACGCCGGAGGGTTCGAATTCCTGAATGATCTTCAGGAGTTTTTCCACTTCTTCGGCCGATGATTCCACGCCTGCGCGGAAGGCCAGGTCGTCCACCAGCGACTCGATGTCGCGGCGCAGATAGCCGTCGTCGTCCAGCGAGCCGATGATGAAGGTGGCCACCGTCCGCTGATGCTCCGTAAGGTTCCGGTAACCCAGCTGCTCCAGCAGGCTTTGGGTAAAGCTCTGTTTCACGGAGAAGGTGTTGTACTCCGGACGTTCGTCCTTCCCCCAGTTGTTCACGTGGAGGTTGTAGGAGGGAATGTCGTCGTCGTGGGAACCGTAGTTTTCTTCCAGGGAACCGCCGCTCTGCTCGTGTTCTTCCACCTCCGAGATGGATACGTCACGGGGCTGGTCGTCGTCTCCGCCGCTCTGGGGCGTGTCATCAATAACAGGGTTGTCGTTGAGTACCTCCCGCACATGCTGTTCCAGGGCCTGCACCGGCATCTCAATCAGCTTGATGGTCTGGATTTGGAGCGGTGAAAGCTTCTGCTGCAGCTTCTGTTCAAGTCCCTGTTTGATGGTGGCCATGGTTTATCTGGGATAATTGATGGTCTCCTTTATGATGTATGCGGTGGGGTAGGTACCCTTGAGGGCATTGTAGATGCCCAGGGCTTCGTCCTTGGAGCGGAAATCTCCCACCGTTACCTTGTAATTGGGGCTTTCGAAGGTGCGGTACACGCCAATGCCGGGATACTGGCTCTTGAGCGTGGCCTCAATGCTTTCCGAACGGGAACGGGCCGAAGGTTCGTTGTTGTAAAACACGCGGATGCGGTATCCGGTGATGGTTTTCCCGGCATTGGAAGAGACATACTTCTGGAGCGCCTGCCTTACGGGGGTAGACTGGGTTACCTTGGCGCCGGGGCCGATGACGGACAGGATGTCCCGGCCCACATAGGTGGAGTCCACCAGCTCAACGGCGGTGGTGTCCTGCTGCGCGTGCAGGGCGGTCGCAGCCAGCATCAGAAAACTGAGTATAAGGAGGATTCTTTTCATGCTATCTGGAGAATTGGGAAAGGTCTATATCCGGGTATTCCAGCACTTTGTGCAGGCCGTTCTTGAGGGTGGCCCTGAGGTTTACGTCCATCTTGAGCCCCTGCAGGGCATTGCGCCGGGATGCGTACACCAGTACGTCCAGGAGGGACACTCCGTCGGCCAGGGTAATGGTGCAGGGCAGTTCATACACCTGGTGCGACTTGCCCTGGATACCGGTTTGGCCGGAAACGAAATGGGCCAGTTCCCGGTCTCCGTGGCGGAGGGTACCCGTCACGTCCGACACGTTGAAGTTCACGGAAGGATTGTCCACTTCCAGCAGCAGCATGGCATCCATGGAACGGGTGGAGGTAGGGACAACATACTTTACGCCGGTGGACACCAGGGCGATATCCTTGATGCGCGAAATGGCGCAGCTGCTGGCCAGGAAAGCCACAGCAAAAACCAGCAATATGTTGCGAATCGTTTTCATTTCATCTACAAAGATACTGATTTTTTCCGGAGTATTGCAGTTTTCGTACCAAGGGAGTCAGATGGCCTTGCCGATGAGGGTGGCCGATGTGCATCCGGTAACCTGCACGCGGGCATAGTCTCCGGGCCTGTATCCACCGGAGGGGAATACGCACATCATGTTGTTGGAAGCGCGGCCGCAGAGCTCCTGCGGATTCCGTTTGGAAGGCCCTTCCACCAATACCGTGACGGTTTTCCCAATCCACGCCTGATAGCGTTCCAGGGATTTCCGGTTCTGCAGGGCGATGATCTCATTAAGCCGGCGGTTCTTCACATCGGCCGGTACGTCGTCCTGCATGGTGCGGTTTGCAAGGGTGCCCGGACGGTCCGAATATGCGAACATGAAGGCCCAGTCGAAACCCACTTCCTCCATGAGGCTGAGGGTTTCCCGGTGGTCTTCCTCCGTTTCCGAGCAGAAGCCCGCAATTACGTCTGTGGTGAGGCCGCAGTCCGGCATTACGCTGCGGATCTTGGCCACGCGCTCCAGGTACCATTCCCGGTTGTACTTCCGCCGCATGAGCTCCAGCATCCGGGAGCTGCCGCTCTGCACCGGCAGGTGGATGTGCTTGCAGATGTTGTCGTGGGCGGCCATGGTTTCAATTACCTCGTCGCTGATGTCCTTGGGGTGGGAGGTGGCAAAACGCACCCGCAGGTCCGGGCTTATATCGGCCACCCGGGCCAGCAGACTGGCAAAAGTCACGGTCTCCTCCGGGCTTTTCCAGAGGTAGCTGTCCACGTTCTGTCCCAGCAGCGTGACTTCCTTATAGCCCCGCTGAAACACGTCGCAGGCCTCCCGTACAATGGAATGCGGGTCCCGGGAACGTTCTGCGCCGCGGGTATAAGGCACCACGCAGTATGAGCAGACGTTATTGCACCCGCGCATGATGGAGATAAAGGCCGATATGCCGTTCTTGTCCGTGCGGACGGGGGTGATATCGGCATAGGTCTCTTCCCGGGAAAGGAGTACGTCTATCTGGGGATTGTCCGGGCGGATGGCTTCCAGCAGGCGGGGGAGGCTGCGGTATGCATCCGGTCCCACCACCAAGTCCACCTTCTTGGTTTCCAGAAGTTTGTCCTTCAGGCGTTCGGCCATGCAGCCCACGATGCCAACCAGCATCTCCGGCTTCTTCTTCCGGGCCTGGTTGAACACTTCTATCCGGCCCCAGATGCGCTGCTCGGCATTGTCCCTCACGGAGCAGGTGTTGGCCATCACCAGATCGGCCTGGTCCATCTGTTCCGTCCTTTCATATCCGGCCTTTGCCAGGATGGCGAAGATTACTTCCGTGTCGTTCACGTTCATCTGGCAGCCGTATGTTTCAATATAAGCTTTCTTCATAGACTGCAAAGATACGCATTTTCCGGGACATCGGCATTTGTCTTTTTGCCGGGGAATGCCTATTTTTGCTGCCGGTTCATGAAGAAGATTCACTACATAGGGCTTATCCTGTTTTTGTTCTGCCTATGCTGCCGCTGGTTCCCGGCGGTGGCGGACTTTTATGCCCGCGTCTGCTACCCGGCCGTTTCCACTGTGCTTTCACTGCTGGCCTCTGTAGTGCCTTTCTCCCTGGAGGAGATTGTGGTCCTGGGCTTTGCGGCGGCTTTCCTGTGGGTGCTCATAAAGACGCTGGTGAAGAAAAAGAGTTTCTGGTGGTACCTGGGAAAGAGTGCCCTGGTGGTAATGTGGCTGGTGGTGTGGTTTTACATGGGCTGGGGCAACAATTACTTCCGTACCCCGCTGCAGGAGCGGTTGGGTATTCAGACGCAACTCTTCACGGAAGACGCTTTCAACCACTTTCTGTACAACTATACGGATTCGCTCAACGACTTGCATACCACTGCCGCCCTGCCGGAGAAAGACGCCGTGGAGGCCGATATAAAAGCCTTTTACAATGAGACGCTTCCGGGCTATGGCTATACCCGCCTCAAGAACTGGCAGCATCCCAAGAAGCCCCTTATCGGCCGGCTGTATTCGGCTGTGGGGGTACTGGGTTTTGTGGGACCTTTCTTCTGTGAGACCCATGTGAACCGGGATGTGCCGGAAGGGGATTATCCCTTTACCCTGGCCCATGAGATGGCCCATCTGGCGGGGGTTACCAGCGAGGCGGAGGCCAACTACTGGGCTTATGCGTTTTGTCTGCATTCCGGGGCCGATGCCCTCCGCTTCTGCGGCTATTACTCCCTTTTCCCCCACGTGGCCACAAACGTCCATTCCTTCATGACGGAGGACTATTACGCTTATTGGATGAGAAGCATCCTACCGGAAATCCGGGAGCGATATGCATCGGAACAGGCGTATTGGGAAGCGCTTCGCGTACCCGTCGTGGACCGTGTTCAGTCCTGGCTCATGGACGCCAGTCTAAAACACAACAAGGTTAGCTCCGGTGCAAGGGAGTACAGTGAAGTTGTAAGGCTGATTCTTACCATGGAGGCCTGGGAACAGGCCCGTGGATTATAGTTTTCCTCCAAAGGCCAGGTCTCCGGCGTCTCCCAGTCCCGGCACAATGTAGCTGTGGCTGGTGAGTTCCTCGTCAATAGCCGCCACCCACAGGGTAACGTCATTGTCCAGTTTCTGCATGAGGTGGTCCACCGCGAAGTGGCTGGCGATGGGGCATACCAGGTGGATATGGGAGGGATAGCCGCCTTCCTCTACCAGTTTCTGGATGGCAATTTCAATGGAAGAGCCCGTGGCCAGCATGGTATCGGCCAGGATGAGGGTCTTTCCTTCCAGCGAGGGGGTGGTGCAATAGTCTGCCCGGATCTTGAAGTAATCTCCCTTTCCGTATTTGCGGAAAGCGGCCAGGAAAGCCGTCTCTGCCGTGTCAAAGACTTCCAGCAGGCCTTCGTGCAGGGGAAGGCCGGCCCGCAGGATGGTGGAAATGACCAGCGGGGTGTCGTACGTGTCCACCTGGGCAATACCCAGCGGGGTGGTTACGTCCTTGGTGCTGTAGGAGAGTGTCTTTGAAATCTCATAGCCGAAGATGTTTCCCACCCGCATGAGGTTGGTCCGGAAGCGGAGACGGTCCTTCTGGATGCGGGCATCACGCATTTCTGCTATGTAACTGTTGAGAACGGAATGGCTTTCGCCGATGTTGATGACTTTCATGTGGCTTCGAATTGGAGTTCGAAGTACAAATATAACAAAAATCCCGGAAAAGCAAAACTCAGCGGCTCCGGCCCACCCTTTCCTCGGCAAAGGAATAGAAGGCGTCTTCGGCCACCACAATGTGGTCCATGAGGCTTATTCCCATGAGGGTGAGGGCTTTCCGCAGGCGTTCGGTCTGGCGGATATCGGCCTCTCCGGGGATAGGCTGTCCGGAAGGATGGTTGTGCACCAGGATAATGTGCTTGCACTGCTTCTCAATGCCGCGCCGGAGGATTTTCTGCGGGTCCAGCGGCGTGCTTTCCAGGCTGCCGGAAGAGATGAGCTCCTTGCCGATAAGGAAGTTGGCCCGGTTCAGGAACAGCGCCCAGCATTCCTCGTGGTCCAGGTTCTTAAGGGTGGGGAGCATGAGGCGGTACACCAGTTCCGGAGAGGTGATGGCGCGTTTGTCCAGGCAGGCCATCTCCTCGAAGGCCCGTCGGCCCAGCTCCAGGGCGGCCTTGATGGTGACTGCCCGCACGCGCCCCAGCCCCTTCTGTCCCAGCAGGCGCTCCATGGGCATGCCGGAAAGGAGCACCAGCCGGCCTTCGGAGCGGGCCAGCAGTTCCTGCGACACTTCCATTACATTCTTCCCGCAGGTCCCACTACCTATGAGGATGGCTAACAGCTCGGCATTGGACAGTGCCCTTGCTCCGCGGGAAAGCATTTTTTCGCGGGGCCTTTCTTCTTTGACCCATTCTTTGATACGCATCTGAATAAATCCTTTTGCACCAAAGATAGGGGATGAAAACGAAAAACAGTCCAATCGGTTGAACGCTTGAACTGTTTTTTACGATTTTTAACGTTTTTTAATGCGGCTACTGGACAAAGGCGATGATTTCTCCCTTGGCCACGTTGTCTCCCTGCTTGCCCAGGGCGGCTACCAGGAGGCCGTCCACGGCGGAAACAATCTCTTCCAGGCCGTAATACGTCTGGACGTGACCCAGCACCTGTCCGGCCTTCACTTTCTTGCCCACCACGGGAGCCTTGGAATCGTTGTCCACATCCACTTCCCACAGCAGCTGGCCCTTCACGGGGCTCTGCACGGGCGTGGCCTTGGGATAGCGCTCCACATAGTCTTCCACCTTGAATTTGGGCATTTCCACCACCGGGCGTTCCACCACAATGGGAGCGCCGGCCTTGGCCTTCATCTCGGCCAGATCCTTGTTGAAACGCTCCTTGGCAACGCCGCTGCGGAAATCCCGGTACTGGCGCTCGAACATGGCCAGGTTGAGGAGCTCCTCGTCGTCTTCGCCGCAGTCCCAGCCTTCATCTTTCATCATCTGGCGGAATTTGGGTAGTTCATTGGGATACATGTCCTGCGGGTTTCCGGTGTAGAATTCCATCCCCTTCTCCTTGGCCAGCGCCACGATTTCCGGATCCAGCTCGCCGGGCAGCTTGCCCATATTGCCCAGGATCATGCCCCAGGTGTCCTTGTCTATGGTGGTCCAGCGCGGTTTGTCGTTGAGCATGTTGAACAGGTTCATCAAGGCCGTGTTCTTAACATACTGGCTGAACGGGGTTACCAGCGGCGGGTAACCCAGGCGCGGCCACACGTATTCCACCTCGTCGAAGAGCTTTACCATCAGGGTGTCCAGGCTCATTTCCGGGCGGCCGTGGGCACGCTGGGCAGCGTTGATGGCGCCCTGGAAGCCTTTCAAATCGGCCATCATGGAACCCATCATGCCGCCGGGCAGGCCGCAGCCCACCAGCAGGGAAGTCATCTGGGAATTGGTGGGATTGATCCAATAGCCCAGGAAATCGTCTATGAATTCCTGCGTTAGGCGGCGCACTTCCATATAGGCATCCATGTTGATGTCCTTAACCTGGAATCCGTCGGCCTTCATCATCTGCTGGATGGTAATTACGTCGGGATGCACTTTGCCCCAGGAGAGGGGCTCTACGGCTACGTCCAGATAATCTGCGCCGGCGCGGGCCACTTCCAGCATCGAGGCGGGCGAAAAGCCCGGGCCGGTGTGGCCATGGTACTGCACCTTGATTTCCGGATGCGCCTTCTTGATGCCGGATACAATCTGTCCCAGCTGCGTGGGACGGCCGATGCCGGCCATATCCTTGAGGCAGATCTCGTCGGTGCCGTATTCCACCAGCTGGTCCACCAGCTTGAGGTAGTAGTCCACCGTGTGCACGGGGGAGTGCGTGATGGACAGGGCCGCCTGCGAGATCATGCCGCCCTTCTTGGCGAATTCGATGGAAAGCTTGAGGTTGCGGTGGTCGTTGAGGCCGCAGAA
>CAMHKD010000069.1:0-6360 GCA_946185645.1 uncultured Bacteroidales bacterium
TTGTTGCTCTGGGAGATGGCATACACCGCCGTCATCCTCAGGCGCGGAGCCATATTGATGCGGGTCTGGGCACTTGCCTCATGCCCCAACTGCGCCTCCACTTCGGCCATGAGTGCATTGAAAGACTGGCCGATATTAACGTTGTAATGCTTGATTCCCAGATGGTGAATCAATTGCATGGAGTCGTCGATATCCGGCTGGACGCCGTTGGGCATGGTGACGCCAATCACGCGGTCCACCCCCAGGGCCTCCACGCAGAGTGCAGCGCATACGCTGCTGTCTTTGCCACCGGAAATACCCAGCACGGCATTGCATCCCGGGCCGTTTTCTTCAAACCAGTCCCGGATCCATTGGACGCAGGCGTCCTTTACTTTCTTTGCATTGAACATAACAGTCAATTATTTGAACAAAAATAAGCATTTTTTGTTATATTTGTAAACCCCCGGAACGTTCGGGAACGGAAAAGAGGTGTTTTTGTTCCCGGGCGGGGAAAAACCGGCAAATCGTCCGATAAGTATGGCGCAGAGGGAGTACATGGACCTGCTGGAGCTGCAGGAAAGGATCAAGGAGGGCATTGAGGATGCCTTCCCGGAGCGGTATTGGGTTAAGGCGGAAATTGCGTCGTTCAGCCCTCGGTCCAACGGGCACTGCTACCTGGAGCTCTCCCAAAGCCGGGGCGGGCAGCCGGTGGCCCAGAGCCGCGCCATGATCTGGAAATGGTATTACCCCCGGCTCAAGGCCTTTTTCGAGCAGGCTGCAGGGCAGCCCCTTCAGGCCGGTATCACCGTGCTGGTAAAAGTTCAGGTGAGCTATAGCGAACTGTACGGCATCAGCCTTTTCATTGAAGACATAGACCCGGCGTTCACCCTGGGGGAGAAGGCCCTGGAGCGCAAGCGTACCATAGAATTCCTCACCAGGGAAGGCTACATGGACATGCAGCAGGAACTGGCCCTTCCGGAACTGCCTTATCGGCTGGCCGTCATTACTTCCAAGACGGCTGCCGGTTATGGAGATTTCAGAAGGCATTTGCTGGAAAACGAGGAGGGCTATGCCTTCCGGCTGGACCTGTACGAGGCCCTCATGCAGGGGGAACAGGCGCCCGCCTCCATTATATCGGCCATCCTGGAGGTGCAGGAGCAGCCGTACGATGCCCTTTTAATCCTCCGTGGCGGCGGCAGTGACCTGGATCTGGCGTGTTTTGACGATCCGGACCTGGCCGTAGCCATCGCCACCTGCCCCATCCCTGTTGTCACCGCCATCGGCCACGACAGAGACGTGCACATTGCCGATCTGGTGGCGCACACTTCCGTTAAGACCCCCACCGCCCTGGCCGATCTGTTTCTGGATGCATACCGTGCCCAGGATGAACTGCAGGACCGCCTGGCCCGGCGCATAGGCAGTGCCGCTCAGCGACTGCTTTCCCGGGAGGAACTCCGCCTCAAGAGTGCCGATGCGGCAGTGCAGCGCGCCATCCAGGGCCGCTTGAGCGCCCTGGAAATGCTCCTGCAACGCAGCGTGGGCCGCATCTCCAGAGGCCTCCTGCAAAAGTATGCCGATACCGCGCGCCTCTGTGACGCCGCCGTCCATCGGCTTAAGTTCGCCGCCCAGGCGCGTGTGAGCGCGGAAGTATCCCGCGTGGCCCTCAAGGAGGCCCTCATCGGCGCCTCGGACCCCCGCAAGATCCTGGGGCTGGGCTATGTGTTGGTAACCGGCAAGGACAACAAGGTGCTCAAAACCGTGGAAAAAGTCCATGTGGGAGACCGCATTGGCGTCCGCTTCACAGACGGTTCCCTCACCGCCAAGGTGGACGAAGTATATACGGAACAAATTGATAATAACAAAGTTAATATAGCATAATGTTGTGGTTCTTTTTGATTTGATGATTTGAGCCCGTAGGGCGATAGTAAGTCCCTTCCCTGAGGGAAGGGATTTAGGGAAGGGGTAACGTGGACAAATGGTGGCGTGAGCCTGTGGGACTAAAAGGGAAAGCAGTGCAACAAAGGGAAAACGTTAAAATATTAGACAAACGATGAAAATAGTAAGTCCCGCCCCCGAGGGGAGGGATTTAGGGAGGGGGTAACGTGGACAAGTCGCAGGGGTGGCCTGTGTGACTGATTCGGGAAAGCGTTGAAACAAAGGGAAAGCGACAGAATTAGGAAAACGTTAATATATGGCAGAGAAGTTCGATTACGCAAAGGCAATTAAGGAGTTGGAAGAGATTGCCGCTAAGGTGGAGAATCCGGAAACCAAGCTGGACGACATAGATGCGCTGGTGGTCCGGAGCAAGGAACTGTTAAAACAGTGCCGGGAGTACCTGCGTACCGTTAAAGACAAGATAGATACTTTGGACAAAGACTAACCACATATGAAGAAGATTTATCAGACAGACCCTTGGCTCATGCCGTTCAAGGACGCCATCGACGCCCGGCATGAACGCATCTGGCAAACCCGCAGGCACATTGCCGGAGACGGACTCCTGAAGGATGCCGTGAACAACCACATGTACTATGGCCTGCACCGCTGCCAGGACGGCAGCTGGGTGTTCCGGGAATTCGCCCCCAATGCCTCCAAGATCTATCTCATCGGAGACTGCAACAACTGGAAGCGCACGGACGGCTATGCCCTCACGCCCCTTGGACAGGGGAACTGGGAACTGAAGCTGCCGGAGATGTTCCTCAGCCACGGCCAGCTGTACAAACTGTTCATCGAGTGGCCCGGCGGCGGGGGAGAGCGCCTGCCCTCCTATGCCACCCGCGTGGTGCAGGACCCGGTGACCAAGGTTTTCTCGGCCCAGGTGTGGGCTCCGGATAAGCCGTACGAATGGAAGCACGGCCATGCCGGTAAGCGGCCCCATCCCTTCATCTACGAGTGCCATATCGGCATGGCCACGGAAAAGGAGAAGGTGGGCACTTTCGAGGAATTCCGCACGCAGGTGCTGCCCCGCGTGAAGAAACTGGGTTACGACACCATCCAGATCATGGCCCTGCAGGAGCATCCGTATTATGGCTCCTTCGGCTATCAGGTGTCCAATTTCTTTGCCCTCAGTTCCCGATTCGGCACGCCGGAAGAATTCAAGGCCCTGGTGGACGATGCCCACGGAAAGGGCATTGCGGTGGTCATGGACATTGTGCACAGCCACAGCGTGGACAATGTGCTGGAAGGCCTCAGCGAGTTCGACGGAAGGGAAGACCTGTACTTCCACCGCGGAGATGCGGGCCGGCACCCCGCCTGGGGCTCCCGCTGCTTCGACTACGGCAAGGACGAAACCCGCTATTACCTCCTCTCCAACGTAAAATACTGGATTGAAGAGTACAGGATAGACGGTTTCCGCTTTGACGGCGTAACCTCCATGCTGTACTGGGACCACGGCCTGGGCAAGGATTTCGGCAATTATGCCCTGTACTTCGACGCCGGCGTGGACGAGGATGCGGTAATCTACCTGTCCCTGGCCACCCAGCTGGTGAAGGAGATGAATCCGGCCGGCTTCACCATTGCGGAAGATGTTTCCGGCATGGCCGGCCTGGCCGCCCCGTTCATGGCCTTCGGCGTGGGCTTCGACTTCCGGATGTCCATGGGCGTGGCAGACCACTGGATTAAATGGATCAAGGAACGCAGCGACGAGCAGTGGTCCATGGGAGAGGTCTGGTGGGAGCTCACCAACAAGCGGGCCGATGAAAAGACCGTCTCCTATGCCGAATGCCACGACCAGGCCCTGGTGGGGGACAAGACCATCATCTTCCGCCTCATGGACAAGGAGATGTACTTCTGCATGAACAAGGACTCGCAGAACGCCATAGTGGACCGCGGCATTGCCCTGCACAAACTCATCCGCCTGGTCACCGCCGCCACCGCCGGAGACGGCTATCTCAACTTCATGGGTAACGAATTCGGCCATCCGGAATGGATAGACTTCCCCCGGGAAGGGAACGGCTGGTCGTACAAATACGCCCGCCGGCAGTGGTCCCTGGCCGACAACGGCCTCCTGCGTTACGGAGATTTGGAGCGCTTCGACAGGGAAATGGTGCACCTCCTCCGACAGGAAGGAGTCCTTTTCCACCGCCCGGAGCTCCTTGTGGCCGATGAAGAGAAGAAAATCTTGATTTTCAGACGAAAAAACTGTATCTTTGCACTGAATTTCTCGGCCACAGGATCGTTCGCGGACTACGGGTTCTCAGCTCCTGCGGGCGAGTTTGTGAATGTGCTCGACAGTGACGAAGCCCGTTTCAACGGCTTCTCCAGGCTGCAGGAAGGAGAGCATCACATTTCCGTGTCCGGGAAATGCCCCAACGGGAACCAGGCATACAACCATACCCTCAAGTTGTACCTGCCCGCCCGCTGCGCCATGGTTTTGAAGCAAATATAACAACATATTTATGGCTTTTTTGAAATTCAACAAGTCTGAGCTCGTCAATCTCTCGTACTCGCTTAAGCGGGAGATTATCCTGGCGAACAAGACCGGAGCGTATTGCAATACGTCCATCGTCACGTGCAATACCCGCCGTTACCACGGCCTCCTGGCCGTTCCGGTAGAGAAGTTCGATGGCTACCGGCACCTGCTGCTGAGTTCCCTGGACGAGAGCCTTATCCTGCGCGGAAAGCGGTTTAACCTGGGCATCCACTGCTATGGGGACATCTATGAGCCCCGCGGCCACAAGTACATTGTGGACTTCGACGCAGACCCGGTTCCCTGCATCACGTACAAGATTGGGGAAATCGTTTTCCGGAAGAGTATCGTCCTTCACCCGGATGACAATCAGGTGATGATAGGCTATGAGCTGGTGAATGCACCCGCCAAAGTGGTCCTGGAACTTAAGCCTTTCCTGGCTTTCCGCAATGTACACGGCCTCACCGGGGAGAACAATGTCGCCCGCACGGACGCCAGCATCGTCAAGAACGGCGTTGCCTTCAACCTGTATGAAGGTTTCCCGGACCTTAACCTGCAGCTGTCCACCTCCACGGCCTCCTTCAAGTCCAACCCCACCTGGTACAAGGGCATCACTTATTCGGACGAGATGCGCCGCGGTTACGACTGCCGGGAAGACCTCTTTGTACCCGGTTCCTTCGAGGTGGAAATGCATTCGGGAGACACCATCGTCTTCTCCGCATCGGCCGGGGAAGCGGTGAATGCCACTTCGCTCAAGCGCCGCTTTGCCGCCACCATCGACCAGATCGGCCCCATCACTTCCTTCCACGACCAGCTGGTACGCCAGGCCAAGTCCCTGATCCGGGAAGACCGGGGGATCAAGCGCATCGTGGCGGGTTACAGCTGGCTGTACACCGGCCTGCTCCGGGAAACGCTTAATTCCGTTGCCGGGCTGGCCCTTTACGGACAGGATGATCCCAAGCTGTTCGAAGAAATCCTGGACAACCTCATTGCCGCCAACCAGGAACGCCTGAGCCGCCGTACCACCCAGGTGGAGGCGCCGCTGTTCCTGGCCGTCACCCTGCAGCAGTATATCGCCTATGGTGCATCGGCCAAGGACGTCTGGGCCAAATACGGTCCGGTGCTCAAGTCCATCCTGGAGAGCTACCTGCCGGGCGTCCGTCAGGAAGTGGCCATGCAGCCCAACGGCCTCCTCTGGGCCCAGATGGACGGGGTGGCCCTCACCTGGATGAACGCGTACCTCAACGGCCGCGCCGTTACCGAACGTGCCGGTTATCAGGTGGAGACCAACGCCCTTTGGTACAACGCTATCGCCTTCGCCCTGGCCAACGAGCGCAAGGGCAGCAGTTTCTATAAGAAGTGGATGCCCATCAAGGATCTGGTGGAGCAGAACTTCCAGCCCACCTTCTGGAATGCTGGAATGGGCTTCCTGGCCGACTATGTGGACGGTGCAGGCCAGCATCTGGAGCTTCGCCCCAACCAGCTGTGGGCGGTTTCCCTGGACTACCGCTGCGTCTCGGACGAGGTGGTGGGCGAGGTAATGCGGGTGGTCAATGCAGAACTGGTAACCCGTCGGGGCATCCGTTCCCTGAGCCCGCGCGATGTCCGCTACAAGGGCGTCTACGAAGGCTCGCAGGTGGAACGGGACCTGGCCTACCACAACGGTTGCGCTTTCCCGTTCCTGCTGGCCCAGTATAGCTACGCCAGCTTCAACATGATGGGCAAGAACTTCATCAAGCGGGCCGAATGGCTCACGGAAGGCTTCTACGAAGACCTCTCCAAGCACGGCGTGGGCGCCTTCTCGGAGCTCTACGACGGAGACCCGCCCCACGAGCCGCACGGTGCCATTTCATCGGCCATGACAACGGCAGCCCTTCTCAACATCAATTGGCTAATTGCTAAATACAGGGAGGATTAAGCGATGAGAGTACTTATGTTCGGTTGGGAGTTCCCTCCCCATATCGCAGGCGGTCTGG
>CAMHKD010000070.1:0-6272 GCA_946185645.1 uncultured Bacteroidales bacterium
GTTGCAATGAAAACGGTTTCGTACTGGTTAACCATTGTTTGTTAATTAATTGTTTATAAATGTTTTACGTTCTTTTTGGGCTTCTAAGGTGCCAAAAAGGACTGCAAATATACGCATTAATTTACGGAAAACCAAATCTTTCCCTAATTTCCCGCGGAAGAAATCCGTATAGCGTTTCCTTGCACAGCTCCGTTCAATCCCCCACCTTTGCCCCTGCAAACCGTGCCGAAAGGGAGATATGATCGGTCGCTGACAGGTACTATTTGCACAAATGCCGAAGGTGTTCAGCCTTCGGCATTTCGTTTATTTCTCTGATAATCAATGAAATACTATAATACCCTGCTGCACATTTACAGCAGGGTATTCATATAACAAATTGATAATTAAGCAAATAAGCAAAACTATTTGGCAGGGACATTCTCCAGGACCACCTTCAGGTAATCCCAGGTGCGGGCTACGGAGGCGATGTTCACCTTCTCGTCCGGGCTGTGCGGGAAGCGGACGGTGGGTCCTATGGAAACCATCTCCCAGTTGGGATACTTGGCTCCCAGGAGGGCGCATTCCAGGCCGCCGTGGGTGGCCATGATCTTCATGGGATAGCCGTACACCTTCTGGAACTGCTCCATCATCACCTTGTTCATGGGCGTGTCCAGCTTCGGACGCCAGCCGCTGTAGCCGCCGGCGAAGGAAATGGAATCGGCCCCGGCCAACTCGAAGATGCAGCGGATGCGTTCGGCCAGATCGGCCTTGGCGGTGTCAATGGCGCTGCGCATGAGGCTGTGGACGGTGATCTTGCCCTTCTCCGTGCGCACGATGGCCAGGTTGATGGAGGTCTCCGTGAGGCCGGCCATGCTCTGACTCATGCGGATTACGTTGGACGGGCAGGCGATGATGGCCTTGACGGCGCGGAGCATCACGGAGCCCTGGATGAACTTGGGTGCTGCGGGCACGTCGTCCACATAGAGGGCGGCCGACGGATCCGACTCGGCATATTCGGCCTTCACTTCGGCGAAGATGCTGTCAATAAGCTTCTTCACGGCCTTCAGGTTCTCCTGGGGCACCACTACCTCGGCCACCGCCTCGAACGGGATGGCGTTGCGGAGGGAGCCGCCGGTGAAACTGACCACCTTCACGCCAAAGAGTTCAATAAGCGGAAGGAGGATGCGGCACATCACCTTGTTGGCGTTGGCGCGGTACAGGGAGATGTCCATGCCGGAGTGACCGCCCTGGAGGCCTTTGACGGTGAGTTTGAGGCCCTTGCTGCCAGCGGGAGTCACATACTTAAGATACTTGAACTGGGCGGTTGCATCCAGGCCGCCGGCGCAGCCCACGCAGAGCTCGCCCTCGTCCTCGGAGTCCAGGTTGATGAGGATGTCGCCCTTGAGAATGCCGGGCTTTAGCATAGTGGCGCCCGTCATGCCGGTTTCCTCGTCGTAGGTGACCAGGATTTCCACGGGGCCATGCTTAACGGAAGGATCCTCCAGCACAGAGAGGCCAAGGGCCACGCCCATGCCGTTATCGGCGCCCAAGGTGGTTCTGTCGGCCGTTACCCATTCGCCGTCAATGTACGCGTTGATGGGGTCCGTGAGGAAGTTGTGGTTGGAGTCCGAGGTCTTCTGCGGCACCATGTCCATATGGCCCTGCAGGATAACGCCGCGGCGGTTTTCCATGCCCGGGGTGGCCGGCACGCGGATGATGATGTTGCCGGTCTCGTCCTTAATGGTTTCAAAGCCGTGGGAAACGCCCCAATTGTAAAGGTACTCAATCACTTTACCCTCGTGCTTAGAAGGACGGGGAATCTGGGTTAACTGGTAAAAGTTGTTCCAAACAACTTTCGGTTCAAGGTCTTTAATGCTCATAATTATTTGGTTATTGAATTATTTTACGGTATAGCTGCATTCTGCGCCCAGCTGGTACACGGGTGCACGGGTTACCAGCAGGTCCCGGCCGTCCTGGGTGAGACGCACGGTGCAGATGGCTGGTTCGCGGTAACGGAGGACCCTGCGGCGGCCGCCGGCATCTACCGGCTCCGGATTGGTCTCCGCCTCAAGTTCCAGATAGAAAGGAGTCCCCCGCCCTTCGGCCTTGAGGCCGTCGGTGTCCGAGAGGAGGAAGGCCACGTAGCGCTGGACGCGTTCATCGGCCGATGGCTGGACGTCGAAAATCCCATGCAGCGGACGTTCCACCTTATAGCCCCGGAAGAGGGCCAGGTATTCCTCCTCTATGCGGGAAAGCTCGTCCAGGGCGGCCTGCAGGGCCTCTCCGGAGAAAGTGGCGTCCGTACGTCCCATGGCAATGTCCATGCGTTCCTGGCGGACGGCGAGGATAATCTCGGCCGCTTCGGCAGCCTTCTCTTCCAGGGTCTTGGTGCCCGGCACTTTCCGGCTCACAGGCATCTGGACAAAGCCGGTATCCACCTGCACCAGCTCCACGGTGGTTTCCGTGCGGAGGACGTCCGAGCCGGTGAGGCCCTTGTCCGTCCAGTTCCGGGAAGGGATGGGCGAGAAACGCCATCTGAGGGCATCGGCCTCCAGGGTATCCCGGAAGCAGACGAGCCCCTGCGCGCTAAGGCTCAGGAGGTACTCCAACCCCGCCTCCACGGGATAACGGGCCGATGGATCCGCCTCCACACAGGGCTGCAGCGCCACGCGGGTTACATGGGCGGTAACCGCATCCTTTTCCGGAGCGGTGAAGCCCAGCATCTTGGGGGCGAAAGCCGCATAAGGCCCCGCAAAGAAGTATTCCTGCACGGCGTCCACCTCTACCACAAAAGTGGTGGAAGGCAGGCTGTAGGTGCTTTCCTGGGCCTGCAGGGCAAGACCTGCCAGGAGGGCCAGGGCGGCTGTAAACATCTTTTTCATCATTTCCATCTTTTATGCGACCAAAGGTAGTTCCAGGGTTGTTCCCTAATATCTTCCTCCAGCAGCTTATAATACTGTTTCATAAGGTCTTCCGGCTGGCACTGGGCGGCATGGGCGGCCAGCGGAACCACGCTCATTTCATATCCTCCCCCCTCTCGGTAGCGGTAACGCAGATACCCGACGCTCATGTCCAGTTTGCAGGCCAGCTTGGTGGCCCCGGTCATTACCCGGGTGGGCTGGTTCAGGAAAGGAATTTCCATGGTGCCCACTTCCCAGTACGGATACTGGTCCGTATCAAACATGTACGTATATTTGCGGTCCCGCCGGTCATAGGCAAAGCGGATTACCTGCTCCGATGTAACATACCCCTCAAAGTCCAGGTCTTCCACCGCGGCCAGGCGGTTCCAGGCCATCACCTTATCCCAGAATTTACTGTGCAAGGGCAGGTAGGCAATGGCAAAGGCGTTAACCTGCGGCTCGTAAGGAATTGAATACGAATAATTTCCAAGACCTCCGATAAGCTCCCAGTTGCCTGTATGGGCCTGCAGGAACATAAGCTGGCCGGACTCTCTGTATAACTTATTCAGTTCCTCCGTATTGGTAAACTCCACAATATGGCTCTTCACCAGACGCTTACGTCCGCGTTTCCCGCGGCAGGCGCCGAACCAGATGGTCTCCGTGAAGATATTGGCAAGATGAAGGTAGAAACGCTTTTTGATCCCCACTATCTCCTCATAACTCTTTTCCGGGAAGCTTCTGGAAAGGTTCACCATTACCACGTTTTCCCGGTAATGGAAGACCCGCCGGAGCAACCAGGCCAGGACCTTGGCGCAGCCATGGTGAAATCCCAGCGGCAGGCTGCCCAGCAGGTACATGGCCCCGGTCATGAGCCAGACACCCGGATGTTTCTCCTTCTTCATGCAACGGAAACTACATGCCCACGCCCCAGATGACGCCCACGCTCACAGTCTGGAACTGAGGGCCGCAGAAGGATTCCGCCTTGCGTTCCTCGTCGTAGTACTTGTAGAATTTGGGCATGGGGTTATACTGGACAAACAGGCCCAGACCGCCATACGACAGGGCGGCGTGCACATTGAAGCCAAGCCGGTTGGTGCCGATCTTCTTGGAAAAGCGGTTACCGCTGGAGGTCTCCACGATTTTGTTCCCCTGGACATCCACGCCCTTGAACGAGACGCGGCCGTTAAGGTTCACCTCCAAGCTGGCGCCCAGCATGGTGGTAATGGCGCCGAAGGTATAGCTGAAGTTCACAGGAAAACTGAAAGTGCAAACGGTAAGGAGGGATTTCTTAACCTCCTGGATGCCATTCAGCTCCTTGGGCTCATACTTTACAAACATACCGTTCTCCCCACGGCCCGTATAACCGCCGAAATCGTATTTATACGGCACCCACATATAGTCATTGTTGAGCCTGTGCCAGTTGGCGGCAAAGTCTGCGCCCAGGGAGAAGCGCCCGCCCTCAAAGGGTTTGACAGCCAGCTCTATGATATTGGCTCCCAGCTGCTGGGTGCGGAAGAAACCCGTATGAGCCTTATACTCCGCTTCGGCATTGAGTAAAGAATTAAAGCCGAAATAGACATAGCTCACGGGGGCCACGCTGAAGGCCGACTCTCCCAATTCCCAATCCAGATCCACGTCTGCCATACGGGAGCCGAAGCTCTGGGCGAAGGCGCCGGAGGCCACGGAAAGGCCAATTACAAATGCAAGAATCTTTTTCATGTCCATTGATTAATAATCGTGCTAATTTAGACAAAAAACGGCGAATTCACAAGTTTGCAGGTATATTTGGCGGAATCAGAAAAAATTCGCAACTTTGTAAGAACGGAAATTCTAAAACCACTTATATGTTCAAAGGACAACCCAAAGGACTTTTCGCCCTTGCTCTGGCCAATACCGGTGAACGCTTCGGCTATTACACCATGCTGGCCATCTTCCTGCTCTTCCTGCAGGCAAAATTCGGATTTTCGGCCGCCGCGGCCGGCCAGTTCTATGCCATCTTCCTGGCAGCCGTGTACTTTATGCCCGTAATCGGCGGCTGGCTGGCCGACAAGATCGGCTTCGGCAAGTGCGTGATTACCGGCGTGTGCGTGATGTTCGCCGGCTACCTGTGCCTGGCCATTCCCACGGACGCCTTCGCCGCCCGCGGCTTCGCCCTCACCCTGATGATCGGCGCCCTGCTGCTCATTGCGGTGGGTACCGGCCTATTCAAGGGCAACCTGCAGGTGCTGGTGGGCAATCTGTACGACGACCCTAAGTATTCCGCCAAGCGGGACAGCGCCTTCAGCCTGTTCTATATGGCCATCAACATCGGCGCGATGTTCGCCCCCACCGCCGCCACGGCCCTCACCAACAGCCACCTGGCCAAGGCCGGCCTCATCTACAAGGCCGACATCCCCGCCCTGGCGCACCAGTACCTGGGCGGCACCCTGGCCGATACCGGTCTGCTGGAAACCCTCAAGGCCGCGATGCCCGGCTCCAACGTAGCCGCCATGAACCTCACGGACTTCAGCCAGTACTACATCAACAACCTGGCCACCGCCTATAACCTGGGCTTCGCCGTAGCCTGCGTGTCCCTCATCGTTTCCATCGCCATCTACCTGGGATGCCGCAGCTGGTTCAAGCACGCCGACGTAAACGCCAAGCAGGCCGCCGCCGGCAGCGCTCCCGTCCAGGAACTCACCCCCAAGCAGACCAGGGACCGCATCGTGGCCCTTATCTTCGTGTTCGCCGTGGTCATCTTCTTCTGGATGGCCTTCCACCAGAACGGTTCCTCGCTCACCTACTTTGCCCGTGACTATACGCAGAGCACCGTTTCCGGCCCGCTGCGCATCGGCTTCAACATCTGGCCGCTGTTCCTCATCGCCGTATCCGTGTACACCCTCTTCGGCATCTTCCAGTCGGAAAGCGCCCGGAGCAAGGGCATCTGCGCCGCTGTAACCGTACTGCTGTGGGGCGGCGCCTACTGGATCTATTCCGGAATGGATGCCACCCTCAACATCCTTCCCCAGCAGTTCCAGCAGTTCAATCCCTTCTTCGTGGTAGCGCTCACGCCCATCTCGATGGCCATCTTCAGCGCCCTTGCCAGCAAGGGCAAGGAGCCTTCGGCACCCCGCAAGATCGGCCTGGGTATGTTTGTGGCAGCCCTGGGTTACCTCATTATGCTGGCAGCGTCCAAGGGCCAGCCCGCCCCGTCGGAGCTGGTGAACGTGGGCGGCGTATCCCCGGACCCGGTGGTCCCCACCTACCTCATTTCCACGTATCTGGTGCTCACCTTCGCGGAGCTGCTGCTCAGCCCGATGGGCATCTCCTTCGTGTCCAAGGTGGCCCCGCCCAAGTTTAAGGGCCTGATGATGGGTCTGTGGTTCGCAGCCACCGCCATCGGCAACTATCTCA
>CAMHKD010000071.1:0-6194 GCA_946185645.1 uncultured Bacteroidales bacterium
ACTACGCCATGGGCTTCATCACCAACAACGAGCGTTACAACAAGGTCATCGACCTGTGGACCTCCATTGACAACCAGCTCACCGGCATCGTGAAGAAGCAGATCTCTGCCGATCAGCAGGGCTTCAACCCGGTGTACATGATGCTGGATTCCGGTGCCCGTGGTTCCACCCAGCAGATCAAGCAGCTCTGCGGCATGCGCGGCCTGATGGCCAAGCCCCAGAAGAGCGGCGCTGCCGGTGCAGAGATCATCGAGAACCCCATCGTGTCCAACCTGAAGGAAGGCATGACGGTGCTGGAGTACTTCATCTCCACGCACGGTGCCCGTAAGGGTCTGGCCGATACCGCCCTCAAGACGGCTGACGCCGGTTACCTGACCCGCCGTCTGGTGGACGTGTCCCACGACGTGATCATCACCGAGGAAGACTGCGGCACCCTCCGCGGCCTCATCGCCACCGCCATCAAGAACAAGGACGAGGTGGTGGAATCCTTGGGTGAGAGAATCCTCGGCCGTACCTCCGTGCACGACATCATCAACCCGCTCAACGGAGAGCTCATCATTGCAGCCGGCGAAGAAATCCGCGAGGATGTTGCCGCGCTCATCGATACCCTCCCCATCGAGCAGGTGGAAATCCGTTCCGTGCTCACCTGCGAATCCCGCAAGGGCGTCTGCGCCAAGTGCTACGGCCGTAATCTGGCCACTTCCCGCATGGTGGAAACCGGCGAGGTTGTGGGTGTGATTGCAGCCCAGTCCATCGGCGAACCCGGTACACAGCTTACCCTCCGTACCTTCCACGTGGGTGGTACCGCATCCGGTTCCGTGGCCGATTCCTCCATCGTCTCCAAGTATGAAGGTAAACTGACCTTTGAGGAACTGCGTACCATCGAACGGACCAACGAGGACGGCACCGTGAGCCAGGTGGTGGTTTCCCGTATGGCGGAACTCCGCATCCAGGACGAACGTACCGGAATGAACTATTCCCAGTATGATATCCCTTACGGCTCCGTGCTGTACTTCAAGGAAGGCGACAAGGTGCACAACGGGGACCTCATCTGCGAATGGGATGCTTACAACGCTACCACCATTGCCGAAACGGCCGGTACCGTCCGCTTCGAGAACATGGTGGAAGGCGTAACCTTCCGTGAGGAAAGTGCCGACGAATTCTCCAACGCAACGGACAAGGTGATCATCGAAGGCCGTGACAAGACCAAGTCGCCTTCCATGCTCATCATCGACGCTGCGGGCAAGACCCTCCGTCAGTACAACCTCCCGCTGGGTGCCCACATCATGATCAGTGACGGCGCTCCCGTAAAGGTGGGTGACGTGATCATCAAGATCCCTCGCGCCATCGGCAAGTCCAGCGATATCACCGGCGGTCTGCCGCGTGTGACCGAACTCTTCGAAGCCCGTACTCCTTCCAACCCGGCCATCCTCTCCGAAATCAACGGTGAGGTGCGTATGGGCAAGGTGAAGCGCGGCAAGAGGGAGATCATCGTAAAGAACCGTTCCGGCAAGGAGTGCGCTTATGAAGTGCCCATGACCAAGCAGATCCTGGTGCAGGAGAACGACTATGTGAAGGCCGGTACCCGTCTTTCCGACGGCGGCACTTCGCCTACCGATATCCTCAACATCCTGGGTCCGGTTAAGGCACAGGAGTACATTGTGAACGAAATTCAGGCCGTGTATCGTCTGCAGGGCGTGAAGATCAACGACAAGCACTTCGAAATTATCGTGCGCCAGATGATGCGCAAGGTCCAGATCAACGACCCGGGCGACACCGAATTCCTCCAGGAGGAACTGGTGGACAAGTGGGAGTTCATGGACCGTAACGACGCCATCTTCGGCAAGTTCTACGTGGAAGACGCCGGCGAGAGCCTGCGCTTCGAGGAAGGCGACATCATTTCGGCCCGTGACGTACGCGGCGAAAACGCTTCGCTGGAGCGTCAGGGCATGAAACTGATGGCTGTGCGTCCGGCTCGTCCGGCCACCGCCTCCCAGGTGCTGCAGGGTATCACCCGCGCCGCCCTCAAGACGGGTTCCTTCATCTCGGCGGCCTCCTTCCAGGAGACCACCAAGGTGCTCTCGGAAGCCGCCATCCGTGCCCGCGTGGACTACCTGGAAGGCCTCAAGGAGAACGTCATCTGCGGTCATCTCATCCCGGCCGGTACCGGTCTGGCCCGCTACCAGGACATCGTAGTGGGGTCCAAGTCGGAGGCCATGGACGTGATGAACGATTTGTAGGGATTCGCCAGACTTTAGTTTTTAGGTCGAATTCTTTCAAATATCTGCTAAGCGGCCCTTCGGAAGTTTTTTAACTTCCGGGGGTCGTTTTTTTGTTGTAACTTGGTAACGGGAAAAACCACACATAATTTCTTATAACATTTTATGAAAAACACAATCAAAACCCTTTTCGTCGTCATGGGCCTCATGCTCCTGATGCCGGGATTCTCCGCCCGGGCGCAGGTCCTTGCCGACAGGTCCACCCAGTTGGACAAGTATCTGGTCCCTGTCACCACGCCCACTGCGACGCCGGATGCACAGGGCTTCCTGGGCCGCTGGCTGCTGCTGGAACCCATCAGCAAGCCCAACCGCTCCAACACCGTTTTCACGGACAGCTACATCCGTGAGGTCTTCGCCCAGGAGTATTTCAAAGGTCAGCTTGGAGACGTCCTTCCCAAGGACGGAGACAAGGTCAAGATTACCGTGGAGTATCAGCCGCCGGTGAACCTGCAGGGCGGCCGTCCCATGGGCTTCGGCATGGAACCTCCCAAGTATGAGCAGAAGAAGGTCACCCTCAAGTGGCACGCCATGGACAGCAAGATGCCCAATGTGAAGCTCTTCCGCTTTGCCACCAACCTCACTCAGGACCGCTACGGCATCATCTGCTGGGCCGTTACCGTGGTCAACTGCGAGGAAGACATTCCCAATGTGCGCCTGGCCGTCGGTTCCAACTCCGCTTCCATGTGGTGGGTCAACGGTGAAGAGGCTGTGGTTCTCTCCGGCGACCGCCGCCGCGTGATGGACGACTGCGCTTCCCCTCGTCTCACCCTCAAGAAAGGCCGTAACGTCATCTGGGGCGCCGTTATCAACGGTCCCGGTATGAGCGACTTCTGCTGCCGCTTCATCGACGAAGCCGGCAATCCCGTCAAGAACATCACCCTCAGCACGAAATAAGCCATGAAAAAGAATATTATTCTTGCGGGCATTGTAGCCCTGTTCTGCCTTTCTGCAGCTGCCCAGGTGGGCAAACCTTATATTCACGACCCTTCCACCATCATGGAGTGCAACGGTAAGTACTTTACCTTCGGCACTGGTGGCGGCGGCCTCATGTCTTCCGACGGTTGGGTATGGGACAGCGGTGCCGTGCGCCCCGGCGGCGGTGCAGCTCCGGATGCTATCAAGATCGGAGACCGTTACCTGGTGGGTTACAGCTCCACTGGCGGTGGTCTTGGCGGCGGTCACGCCGGCCGTATCCTCACCATGTGGAACAAGTCCCTGGATCCGGAATCCCCGGATTTCGGCTACTCGGATCCCATCGAGGTGGCCCATTCAGAGATGGACGAAGACTGCGACGCCATTGACGTGGGCTTCCTGATGGATCCCAACGGCCGTCTGTTCTGCACCTTCGGCACCTATTTCGGCAACATCCGCATGGTGGAACTGGATCCCAAGACCGGTGGCCGCCTGGAAGGCGCCCAGGACTATGACGTGGCCATCGACTGCGAGGCTTCCAGCATGATGTACCGCGATGGCTGGTACTATCTGCTGGGTACTCACGGCACCTGCTGCGACGGCGCCAACTCCACCTACAACATCATTGTAGGCCGTTCCCGCAATCCTTTCGGTCCTTTCCTTGACAATATGGGCCGTGACATGCTGCAGGGCGGTGGCAAGATGGTGGTCGCTGCCGAGGAACGCCGTTTCGGTGCCGGTCACTTCGGCCGTTACATCGTGGAGCCCGGTGTGGAAAAGATGTCCTTCCACTGGGAGGCCGATCTGGACCTCAGCGGCCGCAGCACCCTCGCTATCCGTCCCATCCTTTGGAAAGACGGTTGGCCGGAGGCTGGTGAAATCCTCGCTGACGGTAACTACAAGATTCTGTCCCGTCGTCGCGGTTATGCCCTTGAGCTCACCGTGGACTTCGTGCGCGCCCAGGGTGGCATGCGCGGTTTCGGCCGTGGACAGGATCAGCCCGTCGTGGTTGTGGAAGGCCAGAAGCTGGAAGAAGTGATCGGTGGCTGGCCGGAGGGTGTAATTCCCGCCCGCTGCAACGACTACATGGCCCGTCCTCACCAGAAGTGGTGCATCGAGGCTGTTCCGGAAGCCGGCGGTTATCTGGGTGGCCCGTACTACAAGATTGTGATTGAAGGCACCAAGCGTGCCCTGGCAGCCGCCGAGGGCCACGAGGTAGTGACCGTTCCGGAATTCACCGGCGCCGACGAGCAGCTCTGGAAGATTGAGCAGCTCACCGATGGCACCTGGCGTATCGCTCCCAAGGCCATCCCTGGCTGCGGCCATCCGGAGAAGTTCTGCCTCTATTCCGTAGCCGACAGCACTCCCACCCTGGCCAAGTTCGACTTCAACAACGACAACGCCAAGTGGGATATCAAGAGGCGCTAATCGCGTTATTTGCAAGAAAAAGCCGACCGGTCAGGTCGGCTTTTTTTATTGGATTGTGATGATGATCCGCCGATAGGCGACGAGTTGGAAGGGGCCGTCGTCGTGGATTTCGCAGATCAGGTGGTACTGCTGCCCGGGGGCTGCATCGGCGGGGAGGGTGAAAACGGCCTGCGGGGCGTTTGCATCGGCCAATGACGGGAGCTGAGCATCGCCGGGGAACTCTTGGAACCACCACTCGAAACGCAGGGCGTCGCCGTCCGGATCCGAAGAGGCCGATGCGTCAAAGCGCAGCTCTTCGCCGGAGCGGGCCGATACTTCCATCGGCTTAATGCCTTCCTTTCCGTTTATCCGGACCTCCGGGTTGCGGTTGCCCTTTCCTTCAGCCGCCCATTGCATCCGGGCCGCGAAATCGTTGAACTCATCTGGGTAAAACTTGTGCTCATAAGCGTTGGAGATGTCCTTCAGCGGCTGCTGCCAGTTGGTCCAGGCGTTGGTTTCCCCGTCCGGCGAAATGCCGAAAAGGTGGCATCCGCCCCAACCCACCTGCTCCGGGTGCTCCGGATCGTTGAGCCCATTGGGCATTACATTCAGAAAGCTGGGCGTATCGCCTTCCACGCCCCAAAGATAGTGCGGGTAAACTTTTCCCATCTCTCCGTGCCCCTGGATTAGCTCTGCATATTTGTCCCAGTTCCTTACGCCCAGGGCGTTCTGGTTGAGCCAGGCGCTCTCGTCCCAAACCAGCATGAGGTCCTCTGGGAACTCCCTTCTGAGCCACTGGTGGGAACTGTATGCCCGATCCATGCGCATGGCGTATACCATGTCCTGGTCCGTGATGGTATAGAGGCGGAACTTGCGCAAAAAAGCCTTGAGCTCTTCTGGTGTACGTTCCTGTTGTACGCGCCAAATGGCCTGGGAAAGGGTGTTGGCACCGCCCCAGGAACACACCCAGATGGGCCGGGGGTCGTCTTCATCGGCCAGCTTTATTAGTAATTCGCTGCCCGGGGAATCGTTTCCCTCCCCAATGACGCCGATGCCCGCGCGGGTGCTACCCATGACGGAACGGCTGCGGATATACTCCGCGCTGGGCCAGTATCCCAGCTGCTGGGAGCCCTGCTCTTCTTCCGACGAAAGGAAAGCGGTCTGTCCGGAGCGCTTCATGAGGTTGTTCACATCCACGGAATAACCTTCAATCACGCGGTACAGATACTCCGCCCATTCCTCCGGATAGGGATCGCAGTTCCAGCCGATGGTGGTGACAATGGCTTCAATCTCAAAACGATCGGCGTAACTGAGGAGGCGCACTGCACTTTCGTTGTCGTCCGGCTCCACCTCGGCCGGGCCGATGTCCGTTAACACCACGATGCGGGGCTTGAGATTGGATTCTTCGGCCTTGTTACAAGCCAACAGGCTGCCCACTGCAGCAAATAAGGCTAAAATGCGTTTCATTTCCGTAAATCTAGATGATGTCTCCACAAAGATAACGATCTTGGGCATGAAAAAGAAGGTATCTCGCTCTCTCCGAAAAAAAAAGACAGCGTCAAGCTGTCTTTTTAAAGCGGAGAGAGCGAGATTCGA
>CAMHKD010000072.1:0-6129 GCA_946185645.1 uncultured Bacteroidales bacterium
ACCGGGCATGACGATTGCCTCGCTTGATATGTACACTGCTTTTGAACTGAGTGGCGGAATCCTTGTACATACCTAGAATAATAACGGGTAAACGGACCTTTCTGATAGTGTATGAACAACTGTATGGAACGAGATGCCGTTTTTATGATCATATCTGGTATGTACAGCCATTAGGAACAATGTGTTTTGGGAGAGGTAGTATTATCAATTAAGGCACCTCTCCCAGGTAATCTTTATCTCAACGTACTCCAAGGCGCTTTTCATGGGAGAGGTCTCCTACCTCTTTCATCCACCTCTCCCAACACACAATCATTTCCCGGCCGTGTGGACAGGAAATCTACCCCAGATTGCCTTCCAGTTGTCAACACGGCATGAAAAAACCGTAAAAACCAGAAAACCATTGCCGTGTTGACAAAGAATCGGCATCCCAGACCCTTCTAACTGTCAACACGGCCAACCGGCTGGAGCAGCTGCTCTAAGCGGAGTATAGGATTTCCGGACAATTGGGCGCCGGATGGAGGGGCTGTGCCGCGAAGCGGATGACGGCGTCTGTTTGACGAACGTTACGGGCCGAAGGACCGTAAAAGGAGGAGTTCGCCGTCAAAGCCCCTCCAGCCGAAAAGCGCCCGTCCGGAAATCCTCACGGAGCGTGAGCACTGCCCCAGACGAAAAAGGATTTGGTAGTTCCGGGGGATTTGACTATCTTCGCATAGAACTAACAATCAAGCATTTGACTATCATGATGAGAAGGTCATTCATAAAGACGGCAGCCCTGGCGGCGGCAGGGACGGCGGTGCTGTCCTCGCCGGCATCGGCCATGATGAAAGAAGACAAAAACGCCAAAAAGAATAAGGTTCTGTTGATCAACGGCAGTCCCCGGGCCGATGGAAACACCTTCTGCGCCCTGCAGGAAATTGAAAAGCAACTGAAGGCGCACGGCATTGAGACCGAAATCTACCAGATTGGGAACAAGCCCGTTAGGATGTGCATCAACTGCGGCGGCTGCCGGCGGAACGGCGGCAAGGGATGCGTCTTTGACGACGATCCCTGCAATGAAATAGCCAAAAAGATTGCCGGTTCGGACGCCGTGGTCATCGGCACGCCCGTCTATTACGGTCAGCCCAACGGGGGCATCCTGGCCGTGATGCAGCGGCTCTTCTTCTCGGCCGGGCATGTGGTCCAGAACAAACCGGCAGCTGCGGTGGCCATCTGCCGCAGAGGCGGCGCCACGGCCACCCTGCAGACCATGAACATGATGTTCGAGATGATGAACATGCCGGTTGTAACCTCCCAGTACTGGAACATCGCTTACGGTTCCGGCAAGGGAGAAGTGAAGCAGGACAAGGAAGGCATGCAGACCATGCGCACCCTGGGAAACAACCTGGCCTGGCTGCTGGAGAAGATTCACACCGGAGACGGAAATTCCGCCCCTCTTAGAGAAGAGAAGGCGGAATTCACGAACTTTATCCGATAAGGATTACTGCTTCTTGGTGGTAATGAGGATTACGCCATTGGCACCCTGCGTACCGTAGATGGAAGCGGAGGCGGCATCCTTAAGGACCTCTATGCTGTCCACCATAATGGGGTCTATGCTGCTGATACTACTCACCTGCACACCGTCCACGATGTACAGCGGATCCGTTGCGTCGCTGTTGGTGCCGATGCCGCGGATGAGGATTCTTTCTCCGTTGACCTGGACGCCCGGGCATTTGCCCTGAATCATTTCAAAAATAGTGGAGTAAGACTCCGACTGTCTGGTATTCTTGATCTTGGAGACGGAAGAGGTCATCTGGTCCTTTTCCTGTTCTCCATAACCGATATTCACGGCAGTCCCGTTGTTGACGTTTTGCTTGGATGTGCCGCAGGCGATAACAGCCAGCAGGGAGCACAAAATGATAAGGGTCTTTTTCATAATGACACAAAGATACACCTTTCCCGGAATAAAGCAAAGAAAAGTGTTATCTTTGCAACTGCAATGAGTATTTATCGGCCGATAGACCCGGCAGAATACCGGGATTTGGAACAGCGCATCCTGTACGAGGACAACCATCTGCTAATCTTCAACAAGCGGACGGGAGAGATAGTGCAGGGAGACAAGACGGGCGACGAACCCCTGAGTGAAACCCTCAAGGCCTTCATCGCCCAGCGGGACGGAAAACCCGGACAGGTGTTCATGGGAGTGCCCCATCGGCTGGACAGACCTGTTAGCGGCGTAACCGTCTTTGCCAAAACCTCCAAGGCCCTGGAACGGCTCAACGATATGCTCAGGAAGGGGGAAATCCACAAAACCTACTGGGCCCTTACCGCCAATCAGCCGCCCCGGGAAAGCGACACCCTCACGGACTTCCTGGTCCGGAACGAGGCCCAGAACAAGTCCTACGTATCCCGAAACGGCAAGGAAGCCCGCCTCAAATATACCCTTATCCAGAAGACGGAACGCTATTTCTTGCTGGAAGTGGAACTTTTCACCGGCCGACATCACCAGATCCGCTGCCAGCTTGCCCACATGGGCTGTCCCATCAAGGGAGACCTCAAGTACGGCGCCAAACGCTCCAATCCGGACGGAGGCATCTCCCTCCTTGCCCGCCATATACAGTTCATCCACCCCGTCAAAAAGACCGAGGTGGATGTAACCGCCCCTGTTCCGGATAGCTGGAAAGGGATTCAGGGATAACGCCCGGGTGGTTATTAGTTATCTTTTTCTTCTGTATTTCTCCCGCACGCGGGCGCACCATTCACTGGGCGCCTCCCCCATCACCTTCTTGAAACTCTGGAAAAAGGAAGTGGGCGAATGGAAACCGGAAAGTTCCGCCAGCTCACTTACCCGCAGGCTCATATTGTTCCGGAACAGGTCCATGGCATACATGACCCTGTAATAGTTCACGTACTGCCTGAAATTCTTTCCGGAAAAATGGTTGATGGTCTTGGAGAGATACACTCTGTTGGTATAAAGGGCATTGGCCAGATCCTGGAGCGAAAAGGCATCTACCAGGAATGGCTTGTGTTCCGTCATGTACCTGCAAACTTTGTCGTAAAGGAATTGATCGATCGCCAACATTTCGAAGTCCGACACCAGGGATTCCTGGGAGGGAGCCGCCGTAGGAAGGCTCTGCCCCTTGTGGGCAGGCCGATGAGGGGTTCTCATCTTGCGCAGGCGCAGGAACAACCAAACCGCCACAGCCACCGCCGACACACCGATGAGACCCGCCGATAAAAAAAGCAGGTTCATAGTTTAGTACGGTTGTACCCGGGCGCGTATCCCTATTTCAAAGAGCTATTTCTTGATGGTATCGAAGCCCTTGCCGTACACTCCGTTCACGGAGCTTACGGACAGGAAGGCCTGGGAATCTATCTGCTTGATATACTTCAGGAGCAGGTTCAGGTCCGTCTTGCGGGTAAGGACCATGAGCACCTTGGTGTCCTGCTTGGTGTACCAGCCCTTGCCGTCCAGCACGGTAACACCGCGGTGCAGATCGTGCGTGATGGCATCGGCAATCTTATCGTATTGGGAGGACAGGATAAACAGCTGCACACTCTGCTGGGAGCCGGAAATGTACATGTCCAGCACGTAGCTGTTCACCGTGACCAGGATTAGGCCGTATACCACGGTTGTGATCTTGTCGGCGAATGGCATCAGATGCGTGAGCGCCTTGCCATCGGCATCCATGAGGGCGGCGCCGGTCTGCGGGTCCACATCGGCCACGTAGGACGGGACGATGAGGGAAGACATGATGATGATGAAATCCAGGAAGAGGATCACCTTGCCCGGCGACACGTTGTGGTACTTGGTATAAATGAGGGCAATGATGTCCGTTCCGCCCGTGCTGCCGCCGTTGGAAATGCTCATGCCGATGCCGATACCGGCCATGAGGCCGCCCATAAGCACCGACATCAGCTTGCCGTTCTGCAGGGCCAGCGTATTGATGATGGTATCCGGAATGAAGCCCGGCATGAAACGCATGGCCAGCGAGGCCAGGATGATGGCGTAGAAGGTCTTGGCGCCGAAGCCCATGCCCAGGATGATGACGGCCGCCGCCATGAGGATGGCATTGAGCACAAAGTAGCTGTAACCCATCTGAATTACGCCCTGGGTGGCATACTGGATCATGGAGCTGATACCGGAGACTCCCCCGCCCACCAGGTTGTTGGGGATGAGGAAGATGACCCATCCGGTCACGTATATAAGGATGCCCAGGGTGACCAGCAGCCACTCCTTAACCTGGGTTAGAACGGTTTTCTTTAAAGCCATAACTACTTTTTCTTCTTTAATTTGCTAAGTCCTGTTTTCATTTCGTCAAAGCCTTCACCGTACACATTGTTGGCGGGGACCACGGTAACGAAGGCTTTGGGGTCTATATCCTTGATGGCCTTCACCAGGCCGGGAAGTTCTGTCTTACGGATCATCACCAGTAGCACCTGACGGTCCATCTGGGTGTACCAGCCTACGGAACGCAGCGCGGTAACACCCCGGCCCATCTCCTTGTTGATATAGTCTCCAATCTTGGGGTAATGGTCCGAGAACACCAGCACCTGGACGGCCGATTCCTTACCCATCATCACCATGTCCAGGGCCAGGGCGAAGGTACCCATACAGATGTAACCATAAATAACATCGGCAAAGCAGTGGCCGGGGACGAACATCAAAAGGCCGATCACTATGAAGTCCGACACCAGATAAAACCTTCCCAGGGACACCGGCCAGAATTTGTTGATGATGAGGGCCAGGATGTCCGTTCCGCCGGTGGAACCGCCCCGGAGCAACACCAGGCCCAGGCCCACGGCTTCCAGCAGACCGCCGATAACCGGCACCAGCACCTTCTCTCCCAACTCCAGCGGCTGCCCGGGCAGGGACTTGAGAACCATGAGGTTATCTCCACCCAGAAAACGGAACAGCAGAGAAGTAAGGACGATGGTATAGACGGTCTTGATGCCGAAGCTGCGTCCCAGCACCATCCAGGCGATGATCAGGAGCACGGCATTGATGCCGAAATTCCAGTATTCCACCGGAACGCCCGTTACCATGGACAGCAGGGCGCAAATGCCGGTGAGACCACCGTCGATGATGCCGTTGGGGAGCAGGAAAGACGTCCACCCCATCACAAACAGCGTAGCACCGAAAGTGATTAGGATATAGTCAAAAATAGTAATGAGTACCTTTCTGGTAAGCGGTTTCATAAAGTGCTATTTAATTACCACATTTACAATTCGGCCGGGAACCACAATCACCTTGGCAATTGACTTATCTCCCACATACTGGGGCGTTTTCTCGTGGGCGCGCACAAGGGCCTCCACCTCTGCGGGGGATGCCGATGCGGGGGCGTCCACAAAGAAGCGCGTCTTACCGTTGAAGGAAACCGGGTAATTGACGGTGTTCTCCGCCGCCAGCTCTTCCTTGTACTCCGGGAAGGAGGCGTACACCACCGAAGTCTCATGGCCCAGCTGGTGCCACAGTTCCTCCGCAATATGCGGCGCAAACGGGCTCAGGAGTACGGTGAGCGGCTCCAGGATGGCCCGCTTGGAGCAGTTGCCCAGCTCGTTGAGCGCAATCATGAAGGCCGATATGGTGGTGTTATAGGAGAAGTTTTCAATATCTTCCTGTTCCTTGCCGATGAGCTTGTGCAGAGCCTTTAACTCATCTTTGGTGGGCTCCTCGTCCGTCACCAGCCACTTCTCGCGGTCCCAGAACAGGCGCCAGAACTTCTTGAGGAAGCGGTTCACGCCGTCGATGCCCTTGGTATCCCAGGGCTTGGCCTGCTCGATGGGACCCAGGAACATCTCGTACAGGCGGAGCGTATCGGCCCCGTAGGTGTCGCAGATCCTGTCCGGATTCACCACGTTGTACATGCTCTTGGACATCTTCTCAATGGCCCAGCCGCAGATGTACTCGCCGTTCTCCAGCACGAATTCCGCATCCTTATAGTCCGGCCGCCAATTGCGGAAAGCCTCAATGTCCAGCCTGTCGTTGTACACAATATTCACGTCCACATGCACCGGAATGGTCTCGTACTGGTCCTTGAGACCGGCCGATACGAACTTGTTGGTGCCGGGACCAAGGTATACGAAATTGGAACGGCCCTGGATCATGCCCTGGTTGATGAGCTTGCAGAACGGTTCGTCCTCGCAGACATA
>CAMHKD010000073.1:0-5950 GCA_946185645.1 uncultured Bacteroidales bacterium
CGGCCGATATACATGCCGGCGCGTCTGCGGATATGTTCGTTCCATTCCAGGGTCTGGATGGCGTCGTCGTTGTAGGTGGAATTAATGATGTCTGCCATTCGTAGTCATTTATCCTACAAATATACAAAAATTTGCCTAAAAAGGCAAAGGCTATAGTCTCACAAACCCCTCCGCTGCGCTCCGGCCCTTCCATCGGCTTCGTCGGCGGGCCCCTCCCTCTAACCCATGTTTACTAAAAATGATGGAGATGTCCCGAAAACAGGGACATCTCCATCAAAAACGGCTCAATTTGCAGGAGATGTCCCATTTTTAGGGACATCTCCATCACTTTCTACTGTATCTGCCCCGCCACAAAGAGATTAACCACGGGACGTAAAGGGGAATTGGTGGTGAGAGTGAGCATGATCACGGCTTCGCCTTTCTCCACGGCCGATGTGTTGAGCGACACGCGGACCAGACCTTTTCCGCCGGGCTCACAGTCAGTTATTTCCAGCACTTTGAGGGCCGAATCTTCCGGATCGGCCTGATAGATGTGGAAGGTGCTCTTTCCGCGGTTGGAGCAGTTGAAAGTGACTTCCACGGGGTCCCCGGCCTTGACAATGCCGAAGTTGGCGGTGCTGTTTTCAAAGACGGGAATGGCGCCGTTGTTGCGCTCCTCGTCCGTCCATTTGTCAAAGTTCTCCCTGGTAGTGGACCATACGGAAATAGGGGCCGATGCCTTGCGGCCGTTAAGCACCGGAACGGCCGTATACGTGTGCTTGCCGTACAGGCCCGGAGCTGCCTCAATGGTGAAGATTAGCGTGGCGGTGCTGCAGGCAGGGATGGGGTTGGGAGAGACGTTAAGTTTCAGATGCTCAGATACTTCCGTGAATTCCACCTTAAGCGGCTTCTTTCCCAGGTTGGCCACCGTGGCCGTCTCGCTCACAGTGAGACCCTGCTTGAGGACGCCGGCCTTATAGTCCCGGGCTTTCAGACCAAAATCCCCGAGCTTTTGTGCTCCGTAGAGCTCGCTCAGGGACTTTTTTTTCTCGTGGACCGTGCCGCGGAGCCGCAGGATTACCGGCTTGCGCTGGCCCGATATGTATACCGTAAGGGTTTTGTCAAAGGGGAAGGGACCGTCTTCGTTCTTGAATGTGGCCGATATGGTGCCGCTCTTGCCGGGCTGGAGGGGCTCGCGGGTCCAGGTTACGTCCGTGCAACCGCAGGAGGAGACAACTTCAAACAGGACAAGCGGTTCCGTGCCGTTATTGGTGACCGTGAAGGTGCAGGTAAGGGGGCCGTCATCCATGCTCACGTCCCCAAAATCATGCACCAATTTGTCGAACACGGCGTCTCCTTCATCGGGCGCTTCCGGCATGCCGACTGTTTCCGTTCCAACTAGTTCAACAATTGGCGCGCTATTTGCTGTACGCGAGCCACAAGACAGCAGGCTTGCAGCCAGGGCTATGGTCCAAAACACGGTTTTCATGTTTGCAAAGATAATGACTGATATTTTTAAAATCAAATATAATGCCTAAATTTGTAGGCAGTAAAGAAACACAACAACAATAAAACTATATTAACTATGGCAAGAAAGATTAATCCCGACATTTGTGTCTCCTGCGGCTCTTGCGCCGATGTCTGCCCTGTGGGCGCCATTTCCGAGGGCGAAGGCTCCTACGTGATCAACGCCGATGAGTGCATCGATTGCGGCGCCTGCGAAGGCACCTGCCCGAACGAAGCCATCAGCGAGGCCTAATTCCTTTATTTTATGTGAAAAAAAGAGGGTTGCACACCGTGCAACCCTCTTTTTCTATAGTGTAAAGAGCTTATTCGGCTTCTGCGGTGTTGGCGGGTTTCATTACAACCTCTATGAAGTTGTCCTGGGCCAGGATGGCTTGGAGGGTCTTCACCACGATGTCCTTGTTCAGGGCGTTGATGGCGGCCTCGTAGGCGGCGTCGCGGTCTTCACCGTAGGTCTCGTGCAGCTGGATGTTGTTACGCCACCAGGCGTTGCGCTGACGGCTCTCCGGCAGGTTCTTCTGGAGGTTGAGCTTGGCGCTGTTCAGTTCGTCGTCGGTGGGGCCGTTCTGGGCCAGGTCCTTGAGACCGCTGATGGCCAGCTCACGGAGCTTGTCGCAGAGGGCGGGCTTGCAGTCGAAGCCAACCAGCAGGAGGACGCTGGGAGTGGGCCGACGGCCGAACTGAGCGCTGGAGGAGGCGCCGTAGGTGCCGCCCTCTTCCTCACGCAGGCTGTTGGTGTAACGGATGTCCAGGATGTAGGAAATGGCATCCAGGGCGGCGTCAATCTCGTAGGTATGCTCCATTTCGGCCGACCAGATCTGGTAAACGGTGCTCTTAGGAGTCTGCATATCCACAGTGAAGACATTCTCTACGCGGCCCTTCACAATGTTCTCCTTGCGGTCGATCCACTTGGTAGCTTCCTTGCCGGCGGGCAGGGAGCCGATGTACTTCTCCACAAGCGGCTTGAGGGCATCAATGTCGATGTCACCAACGAATACCATCTTGGCACCGGCTGCATCGGCAAAGAGCTCCTTCCAGTACTTCTCCACGGTGGCCAGGCTGGCCTTGTTCACCACGTCGGAGGAAACCATGAAGCGGCGCGGGTTGTTGTAGATGGTCTTGTAGAGTTCCGTCTGGAACTTGAAGTTGGGCTGGTTCTCCATGTTGGGGAGGACGGCCTTGAGCTGGTCGATACCGTTCTGCCACTCTTCCTCGTCAAAGCGGGGATCCGTGAAGTACAGGTACACAATCTGCAGGGCGGTCTCCAGGTCCTTGACAGTGCTGTTGCCGTTTACGCCGTGCTCCAGCGCATCCAGGTAAGGAGTGACGCTGAGGGTCTTGCCGGTGAGCATCTTGGTAACGGTGGTGCCGGAGAATTGGGAGATACCGCTGTTCTGGATGAACAGGGACATGATGTTATCCTCGAAGGAAGGCAGGTCTTCCGTAGCGATGAGGCTGCGGCCGCCGTCCTTGCCGATGCCGAAGAGGATCTGGTCCTTGGTGAGCTCGGTGGGATAGACGATGACCTTGACGCCGTTACCCAGGGTCCACTCGGTGGAACCGTAGATGCCGGTTTCGGTCTTAACAACGGCCGATCCGGGCAGGGCGGCGGGATCCAGGAAGGCTTCCGGAATCTCCTCGCCTTCCGGTGCTGCAATCTCCGAGGCCTCTACTTCTGCCATAGCGGCAATGAGCTCATCGGCCGTAGGAGTGGCGATACCGGGCTTTTCGGGGCCGGTGTATACAACCACCAGATTCTTGGAACCGGCGGCCTGTGCAAGCACCTGATTCACAACGTTGGCGTTGATCTGGGAGAGGAGCATCTGCATCATCTCATATTCGTCCTGGGGCTCCAGGAGCGGGTTCTTGTCGAAGAAGTGGCTGATGATGGGGCTGATGAACTCGGAATTCTGACGGGTGGAGGCACGGTTGGCCTGGGTCTCGTAGTAGGAGAGCTGATCGGCCTTGGCACGGGCGAATTCGGCGTCCGAGATGCCATAGCGGAACAGGCGCTGGATTTCCGTGTAGAAGTCCTTGAAGCCGCCCAGGATGTTCTCCTCGCGGAGGGCCACATCGGCCATCACAGCCTCGATGTCTTCATAAATAAGGTCACCTACGCCGAAGCTGCCGCTGAGGTAAGAGGAGTTGGGCTTGGAGGTGATGTCGTTGAAGCGCTCGCGGGCCACCTGGGAGATGAGGTTCTCCACCAGGTCCGTGAGCACGCCGGTGGCGGTGGCGTTGATGGCCTCCGGGAGGGCCTCGCTGTGCCACATCAGCTCAATCTGCGGGTTGGTGGTTTCCGGATCCGTGATGATGCCAACACGCGGCTCGGCATGGTCCTCAATGGTCTGGATGGGCTTTTTCACAGGGTTCTCCTTGGCGGGGATGGCGCCGAAGATCTCCTTGATCTTGGCTTCCGTGCGGTCCACATCCACGTCACCAACCACAATCACGGCCTGGTTGCCGGGGTGGTACCAGGTGTGGTAGAATTCCACCAGGCTTTCCGGCTTGAAGGTCTCCAGGTGCTCCTGCGTGCCGATGAGCGTGCAGCTGGCCTGCTTGCTGTCCGGGCCGAAGTAGTAGGGGAGGGAAGCCTCCATGTTGCGCCAGGAAGCGTTGCGACGGGTACGGCGCTCCTCGATGATAACACCGCGCTCTGCATCAATCTCGCTGGGCTGGTTGAGCACGAAGTGGGAATAGTCGGCCAGGATCATGAGGCAGCTGTCCACCACGCTGGGACGGGCAACAGGGATATTGTTGAGCATGTACTGCGTCTCTTCAAAGCCCGTGGAGGCGTTGATATTACGGCCGAATTCCGCGCCGATGGAACGCAGATAGTCCAGGATGGTCTTGTCCGGGAAGTGTTCGGTTCCGTTGAAGCACATATGCTCCAGGAAGTGGGCCAGACCGTCCTGTGCAGGATACTCTTCCTCAATAGCTCCCACATTGGTGGCCAAATAGAACTCTGCACGGCCGGCGGGAAGCTCATTGTGACGGATGAAATAGGTGAGACCGTTGTCCAGCTTGCCGGTACGGACCTGGTCCGTAGTGGGAATCTTGGGCATCTGGGCAATGGCAGCCTCCATCTGTTCGCGGGTAGGCTGCTGAGCAAAGGCCATAACAGCAGCTATAGCCAAAGCACCTAAGGTAAGAATTACTTTCTTCATTTATAATTATTGTTAAAAGGTTTTACCGCTTGCAAATATATGGTACTTTTTTTATATATCCAAATATTATAACGAAAAATATTTACCGATATTCAATAAATTTTATTTGTATTATTCAATATTTGTGTATTAGAATAATAGTACACCGCAAATGTAGTAACATTTTTTGAAAAACAAAAGAAAAAGAAAAAGAAATGACGTGAATATAATAACGGAGTGGCTGCAAGGCCACTCCGTTATTATGGGATTGGTAGGTAAGTGGCCGGAGGCTACTTGCCTGCCAATCTCTTATACGTGTTCAAGCGCACTTTGGCGAATTCCTCCGTCTTGGACAGGAGCTCATCGGCCTGGTCCGGGAACATCTTGTACAGGGAGGCGAAACGCACCTCGCCCTTGAGGAAGTCCTGGAACTTGCTCCAGTCGGGTTCCTTGCTGTCCAGGGTGAACGGATTCTTGTCCGTGCCTTCCAGCGCCGGGTTGTAGCGGTAGAGGTGCCAGTAACCGCATTCTACGGCCAGCTTCTCTTCCTTCTGGCTCAGGCCCATGCCGGCCTTGAGGCCATGGTTGATACAAGGGCTGTAGGCGATGATCAGGGACGGGCCGTCGTAGGCCTCGGCCTCCTTGATGGCGTTGAAGTACTGCACCGGGCTGGCACCCATGGCCACCTGGGCTACATAGACGTAGCCGTAGGAGATGGCCATCATGCCCAGATCCTTCTTGCGGATCTTCTTACCGGAAGCAGCGAACTTGGCGATGGCGCCCACCGGAGTGGCCTTGGAGCTCTGTCCGCCGGTGTTGGAGTACACCTCCGTATCCAGGACCAGGATGTTCACGTTCTCGCCGCTGGCCAGCACGTGGTCCAGACCGCCGTAGCCGATATCGTAGGATGCACCGTCACCGCCGAAGATCCACTGGCTGCGGGCCGGGATGAAGTGCTTGTATTCCAGGAGCTTCTTGCAGGTGTCGCACTTGCACTTTTCGGCCAGCGGGACAATCTTGTCGGCCACCTCGCGGGTCACGGCCGGATCCTTGGGGGCTTCCAGCCACTTGGCGGCAAGGGCCTTGATGTCCTGGTTGCAGGAACCGCACTCCAGGGCCTCCTTCATGATGTTGGCAACGGTCTCGCGTGCGCGGTCCGATCCCAACTTCATACCCAGGCCGAACTCGCAGAAGTCCTCGAAGAGGGAATTCTGCCAAGCCGGGCCGTGGCCCTGAGCGTTGGTGCAGTACGGGCTGGCCGGGAAGGATGCGCCGTAGATGGAGGAGCAACCGGTGGCGTT
>CAMHKD010000074.1:0-5887 GCA_946185645.1 uncultured Bacteroidales bacterium
CGATCTTGCGCTTGATGGCGGGAACCAGCGGCATGAAGATGAAGGCGGGGATGGTACCCAGCCACATGAACAGGGTGGTGAGCAGCGGAGTGGCGCCCACGTTATAGCTCATGAAATATGCATCGGCCGCATTACCCACGCTCATCATGGCGAAGGCGGTGATGAAGAAGAAGGCCAGCACGCGGAGGGGCTTGTTGCGCACGAACTCCATCCACAGGTCGCTCACCTTAACGTTAGCGGCTTCTTTCTGGTCCATCACAACGCGCTCCTTACACTGGGAGAAGCAGAAGATGAGAAGGGCCAGACCCACCAGGGCGAAGATGGTCATGGTAATGAACCAGGCGGGAGCGGCTTCCGGGGTGTTGTACACCGCAACGGACTTGCCGGTGGCCGGATCCAGCACCTTGGGGGCGAAGATGGCGATGATAAGGGGCAGGGACTTCACGCACAGGGCACCCAGGTTGGCCATGAACATACGCGTGGAGGTGAGGATGGTAATCTCATTGGTATCACGCGTGAGGGAGGCGTTGAGGGCACCGTACGGCACATTTACCAGCGTGTAGCACATGGACATGCCCACATAGGTTACATACGCATACACCAGGGAGCCGCCGAAGCCGTTCCAGAAGCACAGGATGGCCAGGCCGACGAGCGGAATACCGCCCAGGACCAGCCAGCTGCGGTATTTGCCCCACTTGGGGTTGCCCTTGTCCACGATGGTACCCACCACGGGGTCCCACAGCACGTCCACCAGGCGGACGATGAGGAACATGAGCGCCGCGGCACCGGGATCCAGGCCGAAGACATTGGTGTAGAAGAACAGCAGCCAGATGCTGATGGTCTGATAGATGAGGTTCTGGGCCATGTCTCCGGAACCGAAGCCGATGCGCTGCATCCAGGAGAGTTTGTAGAAGCCTTTTGCTTCGTTCTTGGAAGGAGTCATATTAGTTTAGGATTAATTAGCAGTTTTAAACTAAGCATACAAATATACCATATTCTCCACAGCAAAACAAAAAGAAATGGTTCAGTCCTTTGAAAATTTAGACCATTAGCTTTTTTCTCCGCCCAATAATGCGTATCTTAGTACCCCGCATATTCAGGGCTTTGAGCCCGGAGGGCGTGTGTGGAATAAGAAAAAGTTGAAAAGCGGGAAAGCGGTAGAGAATCACCTGACTTTATTAATAGCTCAATTATGGAAAAGACCTGGAGATGGTTCGGTAAGAAAGACAAGATTACACTTGCACAGTTAAGACAAATTGGGGTGGAGGGCATTGTAACCGCCCTGCACGACGTTCCGCTGGGAGAAGTCTGGCCCCGGGAAAAGATCCGTGAACTCCGTGAATACATAGAAAGCTACGGCATGCGCTGGAGCGTGGTGGAGAGCCTGCCGGTGGTGGAAACCATCAAATACGGCGGCCCGGACAGGGATCACCAGATAGAGGTGTACAAGGAAAGCCTCCGCAATTTATCGGCCGAAGGGATCCACTGCATCTGCTACAATTTCATGCCGGTGCTGGACTGGGCCCGTACGGACCTTTTCCACAACAACCCCAACGGCGCCACCAACCTGTACTTCAATTATGCCGAATTCGCGTACTTCGACATCTACATCCTCAAGCGTCCGGGCGCCCGCGAGGAATGGGCCGCTTTCCGCTTCCCTAAGGGCGTGGGCGAAGGCCGCAACGTACTGGCCGAATGCGATGAGTTGGCCAAGACCATGACCCCGGAGAAGGACCACAAGCTGGTGGAGAACATCGTGATCAAGACCCAGGGTTTCGTGAGCGGTAATTTCAGCGAGAACGACGAGGCTCCCATTGAGAAATTCCGGGAGTTCCTGGCCTTATATAAAGGTATTGACAAGGCGCAGCTCCGTGCCAACATGAAATACTTCCTGGAAGCCATCATGCCCACCTGCGAGGAATATGGGATGAACATGTGCGTGCATCCGGACGACCCTCCCATCGAGGTGCTGGGCCTCCCGCGCATCGTTCGCACGGAAGAGGATATAGAGTGGTTCCTCAACGCAGTTCCCAACAAGCATAACGGCCTTACTTTCTGCGCCGGTTCCTTATCGGCCGGGGCCTATAACAATGTGGTGGAGCTGGCCCGGAAGTTCGCTTCCCGCACCCATTTCGTGCACCTTCGCTCCTGCCATATCTTCCCCAACGGAGACTTCACGGAGGCCTCCCACCTGGGCGGACGGGCCGATCTGATTGAGCTCTGCCGCATCTTTGAAAAGGAGAATCCCGCTCTTCCCATGCGTGTAGACCACGGCCTCACCTTCACGGACGTTCCCGGCGGAATCTTTGATGAGAGCAGCCACGGCCACAATGCCGGCTATACGCTCCTTGGCCGTATGTTCGCCATGGGACAGGTGCAGGGCATCCTGGCCACCGTGGACCGCGAATTGGGCATCCCTTACAAACAACCCGGTTTCTTTGACTGATATGAAACTTAATGATATCTTAAGCGGCAGCTTCAATGCCGCCGAATGGGAGCAAAAAGGCTACGAGCTCCCCAAGTATGACATTAAGGCCTTACGTGAAAAAACCGCCCTGCAGCCCACCTGGGTGCACTTTGGCGGCGGCAATATCTTCCGGGCCTTCCCGGCTTCCATCCTCAATGACGCCCTCAACACCGGGCAGTACGACAGAGGCGTGATTGTGGCCGAAACCTTCGATTTCGAGGTAATTGACAAGGCCTATGCCCCCTACGACAACCTTTCGCTCTCGGTGAGCTTGTGTTCCAACGGGACCATCGGCAAGAAAGTCATCGGCAGCGTTACGGAGGCCCTCAAGGCAGATCCGCAGTTCCCCGGGGACTGGGCGCGCCTGGTGGAGATTTTCCGCAACCCTTCCCTGCAGATGATTTCCTTCACCATCACGGAAAAGGGCTACAGCTTCAACGAGGCCGATCTGGCCCGCGGCCTGAAGCCCGTATTTGCCATGGGAAAGGTGTGCGCTTTGCTCTATGAACGCTGGCAGGCCGGACAGCTCCCTCTCACCGTCCAGAGCATGGACAACTGCTCCCACAACGGAGACAAAGTGAAGGCCGGCGTAATGGCCTATGCAGAGCGCTGGGTGGCCGACTCCCTGGTTCCCAAGGCCTTCCTGGACTATTTGAAGGACGAGAAGAAGATTTCCTTCCCCTGGTCCATGATTGACAAGATCACCCCGCGTCCGCACCAGAAAGTGAAAGAGATGCTGGCGGCCGACGGTTTTGAGGACAACAACTATATTGAGACGGAAAAGCATACTTTCACTGCCCCTTTCGTGAACGCGGAAGAAGTTCAGTATCTGGTAATTGAGGATAACTACACCGGTGGTCGTCCGCCGCTGGACCTGGGCGGTGCGCTCTATACCACAAGGGAGATTGTGGACAAGGTGGAGATGATGAAGGTATGCACCTGCCTTAACCCTCTCCATACCGCCATGGCCCTCTACGGCTGCATGCTGGGCTATACGCTCATATCGGCCGAGATGAAGGATCCGGACATCCGGCCCTTCATCCAGAAGATCGGCTACATGGAGGCCATGCCCGTGGTGGTGGATCCGGGCGTGCTCAATCCGTACGAATTCATCGGCGCGGTAATCAACCGCCGCCTTCCCAATCCTTTCATGCCGGACGCTCCGCAGCGCATAGCCATGGACACCAGCCAGAAACTGCCCATCCGTTTTGGCGAAACGCTCAAGAAATACCTCTCCCGCGGCTTGGACAAATCCAATCTGATTCTTATCCCGCTGGTACTGGCCGGATATGCCCGTTACCTCAAGGGCATCAAGGACGACGGAACGCCCTTTGAGTGCTCGCCGGACCCGCTGCTGGCAGAGATGCAGGCCATGGTGGCCCCGCTGGAGATAGGGAAGCCCGGACAGGATTTTTCCTGCCTCCGCAAGCTCTATTCCCGGGCCGACATCTTTGGCGTGGACCTCTACAAGGCCGGTCTGGGAGAGCAGGTGGAGGGGATGGTACGGGAACTTTATGCCGGTCCCGGAGCCGTCCGTGCCACCTTGCATAAATATGTATCGGCCCGCTGATTTTTCTTTTAATTGTCAAAGATAATTACTATCTTTGTCGTATATCGCTAAATCCTTTTAACCATGTATCTTCTCGGTTACGACATCGGCAGTTCTTCGGTCAAGGCGTCCCTTGTGAATGCAGATACCGGAAAATGTGTCGCTACAGCCTTTTATCCCAAGAGTGAAGCTCCCATCATCTCCAAAAAGACCGGATGGGCGGAGCAGGATCCCGCCATGTGGTGGGGCAATCTCAAGCTGGCCACGGACGACATCCTGGACCAGGTGCGCCGCAAGGCTTCCCTGCAAAGTAAGACGTTCACGGTAAAGGATATCCAGGCCATCGGCATATCTTACCAGATGCACGGACTGGTGTGCGTGGACAAGGACATGAACGTGCTCCGGCCCTCCATCATCTGGTGCGACTCCCGTGCCGTTCCGTACGGCCAGAAGGCCTTCGATACCCTGGGCAAGAATTACTGCCTGCCGCACCTGCTCAACTCTCCCGGTAACTTCACCGCCGCCAAGCTGGCCTGGGTGAAGGAGAACGAGCCAGACCTGTACAGCCGCATCTGGAAAGTGATGCTGCCCGGAGACTATATCGCCATGCGCCTCACCGGCAGCGTATGCACCACGGTGAGCGGCCTGTCGGAAGGCATCTTCTGGGACTTCAAGAAGAATTCCCCCAGCAAGGAACTGCTGGACTTCTTCGGCTTCGAGGACACCATCCTGGCCCCCACCCGTCCCACCTTCGGCGTGCAGGGAACCGTTTCCCGGGAAGCGGCCGAATACCTGGGCCTCACGGAGGGAACGCCCGTTACGTACCGTGCGGGAGACCAGCCCAACAACGCCCTCAGCCTTAACGTATTCAATCCTGGTGAAATCGCTTCTACCGCCGGTACTTCCGGTGTGGTATACGGCGTCATCGGCCAGGTGAATTATGACCCGCTTTCGCGCGTGAACACCTTCGCGCACGTGAACCATACGGCCGCAGATCCCCGTCTGGGCGTTCTGCTGTGCATCAACGGCACCGGCATCCTCAACTCCTGGATCCGCCGCAACGTGGCCCCGGAGGGCATTTCCTATGCCGACATGAACGAGGTGGCCGCGGAGATTCCCATCGGCTCGGACGGCGTGTCCATCCTGCCTTTCGGCAACGGTGCAGAGCGCATGCTGGAGAACAAGGACACCGGCTGCAGCATCCACGGCATCAACTTCAACCGGCACGACAAGCGGCACCTTATCCGCGCCGCCCAGGAGGGCATCGTGTTCTCCTTCCAGTACGGCATTGAAATCATGGAAGCCATGGGCCTCAAGGTGGACAAGATCCACGCCGGCCTGGCCAACATGTTCCAGTCCAAGATCTTCCGGGACACCCTGGCGGGCGTTTCCGGCGCCACCATCGAGCTGTTCGATACGGACGGTTCCGTGGGCGCGGCCAAGGGTGCGGGCATCGGCGCCGGCATCTACAAGGACAACCGGGAGGCCTTCGCCACCCTGGAGCGCCTGGAGGTCATCATCCCGGACCACGAAGCCGAATACCGCGAAGCCTACGAACGTTGGAAGAGTAACCTGTAATCTATAATCACATTAATTATTTCATAAAATTATGGCAAAAGAGTATTTCCCGACAATCGGCAAGATTCCCTTCGAGGGAGTTGCCAGCAAGAACCCCCTTGCATTCCATTATTATGACGCAGAGCGCGTAGTCGCCGGCAAGAAGATGAAGGACTGGTTCAAGTTCGCCATGGCATGGTGGCACACCCTGGGCCAGGCTTCCGCAGACCCCTTCGGCGGCCAGACCCGCAGCTACGAGTGGGACAAGGGCGAGTGCCCTTACTGCCGCGCCCGCCAGAAGGCCGATGCCGGCT
>CAMHKD010000075.1:0-5694 GCA_946185645.1 uncultured Bacteroidales bacterium
GGACTTCCGCCTGGACGGGGAAACCGTGATGATGGCCCCGGCCGCCGGTTTCTACAGCAATCCGGCTTTGGGCCGCAACCAGGTGCGCATGGCCTATGTCCTTAAGATAGAAGATCTCAAACGCTGTCTCCTGCTACTGGAAACAGCTTTGAAAGAATATGCAAAAAAGGGTTGACCGCTTGGTCAACCCCTTTTTTTTATCCCAGACGGGCAATTAGTTCGTTGCCCAGGGCTTCCTTCACTTTTATGTGCTCCAGCACGGCCGTCACGAAGGAATTGGACTCGAAATCTCCCCGGACCTCCGAAAAGTCGTGTTCCTTATCCTCCTTGTTACCGTCGGCACCAAAGCCTGTCATGGCAGCCAGGTTGAATTCCTTGCGGGCATCCTCGTAGAGGTCCCTGTCCAGGCCGATAACTGCGGTCTTCCACTGCTCCACGATATCCTTAACCTGCTCTGCGGTAACGGTTTCCAGCGGATAGCCGAAGAAATCTCCAAACTTGTCGTACGCCCAGGTCCACTCGTACTCGTAATAATGCGAATGCATCTGGTGGAAGGCATCCGAAATGCCCTGCAGGTCCACCTTTCCGTCCTTTACCTGCTCCAGGAGTTCGTCTACGGCGGACTTGGGAGCGATGAGGCCGCTGATATCCACCCACAGACCGGTTCCCACGGGAGTGGACGGCTTCAGGAGAGCCTGAATTTGCTGGTCCGAGGCGCCCTTGGGCATATCCTTGAGCCGCGTGATGATGGAGTTGCCCAGGAACTTGGTGATGGCCGTGCGGTAATAACGGATACCGTTCTTGAGCGAGCTGTTGCGGATCTTGGTGCTATGATAGGAGTAGATGTCCGAAAGCTCACCGGAGGAATACTGAAGGTTCTGGAGAAGCTTGATGCCCTTGAACATCTTCTGGATGGTATAAGGGCTAAGGAGGTTATAATTGATGCAGTCCAAGCGGTCCGGATCCTTGCGGGCATCCCGCTTGGGCCACTTCTGGGCGTCACGGACCGTACCCACACTGCGTAGGTTCACGCCCGGAACCAGGTATGTAGTATTCTGCTGTTCAATCATATAGGAGAACGGCAGGTTGGAGGTGTCCGAATGCGTGACATGGCGTCCCATTACCAGCGAGAAGGCACCCACACGGGCAGGCCAGAGCACGTAGGAATCCGATGCGGTCTTGGATCCACGCTCCAGCACGCCCTGGTGAATGGGCCCCAGCTTGTACATATGGTTACTCTGGTTGGAACCGCTGCCGGCGTTCATGAAGGAGAACATGCCGGCAATGAGGAGGCTGGACTTGTGGTGCGTTACCGTAAAAGGACCGGCAAAGATGGCGCAGGCCTCACCGTTCTCTTCCTGGCAGTTGCTGAAAAAGAGCGAATCCGATGCGCTGTAGCCGTGCCCCATATGGCAGCTCTGCCCTACGAAGCAGCGTTCCAGGGTGGTGTTGTCCGTCACGGAAGAACCGCTGCAGATGATAAAATCGTCGGCAATGACGCCGTGGCCGATGGTGACCGGCGCCGCCATGTTGCTGTTCACGCTACCGTTCATGAGGCGGCTTACACCAAAGATATCGGCACCGTCCCCGATACGCACATCCCTGATATAGCGGGTGTTGCGGATGGAAACATTTTTGCCGATATAGCCCCTGGTGGAGGAATGCTTCTCTGCATAATCCTCTATGAGCTCATTGATGCGGGCAATCACATCCGGCCGATGGCGGTACATGGCCAGGACATAGGCGGTCTGGGAACTGAGCCTGTCATAGATCTTCACCTCACGGCCGCCGGTTTCATTGAGCACAGACACTTCCACACCGTTTCCGAAACGGGCTTTCCCGTCCGTGAGGATAATGTCTACATTCTCAATGTATGTGTTTTCTCCAATGTCGTAATTGGCAATATAGTCCGTAATGTTCTCTACCAGGGCATTGTCTCCCACCGTGACATTGTGCAGGGTGGCGTTCCGGAGGCCGGAATGCTTTTTGAGACCGCCGGAAAGGGTAATGCTGGACTTGAAGCTGCCAAAACGGACTTGCCCGGAAAAACGGACGTTTCTGATATACTTGATGGTGGAGGGATCCGAGGTTTCTACGGTGGACCAGTCGTCCGACTTGCAACCCCGCTCTTCGAGGCACTTGATTTCGGCCTCAGTCAAAGGTCTGTATTCCATACCTGTCAGTACTTTACGAATAATGACAAATATAGCTATTTTTTCAGTATCTTTGCATATTAATAACGAATATTCACTCATGATGCAAAGAGTCGTCATAACGGGCATGGGCATCTGGTCCTGCCTGGGCAATACCCTGGACCAGGTGCGGGATTCCCTCTATCAAGGGAAATCCGGGATTGTCCTGGATCCGGAGCGCAAGGCCATGGGCTTCCGTTCCGGTCTCACCGCTTCCGTGCCCAAACCGGAACTGAAGGAAGAACTCCCCCGCTCCCAGCGGGTCTATATGCCGGAACCGGCCCAATATGCGTATTGCGCCACCCGGGATGCCCTCCGTCATGCCGGTATAGACCAGGATTACCTGGACAGCCATGAGGTGGGTCTGCTTTACGGCAACGACAGCACGGCCGATGCGGTGTATAAATCCGTGGCCAAGATCATTGAGAAGCATGATACCATGCTATGCGGCAGCGGAGCCATCTTCCAGTCCATGAATTCCACCGTGACCATGAACCTTGGCGTCATTTTCCGCCTCAAGGGCATCAACCTCACGGTTTCTGGCGCCTGCGCCAGCGGATCCCACGCCATCGGCCTGGGGGCCCTGCTCATTCAGAACGGACTGCAGGAAATGGTGGTCTGCGGCGGTGCACAGGAAGTGAATATGGCTGCCACAGGCTCCTTTGACGGCATTTCCGCCTTCTCCATGCGGGAAGACAATCCGGCAGCGGCCAGTCGGCCCTTTGACCGGGACCGCGACGGACTCATCCCCAGCGGCGGCGCAGCCACGGTAATCCTGGAAAGCTACGAATCGGCCGTAAAGCGCGGTGCGCCCATCCTGGCCGAAGTCCTGGGATACGGATTCTCCGCCAACGGAGACCACATTTCCTCCCCCAACGTGGACGGACCGGCCCGCTCGCTGGAGATGGCCATCCGCCGCGCCGGCGTTTCCCTCAAGGAGATCGGCTATGTGAACGCGCACGCCACTTCCACCCATGTGGGAGATGCCAACGAGGCAAAGGCCCTGCTGCGGGTACTGGGAGAAAAGACCGTCCCCATCACGTCCACCAAGTCCCAGACCGGACACGAAATGTGGATGGCAGGGGCCTCAGAGGTCATTTATTCCACCCTTATGATGAAAGGCGGCTTTGTGGCTCCCAATATCAATTTTGAGCATCCGGACGAGGATTCCTGTCACCTGTGGATCCCCGCCACCCGCCTGGAGCGGAAATTCGATACCTTCCTGTCCAACTCCTTCGGCTTTGGCGGGACCAATTCCACCCTCATCATCAGAAATGTCTAGTGCTGTAGTAATTGGTTCCGGACTGGGAGGCCTGCTCTGCGGTTCCATTCTGTCAAGGCAGGGATACAAAGTGACCGTGCTGGAACGCGGGGCGCAGATGGGCGGCTGCCTGCAGTCGTTCGTCAGAGGCGGCATCCGCTTCGACACGGGCTTCCATTCGGTGGCCGGCCTGGCCCCCGGAGAGCCCCTGTACCGCGTTTTTGAGCCGCTGGACCTGATGAGACTGCCCTGGCGGAAGGTTACCTCCCCGGACCAGGTTGTAGTGGATGGCATTTCCCATTCTCTTCCGCACCCGGCCGATGTTCCCGCCCTGGCCCGCTTGAAGCCGCTGGCATACTACATTGGGACGGAATTCCCCGAAGAAGCTTCTTCCAGCGCCGCCGAATGGCTAAAAAATGCCGGACTGGATCCCAGGGTGATGCTGGGTGCCACGCTCCGGCTGCAGTCTCCCCTAAGCGAAGTATCCCTGCACGAATACGCCCACATAGCATATCATTTCATGAACGGAAGCTGGCGGCTGGATGGCGGAGGACAGGTTCTGGCCCAGGCCATTGCCGATGATATCCGCTCCCGGGGCGGCAGCGTGCTCACCCGGAAAGAAGTGGTACGGATAAGCCCCTCCGACGACGGTCCCTGCCAGGTACTCTGTGCCGATGGAAGTACGTATCAGGGCATCGTGGTGTCCGACATCCATCCCCTGGAAACCGCCGCACTGGTGCGTCCGTCGCTCCGGTCTTCGTATATGAAACGCCTCTCCATCCTTCGGAACGGAAGCGGCATCTTCACCACCTATATCAAACTGAAACAGAAGCAGATACGATATATAGACCACGCCATCTCCATAGACGGGATGCTGGTACATTTCGGGAATGCCGATGACCAGGGTTATGCCCTCTCCCTGGATCTGATGACCCATGTAGAGGAGGCCATTACGGACCGTGAAGCGTTTGCCAAGGCCTGTATCTCACGGGCATCGGCCGTTATTACGGGGCTGGAAAATGCTGTGGAAGAGTTCTGGACCAGCACGCCGGACACCTGGAGGCGTTATACCGGTACGCCGGGAGGATCGGCCTATGGTATCCTCAAACAGCAGTCGCAGCTAAGCGTCTGCGTGGTTTCGCCCCGCACGCCACTACCCGGGCTCTATCTCACCGGACAGAATCTGGGCCTGCACGGCGTCCTGGGGGTGAGCTATACGGCAGTCCGCACCTGTTCCGTAATCCTGGGAGCGGAGAAGATTAACCAAATGTTCAATTTTGCACAATGAAGTACGCATTAGTCACCGGCGGAAGCCGCGGAATCGGCAGAGCCATCTGCCAGAAGCTCTACGGAATGGGCTACGAGGTCCTTATCAACTACGTATCCAACACCGCCGCCGCGGAAGAGACGCTGTCCTCCCTGGACGGGCACGGAGAGCTGCTCCGCTTTGACGTGGCCGATGCTAACGCCGTAAAATCGGCCATAGAAGGCTGGCAGGCAGCCCATCCGGAGGACTATATAGAGGTGCTGGTAAATAACGCCGGAATCCGGCGGGACAATCTGCTCATCTGGATGGAGGCCGAAGACTGGAAAACCGTGTTGGACACCACCCTGAACGGGTTTTACAACGTGACGCACGCAGTTCTTCAGCCCATGCTGCTGCACAAATTCGGCCGTATTATCAATGTGACTTCACTGAGTGGAATCAAGGGCCTTCCCGGCCAGACAAACTATTCGGCCGCCAAGGGCGGACTCATTGCCGCCACCAAGGCGCTGGCCCAGGAGGTAGCCCGTAAGAAAGTGACCGTGAATGCAGTAGCTCCCGGTTTCATCCACACGGACATGGTGGAAGGCCTGGACGAAGCCACCCTCAAGAAAGACATTCCAGCAGCCCGTTTCGGTGATCCGGAAGAGGTAGCAGCCCTGGTGGGCTTCCTGGCCTCCCCCGATTCCTCCTACATCACTGGCGAGGTAATCTCCATCAACGGAGGGTTGTATACCTAATTGAAAGGCTGTAGCCTCTGAAAACCAAGTCCCTCCCATCGCAAGCGATGGTTACCCACTCATGTGCCGTGGGCGGCGACAGTTTTCAGAGGCTACAGCCTTTCAAAAAAAAAGAGCCCCGGCATCATGTGATGTCAGGGCTCTCGAAAAACCGCGGCGAATTACTCTCCCACCTGGTGGGGCAGTACCATCATCGCGGGTGAGCTTAACTTCTCTGTTCGGAATGGGAAGAGGTGG
>CAMHKD010000076.1:0-5637 GCA_946185645.1 uncultured Bacteroidales bacterium
ATACCGGTTCCTGGAGGTCGATATCCTCCGGGGCCACGTCGAAGAAGCTGATGAGCAGTTCTCCTTCCGTCCCGTTGGATTTCAGTACCTGGGCGATGCGCAGCATTACTCTGCAGGCGTCTCCGCAGGGGCTTCGGCTTCGGCTGCTTCTTCTGCCGGTTCGGCAGCTGCAGCGGCCTCTTCGGCAGCCTTACGGGCAGCCTCTTCGGCCTCCGCCTTCTTGGCGGCGATAGCCTTGGCGCGGGCTTCATTTACCTGGGCCTCAGCGGCCTTGGCGGCCTTTGCCTTTGCAATTTCATCGTTCTTGATGCCGGTCTTCTTGGCAGCGATCTTTTCGTCGCGCTGGGCTTTCCAGGCAGCGAACTTGGCGTCGGCCTCGGCCTGGGTGAGGGCACCCTTGGCTACGCCTTCGGCCAGATGCTTGCGAAGCATGACACCCTCGTAGGAGAGGATGCGGCGGGCAGTGAGCGTGGGCTGGGCACCAACCTTGAGCCAAGCCAGGGTCTTGTCACCGTCCAGAATGATGGTGGCAGGATTGGTGTTGGGGTTGTAGGAGCCAAGCTGCTCGATGAATTTACCGTCGCGCGGTGCGCGGGAATCGGCCACTACAATGTGGAAGAATGCGAAATTCTTCTTACCGTGGCGCTGGAGTCTGATTTTAACAGCCATTGTGAATCTGTTTGTTTAATAATGTTAATTGCGTATTGCTTCTAACTCGTAAAAGCTTGCAAAGGTACAAAGAATCATTTAACTTTGCAAAGCTTTTTAAGCTTCTTGGTGCAAGATTCGGCCATTTCTCGGTTTAAAAAGCATAGAAACGATATTTATGAATAGAAAACTGATAATTTTTACGGGGCTTCTCCTTGTCTGCGGGCTGCAGCTTCGGGCCCAGGGCCGGCATGAGATCAATGCTTTCTTGGGTGGCTACAAGGCGGAATTCGTCCAGGTGGACAACGAAAATGCCACGCATTATAACATGCTGTTCGACGATCTTAGCGACCAGTCGCACATAGGGGATCTTTACGACCTTTATGAGCCGCACTATGCCCTGGAAAGCGGTCCTGTTGTTACCGTCAGTTACAACTATATCCTTAACAAATGGCTCCGTGTGGGCGCCCAGACCAACTGGGGTAACTTGTCCGGAAAATTCTGGTATAAGCTGGGAAACAAGCCGGCCGAGGTCTTTGACGAGCAGATGATAAGTCTGCTTCCCCAAGTAAAAGCCATGATCCCAAGCGGGGCGCATTTCCGCCTGTATGTAAAGGCAGCAGCCGGTGTTCAGTTCACTTTCGGAGACCTGCTGAGCACGGCAAAGCCCGTGAATTTTGCCTGGGAAGTGGTTCCGTTGGCCGCAGAATGGGGCGGGCAGCGTATCTACGGAAATGCGGAGCTCTGCTTCGGCAGCGTGATCCGCGGCGGGCGGATTGGTATTGGTGTAAGGTTTTAAAGGAGGAAGGTTATGAAAAGATGTATTGCAATACTCACCATGGCCCTTGTGGCCGCTTCCTGCATGCGGGGGGACTATCTGGACGAACCGGACATCGTTGGCGGACGCTCCGTGATCAACAACCAGGAGGCACGCACCTACATGATGTATATTGCCGACAATCTGGTCACGGACGTGCTGGACGAACTGGAACTGGCCCTGAATATCAGCGAACGCGGGGTGGAGAAGAGCGCGCATTTTACCTTTGACAAGCGGCTCACCACCGTGGGCGCCACCTGGACCGTGAAGGCCGATGACAGCCACCTGAACGGCCTCACCCTTCACTGCGATGCGGCCGATACCTGGTCATTCACCTTCTCCGGAGACTATGTCTTCGGCTCGGAGGAGAACGAATACCCCACTACCTTCTCCATGAAGGCGGTGAAGTATGTCCCGGAGGATGAGGCCGATACCACCCTGGGCTGGGTGGTTTCCCTTTCCGGGGAAAGGAAAGAGTGGAAAGACAACAAGAAGCAGAACAGCTCTGTGAAGAAGTCCACTTACAGCTGTACCTTCCAGACCTATGTCAACTCCTCCCTCCGCTATCTGAATACCCGCGGCAGGGGCGCTACCGGCTGGAACCAGATGTTTGGAGACCTTTACATGGATGTCTACAAGGCCGGGGAAAAGATAGATGTATGCTGCCTGTCCTTCGAGGGTTCCCCGTCCCAGGCCACATTCCTCCGCGGCCTGTAAAAAAATGGCCAAAAGTTTTGGGATTTCAAAAATGCTGCTTATCTTTGCAGTCCCAATCCCTGCGGGTGTGGTGAAATGGTAGACACGCCACTTTGAGGGGGTGGTGGGCATTAGCCCGTGGAAGTTCGACTCTTCTCACCCGCACAGAAAATGACGACCGAAAGGCCGTCATTTTTCGTATATATCCTCCCATTTGCATTTTCCCGCAATTATTTGCAAATTTGTGTTTGCGATTGTACAAACTCTTAAACTATTAATACTATGACCTGGATTATTGTCATTATCATTGTTGCCCTGCTGGTTCTCTGGGGCATCTCCGTTCAGAACAAACTCGTTCAGAGCGACGAACTTTGCAAAAATGCCCTGAAGCAGATTAACGTGCAGCAGGTGAGCCGTTACGACGCCATCGCGGCCCTGGTAAAGCTTACCCGCGAATATGCCTCCTACGAGGCCGATACCCTGCAGAAGGTTATCGAGCAGCGCAAGATTACCACATCGGCCAATCCCACCGTGGCCGATATCAATGCCAACGAAGCCGCCCTCCGGGAAATGAGCGCCAAGCTCATCGCCATTGCAGAGCAGTATCCGGAACTGAAGGCCAACGAGAACTACGCCAAGACCATGGACAGCATCAAGGAGTACGAGGAGAACGTACGCCTGGCCCGCATGACCTTCAACGATACGGTTACCAAGTACAACAACCAGGTTCGCATGTTCCCCGGTTCCCTGGTGGCCGGCATCCTGGGTTTCCCTGCCCGCGAATACCTTGCCGAGGATACTTCCAAGAAAGATTACCCGGTTATCTAGTGAGACGCTTTTTCACCTTTTTGCTGGCGGCGGCCCTGGGCTTTGCCGCCAGCGCTCAGCAAATCCGCGACATAGACATCACCGTGGAGTTGCAGGAGGACGGCAGTGCCTGGATCACCCAGCGCTGGGACGTCCGGGCTCCCTCCAGCACCGGCTGGACGGAATGGTATGTGCCCATCGGCAATTTGGGGGACATGACGGTGAGCGACTTGTCCGTGAGTGAAAACGGGCAGCCGTTCGAGAGTGTTGGGGACAGGTGGGACGTGGACTGGAGCTTCAGCCGCAAGGCCGGAAAATGCGGCATTGTGCGTAAGCGTAATGGCGTGGAGCTGTGCTGGGGCCTGGGTGAATACGGAGACCACAAGTGGAGCGCCCGTTTCCGGGTAACCGGCCTGGTACAGTCCCTGGACGATGCCGACGCCTTCAACTTCATGTTCGTGAATCCCGGCCTGGCGGCGGAACCGCAGCACGTGCGGGTGGTCATCTCCCCGGCCTTCGACTGTCCGCAGTGGACCACGGATAACACCCGCGTGTGGGGCTTCGGCTATTACGGAGACATCAATGTGCGCAGCGGAAATGTGGTGGCGGAATCGGCCGAAGCGTTTGAATACCGGAGCAAGCTCATTGCCCTGGTGGCCTTTGACAAAGGCATTTTCCACCCCGCAGTGGAGCGTGGCGGTCCTTTTGACAATATGCTGCAGGAGGCCCTGGACGGAAGTTCTTACGGGGCCGATGATGACCAGATGCCTTGGGCCTTCGTGGTCTTCTTCCTCCTGCTGGCTGTCGTTCCCATCCTCTTCCTCATCTACGCCGGTATTGCCAGTGCGCTGGGCTACAAATACAAGAAATCCCTCTTCGGCAAGCAGAAAATTACCGAATGGTACCGGGACATTCCGGTGGAGGGAGACCTCTTTGCGGCCTTCTATGCGCTGGAACACGGAAAGCGTTTTGCCACCAATCCGTCAGTCAAGAACCTCATTGGAGCCCTGTTCCTGCGCTGGATCCTGAACAAAGACGTAAAGGTGGTGGCCGATCCCAAGTCCACCAAACGGGTGAACCTTTCCTTCGAGGAGGATACTTCCTTTGCCAACGATGTGGAAGACGCCCTGTACCGCTATGCCCGTGCAGCCAGCGGGGAGAATCTCATTCTGGAGAAGAACGAGTTCGAGCGCTGGTCCAAAAAGAACTATGCCAAGATGACGGCCTGGCCGGACCGGGCCAAGGCGCGTGGCAAGAACTGGTTCCATGTGAAGCACTATTTCAAGGAGGGGACCAAGACTACGGAAGAAGGCGCCCGCGAGGCCTGCCATGTGATTGAGTTCAAGAACTTCCTGAAGGACTTCACCCTGTCCAAACAGCGCGAAGCCGTGGAGGTGGGCCTCTGGAAGGACTACCTGGTGTTCGCCCAGTTGTACGGCATTGCCGACAAGGTGGCCGAGCAGTTCAAGAAACTCTATCCGGCCGAGTTCCAGGAAGTGGTGCAGAATACCGGCCTGGATACCTACACCATGCTGTATGTGATTAACCACACCAACGCCATTTCCACGTCGGCGCTGCAGAGTGCCTATGCCAAGGCGGGCAGCGTTTCCGGTGGCGGCGGCCATTCGTCCTTCGGCGGTGGCGGCGGCTTCTCCGGCGGTGGTTTCGGCGGTGGCGGAAGATAATGCTAAAACCCTAATACTATGAAGTTTTCATTTGTTTCCATGCTGGCTGGCGTCCTGATGACGGTCGCCTGCGCCAGCGGTCCCGTGAACCCCGTCTTCACCCAGTCCCGCACGGTGGAAGAGGGCGGCAGCGGCCCGTACAAGGCTCTCATGCTGGAAGATCCTTCCCTGGAGGCCCACACCATCTTTGTTCCGGAAGACCTGTCGGCCTTCGGCAAGAAGAACCCGCTGCCCATCCTGGTATGGGGCAACGGCGCCTGCACCAACTCCCCCTGGGAGCACTACAAGTTCCTGAACGAGATTGCCTCCAACGGCTTCATGGTCATCGCCACGGGTCACATTCCCATGGAGGACAAGCCTTTCCGCGGCCCCATGTCCACATCGGCCCAGCAGATTGAGTCCATAGACTGGGCGCTGGCGCAGAATGCCGATAAGGAAAGCCCGTACTACGGCCGTCTGGATGTGAATCACATTGCCGCTGCCGGCATGTCCTGCGGCGGTCTCCAGACCCTGGAGAATTCGGCCGATCCCCGGCTTACCACCATCATGATCTGCAACAGCGGCCTGTTCCTGAATCCCGGCACCGCCGTTCCCGGCATGCCCATGCCCGTGAAGGAGAAGCTGCAGGAGATCAAGGTGCCCGTCATCTATATCCTGGGCGGTCCGGAAGACATTGCCTATGAGAACGGTATGGACGACTTCCACCGCCTGGTGAACGTCCCGGCCTTTGCCGCCAACTACCCGGTGGGCCACGGTGGCACGTACTCCAAGCCCTACGGCGGCGAATTCGCCATCCCGGCAGTGGCCTGGCTCAAGTGGCAGCTCAAGGGAGACAAGGAAGCAGCCAAGCTCTTCCAGGGCGATGTCTGCGGCCTTTCCCAGCGCGAAGGCTGGACCGTGGAGAAAAACGATCTGATAGATTAAGGTCCTGTCGGGGTGATGTGACTCGAACACACGACCCTCTGCTCCCAAAGCAGATGCGCT
>CAMHKD010000077.1:0-5534 GCA_946185645.1 uncultured Bacteroidales bacterium
TCCTTGTAGCGCAGCCAGATGTTCTCCAGCTCGCTCTTGATGCCGTAAAGGCCCAGGCGGTGCGCCAGCGGAATGAAGATGAACATGGTTTCGCTGAGGATCTTGTCCCGCTTGTGCTCCGGCATGTGCTCTATGGTGCGGCAGTTGTGCAGCCGGTCGGCCAGTTTGATGAGCACCACCCTCACGTCGTCGTTGAGGGTGAGGAGGATGCGCTTGAAGTTTTCGGCCTGCAGACTCTGCTGGGAGGCGTCCGAATCCAGGTTCTTCTGCTCCGTATCCAGCACGTTCTTGATCTTGGTGAGACCGTCCACCAGGGATGCAATCTTGTCTCCGAACTCCCGCTGGATATCCTCCACCGTATAGTCCGTGTCTTCCACCACGTCGTGCAGGAGGGCGGCCGATATGGACTTGTAGCCCAGGCCGATGTCGTCCACCACAATCTGCGCCACGGCTATGGGATGCAGCATATAAGGCTCTCCGCTGCGACGGCGGACGTTGCGGTGGGCATCATTGGCAAACTCGAAAGCCTTCTGCACCACCGCGAGTTCCTCCTCGTTGGCACAGCGCTTCCGGGCCGATTCCTTTAGAACGGCATAGTCCTGCTCAATGATGTCGTAATCCTTCTGGGTAAATTCCGAAAAGCTCATATCTGCATGGTTTTTTGAAGCCGCTGCTTGCGCCGGCGCACGGCATCTTCATTCATTTCATCCAGTTTTTCCACCGTCAAACGGTGCTTGTCCACATTCTGGAAGGCATAGGTCAGTTCCGCCCCGTACAGGATGATGGTCCATCCCAGGTTAAGCCAGATCATGAACAGCGGAATGGCCGCCAACACACCGTAAACGGCATTCTGCTTGTTCACCATCACCTGCGTCTCCAGGTACAGGTACTGTACCAGGGTAAACACAAGACCTGCCAGCGAGGCCGATTTGAGGGCATATCTGAACCGGACCCTGGTGCCCGGAATGTATTTGTACATGACCGCCAGGATGAGGACGATGGCTACGGTAAAGAGCGCCCAGGACAGGAAAGACTTAAGCTTGTCCGAGAAGAACCAGTCCCCGGGCACCAACACGTCCAGGATATGCGAATAAACCACCGACCCGGAGAAGAAGATCATGACCACAAAGGGGGCCAGGATCATGATGCCGAACACAATCCCTATCATCTTAAGGAAGTTCTGCTCACGTTCCACCTTCCACACATTGTTGAAAACCTGCCGAACAGTGATCATCAGGGAAATCACAATCCACAGGAAGGAGGCCATGGAGATGAAGCCGAAGAGACCGCTCTCCGCCGTAGTCACAATGGTATCGGCCGCCTTAAGCAGGGAATTGATAAGATCTTCCTCTCCCAGATTCTGGTACAGGAGCGTGGCGAACTGATCCCTCAGTCCAATGGAGTCCGTGAGATAAAAGCCGATGGCTATGGCCGGCACAACGGCCAGCATGCTCTTGAAGGCAAGCGCCGTGATCTGATAGCCGATCTTCTGGTCAATGAAGGTGTTGAAAAGCAGGACGATAGTCTTGAGGTCCTTGATGAGCAGGGCCTTCCAGCGGGAGAAATCGTCCGTATTGAGGAGCCAGAGGTCGTGGGTGACAAAACGCATGATGCGGCTTATCCAGATGGAAATCCACCGGACAATCACTGCGATCTTATGCCCCAACTTCTTAAACATCAGAATAATGTAGGTTCAATTATATCTCCTGAGGAAGGTATGTCCTCCGAAGAATGGTTTTGTGATGTTTCCGGAGGGAACAGGTTTTTCGTAGCATCGGCATAATTTTTCGCGGAGGAAAACCTGTTCCCTTCGGAACTGCCGATCAACTCTCTGAACTGAGTTTCATCAATAACAGATACACCCAGTTCTGCGGCTTTTTTGAGCTTTTCCGGACCGGGTTTGGCGCCCGCCAGAAGATAATCCGTCTTGCCGCTTACAGAGCCGCTGTTCTTGCCTCCATGGGCTTCAATGAGAGCCTTCATCTCATCCCGGGAGATGGAGAAGTTGCCGCTTATCACTATGGTCTTTCCGGATAGGGCGCCGGACACGGGTCCTTCCTTCTTTTCCAGGGAGAACTGCAGGCCGGCGGCCTTGAGGCGTTCTATTTCCTCCAGATTGGCAGGGGAGCGGAAGTAATTGTAAATGCTGTCTGCAATCACATCTCCCACCTCCGGAACCGCCAGCAGATCCTCCAGGGAAGCATCGGCAAGGGCCTCAATGGAGCCGAAATGCCGGGCCACGTCCCGCGCCGTGGTCTCACCCACGTAGCGGATGCCGATGGCAAACAGCACCCGCTCAAACGGCACCTTCCGGGAATCACGCAGGCTGTCCAGGAAACGGCGGGCCGATTTCTCCTTCCAGCCTTCCAGCATCAGGAGCTGATGCTCCCGGAGTGCGTATAGATCGGCCGGCGTATGGACCAGGTCCAGGTTGTAGAGCTGCTCCACCGTGGCTTCCCCGGCCAGGATGTTCATGGCCTTCCGGCTCACGAAATGCTCCAGCCGCCCCTTGATCTGGGTGGGACAGCCCTCCGTATTGGGACAGAACCAGCGGGCCTCGCCCTCCGGCTTCACCAGCGGCGTTCCGCAGTCCGGACAAACGGTGGGGAAGGCCGGCGGCAAGGCGCCGGAAACACGCTTGGAGAGCTCCACACCGGTGATTTTGGGGATAATCTCTCCGCCTTTCTCCACATATACCCAGTCTCCTTCGTGGATATCCAGGGAGCGGATCTGGTCCTCGTTCACCAGGGTGGCACGCTTGACCATGGTACCGCTCAGTAGCACCGGCGAAAGATTGGCCACCGGCGTCACGGCTCCCGTCCGTCCCACCTGGTAATCAATGGAAAGGATGGGCGTGCAGGCCTGTTCGGCCTTGAACTTATAGGCAACCGCCCACCGGGGACTCTTGGCAGTATAGCCAAGCAGGCTCTGGCAGGCGAGTTCGTTAATCTTGATTACAATGCCGTCCGTGGCATAGGGGAGGTCCTTTCGGGCCGTGTCCCAATAGCCGATGAAATCCTCTATTTCGCCGATGGAACGGCAGATGCGGCGCTTGTCGCTAACGGGAAGGCCCCAGGATTCGGCAGCCTTTAGGGCTTCGTCGTGGGTGGGGTAGTCCACCTGACCCACGGGAATGTGGTACAGGGTACAGAAGAGCCCCCTTCGGCCCACTTCTTCCGGGTCCAGCAGTTTGAGGGACCCGCTGGCGGCGTTTCTGGGATTGGCAAACAGCGGTTCCTCCTGCAGTTCCCGCTCATGGTTAAGCCTGTCGAAGGATTCATAGGGCATGAGCACCTCTCCGCGGATCTCGAACTCTTCCGGCCAGCCCGTTCCCTTGAGGGTTTCCGGGATGGAGGCTATGCGGCGGGCGTTCTCCGTTACGTCGTCTCCCATCACACCGTCTCCCCGGGTGAGGGCGCGGAAGAGCTTTCCCTTCCGGTACGTGAGGCAGATGGCCGTTCCGTCGAACTTTAGCTCGCAGCACCAGGTAAAGGCCGATTCCAGGGTCTTGGAAGCTCTGTCGGCAAACTCTTCCACCTCCTGGATGGAATAAGTGTTGCCCAGCGAGAGCATGGGATACTTATGGGGGTATTTGGCAAATTCCCGGCCGGTAGAAGCCTGCACCTCAGGCGTTTCCAGGTCCGATCCCACACGGCGGGTGGGGGAGTCCTCCGTGGCGTACTGCGGATACTGGGCTTCCAGCGCCTCCAGTTCGTGCATTAGCTGGTCGTACTCGTAGTCGCTCATGGTGGGGGCGTTCTCCACATAGTACTTCCGGCTGTTCTCCCAGAGAATAGCCTTAAGCTGCTCTATCCTGTGTTTGGCTGCTGTAAAATCCATGCTTTGCACCCGCGTACCCGCACATGTGTACACGAAATACAAAGATAAGAAAAAAAAACAATAATCTATGCCCCGTACTTGGGACTGATGCCATATTGGTTGGTGCCAGGCTGGGAATCCTCTATGGTGAAGATGAGAATCACAATAAAGCCCACCACCGGGATGAGGCCCAGCAAAAGCCAGGCACCGCTTCTGCCGGTGTCATGCAGACGACGGACGGAAACGGCCAGGCCGGGAATGATGGTTACCACAGCCCAGACAAAATCCACGAAGGGGATAGCCATGAAAATGACATTCCAAAGCACTATATACCAGTATTCCTGCCGGCGGGCCCGTCCGCTGAAATCGGCAAAATGCTGGAAATAATACGTTAGCGTTTCCCCAAAGCCCATGCCTTCCCTGGGGCTGGAGGCAGCAGCTGCAGTATCCGGCTCCGGACGGGACGCCGAATAGGAAGAGGAAGCCGTATAGGAAGGAGCAGGGGTGGGACGTCTTGGCGGCCGGTCTTCATATGAATAGGAGGCCAGGTTGTCCACGACAGTTCCGCCGGAAGGAACAATCTCCGACACCCGCACGCGGATATGGCCGGGAAATTCCAGAACCTCGTGTCCCTGCAGGCGCACGGTGGCATTGTGTACAAAACGCCCGTTTACCAGGGTACCGTTGGTACTGTGGTCCACGTACTCCATGATTCCGTTATCCAGGACACGGATATCGGCATGGGAACTGCTCACCGAAGGATGTTGCAGGACATAATGGTTGCTTTGGCTGCGGCCAATTCTGATTATCCTCATAACAGTTTGGTTGTGTGGTGTTTCACAAAGATAGTAAAAAAACGGGATTACCCCTCCGCTACATGTTCCTGGCCACCACCGGCTCCAGCCAGCGGTTAAGGACGGGATCCGTCACATGCATGCACACGCCGGTGAGGACGGCCTGGATAAGGGTTCCTTCCCGCACCACCATGGTGTGTCCGTTACCGGTGAGAAGGCCGAAGAACAGCAGGGCCAGCACCGCCGTTATCACCACCAGTGCCACGTCCATGATCACCTTCACTACGGAGAACTTGGCCCGGGTGCGGAGGGTGATCACGTGCAAGGTATTATCGGCCGGGAGTATCCATCCCTGGCCCACCACTTCCAGGCGGATGCCGATGGCGGTGAGCACCACCGCCGCCAGGCACAGCAGCACCTGCACCCAATAGGTGGTGGCGGGGGACTGGAGGGCGTCGAAAAGCCAGATGGCCCCATCCACCAGATAGCCGAAAATGAAAATGGGGAGCACCTGGGCCACATGCTTCCACGTGAACTCTTTCTTTAGGATAAATGCCTGGATTACAATGAAAAGCAGGTTAAACGCCCAGGTAAACGTACCCACCGAGATGGCCGGGAATCTGAGGCTTAGCACGGTGGGTATGCACGACAGGGGAGCGATGCCCAGGTTGGATTTGATGGAAAGACCCACCCCCAGGGCGACCACAACAAGGCCCAGGGTGGAAATACCGTATCTCACCAGTATGCTTTTGGTGTTGCTCATGACGGTCATTGGTTTAGTGTTTTGCAAATATAACACTTATTTAGTAACTTTGTATGATTAAACGGATACAACAAATTATTCAAATATCACCATGAAAGATTCTATCATTATCCTTTGTGGCGGCGGCCCGGCTCCGGGCATGAACACCGTCGTTATGT
>CAMHKD010000078.1:0-4479 GCA_946185645.1 uncultured Bacteroidales bacterium
TCCCCAACACCATCCGTGGCGCCGCCGTGGCCATCGCCGTGGCTTTCCAGTGGATTTCCAACTTCATCGTGAGCTCCACCTTCGTACCCATGTACACCTGGAGCCCGGCCTTCACCTACGGCCTCTACTGCTTCATGTGCCTCCTGGCGGCCCTGTTCGTCTGGCGCATGGTCCCGGAGACCAAGGGCAAGACCCTGGAAGACATGTCCGCCCTCTGGCGTTCCCGGAAGAAGTAATCCGGCAGCTCTTTACATTAACAAATAAGCCCTGCGGTTTTCCGCGGGGCTTATTCTTCTAACCAACTCTTATATAACCCTAATCTTAAATAGATGAGTTCTGTTTGGGGGTGGCGGGGGCGTTGTTGCCGCCCTGGCCCTGTTTGGGCCGGCCTCCCGGAGTGCCCGGAGCGCCCTGAGGGCCCTGGGGGCCGAAAGGCATGCCGCCCTGGCCCAGCCGGCCAATCTGCTGATGACGGAACTTTTCTTCGGCCAGCAGTAGTTTGGCCACTTTCTTTACGGGAAGGACCTTCTTGTAGCGGTCCACGGCACCTTCTTCCAGGGTGTCCAGTTTCTTGGTGGCGGCCATATACTCCTGCAGGAGCTTGTTTACCTCGTTGCCGTCGATCCCTTTCTGCAGGGCCAAATAGGCTTTCTGCTGGGCTTCGAAGGCTTCCCGGCGCTGCTTCTGCACATCGTTGTACACGGGCCAGAAAGACTGGGCTTCCGCTTCCGTCAAATCCAGTTCGGTAGTGAGGAAGGCAACCTGGGCGGCGCGGATGCGTTCTCTCCAGTCGTTGCCTTGGGGATTCTGTCCGTTACCCCCGGGTTGGGCAAGTGCCGATACGCTGATGACAGCCAGGGCACAGATTAAACTAAAAACCTTCTTCATAACTCATTGCTAACTGTTCAAGTGAAACATTGCTGGCCAGCAGATAGTTTACGATATCCTCATTGGAGAGATCGTCCACTTCCGTATACTCAAAGTAGCCGTCCGGATCCAAGGCGTCCGAGAGGTATGCATAGTAGTCCCAGTAAGGGTCTTCCTGCACCTGCTCCACCTGAGGCGCCGGGGTGGCCTTCCGCAGTACAAAAGTACCGACGGACACCAGAATGAGCAGCGATGCGGCGTATGCAAGATACGGCGTAAAGCGGCGGATAACGGTGGACGGCTTGGAAACTTCCTGCTGCCGGGGAATGGCGGAGAGCCGTTCCTGCAGGTCCTGGAAGTATCCTTCCGGAGTGGATATGTCTGATTTTCTGGTCATAACGCTTTCTTTGACACGGATTTGCGGCAAAGGTTTAAAAAAGGTTTTCAGAAAAAACTGCCGATAGTTTAGAACTTAGGGATTTCAAAGAGTTTGGCGTCCACGGGGCCTTCCTTAAATTCCTTCACCTCTGTAGAGATGCCGAAACCGCCCATGTCAATCTTGGACTTCATGGCGTAGCCGTTCCATACGGAGACTTCCACCTGAGCCTTCTGGCCCATCTGCTCGATTTCTGCGGTGTACTTAATGCACTCCTTGCCGGCGACAGTTTCCTTGCCCACTTCCTTTACATTATACTTCTTAATGACTTCCGGGGTGAGGTTGAGGTAATTGATGTTATCGCGGCCGGGCATTTCCTGAACCTGCTTCTCATCGGCATTGATGATATACATCTTGTCGCCAATGGTGAGCTGGGTCATCTTCATGCCCATCATGTTCATTTCGGTAACTTCCTTGGCACCGTAATCATCGAAATAGGTGATGCTTTCAACGGGTTCCATCATGGTGGTAACAACCTTGACGGTACCGGATTTTACACCATACCTCTTGGCGGGAGTCTGTCCCATCGCGACCACTGCTACCAGCAGGGCGGCGACAACTGTCATGTACTTTTTCATAGTGATTAGTGAATATTTGATTGTTAGACGTATTATTGACGGGAGGGTTTAAAACATCTGTTCGGAAACCAGGGAGCGGATCTTATCCTGGGCAATGTGGTACGAAGCCTTGAGAGCGCCCACCGACGTACCGGTAATGGCCGACATCTCCTCGTAAGAGAGGTCGTCCCACCAGCGCATAATGAAAACCTGCCGCTGTTTCTCCGGCAGTTTGAGTACGGCCTTGGCCAGTTCCCTTTCGGCCTCCGTACCTTTAAAATAAGGATCGGCCTGGATGCGGCGTTCCATTTCCGCATCCACGGAGGAAAACTTGAGGGCGGCGCGCACCTTCTCCTTGCGGAGATGGTTAAGGGTCTCGTTGGTGGCGATGCGCCATACCCATGTAAAAAGCTGCGATTCCCCCCGGAAGGAGGGAAGCGCAGCCCATACTTTGAGAAAGATTTCCTGCAGAAGGTCGTCCGCGTCCTCGTGGGAGTTCACGAAGCGGCGTACGTGCCACCACAGCCTTTCGCTGTAGTCACGGACAATCTGATTGAAAATCTTCTCGTTTTCACTCATTTACTTGCGTGCAACGGCTTTCTTGGCAGCCTCTGCGATGTGGGCGGCGTCAATGCCGTACAGAGCCATAAGGGCGGCAGGCGTACCGGACTGGCCGAATTTATCGGCACCGTTCACGAACTCCATCGGGGTGGGGAGGCAGCGCGCAAAGAGTCCGGCGACAGCCTCTCCCAGGCCACCGGCCATATTGTGCTCCTCGGCAACTACCACGCAGCCGGTCTTCTTGGCGCTCTTGAGGATAGCTTCCTCGTCCAGCGGCTTGATGGTGGTGATGTCGATTACCTCGGCCTTGATTCCTTCGGCCTCAAGTGCCTCGGCGGCCTGCAGGCTTTCCCATACGGTGTGGCCGCTGGCGATGAGGGTGACGTCCGTGCCTTCATTCATCACGATGGCCTTGCCGATTACGAACGGCTCCTCCGGATCCGTGAAGTTGGGAACGCTGGGACGGCCGAAACGCAGGTACACCGGACCCACGTACTTGGCGGCGGCGATGGTGGCCTGCACGGTCTGGTTGAAGTCGCAGGGGTTGAGCACCACCATTTCCGGAAGGGCGCGCATGAGGGCCACATCCTCCATGGTCTGGTGGGTGGCGCCGTCCTCGCCCAGGGTGATACCAGCGTGGGACGATGCGATCTTCACATTGGTCTTGCCGTAGGAAACCTCCTGGCGCACCTGGTCGTACACACGGCCGGTGACGAATTCGGCAAACGAGCCGATGAACGGGATCTTGCCGGTGACGGCCAGTCCGGCGGCGGCGCCCACCATATTGGCTTCGGCGATGCCGCACTGGATGAAGCGCTCCGGGAATTCGGCCGCAAAGGCGTCCATCTTGAGCGAACCCTTAAGGTCTGCGGTGAGGGCCACTACACGGCTGTCGGCCTGTCCGGCCTTCAGGAGACCCACGCCAAAGCCGCTGCGGGTGTCCTTTTTACCTGAATCTGTATACTTTTTCATGACTAAAAATCTCCTAAGGGGGTTTCACCTAACTGCTTGAGCGCATCTTCCAGCTGCTCGGGCTTGGGAACGGAGCCGTGCCACTTGTGGGTGCCGGCCATGAAGTCTACGCCGTGACCCATTTCCGTCTTGAAGAGGATCATGGTGGGCTTGCCGCTGCCCTTGCCGGCTTTGGCCAGCTCAAAGGCCTTGAGGATGGAATCGAAGTCGTGACCCTCGGCGGTAATCACGTTCCAGCCCCAGGCGGTCCACTTTTCGGCCAGGTCTCCTTCTCCGGAGACTTCCGATACGGGGCCGTCGATCTGCTTGCCGTTCCAGTCCGTCATGGCAATGAGGTTGTCCAGCTTGTGGAATACGGCGAACATGCCGGCTTCCCAGATCTGGCCTTCCTCGCTCTCACCGTCTCCGCAGAGGCAGTATACAAAGTTGTTGTCCTTGTCCAGTTTCTTGCCCAGGGCGGCGCCGGCAGCGGCCGACAGGCCCTGACCCAGGGAACCGGAAGCCTGGAAAATGCCCGGAAGGGCTTTCCGGATGGACGGGTGACCCTGGAGGCGGGAACCCATCTGGCGGAAAGTGGCCAGCTCGCTGGCCGGGAAATAACCGGCACGGGCCAGGATGGAATAATACACCGGGGTCATGTGACCGGCCGACAGGATGAACATGTCCTGTCCCTTGCCGTCGCGCGTCCAGGTGGCCGGATTCTGATTCATCTCATTGAAATACAGGGCCGTAAGGATATCCGTACTGGACATGGAACCGCCCGGATGGCCCGACTTCGCCAGGCAGACCATGCGGAGGATGTCCCGCCGGATCTGCGTGGAGATGGTCTTGAGTTCTTCTACTGATTTTTTCATATAAATATGATTGTGGTTTTGTATTGCAAGCTAACTTACAAATTTACTAAAAAAAGAGTATCTTTGCAACAAATGAAGAACATTCGGAACTTTTGCATAATAGCGCATATAGACCATGGTAAGTCCACTTTGGCCGACAGGCTGCTGGAGCTCACCCGTACCCTCACGGACCGGGAAATGGAGAACCAGGTGCTGGACGACATGGACCTGGAGCGGGAGAAGGGCATCACCA
>CAMHKD010000079.1:0-4282 GCA_946185645.1 uncultured Bacteroidales bacterium
CCGGTATCTGGATAAGCTCCCGTATTAAAGAAAAATGCCTCTGGAACTGTTCCAGGGGCATTTTTGGAGGTACCAAGCGGAATCGAACCGCTGTAGCAGGTTTTGCAGACCTGTGCCTAACCACTCGGCCATAGTACCAAACGGGAATGCAAAGATAGCAGGAAAATTGGAATCTGCAAAATAAACTTTAGCGGCGGCGCACACTCTGGCGGGAGCCGGATTGGATGAGGGAGTCCAACTGGTGCTGGAGCTGGGCGTCGTGGGCGCGGAGCGAGTCGTCTGCATGGCGCAGGGAATCGGCCCGGTGCTGGAGCTCACTGATGGAGAAGGAGAGAATGTCCAGCTGGGCCTGCAGCGCGTTGAGGCGGGCATCTTTCTCTGCCAGTTCCGCGTCCGTGCGGGTGTACACATCGTTGATAAGGGTGTTCATCTCCTCCTGAGACATGCCGATGGTGTGCTCCGTGAGCGAAATGCGGTTCTCCTTAATCTTGTACTTGGCGGCGTTGGCAAAGAAGGCGGTCTTGAGGCTGTCGTTCAGTCTGGCGCCTGCGATGGCAAATTCCACGTGCCGGTTGTCTATGTCATAGTCGTAAATGTAGGATCGGCCCACCAGGCGGTTCTCGTCCACAAAGGTTTCTACGTTGCGCTGGAAATTATTGTCCATCACCAGGTTAATGGCCGAATAGATGCTGGGGACCAGCACAATTACCAGGATGGCTGAAATGAGGTTCCGGCGCTTTTTCTCCACGGCGGGCACCAGGCAGCTGTTGGTCTTGAAGCGCAGGTATTTCACCATGAGGTACGTGGCCAGGGTGATGAACACGCCGTTGATGATGAACAGGTACATGGCCCCGAAGAAGAAGTGGAAATTGAGGTGGGCCAGACCGTAACCGGCGGTGCAGAGCGGCGGCATCAGGGCGGTGGCGATGGCAACGCCGGAGAGCACCGTTCCGCGCTCCTTGCGGCTTTGCTCAAAAATACCCGCCAGACCGCCGAAGAGGGCAATCAGTACGTCATAGATGGTGGGACTGGTACGGGCCTCCAGTTCCGTGGGATTCACCAGCGAGAGAGGGGAGAGGATGAAAAACAGGGTGGAAGCGATGAGGGCTATGACCACCATGACCAGGAGGTTTTTGGCCGACAGTTTGAGCAGGTCCGTGTCGTTGGTGCCCAGGGCCAGGCCGGTGCCCACGATGGGGCCCATGAGCGGGGAGATGAGCATGGCGCCGATGATCACGGCCGTGGAATTCACATTGAGACCCACGGAGGCTATCACTATGGAGAAGGCAAGGATCCAGACGTTGGGCCCCTTGAACCAAATGCCGCTTTTGATGCGTTCTGCGGCACTTTCCGTGTCTATCTGGTCATAAACATATATGTATTTCTTCACCAGGCGCTTGATGTAATCCCAAATGTTCTTCATAAGCTTGTGGATTTTTCCACAAGGTACGCATTTTTTTGTTATATTTGCTAGACTAAAGGTATTACTATGAAAGAAATTGCTCAGGGAATCCGCTATATTGGCGTGGACGACAAAGACCTGGACCTCTTCGAGAGTCAGTACGTTGTGCCGGAAGGCATGGCCTATAATTCCTTTGTGATCCTGGATCAAAAAGTGGCCATCATGGACACGGCGGACCGCCGGAAAGGGGAGGACTGGCTCAAGAACCTGGCCGATGCCCTGGAAGGCCGCAAGCCGGACTATCTGGTGGTGCATCACATGGAGCCGGACCATTCCGGCCTCATCGGCATGCTGGCAGACCGTTTTCCGGATATCTGCATCGTGGCCAGCGCCAAAGCCATCCAGTTCCTGGGGCAGTTCCTGCCGGGCCGCAGTTTCAACACCCTGGCGGTGAAGGAAGGGGATACGCTGGAACTGGGTTCCAAGACGCTGCAGTTCATAGCAGCCCCCATGGTGCACTGGCCGGAGGTGATGGTGAGCTTCGAGCGTTCCACCCGCGTCCTCTTTGCGGCCGATGCCTTCGGCAAGTTCGGCGTCCTGGAAGGCCGCATCTTTGGGGACGAAGATGAGGACTGGGCCTGCGAAGCCCGCCGCTATTACTTCAACATCTGCGGCAAGTACGGCATTCCGGTTCAGACGCTTCTCAAGAAGATTGTGCCGCTGGAGCCGGCCGTAATCGCGCCGCTGCACGGTCCCATCCTGCGGGAGAACCTCAAGTATTACCTGGACCTTTACAACACCTGGAGCAGCTACGGTGTGGAAACGGAAGGCGTATTTGTGGCCTGCGCTTCCATCCACGGTGGCACCATGGATGTGGCCAAAACCCTTACCACCGTCCTCAAGGAAAAAGGCTGCCCCAAGGTGGTGCTGTGCGATTTAACCCGCAGCGATAGAGCCGAGGCCGTGGAAGACGCCTTCCGCTACGGCCGCATGGTGGTGGCCGCCTGTTCGTACGACGGAGGCCTCTTTACGCCCGCCTACGACTTCCTGCACTCCCTCCAGATGAAGGGCTGGCAGAAGCGCAAGGTGGCGCTCATTGAAAACGGCTCCTGGGCCCCTTCGGCCGGCCGCGTAATGAAAGAAATGTTCGGTCAGATGAAGGATGTGGAGATAGTGGGGGATACCGTTACCATCAAGAGCCGTTTCCGGGCCGATGACATCCACGCCCTGGAAGCCCTGGCCGATGCAATCCTTGCCTAAGATGAAATTAAAGCTCATACTTTTGGCGGCCCTGGGGGCTCTGCTTTGCTCCTGCGGGGGGCCGTCGGCCTCTTCCGGAGAGGAGGCGGTGCCGTCTTCCATCCTGCATTCGCTGGAAGGCAATTACACCATGAAGACCACGGATCCTTCCGGTACGCGTTACGCTACGGCCGTGGTTAAAGACCTGGGCTCCAAGCAGTTCCAGATTGCCCGTATTACGGTGTACGGCCCCGTTTATTACGGCTTCACCCTGGATGGCACCTCGGTGAATTCGGCCGAATTGGGCAGCGGCGCCGTCACCTATAAAGCCAATATCAAAAAGACAACCATCAGTTTCCAAAAACAGGAATTCACATGCGAACTCTCAAGATAGCATCTCTCATGGCCGCCGCCCTTCTGGCATCGGCCTGCCTTAATTCCGGCACTGTTTCCCAGGCCGAATATGACCAGCTCCTCCAGGAGTATTCGGACCTCCAGGCGGGGGCCGAGGCAACGCGGGCGGAATACGCCGCCCAGGCCGCTGCGGTGGACGCCATCCTCCAGGAACTGTCCCAGATTTCCGGGAAGACGGTAAACCTTAGGACGGACATTGAACTGGGAACCGCCCAGCTCACGCAGGTGGAGCAGATCCAGGATAGCATAGACAGCATTAAGGACAAGTTGGACCAGCTGGAAAAAGAAGGCGCCCAGTATAAAAAGACCATCCTGAGCCTCCGGAAGGTTATTACGGAGAAAGAGGAAGAGATTGAGCTGCTAAAGGCGGAGATTGAGGCCAGGGATGCCACCATCTCCGAGCAGCACCAGACCATCGCCAGCCAGCAGGAAGCCATCCAGACGCAGCATGAGACCATAGCCACCCAGCGGGAGAACCTGCGTGCCGCCGTTCAGGAACAGGCCCAGATGCTTTTCCAGGCAGGCGTGGACTTTGAGGACCTGGGAGACAGCGCCCCCCAGATGAGCTGGCGCAAGAACAAGGAAAAGATGAAGGACCTCACCCGGGATATGTACCAGAAGGCTATCACGTATTACCGCATGGCCCAGGAAACCGGTTATCCGGAGGCTGCATACCGCATTTCTCAGGTGGAAGAAAAAATGGCTAAGCTATGATAGTTAGAAGCAAGGCGCCCCTTCGGCTGGGCCTCGCCGGCGGCGGGTCGGATGTGTCGCCGTACAGTGACCTGTATGGCGGAAATGTGCTCAACGCCACCATCAATCTCAATGCGTACTGCACCATTGAAACGCTCAACCTGCCCGTAGTGCGGGTAGATGCGGCCGATGCCGGCATCCGCCGGGAAGTGCCCATGGGGACGGGGCGGATGGATTCGGGCGCACTGCTCATTGACGGCGTGTACAACCGCATTATCCGGGACTATGGCCCCGTGCCAAGCGGCTTTGCCATAACCACTTACAACGACGCTCCGGTGGGTTCCGGCCTGGGAACTTCTTCCACCATGGTGGTGTGCATCCTAAAGTGCTTTGCCGAATGGATGGACCTGCCGCTGGGGGACTATGAGCTGGCCCGCCTGGCCTATGAGATCGAGCGCAAGGACCTTCTGCTGGCCGGTGGCAAGCAGGACCAGTATGCGGCCGCTTTCGGCGGTTTCAACTTCATGGAATTCC
>CAMHKD010000080.1:0-3525 GCA_946185645.1 uncultured Bacteroidales bacterium
TGTGCGCCGCCATCAAGAACATGGCCGGCAACATTACCGGCATGGTGTGCGACGGCGCCAAGGTGGGCTGCGCCATGAAGGTGGCCTCCGGCGTGTCCTGTGCCGTACAATCGGCCGTCCTGGCCCTCAGCGGCACCTGCATCCCCTCCACCGACGGCATCATCGAAGACGACGTGGAAAAGACCATACAGAACATCGGGGCCATCGGGAGCGCCGGCATGAAGGTGACAGACCGGATGATCCTGGACATAATGCTTTGCAAATGATGAAAAAATTGATTCTTGCCGCAGGCGTACTGGCCGCACTGGCCTCCTGCGGGAACCGGCCTTCATCGGCCCCTACAGAAACGCCCGAAGCCAAAGCCGCCCGCATGGAGTGGTTCTCCCGGGCCAAACTGGGCATTTTCATCCACTGGGGCATCTATTCCCGGGGAGACTGGTCGGAGAGCTGGTCTTTCCACAACGGCGTCGTGAGCATGGAAGACTACTTTGCCCAGGAGGCCGATTTCACCGCCGCAAACTATGACCCCGCCGCCTGGGTGCAGCTCATCCGCGAGAGCGGGGCCAAGTACACCGTCATCACCTCCAAGCACCACGACGGCTTTGCCCTCTGGGACACCAAGGCCGGAGACGTGAGCGCCGTCAAGTCATCGGCCGCCGCACGGGATGTCCTCACGCCCTTCGTGCAGGAAGTCCGCAGGCAGGGAGGCCTCAAGCTGGGCTTGTACTACTCCCTGATTGACTGGCCGCGGGAAGACTATCCCAACGTGTTCCGCGCCGGTCCCGCCCGCTACGACATTGACAAGGAGCCGGAGCGCTGGCAGCACTTCCTCAGCTTCAACAGCGCCCAGCTGCGGGAACTGAGCGAGGCCTACAACCCGGACCTCTACTGGTTTGACGGAGACTGGGAGTTCTCTTCCGAGCAATGGGATGCGCCGGGCATCGTGCGCATGCTGCGGGAATACAATCCCCAGGTGGTCATCAACTCCCGCATTGCCGGAAACGGAGACTACGACACGCCGGAGCTGGGCGTGCCGGTGGTAAGGCCCCAGAGCCCCTGGTGGGAAACCTGCATGACCATCAACGATTCCTGGGGTTTCCGCAAAAAAGACACGGACTACAAGAGCCCGGACACGGTGCTGCGCATGCTGGTGGACTGCATGTCCCTGGGCGGCAACCTTTTGCTGGACATCGGCCCCCGGGCCGACGGAACCATCCCCCAGGAGCAGATTGACATGCTCAAAGAACTGGGCCGATGGACTTCCAAGCATGCGGAGGCCGTGTACCCCACCCGCGCCGGCATCCCCGCCGGACACGTACAGGCCTACACCACCCTGAACCAGGCCGGAGACATCCTCTACCTGTATTTCCCCTATGCGCCCAACGAGTCCATCGAAATCAAGGGCCTGAAGTCCCGCATCAAGAAAGTGCGGGTGGTGGGAACGGACGAGGAACTGCCCTGGAAACTCTATAACGACATTGACTGGAGCGCCGCCCCCGGCGTCTGCTATATCTCCGTCCCCTCCCGCGTCCTGGACCCCCGCATGACCGTCCTCGCCGTGGAGTTGGAATCTCCCCTCACCCTCTACGAAGGCACCGGCCAAGTGATTAGCTTTAACGAATAACGGGGACACCCTCCGGGAGGACTCCGTTCCGCTTCGCTCCACTCCGACCCCTCCCACCGCTTCGCGGCGGGCCCCTCATCTTACAAGATTGTTTTGTATACTGCGGAGACTAAGCGAACTGAGTTATGAAACAGAATTGGAACCATAAGAGAATCCTTCTTCTATAACCAGTTGAGCAGGGTATACAACGTGTATTATCCCGCAAAAGGAGATTTTCTGGTGGATGAAAAGTATTTGTTCGAAGTTGGAGGCCCCGGAAAAAGCTTTGAACAGATCAAGGACATTAAAATATACTAAATCACCCAAGGACGGCCCACAAAAAAGGGTTCATCCGGCAATGATTTGCCTGTGAATAACTTTGTTAATTAAATTATTTTTCTTATCTTTGCAGCCCATTTTGCGGATACATAAGAGCCGTGAAATGGGCTGTAACTATAATTTATTTATTAACAAACATTTATGCCTACAATTCAACAACTTGTCCGTAAAGGACGCGAGCAGCTCGAGGTAAAGAGCAAGTCTCGTGCGTTGGATGCTTGCCCTCAGAAGCGTGGCGTGTGCCTTCGTGTTTACACGACGACACCCAAAAAGCCGAACTCCGCTATGCGTAAGGTAGCCCGTGTTCGTCTTTCCAACGCCAAAGAGGTCAACGCCTACATCCCGGGCGAAGGCCACAACCTCCAGGAACACAGCATCGTGCTGGTCCGCGGTGGTCGTGTAAAGGACCTTCCGGGTGTTCGTTACCACATCCTTAGAGGAGCTTTGGATACCGCCGGCGTGGATGGACGTACCCAGTCCCGTTCACTCTATGGCGCAAAACGTCCCAAGAAATCTAAGAAGTAATTTTTTCACCTTTAATTCTTTTTCAAAATGAGAAAAGCGAAGCCTAAAAAGAGGATTCTACTTCCTGATCCTAAGTTTCACGATGTGGAAGTTACCCGTTTCGTGAACAATCTTATGCTGCAGGGAAAGAAGAGTATCGCGTATTCTATCTTTTATGATGCCATTGACATGGTAGGCGAGAAGATGAAAGATTCTGATAAGGCTCCCCTCGATATTTGGAAGACCGCCCTTGAGAACGTGACCCCTCAGATTGAGGTGAAGTCCCGTCGTATTGGTGGCGCCAACTTCCAGGTGCCGACCGAGCTCCGTCCGGAACGCAAAGTTTCCGTGGCCATGAAGAACCTGATTCAGTTCGCCCGCAAACGTTCCGGTCACTCGATGGCAGAAAAACTCTGCGCAGAGATTGTTGCTGCTTACAACAGTGAAGGCGGTGCATTCAAGCGCAAAGAAGACATGCACAGAATGGCCGAGGCCAACAAAGCCTTTGCACACTTCCGTTTCTAATCTGCATGCTAAATGGCTAAGAGAGATCTTAAATTCACACGCAACATCGGCATCATGGCTCACATCGATGCCGGTAAGACCACCACGTCGGAACGTATCCTGTATTATACCGGGAAAACGCACAAGATTGGTGAGGTTCACGAAGGTGCTGCCACTATGGACTGGATGGTCCAGGAGCAGGAGCGCGGTATTACCATCACTTCTGCTGCTACCACCGCCTTCTGGCACTACAACGGTGACACTTACCAGATTAACCTGATTGACACTCCCGGCCACGTAGATTTCACCGTGGAGGTGGAACGCAGCCTGCGCGTACTGGACGGTACCGTGGCTACTTTCTGCGCCGTGGGTCGCGTACAGCCCCAGAGTGAGACTGTATGGCGCCAGGCCGACAAGTACGGCGTGCCTAAGATCGCGTATGTGAACAAGATGGACCGCGTGGGTGCCGATTTCCTCGCCTGTGTAGAGGAAATCAAGACCAAGCTGGGTGCCACGGCCGTTCCCATCTGCCTCCCCATCGGTGCCGAAGACAAGTTCGACGGCATCATCGACCT
>CAMHKD010000081.1:0-3321 GCA_946185645.1 uncultured Bacteroidales bacterium
TCCACCACCACGGCCATACGCTCCTGGGACTCGCTGATGGCCAGTTCCGTGGCGTTGAGGCCGGCATATTTCACAGGCACGCGGTCCAGATAGATGTCCAGGCCCGCCGCCAGTTCGCCGATGGCCACGCTTACGCCGCCGGCGCCAAAGTCGTTGGATTTCTTGATAAGGCGCGTCACTTCCGGGCGGCGGAACAACCGCTGGAGCTGACGCTCTTCGGGGGCGTTACCCTTCTGGACCTCGCTGCCGCAGGTTTCCAGGGAGGCCTCCGTGTGCTGCTTGGAAGAACCCGTAGCCCCGCCGATGCCGTCCCGGCCCGTCCGGCCGCCCAGCAGCAGGATCACATCGCCTGCTGCCGGGGTCTCCCGGCGTACGGCCGATGCCTTAACGGCACCCACCACAGCACCGATTTCCATGCGCTTGGCGGTATAGCCATCGGCATAGATTTCCCGTACGTGGGTAGTTGCCAGGCCGATCTGGTTGCCATAGCTGGAATAGCCGCCGGCAGCCTTGCGGGAGATCATCCGCTGGGGCAGCTTGCCGGGGATGGTATCGGCCACTTTGGCGGTGATGTCACCGGCGCCGGTTACGCGCATGGCCTGGTACACATAGGCCCGGCCGGAAAGCGGGTCCCGGATGGCGCCGCCCAGACAGGTGGCGGCTCCGCCGAAAGGTTCTATTTCCGTGGGATGGTTGTGTGTCTCGTTCTTGAACTGGAGGAGCCATTTCTGCATTTCTCCGTCCACGTCCACGTTCACGAAGATGCTGCAGGCATTGTTCTCTTCACTCTGTTCCAGGTCTTCCAGCTTGCCCTTGAGGCGGAGCCAGCGGGCGCCCAGGGTGGCCAGTTCCATCAGGCAGAAGGGCTTCCGCTCGCGTCCCAGCTCCTTCCGCATGCTGCCGGCCAGTTCCAGGGAGCTTTCCAGCTGGGTCTTCATGAAGCTTTCGTCCACCGTAATCTCCTCGATCTGGGAGGTGAAGGTGGTATGGCGGCAATGGTCGCTCCAGTAGGTATCCAGGATGCGGAGTTCCGTTTCTGAAGGATCCCGGCCCTCTTTCCGGAAGTACTTCACCACTTCGCGGAGGTCATCGACATTCATGGCCAGGCCGTGTTCCCTGCAGAAGGCAGGGAAATCCTCCTCCTTCATGGAGGTAAAGCCGGAAAGGTCTTCCAGGGGCTTCACATCGGCCTTTTCTCCAAGGGCCAGCACGCTCAGGTCCTTGGGACGGCTCTCTACCGGGTTGATGAAATAGTGCGCGATGCGGGAAAGGGTTTCCTCCGGCAGGTTGTCCTGGAAGATGAGCAGGCGGGAACTCTTGATCTCCACCTGTGCGCCCGGATCTATCAGATGGACACAGTCCACGGCCGATGAGGCCCGCTGGTCGAACTGCCCCGGGATGTATTCCACCGCCAGGTATTTCTTGCCGGAGAGCTCCAGCGAATCCGTTACCGTGTCTGTGACCCGCTCCCCGAATACCGTATAGCGGCAGGCTTCCACCAGAGAATCGGAGAAACCGAAAAGGTCGTACACGTTGATGAGCCGGAGGGACTTGAGCTCCAGCGACAGGTTCTCGTTGAATTCTGACAGGAGGGAGGCCGCTTCCACTCTGAAACGGTCTTTCTTCTCCACGAACAGCCGGCGATTCATATTCTGCTATCTTCTGTTTATTCTAAAAAAGTGCCCACCGGCGCAGACGCGGAGGTGGGCATAATACTAAAGGACCGTTGCAAGGACCTTGTCACTCTGCTGCTGACGGAACTGCTTGAGCTTGGAAGCGAGGGCGTCATCGTGCAGGGCAAGGATGGAAACGGCGTAGAGGGCGGCATTCCGGGCTCCGTCAATGGCCATGGTGGCCACGGGGATGCCCGAAGGCATTTGGACGATGGAGAGGAGGGAGTCCAGCCCGTTGAGGGCTTTGGATTTTACCGGGATGCCGATGACCGGAAGGGTGGTATAGGCGGCAATGACTCCCGGGAGGTGGGCGGCTCCTCCGGCGCCGGCAATGATTATTTCACAGCCCTTCTCCGGCGCGGCAGCCACATACTGGGCCAGCGGGCCCGGATTCCGGTGGGCGCTGAGCACTTTTTTCTCGTAGGGAATACCAAATTCCTCCAGGGTGGCGCAGCAGGGAGACATTACGTCCCAGTCACTGGCACTGCCCATAATGACGGCTACCTTGATCATGTAATAAGAAAGAGTTTGAAATTAATACCTACCAACTACAGGATGCAAAGTTAAGACGAATCCGCGAACCTTGCAAATGGAACTTCGCTTTTTTTAAAGAAGTTTTCAACACCCTTCGGTTGATACCTTCCCCTCCCTTTTGCCAGACTAATGCCAGAGATCCAAGGATTCTACAATATCCCCGGCCCGTCCGGAGATTTCATTTTCCTTTTACATATCCGCCGCCGAAAATTCGTATATTTGTAGTCTATGAAAGAATCGGCAATGTATAATAGAATCAATCTTGATGACTACCTCCCCTCCGGCGAGGGCGGGACAGCCGTCACGTACAAACACAAAAGCCGCAATTCGCTGGCCAAGCTGTATAATCCCGGATTCGAGGCCGATATGGCAAGAGACGAGTTCATCACAGCCAAGGCGGTTTATGACATGGGAATTCCCACGCCCGAGCCCATCCGCCTCGTCACAGATGGCCAGCGCATGGGCGCAGAGTACGAATTCATCCCCAGAAAGCGTTCCTTTGCAAGGATTCTTTCAGAAGAGCCGCAGCGGGAAGCGGAAATCGCCCTGGCATTTGCCCAGGCCGGGAAACTCCTTCACGGCACCCGCGCGGACACATCCCGGATTCCTTCCATCAAAGACATCCTCAGGGCATTTTACCAGAATAATGACTGCGTGACGGAAGAGTACAATCAGCGCGCCCTGGCCTTTCTGGACAAGGCCCCCGATGCCGATACCTGCCTGCATGGGGACTTCCACATCGGCAATATCATCACGGACGGAAGCCGGACTATGTGGATAGACATCGGCCAGTTCTGCCATGGAGTCCCGCAGTGGGACCTGGGATGGTTCTGGACCATCTGCCACAATCTTGGTGACAAACGCGCCGATTTTCTGCTTCATCTGACCCAGCGGGCCCTGATTTCATTCTGGGACGCATTCCTTCCGGCCTATTTGGGAACGACAGACCCGCAGGCCATAGCAGCATACATCCGGGAGATTCTTTCGTTCTATGCGGTAAGAGTCCCCTATATGTTCCACCTGGTCAACCAAACCCGTTTCCCGGAAGAGGGTTGCAGGGCCCTCCTGCAACTCATTCCTTCTGATTGATAAAAAATGGGCTCTTTTGGGGCCT
>CAMHKD010000082.1:0-2984 GCA_946185645.1 uncultured Bacteroidales bacterium
CATTCCCGGCCTCAAGGTAACTGCTGGCCAGATTAATCAGTTCTTGTCTCATAATGCATTAATTATTATGCCCGTGCCCGGCTCTTGTTCACCAGCAGGACACCGCCAACCACCAGGGCGGTGGCCAGGACCTTCTGCCAGGTGATAAAGTCCATCCCCAGGACAATGCTCACCACGGTGGCCAGGATGGGCTGCATGTAGGAATACATGCTCACCAGTGTGGGCCGGATGCGCTTCTGCCCGAAGGGGATGAGGAAATACGCCACGAAGGTGGCAAAGAAAACCAGGTAGCCAATCTCCCAGCCCACCTTGGCGGGAAGGGCCCCGAAGTCCGTTTCCAGCAGTCCCCGGGCCGATAGGGGAAGGGCCAGGACAAGCGAGAACAGGAACATCCATTTCATGAAGGTGACTACGCTGTATTTGGCGATAAGCGGACGGAACAGGGCCAGGTACAGGGAAAAACTGAGGCTGTTAATGAGGAGCAGGACAATTCCCCAGGGATCCGTGGCCCCGGCGCCGCCGGAATGTACGGAGTTGAAAATGAGGAAGAGGATGCCCGCGAAGCTGAGCGAAACGCCGCCGGCTTTCTTTCCCGTGATGGGCTCCTTGGCAAACAGGAAGGCAAAAATCATGGTGAAGATGGGGCCCAGGGTGCCCATGATGGCGGCGTCGATGGCGCTGGTATGGGCAATACCCATTAGGAAGGACACCTGTGTAAGGAACAGGCCCAGGAACGAAGCCAGGGCGATGCGGGGGAAATCGGCCCGCTCCACCTTCTCTTTGGGAAGGAAGAGCGAAAGCAGCCAGAACAGGGCCGATGCGCCCGCTGCGCGGAGCGTGAACAGCACCATGGGGGACACCAGTGCGCTGTTGGCTATGTCCTTGCAGCACACTACGTTAAGGCCGAAGATTACGTATGCTCCGCCCACCGCAAGGTGTCCGGCCAACTGTTCCCTGTTCTTTGTCAAACTCATAGAGTACAAAGATAAGAATTATTCGTATCTTTGATCCCTGATTATGGGTAAAAGCCGTCTCAAATATCACTTGCTGGCACTGGCCGTTGTGGCAGTGTGGGGCGTCACGTTCGTGTGCACCAAAGTGCTCATCGGCGCGGGAATGCATCCGGTGGCCATCTTCTTCATCCGGTTTGTGATGGCCTATGCCGGCATCTGGGCATACATCGGCCTCACGGGGCAAAGCCGGAAACTCTGGTACGGCTGGAAGGAGGAAGGCGTTTTCCTGCTGCTGGGCATTACCGGCGGGTCCTTTTACTTCCTTACGGAGAATACGGCCCTTGCCTATACGCAGGCTACCAACGTGGCTTTCCTGGTTTGCTCCGCGCCGCTTTTTACCGCCATTTTCACGCTCATTTTCAAGCGTTTAGGGAAGGGCCGATTTGCCGATGGCCTGGAAGACATCCACCTGGGCTGGCCGCTCATCGGCGGCACTGTCCTGGCCCTTACGGGCATGGCGCTGGTGGTGTTTGACGGGCAGCGGCTGCAACTGTCGGCCGAAGGCGATTTGTTAGCCATAGGAGCCGCACTCTGCTGGGCTGTATACAGCCTTTTCATGGGTCAGATGACGCACGATTATGGCGCCGTAACTGCCACCCGGAAGGTGTTTTTCTACGGCCTCCTAACCATTTTGCCTTTCTTGGGCGGGGTAAGAGAATCCTTCTCTCCCGCCGTCCTGGGCCAGACGGAAGTATGGTCCAACCTGTTGTTCCTCGGCCTGATTGCCTCTCTGGTCTGCTTCATTGCCTGGAACCTGGTTATGGACAAGCTTGGGAATGTGACCTCCGTCAATTACGTGTACCTGAATCCGGTTTTCACCCTCCTCACGGCCATGGTTTTCCTGGGAGAGCGCATGACCCTTCTGGCCGCAGTGGGCTGTGCGGCCATCCTCGCCGGCGTCATCTGGGCCGGAAAGAAAGGGGATTAATCCGCAAAGTGCATCTCGTCAAAGAGATAATCGGCATGGCCGATTTCTTTAATCGTAAACAGCAGAAAGCGGATGTCCAGGGAAATGTTGCGGCAGATTTCCGGGTCGAAGGCCAGGTCGCTCATGGTGCCTTCCCAAACGCGGTCGAAATTAATACCTACCAGCTGCCCTTCGGCATTGAGCACCGGAGAACCGGAATTGCCGCCGGTGGTGTGGTTGGTGGCCAGGAAGCACACGGGCTGGGCCTCGTGCCCGCCCTGAGCATAGATGTCCCTTAATACCTGCGGAATGTCGTAGTCAAAGATGTCCGGATTGTCTTTCTCAATAATGCCCTTGAGCGTGCTCACAGGCCGATAATAGATGGCGTCGGAGGGGCTGTAACCCGCCACGGAGCCGTAGGCGATGCGGAGGGTGAGGTTGGCGTCCGGATAGAAAGCTTTCTCAGGCTCAAACTCCATCTGACCCTGCATATAGTCGTGATAGCACTTCTCGATGGACTGGTTAAGGGCCGATACCTGCGGCGCCAGATTCTCGTTCACATAATCGGTGAGAGCCTGGGCCAGCTCTCGGGCTTCCAGGCTGTCGGCAAAGACAGCGTCCCGCCACTTCTCCATGGAGCCGTATTCCGCGCGTTTCTGCAGGAAGAGCGCCGGCTTATAGCTATCGTCCAGCGCTTTATCAAAGGCTTCCATCATGGCTACAAACATCTCTGAATCAATGGGCTCGTAGTAATCCTTCCGGTTAAAGCCAGGATTCATCGCCATATTGAGCCGCTCTATGGTGCGGACGGTCTCGTTATAGTACTCGTAGGCCCTGTAGATGGGCTCCCGGGCGGTGTACAACTGGGCCAGACGGTCCGTGAGACCCTCGTAGCGGGTGCCCACGGCCCATTCGGCAAAACGCTTCTCATATGCCTGCTTCTGAGGAACTATCTTGTTCTTGCGAAGACCCTTTTCCTCTCCCTGCCACTTCTTCCAGGCATTGGCCACGGAGGCGTATTTGGAGGAATACTGGATGCGCACGGCCTGGCTCTGGTCCATGTA
>CAMHKD010000083.1:0-2866 GCA_946185645.1 uncultured Bacteroidales bacterium
GGAAGATGGCGGTGGAGCCGTTGCCCACGCCCTCGTAGGTGGTGTTCAGGATTTCACGGATGATGCAGCGGCCCTCGGCCGATGTGTCCGTTCCGTAGTTGATGGAGGAGAACACAACCTGGTTGCCGCCACGGCTGTGGATGGTGTTCATGTTGTGTACGAATGCCTCCATGGCCTGGTGTACGCGCCCTACGGTCTGGTTGATGGCGTGCTGGAAGGCACGGTCCTTGCCCTGCAGGCCGGTGAGGTCACGCTTGAGGTAGTCGTCTATATGGGCGGTCTTGAGGTCGGAGTAATCGGTATTCATCATGGCGCTCACCTTGTCCACTTCCTCTTCGAAGGTCTTGTGTACATAGGGGGCCAGGTAGAAGTCGAAAGCGGGGATGGCCTGTCCGCCGTGCATCTCGTTCTGGACGGTTTCCATGGAGATGCAGGCCAGAACGGAAGCGGTCTCGATGCGCTTGGCGGGCCTGGACTCTCCGTGCCCGGCCTTGAGCCCGTGCTCCAGAATCTTGTCCAGGGGGTGCTGGATGCAGGTCAGGCTCTTGGTAGGGTAGTAGTCCTTGTCGTGGATGTGAATGTAGTTGCCGGCCACGGCGTCCCTCACGGGGTCGCTCAGCAGGCACTCGTCCACATAGCTCTTGGTGGCTTCCGAGGCAAACTTCATCATCATGCCCGCGGGCGTGTCCGCGTTCATGTTGGCGTTCTCACGGGTAATGTCGTTTACCTGGGCCTGGATGATGGTCTCGAAAATCTCGTTGCTCTTGGCCTTACGGGCAATGTTACGCTTGTTGCGGTAACGGATATACTCCTTGGCCACCTCCTGGCGGGGGCTGTTCATGAGGTGGTTTTCCACCACTTCCTGGATTTCTTCCACCGTCATCTCGTCCCTGTCCAGTTCGGAGATACGCTGGGCTATTTGGGCGGCGAGAACAATGTCTTCACCGGCGTCGGTCACGTCCATGGCCTTCAGAATGGCAGCAACAATCTTCTGATTGTTGAAGTCAACGCGGCGACCGTCGCGTTTAAGTACGCTTTTTACCATAGGGTCTAGTTCTAGTTGGAATTCATAGGGGCTTTGCCCTCGGGAACAAAGATAATTGTTACGAATCAACTTTCCCAGCCTTTTGCAAGAAAAAGTTATCAACAAAACAAAAGAAAAGCTGTTAATTGTTTATCAATCAACAGCTTGCCAAAATTTTTAATTTAGAAATATTCTAAAATATAACCTCCGTGTTACTTGCCGGGCCAAGTTTTCAACAGGGGGGGCTTATTCGCCCACCACCCACACCAGCACGTGGCGGTCGAAGGTCATGTATTCGAGGTCGAATTCTTCCTCGTCTCCGTTTTTGTCGATGAAAGTGGCTTCCAGCTCTCCCTCCCCGCGGGGGCGGAAGCGCTCCACCTCAATTTGCTCCGCAAAGTCCACGTTGTATCGGCTCAGGAGCTTGAAGATGGCTTCCTTGGCGCACCAGTAGATGGCCAATTGCTCGTTTCTCTTGTCGTCCTCGAGGTCTTCAATCTCGTCCTCGGAGAGGGCTTTTTTCTCCACGGCGCTGAAATCCCGGTCCAGGGACTCCACGTCAATGCCGCAGTCTTCCTCCTCGTGGAGGATAACGGCCACATACTTTTCCGTATGGGTGATGGAGATATTCACCGGATTGTTCTCCAGATAAGGTTTGCCGTTGTCATGGTGACTCAGGTACACCTTTTCATCAAACAGGCTGTTAAGCAGGGCGCGCACGGCCAGACGCTGCTTGCGAAGGGATTCGCTCTTGATGAACGAGATTTCTTCCATCTCGTCCGTGGGGGTGGCGCTGAGGGCTGTCAGCTCCTCTTCGCTTTCCGTGATTTGCCACACGCCGATGGTGGCTTCGTTTTCCAGTTTCTTCTTTAAATAAAGTCCCATATAAGGTTGTTTCGGACGAAACGCATGAGCGCCCGGCTGCACAGGGTGCACCGGGTTTCCTTTTATCTGGTAAGCAATCGCGACAAGGGGTCGTCAGAACTGACGCCCGTTAACAAGTTGGATTTGACCGGACTGGGAGGCTCCATACTTTTCGTTACAAAATATCAGTGCAAAGATAATTCATTTTTGGGAATTCCAACGAATCTTTCAACGGAAATTCGTATCTTTGCAGTCTTGAAATAACTTAAAATTAAAATATCATGAAATTCCTTACCGACGAAAAACTTTTGATTGTAGGCGCTGCCGGCATGATTGGTTCCAACATGGTGCAGACCGCCTGCATGCTGGGCCTCACCCCCAACATCTGCCTGTACGATATCTTTGAACCCGGCCTCAAGGGCGTTCTGGCCGAAATGGACCACTGCGCTTTTCCCGGCGTGAACCTCACCGCCACCATAGACCCCGCCGTGGCCTTCAAGGATGCCAAATACATTGTATCGGCCGGTGGTGCACCCCGCAAAGAGGGCATGACCCGCGAAGACCTCCTGAAGGGCAACTGCCAGATTGCCGCCGAGTTCGGTGACAACATCAAGAAGTACTGCCCGGACGCCAAGTTCGTGGTGGTTATCTTCAACCCGGCCGATGTCACGGCTCTCACGGCCCTCATCCACTCCGGTCTCAAGCCTTCCCAGCTCACCTCCCTGGCCGCTCTGGACAGCACCCGTCTGCAGGAAGCCCTGGCCCAGGAATTCGGCGTGCAGCAGTGCAAGGTCACCGGCGCCCACACCTACGGTGGTCACGGTGAAGCCATGGCCGTGTTCGCCTCCCAGGTGAAGGTGGACGGCAAGCCCCTTGCCCAGATGGGCCTGAGCGCAGAGCGTTTCGAGGAAATCAAGCACAATACCATCCAGGGTGGTTCCAACATCATCAAGCTCCGTGGCCGCAGCTCCTTCCAGA
>CAMHKD010000084.1:0-2520 GCA_946185645.1 uncultured Bacteroidales bacterium
GCCGCCGCCACAATCTGGGGCAGGCAGATGGTACCGTTGAACAGGCCCAGGTAACTTCCCATGTAGGGACTTCCTTCCAAGGCGTTGGTAAGGAGGGTGAAGGGCAGGGCCAGCATGGCCGCCCAGGCCGCTCCGATAAGGAAGTAGCTCACAAAGAGGACATACTGGTTATGGATGAAATACACGGAAGCGAAGCCCGCCGCGCCGATGAGCAGCGACAGGACATAGCCCAGCTTGATGCTTTTGAAGCGAGGCAGCACCGCGGCCCACAGCAGGGAGCCCACGGCCTGAACGGCGAACAGCACGCCCACCCAGTTTCCGGCGCTCTGATAGGCCTCGGAGGCGGTGTCGAAGGTATTCCATACATTGTCTGCAATGGCCCCGTTGGTGTAGGTCCACATATACAGGAAGGCGGCCCAGGAGAAGAACTGCACCAGGCCCACCGTCCAGAAAGTGGCCGGGGCCTTCACAAGGAGCCTGAAAAGGCCGGGCTTGGGAGAGCTGCTATCCGAAGAGGGGGGGGTGATTCCGTGGAACTCAGCGTACTCCCTGGGCGGCATTTCCTTCACGCGCAGGAAGGTGTACAGCACGCAGAGAATGAGGATGGCGGCCCCCACGTAGAAGCTGTAAATCACGCTGTCCGGCACCACGCCCTTGGGTGCCGTATTGGCGATACCAATCCAGGTAAAGAAGATGGGGAACAGGTATCCGGCCAGCGACCCGGCGTTGCAAAGGAAGCTCTGGATGCTGTAGGCGGTGGTTTTCTGCCGCTCGTTCACCATGTCTCCCACCATCATCTTGAAGGGCTGCATGGCAATGTTAATGGAAGTGTCCAGGAAGATGAGGGAGAAAAGGCCGAACCACATGGCCATGTTCAGGCCCAGGAACAGGCGGGTGCTGAAGTGCAGGCTTCCGGCGTTGGGGAGGAAGAGCATCACCAGCACGGCGATGACGGCGCCCACCAGCAGGTAGGGTTTCCGCCGTCCCATCTTGCACCAGGTGCGGTCCGAGTATTTGCCAATCAGGGGCTGGACAATCATTCCCATCAGCGGGGGAAGAATCCAGAAGAAAGAAAGCTGGTGGGGGTCTGCGCCCAGGGTGGCGAAGATACGGCTGATGTTGGCGCTCTGCAGGGCATAGGCAATCTGCACCCCGAAAAAGCCAAAGCTGAGATCTACCAGCTGACGGAAGGTTAAATCACGTTTTTGTGACATCGATTGTTAGTTTAAGCGTTATTGCCGACGCAAAAGTAAAAAATGAATTTATAATTTAAGGTATCCCGGCCGCCCTTCCCCGCTGAACGGACATTTTTTTGCGACGAACGGAAAAACTCCTTACCTTTGCTCTTATGAGAATAAGGCCGATAGACTGGATTATCCATGGCTTCGCGCTCATGCACGCCGCCACCACCATCCTGTGCACGCTGTCCGGGATGCCGGACAGCATGCTCCTCACCCTTCTCACCATGGGGATGGCCGTCCTCATCTGCTACCGGGAAAACCTCACGGTGGAAATTACCGTCACCTCCCTCATCCTGGTGAATACGCTGGGCTTCATCCTGGGGAATATCGGCGCACAGATACCCCTGGACTGGATGCCCGACATCTGGCAGCATGCCGTCACCACCTTCTCGGTTACGGAAGTCCTGGGCTGGGCCCTCTACTTTTTCGCCCACCGTTTCTCTCCGGGCGGCGCCGCCGGCTACGAACGGGAGCAAAGCTGGTACCGCAATGCCGCCTGGCTGGTCATCAGTATCGCCCTGGTGTTCGGCGTCCGCCTGTATATCGAGGCCAATTATACCGGAAACCTGCTCATAGAAAACTCCGGAGCCCTCATCGTACTGGTGGTCACCACCCTCCTCTGCCTCATTTTCATGGTGAACTTCGCCCTCCAGATGCAGCGCGAAGTGTCAACCCAGCGCAGCCGACGCCATCAGGCCGAATTCAGCTACATGACACTCAAGAACCAGATTAATCCCCATTTCCTGTTCAACAGCCTCAACGTGCTGGATTCCATCATCCAGGGGGGCGGAAGCCGGGAAGAAGCCAGTGAATACGTCCGGAAAATGGCCTCCCTGTACCGCTACGTCCTCAAGCAGGAAGGAAAGCGCCTGGTTCCCCTGAAAGAAGAGATTGAGTTTGCCCGCACCTATCAGGACCTTATCCGCATCCGCTTCCCCGAAGGACTGGCCTTCCAGGCCCTGTTCTCCGAAGAGGAACTGTACGGCTACATGGTGCCCGGCACCCTTCAGCTGCTCATCGAGAATGCCATCAAGCACAACGCCATATCGGCCGACAATCCCCTGGTAGTGAGCGCCCGGATAGAAGACGGCGCCATGGTGGTCCAGAACAACCGCATCCCCAAGCTTTCGCCGGTGAGTTCCACCGGAATCGGCCTCCAATATATCCGGAACCAGTACAGGGACATTGCCGGAAAGGAGATTCTGGTTCAGGAATCGGCCGATTCCTTCTCCGTCACCATTCCCATCATCCGGGAATCCGAGGATTTTTTCGTACCTTT